>DATKUK010000028.1:0-16353 GCA_035530655.1 Phycisphaerae bacterium
ATCAGGCGGGCTTCACCTTTGCCGTCCAACTTGCGCTGTCGCGACGGGCGAGCCTGCCTTTGGCGTTCCAAAGCGGCGTCCAGTCCTTCCAACACGAACCGGCGGCGAAGGTTCTCCACCGTTCGCGGATGGCAGCAGAAGCCCTGGGCGATCCGCGCGTCGGGCCACGCCGCGCCGTCCGCATCCGCCGCCAGCAAGACGTTGGCGTGCTTGATCTTGTACGCGACCGTTTTGCCTTTCTTGACCATGGCCTCAAGTTCCCGGCGTTCCGTCGCCGTCAATCGTACGACATATTTCTTGCTCATGGCAATTCTCCGTCAAATCATCCTTGACCTGATGGAGATATCGGCAAGAAAATGCTATATCCTAAAATCAAATGTCATAGAGCACTAGCCGTCCTTGGCAAAAGCAATCAGATCGCTGATCTTGGCCGTCGCCAGGCACATGCACGTATCGGCGCCGCCGTAGTAGATTCGCACCATGTCGTTTTCGTAATCGGGCAGGGCAGCGCAGACGAAGCACACATTGTCCACGTCGCCGTGCCGCTCGTAGTCGGTCTGCGGCGTCAGCAGGTACTGCTCGGCTCGGGCGACCACTTTCCAGGGCTGTTCCAGATCGAGCAGCACCACGCCCAGTCGATACACCAGGCCGTTGCAGAACGGCGTTGTGCCGTGAAAGATCTCCAGCCATCCCTCTTCGGTGCGAAACGGCGGCGCGCCTGGGCCGATCTTGCCGCGGTCCCAACAGAAACGCCGGCTTTCCATCACGCAACGGAATTGTCCCCAGTGGATCAGGTCGGGCGAGAACGAGATCCACATGTTACCCGCGACACCTTCGGAGAACGGACGGTCCAGCCGGGCGTAATACCCGCCGATCTTTTCAGGGAACAACACCCCGTTGCGATTGTTGGGCTCGGCCTGCATGCCCACCTTCTCGAAGGTCTTGAAGTCCTCGGTCTTGCTCAGGCCCAACTGGGCGCCGAAGCGGTTCTCGGAGCAATACATGATGTAATAGGTGCCCCCGAGTTTAGTGACACGCGGGTCGTAATTGGCCTCTTCGTAAGTCAGGTAAGGCTCCTCGGTCGGCTCGAGCACCTTGTGCGGCTCGGGATCCCAATGGATACCGTCGTCGCTCCAGGCCAGTTGCATGGTCTGCTGGCCGGTCTTGATTTCCACCCGCATGACCATGACGTAGCGCCCGTTGTACTCGGCTACTCCGCTGTTGAAGACCGAGTGGGCACCGGGGATGTCCTTGGCGGTCAGAATCGGATTGCCCGGGTAACGCGTGATTACATCGTTTGGATCCATCATCGTCTGGCACTCCCATATCACCTGCTGCGAGTTCGACTCCCATCGGCCCGCAGGCCAAGGTGTATAGCAGACCCACCGGGATGGTTCAACTCTGCGGATACAAGGCCGCCCCCAACACGGAGAGATCTCATATCTTGCAGCGTGTCGGGAGCACCCGCATGATATGCGCTCTGCCCGAGGCCGACGCCACCTGGTAGGAGTTCCGGCGATGCGATTCGAGTTCGACGGCGATCGCTACACAACCGCGTCGTCGCACCAGAAGCAATGGGGCGCAAAGCTCATCGCCGAGTTGGGTCTGAAGGGCGACGAGCGGGTCCTCGACCTCGGGTGTGGCGACGGCGTGCTGACTGCGCAGTTGGGCCAACGGCTACCCCAGGGCAGTGTCTTGGGAATCGATGCTTCGAGGGGCATGATCCAGACAGCTCGGACCCATGCCTGCAGCAATGTCTCGTTCGAGTTGATGGACATCAATGATCTGCATTTCACGTGCGAATTTGATGTGGTCTTCTCAAACGCAACGCTCCACTGGGTCAAGGATCATCGAAGATTGCTGGTCAACGTTTACCGGGCGCTTCGAGCCGATGGCGTGCTGCGTTTTGACTTCGCCGGCGACGGCAACTGCCGCCACTTCATACGCGTCGTTCAAGAGGTGATGAGACAGGATGCCTTTGCCGCGTCTTTTCGACAGTTCGACTGGCCCTGGTACATGCCCGACGTACGGGAATACCGCAGTCTGTTGAGCCGGACCCCGTTCCGTGACGCACGCGTGTGGGTCGAGGACGCAGACCAGTACTTCCCGTCGGCTGAAGCCATGATCGGATGGATCGAGCAGCCCAGCATCATACCGTTTCTCCAACACCTTGACGAGCAAGACGGCCGGCGCTTCCGCGATAGGGCTGTCGAGAGTATGCTTGAGCGGACACGGCAGGCGGACGGTCGGTATTGGGAGACGTTTCGCCGAATCAATGTGTTTGCCAGGAAGTAGTGAACTCACAGTCACCCGTTGGCAAAAGCGCGGCCGCATGAACGCCAAGGAAAACGCCCTGCGAATTCTCCGGTTCGACCGGCCCGAACGAATTGTCTCGGGACTGCCGAGTCACGGTGTGCACTACCGAGGCTGCAATCACGAAAGCTACGAGAACGGCGGCCACGACTGCCCCGTCGGCACGATGTGGACCGACGTATGGGGTACGGTCTGGAAAAAGGAGATGGAAGGCGTGATGGGCTTCCCGCAAGTCCATCCACTCACCGAGATCAAGGCGCTCAAGACCTACCGCTGGCCTGACCCCGACGACGAACGAATCAGCGGATGGGTTTACGAGAAGGCCAGGCAATGCCCCCGTGACGATCTTTTCCTGTCCGGCAGCCACCGCGAGACGCTGTGGGAGAAGACGTACATGCTGGTCGGGATGGAGACCATCATGACCTACTTCTTCACCGAGCCGCAGTTCGCGCGGGAAATCCTGCATCGGGTGATGGACTTCCAGCTCGGTGTCGCGCGGCACTATCTGGCCGTCGGCATCGAGGTGGCCGGCCTCGGCGACGATCTTGGCACCCAGGCCGGCCCGCTGCTCGGGCCTGATCTTGTCGAGCAGTTTCTCGTTCCCGAATACCGCCGCCTGTTCGACCTGTACCGCAAGCACAGTGTCATCATCGGCTTTCATTCGTGCGGCAAGATCGAATCGGTTCTCGACACGTTCATGGAGCTGGGTGTGGACGTGCTGAACCCCGTCCAGGCCACGGCGAACGATCTGGACAGGGTGCGATCGGCCACGCAAGGCAGGATGGCTTTGCAGGGCGCGGTATCCACAGACACGATCATGTCGGGGCCGATCGAGCGTATCGTCGCCGAAGCGCGGCAGCGTATGTGGCAGCTGGGACGACAGGGCGGCTACTTCTGCGGCCCGGACCAGGGCATGCCGTTTCCCGAGGCCCATATCCAGGCCTTCCGTGAGGGCGTGGACCGGTTCGGCGTTTACCCGATCCAGCCGCCCGAGCGATGAAACCTTCGCGGGCAGGCCAAGTCACACTTGGCCGGTCGGTGCAGCACGGTGTGCAGAACGGCAAGGCCATCGTTTGGCGTGGCTACAGACGGCAGGCTGCGCGGGGAGATGTGAAACATGTCTGACATGCGGAAATGTTGCTGTTGGAGACTTCTCTGTCTGCCGTTGCTGGCGGCCTTGGCGGGTTGCGCGACGACCGGCAGCGGCGAGGCGGTGCGACCTCGCGAGTTGGCACCGGGAGTGCTTGCGACGCGTCTGCCCGAGGTGCCCGTGGCGCGCGTGCCGGCGGCCACGGCTATGGAATTGGATGGGCTGTTACACGAGGACGCTTGGCGAATGTCGCGGGCGTATACCCGTTTTGGACTGGATAACGGCCTCGGGCTTCTGGACTTCCCGACGTCGTTGCGGTTCGTACGCGTCGGCCGATCGCTCTGGATCGGGCTCGATTGCCATATCCCGCCAAGTAAGGACGGGCAAGTCGTTGCAGAGGCGATCGAACGCGAATCGTTGGAACTGTGGCTGGACAACGGCCATACTCGCCACAGCTTCCACCACATCACGGTGGACCTCGACGGTGCGGCCCAATCGCCCGGCATTGCGCCGGACGTGATGGCTGAGGCGTTCGCGCTGAAAGCGGTGGCGTCGGCCACCGGCTACACGGCTGAGATCTGTATCGACCTGGATCGCTTCGATCAATTGGCCCGTCCCAACGCGCGACAGATCGGGTTCAATCTGGCCCGTGCCTGTCAGCGCCGATGGGCGTCGCTGGCTGGGATCATCGGGCAGGCGCACAAGCCCGATCAGTTCTGGACCCTCGATTTGTCGGGACAGGCCACCGAGCGCCTGCCGGACGTGGCCTACCGTCAGCCCTTCGAAGCCGGTACCGACGTTCGAGAGCTGGCCAGGTTGCTTGTGCAGGAATGGCGCGATCGCGCGCCGGCGCGTGACTCGTCAGGTTGGGCCCTTATGGAGAACTCCACCCGACGACTGGAGCGCCTTCTCGAAGCCGACGCCGCCGACCTCTGGGGGCTGGACAGTCAACTCGCGGCGGCCTGCTGGCGGGGGCTGAAGATCCGCCAGGAGACAGGCTTTTTCGACACCCAACCCGCCTTCGTGCTGGATGCGCTGCGGCGCCGCCGCAATTACGAGGGGAAGGGCCCCTACCGGCACACGCCGTGGCGCGAGCAGGCGTACGTCTCACAGGTTGACGGCTCGGCCCAGCCTTACAGCCTCTACGTACCCGACGACTACGATGAACGTCGCGCCTATCCGCTCATTGTTTATCTGCACGGCTCGGGCAATCCGCACTACGGAGACGGCGTGATCTTCGAGCGGTACAGTGCCGATGACAATCGCTACATCAAGGTGCGCATCTGCGCTCGGCAGGCGCGGCGCTACGGGCCGTTGGCGGTCCGCGATGTCTTCGACGTGATCGACGACATTCAGTCCCAATACAACATCGATGAGGACCGGGTGTACCTTTATGGCTACAGCGCCGGCGGGTTTGCGACTTTTGATATCGTGGCGCGATATCCCCACCGGTTTGCAGCCATCGCCATTCTGGCCGGTGCCGGTCTCAACGGCAACGAGGAAAACCTGGTCAACCTGCCGACGCTCATTCTCCACGGCTTGGACGATCCCGTTGTGCGCTACCACAACAGGACGTCCATTAATATCGCGAATCTGCGGAGTGTCTCTGCGCCCGTAACTGCGGCCGCCGTACCCGCTATCGGGCACGGGGTGCCACTTACCGGCGTAGAGGAGTGGCTGCTGAAATGGCGGCGGGTATCGGTGCCGGCCCGCGTCATCTGCAAGACCGACGAGGCCAACCCGCAGGCGATCCGAAACTACTGGGTGTCGCTTTTCGGGATCGCCCTGCCACATCGACAGGCGGCCGTCAGAGCGGAGGTCTTCGGCAACCGACTCGTGGCAACGACGGCCAATGTGAACGACTTCACGCTCGATTTGGGCGACCTGCGAGCCGCGGGCATGAAGGTGGCCGAGCTGGCGGTGGACGGCCAGATTGTCCCAGCACCCGAGTCGGCCTACTGCCGTTTCAAGCACTCCGGGCTGGAATGGCTCATGGAGGAGTGGGCCGTCGCCCCGGAATTCGACCTCACTCGGTATCAGGCGGGTGGCGTGGCCAATGTCTACGACGGTAGCCCACTGATGGTGATCGCACCCGCCGATCTCGAGCCGTTTGCCCGTCAACTGGCCGGGCGGGACATGACGAGCCCGTCGTACTATGTCCGCCTGCCCGTCAAACGCGATACTGAAGTTGCCGACGACGAACTGGCACGGTGCAGCCTCATCCTGGTCGGCAGGCCCGGCCGAAACGCCGTCAGCACCCAACTGGTCGGCGAAGACTGGCCCCTGCTCGTGGCGGACGGACGGGCGAAACTGTTCGATCAGGAATACGCACTCGACCGTTACGCGATCTCGGTGATGGCCCGCAATCCGCTCAATCCGTCGCAGCGCATCTGGCTGCTTGCCTCCAACAATGACGCGGCCTATTCACCCAACTCGGCGTTGCTGCGCACGTGGCGCTATGGCCGCACACGACCCGACATCATGATCGTCGAGGTGGAAACCAACCAGGTCGTCGAAGCTCGCGTGCTCACGCCACAGTGGAAGCCAAGCCCTGCCAGCCTGGAGCGTTGGTAGCTTCGTCCAACGCCCGCCAGGACTGCCCGGTGAGCACTTATTTCTTGCCCATCGCCCGCTGAGTCTTGAAGAATTGCTGGAGCAGGTCGGCAGCCTCGTCGGCCAGCACGCCCCCGATGCACTCAGCCTGATGGTTGAGCCGCTGGTCGCTCAACGCCTGATAGAGCGACCTGCACGCGCCGGCCTTCGGGTCGGCGGCGCCATACACCACGCGACTGATACGGCCGTTGATAATGGCCCCGGCACACATCAGGCAGGGCTCAAGCGTGACGTAGAGCGTGCAGTCGGTGAGGCGCCACGAGTCGCGAAACTCAGCAGCCGCAGTGATCGCGATAATCTCCGCATGCGCCGTCGGGTCGTTCAGCAGCTCTCGCTGATTGCGTCCGCGTGCGATCACTTGGCCCTGCCAGACGATGACCGCGCCGACGGGCACGTCACCCTCGTCGGCTGCAATGGCTGCCTCCTGAAGCGCCGCACGCATGAAGCGTTCGTCGGTCTGCCTTGGGTCGGGATCGCTCATAGCCGAAGAATACTCGTACCTATACTGCGGTCAAGTCAGCCGCAGCGTCACGATCTGCTTGGGTTTGAGGGGCACCTCGCATATCTCATCAGACAGCGACGCGCCGCGTTCGACGGGGCGGCTCTCGAAGTCCACGAACTCAACCCGCGTCGGACGCCATCCGGCCCGCCAGAGTTCTCCCAGGCGCAGGGCCGCAGTCGTCTGCTCGTCGGTCGGGTTGAACATGCGGACCTCCAATCCCTTGCCAACCTGCCGGACGCTGGTCACCACGGCCGATCCGTCAATCGCGAACCATCCGCCGGTCGGCGGCAGTTTTGCCCCGTCGGGGTACCGCACGACGTCGGGCACGCGCAATTGCACATCGCGCAGCCCCGCGGCGATCTGCTGACCCATGCGGCACAGCCGCGACACGTCGGGGCGACCACGCAGGGGCATAATCCAATAGCGGAAAGCCATCTTCCCACGAAGCTGTCCAGCCGGCTCGCCGTCGGTCATGACCGTTCGCCGCGTGGCGCGAAACAGGGTCAGCGCGATGGGGCGTTGTGGCCAGTCGCGCACGGCCGACTCGCACAAGCCCGCGCTGACGACCGCCAGCCCGCGATGATCGTCGTGCACCGCCGTCCAACTCTGCTGCGGCTTGGTCTCGACCTCCAGTTCCCGGTACAGGTGGTTGTCTTCACGCAGAGCAATCGGACGCCGGACCACATCGAACGGTGTGTCAGCCAGATACGTTTCGGCGTCGGCATCGCTGGGCAGCAGCACGCGAAGTCGATGGTCGTCGGCGTCGTTGTGCACGATCGTTTGCAGCTCGATGTGCTCGCAGCCGGCGCGCAGGGTCACCAGATTGTCGATGACCATCGGCACGAGGCGTTCAGACCGCCTCATCCGGTCGAAGCAGAACTCAGCGGGCACCGACATCGTCGTGCGAACCCGCAAGGTCGCCAGCATGGGTCCATTGTGCACCAAGGCTACGTCGCACGGACAGCCGACGGACGTGAATGCCTGATCGTTAACGGCCATGCCGTGGTACCAGCCGTCGCCGATGTCGGCGGTGTCCTCAAATGTCAGCAGGCCTTCATAGGTCTGGTGAGTCCGCTTGTCGGTTAACGTCACCGTGCCGTTGGATTCGACCGACACGGCCAGGTGCTCGTTGGCCATCGAGTGATCGCCGGTGGCCAGACCGGGCGCTTCGGGATGGCGCGTCGGCCTGCCCGGCTCGCCGGCCCGAACGGTCAACGTGCGGTAGCCCAACGCCGGCACGCGGACAGGCAACGCGACGGTCACGTCATGCGTCCTGTAGGACTGCGGGAACTTCACTCGATGCAGACGGCGCTTCGAACGGTTCATATCCTGCGCAAGTCGCTGGTAGGGTATCTCCCCGCCATCTGCATCAAACACACGAAACGCCGGCTTGGGCTCGAATCCGAAAAACTCATTGAATGTGGGCCAATCGGTGGGAATTTGCAGCTTCAGCTCGGCAATCTGCTCGACCGACTGCGGCATGGGATTGAACAGCACCACGCGAAGCTCGTCGTCTGCGACATCTCCCTCAACACCCGCCGCGATCCGCGACGTCGACTCGCAGGTGAGTCGATCGGCGATCTGCCGACACTGGCTGAAGCGGAACTTCATATCCTCGTGCACCTGATCGATGCTACAGCCACAGATCGAGTCGTGTGGGTGGTTCTTCAGCAGCCATCGCCAGGCCACGTCCAGAAAGCCCTGCGGCAGGTCGCAGCCCAGCGCCGCATGGGCCAAGGCGGCAAACGGCTCGGCCCAGTGACAGAGCAGCGTCTGACATTCGGCGTTCGCTTGCTTGACCCAGACGCGGCTGCTCAGCACGCCGGGGATGACCCATTGGTTGTCCACGTCGCCTGGATGGCGCCCGGGCTCTCGAAGCTCGCCCTCTACCGTCGTGGTAATCCGATCGGTCTGGCTGAGCATCTCCTCCAGGTACTCGTCGAGGCATGTGTGAACGATCTCGAACCCACCGTCCGATCGCCGCATCTGCTCGGCCAAAACCGCGTACACCGGCTGATCCCATTCCTGATGGTCGCCCCCGTCGAACAGCAGAATCGGGTCGATCTCGGTTTGCTGCGCCTGGTCGGCCAGAAAGGCCGCCAGGTCGGCAGACGCCTGCCGAGCGTCGAAGACGTGGTCCTGATCGAACGAATGACGGACGGCATGGGCGTAGCCCGTATAGCCATGGTGGCCGAACCGGTAGCATGGCAGCACCGTCCCATCGGCCCCGCGCCAGAGCACGTGGCGTGTTTCGACGGTATTGAGCCCCCGCCAGACGAACCCGCCCCGTATGCCGAAGCCGGCAAAGATCTGCGGCATCTGGCTGTTGTGCCCGAACAAATCGCATACAAAGCCCGCGTTGGACGGCTCGCCGCCAAGCGACCTGGCCACTTGCCGCCCCAGACACAGATTGCGGATCAGCGACTCGCCCGACACCAGAAACTCATCGGGCAGCACGTACCACGGCCCGATCACCAGCTTACGATCTCGGGCGAACTGCTCGACTTGTTGACGGCGCTCGGGGCGAACCTCCAGGTAATCCTCCAGGATGATCGCCTGCCCGTCGGTCTGAAACGGACCCGCCAGTCGCCCGTCCGCCAAACCTTCGAACACCCGATCGAACAATTCGACAAGCCGATACCGAAAATCCTGGAACGCCTGATACCACTCGCGGTCCCAGTGGGTGCTCAACACATAATGCGCGCGGCGCCTGGCCATCCTGTTTCCTCCAAGGATCGCACAAGCCGCGACGACCCATCGCCTCAGCCGAACGATCGCGCCAAGGACATGCCGCAAAACGCTCCGGCTGTCAAGCTGTTCGTAGTGCGACGTGAACTCGGGCCGGTGCTGTCGGCCCGAAACCATGGAAGACTGTAACCCTGACACACGGCTGCTTAAGGGATCGATGTGGCCGGTTCCATCGCGGCGCTCGTTCCACTATCTTCTATACCCGCTGGTCGGCCCGCGCAAGGCATTGTGGCTCGCCGGGCAGGCCGGCGGCGAGGATGGCCTTTGGCTGCGATGCCTCATTTCATGGAGGTTCATGCGGCCGAACGGCCTGGTAAGGAGCCCGATATGGATCTGACCCCTTACACCGGGCAGCACGCCCGATGTCAGGACCCCCAGCACGCCGCCGTGCTGCTGGAAAACAGCACCTACAGCATGTCGGTCTACCGGCAAGGTACGGTGGACCACGTCTTCTTCCACCAGGCGGTGGTGCTAACCGACCAGACAGCCGAAGCACTCTACCGCGACTTCACCCCGCTCGATCAGCCGTTTGCGCGGGGCACGCGCGTGTTCCTCGAAAGAATCGTCGATGCGGTCACGGCGGGCCTGAAAACCGACAGGCAAAAGGCCATCGCCCTGTGCGACTGGGTGCGGGACATCCCTCGAACCTACCCGAACCCCGACGGCGAGCCCTTCCACGGCGGCGCCGAAGAGGAGGTCATCCGCAAGGGCTCCAACATGTGCAACGAAATGGCCCGCGTGCTGGGCGTCCTGGCCCAGATTGTGGGGATACCGTCGCGCTACGTCGGACACATGACGCCCTTCGACTTCGACGACCCCGCCTCCAGCTCCGGTCACGGCGTCAACGAACTCCACGTTGAGGGTGCGTGGGCCTACTTCGACATCCGTGGCAAGTTCTTCCAGAAATCCGACGGTCGGCTCGCTTCAGCCTGGGACCTGATCTGCGATCCGTCGATCATCGACAAGCAATCCAAGGACGTCCTCAGTCATATGTCCCCGGCAACCAGCCTCGACGTGACGCGCGAGTACTTCTCGTCCGGGACGGTTCACATTGTGGTCAACTACCTCGCCGCCGACCACGCCCAATATGACTACTCGTGGACGTATCGGTCGACGGGCCTCTGCCAGCGGGCACGCGAGAACGCTCGACGCCTGCGGACCACCAAACACAAGAACATCCTCCCCCAGCCGGTCGTGCGGGTGTAGGGCGCCCCAACCAGCATAAGACGCGCGCGACAGTTCGGATCGACTCAGTCCCGACCACAGCTACTCCGCAGCCGATTGAGTGGCAGCCGTGCTTTTCGCGTCGCCCGGGGCGGCATCGTCGGCCTGCCCTTCGTTTTCCGCAGCCGCCGCCTTGGCGGCCTCGTCACGCTTGAGTCGCTCGGCGACGAATGCCTTCAACTCTTCAACACCCAGGCCGCTCCTCATGACCCGGCCGTCCGGGCTGACAAGCAGGGATAGGGGAACCGCACGCACGTCGTAGTCGGTGGCGATCTTCGCCGTCGACCAGTCTCCCGCCCAGCCCTGCGCCCACCGCAGGCCATGGCGCGAGGCAAATCGTCTCGCGTCGGCCGAGCTTGCGTCCAGGCTCACACCGACGATCGCCAGTCGGTCGTCCTCTCGGTACTCGTCGCGAATTGCCCGCAGGCCCTCGGCCTCCTTGACGCAGTGCTCGCACGACGACAGCCAGAAGTGAAGCAACACGTACTGTCCGCGGTAGTCCGCCAGACGCACGCGCCCGCCGGCAAGCCCCTGCAAATCGAATGGTGCGGCCGGACGGCCGGCCACATCGCGGCTCATAAACCGAAGCTCCACTTCGCCCAGGTCGAGAGGCTTGTCGCTGCGCCCGCCTTCCATCTTCGGTACGTCGAACCTATGACGGGCGTAGACCGCCTGCTGGAACCTGCGCCGCGACGATGGGTCGTCGCCATCATCCCGCTTGGCGGGGAATCCTATCTCAAACACATATTCGCCTGCCGGCACGTCTTCGACACGGAAAGACCGATCCGGCTTGACAATGACCGCATAGTATCGGGCCGCCCGTCGGTAGGCCTTGCCCTCCTTCGACTCGTTCCATTTCGCGTACCATTCGCGGTGCTGCTCTGGCGGGAGGTCCTTCGGCGGGGATGGCCCGATCTGCTTGAGTTGAATCGTGTTGTCGGCGTAGTCGCTGGTCCAGTCGATCTCGAAGGCCAGCGTCATCGGAGCGGTGACGCGGCCGATCACGGGCCGTCCCGTCCCGCCGATCGTGACCCGCGCCGTCTGGCCCGGCTCTACGTCAATGGTCTTGGCGTGTGACGTGAGATATATGCGGCCCCGTCTGATCGATCGCCCGACCTGCACCTCGCCGGGCCGTACGCGGCTGACGGTAAACCGGCCTTTCTCATCCGTGCCAACGTCGTAACCGAAGTCGATGCGAGGCCGATCAGGCTCGTAGGGACGTTGCTCTGCATGCCATATCCTCATCTGCTGGCGCTGGCCCGGCTTGGCGCCGATGCGAAGCTCACCCTCTATCTGTCCCCACGGCTGGAGAACGATCTGTCTGGACGATTCGAACTGCTCCTGTGTCGCCTGCCCGAAACCCTCGTCGGCAACGGCAACCATAGCATAGGGATCGATCCGTGGCGGGAAGGAAAACGCGCCAGCGGCGTCCGTCTCGACGACGATCTCGTGACCGGCTAGGCGGAGTTCCCCGTTTCGTACGTAGATGCTGTTCCTCTTTGTCGCCAAGCCCACTTTGGCACCCGCTACCGGCGCCCCGTGGGCTGACTTGACAACACCCGACGGCCCGTAGCCCGGTGTCAGCGAGAAATCGAGGATTTGCTCGCCGGCGCCCACGTCAAACGGTTCGGATTCCGCTGGGTAGTATCCGTCTGCCTCAACCCACACCCTGTACCGGTAGTTGGTCCCGCTGGAAGGCCTATCGAACGTGATACTGTAACGCCCACCCGTGAACGTGCGGCCACGCGAACGCGACACCGAAATGTGACCATCCTGCGAATACACGGTCGCTGGGATCACGGTGAATTCCGGCACAGGCTGACCTGTTGTAGCGTCGACAACGGTACCCGAGACCATCGGCACTTGCACCGAAACCGACTCGCCCTCCTGGACTTCTACTGTCGTCCTGTTGTGGTGTGGCAGATAGTAGGCATCCGCCGGCACCTCGATGCTCTCGCCCGGGGCGCTCAGCAGCACCGTGGTCTCGGCGCCAACCATCAACAAACGACTGTCCCTCGCCCCGGTCGGCAGCTCGACCGTACCGCCCGCCGGCGCGGCCGGCTGGAGCCGCATCGTCACGCCGCCCGCGTCCTCGGACAGCGTTTCGAACTCATACGCGCCCGAGTCGAGCACGAGGTTCCTGGCCAGAATGCCGCGAGCCGATCCGTCCCGACCGAGCCACTGTTCGCCCCGAATCAGGCTTTCCTCCCCGTCGATGCCCAGCAGCAAGTAGTCGCCGCGGCGGAAGAGCCTGCTGTCGCCCTCCCTGTAGCCGCCGAAGTCGGTCACGCGATCGTTCCAGTCACGGTCGATCAGCGCAATCGGCATCTTCTTGTCGCCAACCGTCATCGTACCGACGGCCCACTGCTGCGGGATGATGACACAGTTGCTGATGTCGCCGCTCTCGCCGTACCCTTCGATGAACATCTGAACGTGGGCGTACTCGTCACGTTCCGGGTTGCACACCATATAGACGTTCTCGAAGTAGGCATGCACATTCCCCGTGTCAGGTCCTTTGTCCCCGTCAAACGCCGAAATCTTGTAGATCGGATCATCCAGGAAATCGCCATCGTTGTTGAAGTCGATATAAAGGGTGTCATACCCCGCGCCCGTCCCTTTGGACTCGTCCACGAGGATGGGAGTGCGGAACGTGCCATTGGGGCTATGCCATACTTTCGCGTTCTGCGACTGACAGAAGGACGGCTTCTCGAAGCCGTCGTTGGGCCGACCCATCCCCTGGATGCAGTAGTAGTCCGCCTGCTTGGCCGGCAGCTTCTCGAAACGTAAGTCAAACTCGACCGTCTCGCCCGCACCGACCCGGTCACCGGAAGTGCCGGACGAGTCGCCCGCTGACTGCACCTGTTCCTGCGGGGCGTCTGCGTCCACGCGGTCGGCGGCAGCAGATCGTACCGAGGCAAAGACGGCCACCGCAGCCACGAGAGCGAGAACCACCACCCAGCTTCGTGCCAGGCGCAGGCCGTCGGATCTCGGGCCTTCAAGGAGACGAGCGACTCGATCCCGCAACTGACACGGCCGATCGGCCGCGCCAAGGACTGCCACCGAGGCGAGCTGCTTTGGGTGTCCCGACGCGTAGCTCAGTTCGGCCATTCGCACGAGCGAATCGACATACACCGAGTGCCCGCCGCTATGCGCCACTACCATGTCGTCGCAGCACCGCTCCCGCTCGACGCGAACCCGGCGTGAGACGAACCATACCGCCGGGTGGAAAAACAGGACCGCCTCGATAAGGCGCTGTAACAGATTGACCAGATGATCCCAGCGGCGAATATGGGCTAACTCGTGAGCCAGCAGCACCTCCACCTGCTCAGCCGTGAACCCACTGGCCAGCGATAGCGGCAAAAGGATCATCGGGCGAATCGCCCCCACCACCGTGGGTACCGCGACCTGTTCGCAGTATCGCAGTACCGGCGCCGACCGCACGCCGATCCGCCGCACCTGGCGCCAGAACGCTCCGAGCAACGCCCGATCTTCCACGATCTGGCTCTCTCGTCGCAGGCGCTGACCACCGCCCACACCCACCAGCATCCTGACCAGCATGACGAACACCCCGATCGCGTAGCAGGCCACAGCATACGGGGCGTAACGCTGCCACGCCGCTGCACTCAGCGCACGCCAGTGGGACACCGACCGGCCGGAGTGCCCGGCTTGGTCGGTTGCCGCCGGGGCGGCTGGCGCACGGCCCCAGTCGTGCCGGCGACGACCCAAACGTTCGCGCGGCCAGTCGCGCGCTGCCTCACCCGCCGCAACCGCACCCGTCACCGCCGGATGCGCCCCCGATACGGCGGGTGCAGGTTCGCTCGACGCTTCGAGCACCACGAATGTCGCCGGCGGACACGCGGCCATCACGAATAAGGCGCACAGACACACGGTATACCGGGCGTTGGCCGACCCGCGCCGCAGTACACCAACAGCCGCCCACACCAGCAGCGCGATCAAAGCCCCCTGCCATACAAAATGCAGGAGCGTCTCGGTCAATCGTACGCACCACGCCGCGTCCAGTAGGTTCGACAGGTTCATGGCGATCGCTCCTTGCCTTTACGTTCGATCAATTCCCGCATTTTGCGCAGTTCCGCTTCGTCGATGTCGCCCGTCTCAAGCAAATTCAGCATGAGCGAGGCGGCCGACCCGTCGAACACGCGCGACACCAGGTCGCGAAGCATTCGCCGGCTGGTGACCTGCCGGCTGAGGCACGGACTGTAGTGGTACGTATTGCCGTCCTTGCGGCGCTTCAGATAGCCCTTCCTGACCATGATGTTCATGGTGGTCATCACCGACGTGTAGGCCAGCGGTCGGTCCTCGGCCAGTGCATCGCGGACCTGGCGCACCGGCGCCGGCCACTGCCGCCAGAGGATCCTGAGAATCGCCAGCTCCAACTCCGTTGGATGTCGAGATGCGGGTCGAGCCACGGTACGACCTCCCTGCAGACCCCACGCGTACTAATTCTTTAATAGAATGCCACGCGTCGGCGGATGAGTCAAGCCCAATCTATTAAACAATTAGTATGCCGCCGGCCGATAGAGCACCTTGGCCGGCCGGCAAAACCTCCGACTCCTCGCTTGACACCCGACAGCTCGACGCTAAACTCCCCCTCCTAAAAGGAGTTGCAGACTATGAACCGAATCAAGCAGGTGGCAATGGCGCTGGCCATGACGGTGTTGGTGGTTTCCTCGACCGGCTGCGACTGGAGTTGGCTGAACCCCCTTAGCTGGCTGTAGCGAGCCCGCCCCGCCGTAAGACAACCAGGTAAACGGACCGCTGCGCGGAACGGGCAGGTGCCTGATTTGCCCTTGTGGCGGCCAGCCTACTGAGTGGTCTGCTCCGGCAGAACCGTGGGGCATACATGCGCCTTGCGCGTGACAGCCCTGTCAAAACCACGGTGGCTACGGACAGGGGTTGTTTTTTGTGTATGCGCCTCACCGGAATCATCCCTCCCAAGATACCCCCGCCGCGTAAGATGCCCCAGCCGAGGTAGTTGAGGTAGTTGATGAGGTCATCATCCAAATCGACGCGCCGTCAGGGCAAAGTCACGCCCGCGGCCCAGCAATCACCGCTGCTGTGGGCTTTGTCGGTCGCGATTGGTTGCGGTTTGATTGCCGGGTGCTCGCAAGCAGTGCCGGACGCACCGATTGCCCAAGCCGACGTGCCTGCTCACACCAACGAGGGGCCGGTAACGCTCCAGACTCTTGAGGATGTACTGGCCCTGGAGCCTGATGATCGAATCGCCTTCAACCATGTTGTCGAACGACTGATCCTGCTTCAGGCGCGAGGCCAAGCCGAACCCGCGCCCGACCGCCGCGATCGCTGGCTACAGCGCCGAGCCTTGCGGATCCTACGCAACGTGACGCTGGTCGACACACCCACGACCACGATTGCGCGATGCCCGGACAACGCCGATGATGTGATGGTGACCTTTCGCACCGTGCGACCGTACGCCTGCCGCGTCGCGGGCCTGTCGGCCGCCCAGGCCGACAGACTTCTGCGCCAATCTGGGCGTACGGCTGAAGTGGTCTTTCGGTTTGTGTTGGGCGTGCACCGCAAACATGTTGCCGGCCTTGCCGTCCAACGTATCACGTTGGGTGACGCCGCCGACAAGATCGTGCTGAAGGCGGATCAGTTTGACGTATCACCCGACACCGCCCATGCGTATGAGATGTACCGGCAGGGACTGGACTTGCAGCAAGACCGAGAATTCGCTGAGGCCCTAAGTTCGACTTTCGCACTTATGCGGCCTGTTTGACCGCGTGGATTAAGGACTTCAGGACGTTTCGGCTACCCCGGCCGGTCAGCGGGAGCGCCGAAACCTGCTGGCGAACGCTTTCCTGCCGCAGGGTGGCCAGCATGT
>DATKUK010000029.1:0-8080 GCA_035530655.1 Phycisphaerae bacterium
CGCCTCGACCAGACCGTCTTCGACGATGGTGATGGCGATGGTCTTGCTGACGTCGTTGGGATCGAACGTCAGCGTCCCCGCCGCCAGGGTGTAATCGACACCCCCGCCCGTGGCCGTGCCGCCGGTGACCGCGTAGTCGACGGTAACGGTCTGTGCGTAGGCCGCACTGAGCGAAACGCTCAGGCTGGCTGGGGTAACCGATTCGGCCCCCGACGAGGCTGTCAGGTCGAACTGCACGGTGGGCATCGCGGCGGCTGGGTACAACTGGGTCTGCGGAATGATCTCCTTGGTCTGACTGGCACTCGACCAGCGCAGTTCCGCCACCGCCCCGCCCCCGTTCTCGTAGTACTCCATCTCGATGTCGTACTTCACACCCGCCGACAGGGTGATCGTCCCACTGACCTCGGTGGGGCCCTGATCCACCCATTGATCGATGACCAGTTGGTTGTCGACCCACAGCCGCACGCCGTCGTCGGTGTTGGTATAGAACGTGTAGGTCTGCGAGTACAGTGGTTGAACCTGGCCGGTCCACCGCACGGAGAAAGTGTCGACCCCGATCGACGGATCGGGCGAGCCGCTGCCCCAGTTGAAGTTCACGGTTGCGTCCACGCGGCTGAGCACAAAGGCCGTGAAGTCGATGTTGTCGTAGTAGTCGCCGGTCAGGCCCGTGCCGTCCCCGGGCTGTACGTCGTTGTCCAGGATCGTGTAGGTATGAACGGTGTTGGTCCCCAGTGTGGCATTCGTCGGATTGCTGAGGGTCACCTGGATCGTCTCGTCTGCCTCGACCAGACCGTCGTTGACGATGGTGATGGCCACGGTCTTGCTGATGTCGTTGGGGTCGAACGTCAGCGTGCCGGCCGCGAGTGTGTAATCCACACCTCCCCCGGTCGCCGTCCCGCCGGTGACCGCATAGTCCACCGTTACCGTCTGCACGTAGGCCGCACTGAGCGAGACCGCCAGGTTCGCCGGGGTAACCGACTCGTCGCCGCTCGAGGCGGCAAGATCAAACCCCACGACGGGAAGCTCCGGGGCCTGATCCATATAGGTTACGACCAGTTTAGGACGCTCGCCAACGGTGGTATAGTTCTCGGCACGATATCGGATTTCCAGGGCGGCCTCGTCGACGGCCTTTAACAGTACACCGTTGTTCGGGTTCGTCCCGGCCACCCATCCCTGAACGAGGCCCGCATCAAGGTCGATCTCCTTCCATTGACCAACATCACCGCTGGCAATGACGACACTACCGGCAAGGACACCACTGCGATCGACAGTAGTATCTGAACACCCTGCCGAGGCCCAGAGGCTGCCGCCGTCATAGTTGTTCCAGGTGCTGCCGGTGCGCGTCCATGGACGATAGACCTGGTAAGCTTCGATTGTCTTGGTGCCGTCGGCCTTCTCGATCATGATCTGAAGCTTGGCGGACATCACCGTCACCGTTGTTGGGATGGCGCTGACGTCGAACTTGATCAGACTGCGCTTCACGCCGGAGGCATAAAAACCGACCCCGTTGCCCCAGTCGTTGTTGCCGTAGTTGAGGTCGGGGTAGAGATCGTAAATCCAGTTGTCATCGCAACCGGCATAGGAGGCGTCCGGACTGACCCCGTTCTGGAAAGTCACCGTGAACTCAGCTGCCTGGGCGGTTGTCCCACTGGCCACGTTGGATAGGGACGAGATGTTGGGCACCTCATCGGCGGTCTTAAGTGCGAAATAGTACGTCGTCTCCAGGTTAAGTCCGGATACGGTCATGCCTTGCGGCGTGCCTGCAACCGCCGGGCTGGGCTCGCCGCTGACCTGGATGGCGCTACCCCAGTTGCCTTCATCGATCGATGAAGTCGAATAGCGAATATCATAGCTGCTGGCCGTGCCGCTACTGCCGTCGTCGCCCGGTGCCGTCCAGCCCAAATCGATGCTGCCACCAGTCGGGTTGCTCGTGGCAAGATCGGTAACCGCCGCCGGAGCCGTGGTATCTGGCGCGGTGGTCGTCTCGTTGGGCACGTTCGAAAGACCCGATACGTTCGGCACCTCGTCGGAGGTCTTCATGGCAAAGTAGTAGGTGGTGCCGGGGCTTAGACCCGAAACGGTCACCCCCTGTGCGGTGCCGGCCGGCATGGGCGCGGGTTCGCCACTGACCTGCGTGGCGCTGGCCCAGTTGCCTTCGGTTATGGCCGAAGTCGAGTAGCGGACATCATAACTCTGGGCCGTTCCGGTGCTTCCGTCGTCACCGGGAGCGGTCCAGGCCAGGTCGATGCTGGCCGAAGTCGGGTTGCCGGCAGCCAGATCGGTCACCGCGGCAGGAGCAGTCGTATCCGCCACGAATGTCCGCGGGAGGAATGCAAAGGTCGGATCGTCGTTGAGAGCACTCTTGCTATAGAGGGCGTTATCCAGCCAGTCCCAGGTGGCCTGACCGTTGGGCATGTGGGTCACGAAGGTCATGGCGCACCGGGCTATGTAGTTATAGCTGGTCGGATAATCCGGGTTCGCAAAGTCCGACGGTCCGACGTCGTCCACCCACGCATTATTGACGTCCAGCCAGGTGGCATATGGAATTCCCCCGCCCTGTCCGTCATCGTACTCAGTGGGCGCGTGATAGGCCGCACCTCGATACGGATTGAAGTCGGGATGACTGAACCGATTGATGATCGAATCGGCCCACCAGTCGACCAGGCCCGATGAGGCAAAACCGATGTCCCTCATGTGGCCCAGGATCATCAAAACGAAATCGTCCATCCATGGCGAGGTGTAGTAGCGGCACGATGTCTCCAGGCTGCCGTCAGCGCTGCCGCCATCGGATCCCCAGTTGCTTTGCCTACCCCAGTACTTGATGGCCGGGTAGTTGCCGTTGACTACGTAGTGGTCGTACCACCAGGTGAGGTTACTGTTAGTCTTATTCGTGTAGTACGTCTTATCGAAGACGTGATCGTCGGGCGCGAGATTGGCCGGATCGGCGACGTTCCGAATCGCCCAAGCGTCTCCGCGCACCTGATCACGGAAGATACCCAAATCGTCATAGCGATACGTGTGGTTGCTGTCGCTCAAGTCCCAGGAGGCCCAGAAGTACATCTCCTCGAGGTAGTAGAAGTCGCCCGTAACCAGATAAGGTATGCAGGCGAGCGACGGCTGGTGAGCTTTATCCACGGACCACTCGCTGCTGGTCGTACCGATGGGGGCGGGCAGCTTATCCTCAGCGTCCTGCCACTCGTAGTCCCACCAGCCGGACCAGACGGTCGGCCGGTCATCGATGTTTATGGGGTGTAAGTATGACGGGCGCAAGGAGTCCGATTCGCGAAGGTGAATCGGCACGCTGCCGGACAGGTCGCCGCAGCTAAGCGTGATGTCGCGCATGCGATTATCCATGGTGAGCAGATAGCGGGCCGCCCACGTGGGATACGGACCGAGATCCTCCCTACCGCCAGTCGCGGGAAAGTATGTGCTTATGATGCCGTTATCCATGATGTCGTGCCCGGAGCTTTGCCAGCCGGAATAGGCGCCGGCCATGATGCTTTCCGGCACGATCAGGGAGGTGTCGTAATTGGGCACGATCTTCGTTGAGATCATGTAATTCACATCGTACTGAATCTCAATTTCCGACGGCTCGTTGCCTTGCCAGAAAACCCTGTGCCACCGGGCGTTGAAGGTGTGCTCAAAACCCGTCTTGCCGAAGACCGAGACCGGACTGCTGTTGCCCAGCTTCAGATCGAAGTCGTACGTCAAATTGCCGCGATACTCCGTCCAGCAGTTCTCAACGACGGCACATACACGGAACCCGCTCCAGCCCGGATAGGTCCGCACGTAGTACTGCACGTTGAGTTGCTGCTCGATGTTGCTGCCAAAGTCCCGAATCAGAAACTCCGAACAGACGTCGCCTTGGATCCAGTACTGAGGGGTAGCGATGCCGCCCAGGAGAGTTCTCGCCGAAGCCGTATAGGGCGTGCCGCCCACGCTCAGCGACATCGATGCCTCGAAGTCCGTAGCCAGCAGCTCACTCTCGGTGACCCAATCTGTGTTGTAGTTGGTCCCGCCGTCAAGGATGTCCACCGTAACCTGCCCACTGGCGGGCACTTGCGGAATCACAAAGGAGACCAGTGCGTGTTTGACGCTGTTGTCGCCCCATCGAATCTTAACATCGGTCTGCGTCTGGAGTTCCTGCGCGCCGACGCGGGCCGTCACGTTCGACGCGACGTCGCCCTGCTTGAAGATCATCGACAGCGTCACCGGATAGTTGGCTGTGCTGACGTTGTCCATTTCCTTGATGACCACCGACGTGACCGCACCGCCCGGCGGGGTGTCGTTGTCCGTGATGGTGTAGGTGTGCACCGTGTTGCCGCCCAGCGAGGCGCCCGTCGGATTGCTCAGCGTAACCTCGACCGTCTCGCCTGACTCGACCAAGCTGTCGTCCACTACCGCGATCAAGACGTTCTGTGTCGTCACGCCGGGGTCGAACGTCAACGTGCCACTGGCAAGCGTGTAGTCCACGCCGCCACCGGTGGCCGTGCCTCCCGTCACGTGGTAGTCAACCGTTACGGTCGATGTGTACGACGCGCTCAACGATACGGGCAGGTTCGCCGGCGTGACCGACTCGGCCCCGGCTGACGCCGTCAGATCGAACGCCACCGTCGGAAGCGCATCGTTGTCGTTAATCGTATAGGTGTGGACGGTGTTGACCCCGAGCGAGGCGATGCTGGGATTGCTCAGCGTCACCTCGACCGTCTCGCCTGACTCGACCAAGCTGTCGTCCACTACCGCGATCAAGACGTTCTGTGTCGTCACGCCGGGGTCGAACGTCAACGTGCCACCGGCAAGCGTGTAGTCCACGCCGCCACCGGTGGCCGTGCCGCCGGTTACCGCATAGTTGACGGTCACGGTATCGGCCGACGACGGGGCCAGAACCACGGCCAGCAGTGCCGGCGTTACCGACTCGGCGCCGTTCGAGCTGGCTTGGCCGAACTGGACCGAGGGCTGCACCGTACCGTACTGGTATCGGTACGCCCAGGTCCGCCTGCCGCCGGAACCATCGGCCACGCATATGAAGACAGAGTCAACCGGGTCGTAGTCAATCGCATGGAAGTGCTGCGTCCCCACCGTGTACCCGCCCGCGCTGTCGGCCGTTATCGTGTTGGAGGACCACATCTTGGTGACGGGGTCGTAGGCGTAGAACATGCCGCTGTTGACGCCGCCGCCTATGACTTGGTTGGCACTATCATAGGCCCAGCCGGTCTCCTGGGCGTTGGGCGTTCCGGTCATGCCGGTGACTTCCACCGCGGTCGAGTTCGACCAGGTGGTCCGGTCCAGCGTCACTTCCCACACCCGCACCGGCGAGCCGCGGGCGATGTAGTACATCTTCTGATTGGGCGGGAAGTAGACGAGGTCGTTGGCGTAGCTCATGCTGCTCTGACTGAAACTGACCACCTTACTGGAACTATCTGTATCGGGGTCGTAGGTCCAGATACCGTTACTGGCCACCGCGATGACCTTGTCGGAGACCGGGTCGTACTCATAGGCGGCATTCCCGTAACCGCTCGGCGGCGGGTTGGCGCCGTCGTCTATCCAGCGCCAGGAGTTCCCCGCAACGTTGTACTCCGGCAGGTACGGGCTCCCCGGGTAGGCCGTGCCACCCACGTCCTCCGCCGTCATTTCCGAACTCACCCCCGAACCCCGGTGAAACACCAGGAAGGTCCCGCGGTTCCCCGGCACCACCAGCATATCGTAGGTGTGTCGCGCCAGCGGCGTGATCGAGGGATTGGAACGGTTTTCCCAGGCGCAATAAGTGGAGTTGTAGTTGGCAACGTCATAGTGGGATACAGGCACAGGCGTGTAAAGGCTGTCCCATGTGAGTGTCTGGAAGTTGAAGGAGTATACCGTATCCGTGTGCGTGGTGGCATGCCCGCCGCCGAACAGCAGCATCTGGTGTCCCGCGGGGTCGTACGTGAAACCGCTGTAGTCGGTTACCTTGTTCGCATTATGCGACGAGCCCGCGGGCGTCTCCGGAGTGAACGCGCCCAGGTCAAGCGCCGTGTTGTCGGGTATGGCCGTGAGCGTCGGATTAGGGGCCGCGCTCCCATTCGCTCCGCACAGCAGCAGCCAAAGCGAAGCAATCACAAGACAACTCAGTGTCGTACGCATCGGGTATCCTCCGATTCAGAAACACCTATCCCAAACTCAGTATTCTTCATGACTTGCACCGCGCAAACAGACAATCCGGGTGGACACACCTTCCCCCGCGCCACCAGCCGAAATCATCATGAATGCCGCGTTGCGCCAATCCAACCGCACACCCAGAGGAGGCAGGAAACCTGCCTCCGTTCGGCCATTCGCATCCACACGATGGAAAAGAAGCTACGACGAGCGGGCACCCCTCCACTGCACGAGGTCCGGCGACACGCAGATCCGTCCCGACGTGTCGCGTCGAACTCCAGAGTCACTAAGAGCCTGCTCTATCGTTTCATCGGGCCCAATATGCAGCCCGTATCCATCCCGGACCAAGCACAGCGATGAAGGGCCCGAAGGCCACCTCAACCACCGCACTACCGTGCCTCTACCCCAGAGCAGATACGTCGGAAACAGACAGGCCCAAACGGCTGTGGACCCACGCCAAAGAATATGCAATAAATAATCAAATGTCCCAACCTCGTCAAGCAAGAAACTGATCTTGGCAAAAGTATTCATAGGTATCTATCAGTACACAAGTAAGCGAAGTTCGGTGTGAGCCCCGTCAACTCTGAAGTCCAGGCAGACTCCGCCACGACCCAGGCTGTCGGCCGGCAACGCCCTGCTACCACAGGAGCAGGACACGGAATTGGCCCTAGCCCACGAGTGCAATGGCCGGCGCAGCGCCTCCCTGCGAGTAAACCAGCCCGCGGCCACGGCCACAAACCCCTCGTTCGGCGTCGACCGCACCGAAACCGATCAGAGCCCCTAAGCCCTTCTGCCCCCCCCCAGCGCAAAGGCATGCTTCGAGAAGCTCGTCACAGCCGCATCATCGGCCCTCTCACCATCCCAATGCCTAACGCCAACTGTCACAACAGGTTACACGCCATCATGGCTTGCAGGGAGGCTTTCAGAGCCCCTCGTTACCATTCGTACCTAAATCCACCCAGTCTACCGCAACGTCAAACGGGGGGAACGCATGGCGATCGCTCCCGATTCTCAGTCGAGCCCCAACCGTGCGGAACGGAGGCGATTCCGTTCCGCTATGCTCTTAACCGACCCACACATGGCGCGTTACAGAAGCGATACAAGAAGCAGGGCCTTTCTGCGCGATCTCCCCGCAGCGTGAAGCCAGCACTCTGGCCGAACCTGACGGTCCACAATAGGATACGCCATGTCACAGTCAGCGGTTTCTGCTGGGGTCGCGCGAGCTGTAAGAAAGAATAACCGGTGCGCTTCGCACGACTATCCCTGCGAGCCAAGGCACTCAGACACGGCTATCGCCTGCCACGGATCGTCGCCTCCTGACATCCACCCCGCCGTCAGACGCAAGTTGACTCCTAACGGATCCCTTCTCGTCCACCTCCCCAGGTTGTGGCTGAGTCTTCTGGCCCGGTGGTAGTTCAGCCCGACGGGCTTGTCGAACTGCCGGCCGGTGTAGAGGTACTGGGCCACCGAGTCGTCGGGGGTCAGCTCGTTCTCGTCGCCGTCGGTGATGCGGGCCACGCCCTTGCGGGGGTCGGTCGGGTCGGAGCCGTAGGGGCTGTAGCTGTACTGCTCGACCACGTTGCCGTCCTCGTCGATGAGCCCCAGCACCGAGTAGAGCGTGTCGTGGGCGGCGTAGAGCCGCTGCTCGAGGACGTGGTTGGGATCGCCGTCGGCGTCCCGCTCGTGCAGCAGCAGCTCATCCACGTAGGCCGGGCCCCACACGAACTGATCGGTGGTGTCGCCATCGCCGTCTTTGATCTCGACCACCTGCGGCAGGACCGGTGAGGAGGCACCGTCGCCACCAGCTGGCGTGTCGTAGTAGTAGTACTTGGTGACGTTGGAGGCGGCGTACAGATCGTCGTCGTTGGGGTCGTTCGGGTCGTTGGGGTCGTGGGTGTAGTCGTAGGTGACCTGCATGGCCAGCCGTCCCAGAGCGTCGTAGCGGTAG
>DATKUK010000030.1:0-69237 GCA_035530655.1 Phycisphaerae bacterium
ACCCGAACCCGAGACGGCCGTCCGGGCAAGACGGTCCGGCTCCGGTGTGTGACCACGCCGGACAACGCCCAGAAGGTGTTGCTCGCCCGTCTGGGTCTGACGCTCCCCCAGAGGTTGCGATACCTCGAAGGGGCCACACAAATGTAGTGAAGACTTTCGACGAAAACCGGCCCTGGCGCTATGATCAGGGCCATTCTTGCCACTCAACTGCGTAACTTGGGTTAGTGAGACCTGTCACAGACGCCCTCCGATCCAACACAAGAAGGTTTCCTTCTTGTGCCGCGCCCGTACAAAGGGCAATCACGTGACGAGATGGGTTGCGTATTCAGGGCATATCCGGTATCATTACATCGATGGATGACAGGTGTTGCCGGCAACCGCTGCGCGGGATTCTGTGCGGTTGACGCATTGTTGCGGCAAATGAGGGGAATAGCATGGAGCGATCCAGCGGCGTGCATTCTGTTACAGGATGTGCGATCCGACTAGGGGCGAAATGCTCGGAGGGTCGCTCGGCAGTGCTGTTCGTTACAACTGGAGCGGACGGCGCTGCGGGCCGGCGCCACCGACCGTGCTTCGTTGTCTCCCTCGAATTCCGACGCTCGAGAGCAGGCGGAAGTCTAGCCTCCACGAGGAGTAGACCATGACATCGGTGCTGGGATACACGGCTCTTACCTTGGTGACTATTGGCGCGCCGTCACAATCTGTGGCGGACATCGCGATTCAGCAGGCGCAGCTCACGACAACGGGGAATGTCATCGTTGTCGATTGGCGCGGGACGGCAGACTACACGGGCATACAGGAGGCGATCGAGAGCGCTGCCGACGGTGATACGATAGTCGTCATGCCATCCACTGATTCGCCTGACGAGGCGTACGTGGAGCACATCAATTTCCTGCGTAAGGCCATACGGGTTCAGAGTCTAGTGCCTACAGATCCGGCCGTCGTGGCGGCCACGGTGATCGATGGTGCAGCTGCGAACACGGTCGTGAGATTTGAGCAGGGCGAGGGCCGCGCATCGATTCTAGACGGTTTGACCATCACCAACGGTTACACGTACCGCGCGGCTCAGGGCGGGGGCGCCGGCATTGTCTGCAACTCCTCTTCGCCAACGATTCGGAACTGCATGGTCGTGCGAAACGTCAGCCTCAACAATGGCGGCGGTATCAAGTGCGGGAACCAGGCAGCCCCCCAAATCAGCGGCTGCATCGTTGCGGAAAACACCGGCAGGGATTACGGAGGCGGCATTGCGTGTCTCGTCAACTCGAATGCGGAGATCGTCGATTGCACCGTTCTCGACAACACAGCACGTCATGGCGGCGGTATCGGCCTCTGGACCTCCTGCAACGCGTCGATCCGCAGGTGCAGAATCATCCGCAACACAGCCTCGCAGTACGGCGGCGGGATCGCTCCCAGTGAGTACTCTGATCCAGACATCATCAACTGCGTGATTGCGGACAACACAGCCAACGATAAGGGGGGAGGCATCTACAGTTTCTACGTGTCTTCTCCATCCATAACGCACTGCACCATTCGCAATAACACAGATCCTGGCCACTACGCCGTGTTCGTAGATCACTCGGGAAGCATACGAGATTGCGTCCTCTGGGGGAATACCGGCGAACCGATCGGTGGGAGTCTGAGCTTGGTTGAGTACTGCAACATTGAGGGCGGCTATCCAGGCCAGGGCAATATCGATGCTGCCCCCGACTTCTTCTTCTCCGATGATTCACATCTCCGCGCGGCCTCGCCGTGCATTGATGCAGGGACAGATGCACTCGTCAGGGACGACGCCGACGGCACGCCACGGCCCTGGGGAGTCGGCTACGATATAGGCGCCTACGAATACGATCCCATCCATCCGGTCACCATCCACAGCCCGGTCACATTCGAGTTCACTCTGAGCGAGGAAGATCCCATAGTCCCCGATCAAGTGCTGAAGATCGTCAATGGTGGGGGCGGCGTTCTCGACTGGTCAGTTCGCGCGGATGTCCCATGGCTTGTGCTGTCGCCACTGGCCGGCTCAAGCACGGGTGAGGTTGATGAGGTCCTGGTCAATGTTGCCCCGACTCCGCACGGTCAATATCGAGGGAGGATCATCATTGAGTCAACGACTGCTGCCAATGCCCCGCGGGTTATCGAGGTTTCTCTCACCGTCACTCGCACGTTTGTGGTCGCCCAGGACGGAAGCGGGGATTATGAAACGATTCAGCCGGCCGTGGATGCGGCTGTCGTCCCTGGGGACATAGTCCTCATACAGCCCGGCGTCTATCGGGGCCCGGGCAACAAGAACGTAACGCACTATGGTGTTGCCATCACCGTTTGCTCGACCGACCCCAACGACCCTAACGTAGTGGCCTCAACCGTTATCGACTGCGAGGAAGGGGGCGAAGGGATACGCTTCGATTACGCCGGCGACGGTACGACTCTGGCCGGCTTGACCATCGTCGATGCTGGGACGGCCGTCGTATGCGTCAACACGGAGGCAACAATCCGGGATTGTGTCGTTTTGCGCAGCCGAAGTTTCGGCATGCTAATCGCCCAATCCGAGGCCACAATACTCCGTTGTCGGGTTGCCGAGGGCTCTCATTACGGTATCCTTTGCCAGTCCTGCAGCCCACTTATCACCGGATGCGAAATCACCGATAACGTAACCGACTTTGACGGGGGTGGAGTCTCTTCATACAACGCATCCCCGATTCTCGTCGACTGCGTGTTGGCTCGAAACGAAGCGGCGGGGAACGGCGGCGCCGTCTTCGGGGCGTCGTCAGTGACGAGTTGCCGCGTGACTGATAACGTGGCGGGGGGCACTGGCGGTGGATTATACGGCGTCAGCCAGATCGTCAACTGTGATATTAGCCGAAACTCCGCGACCCGGGCTGGCGGCATGGCGATTTTTGGCAATGGAGCGATTGTCCATTCAACTGTTAGGAATAATCATGCCGACGAAGGCGGGGGCCTGGTGTTCTCGTCGAACAATACGATCCTGCTGAGTGTCTCGAATAGCATCTTCTGGGACAACAGTGCTGCGATTGCATCGCAGGCCTGGGTGGATGGGTGGTGTACTCTTGATATCTCCCACAGCACTGTCGCTGAGGGGACCGACGGCGTTTCGGTTTTCGGCAATGCCAATTTGATCTGGGGACAGGGCAATCTTCAGGGCGACCCCCGTTTCTTTCTTGCCGAGGATTCGCATTTGAAGCCTGATTCCCCGTGTGTCGATTCGGGAACCGGCGCCGGGCTCGACGTGGATATCGATGGCAATCCAAGGCCGTTGGCAGGTGGGCCTGATATGGGGGCATACGAGTACAACGCTGCGGTTCCATCGATTGCCCTGAGCCCGCGCCAGTTGTTCTTCTATCACTGGGAGGATGATGCCCTGCCAGCGCCGCAGATGGTAGAGGTAGCCAACTGTGGTGGCGGTACTTTGCAGTGGTCGGCAGGGAGCGACCTCGGGGCCCTAAGTCTCGATCCCTCTGCCGGAGCCAGTGCGGGCGAGATCAACCCCGTGACAGTCGGCCTGACATTGATTGGGCACGGTCAATACACGGGGCACGTAACGGTCTCGGCTACAGGCGCGGTAAACACCCCCCGCTGCGCTCGTGTGTCTATTCGAGTGAATAAGACTTTCGTGGTCGCACAGGACGGGTCTGGTCACTACCAAGCCATTCAGGACGCCATCGATGCAGCAGATGTTCCGGGCGACGTAATCATCGTGATGCCGGGCCTTTACACGGGGCCGCGGAACAGGGAACTAGACTTCTTGGGGCGACGGCTAACGGTGCGGTCCAGTGAGCCAGAAGACCCCGAGATGGTCGATGCGACGATTATTGACTGTGAGAGGGCGGGCAGAGGGTTCTATTTCCACAACGGCGAAACCTCGGAGTCGGTCGTGAGGGGCTTGACGATCCGGAATGCTGGCCACGGCATCTACTGCGACGGCGCAAGCCCCACGATAGAACGATGTGCACTCACGGATCATGCTACAGGCGGTATTTGGTGTCGTCATGCTGGACCAATTGTCTCGCGCTGCCAGATCACAAACAACATGGGGCGCGGTGTTTATTGCGAGTCCGAACCGTCACCGACACTCTCCTTCTGCGTGATCGCGCGCAACCGGGAGCAAGGCAGCGGTGCCGGCATGCTCTGCGGCGACCATTCGGCGGCGTCCGTTGATCACTGTCTCGTCGAGGCCAACACGGCGGCACAGGACGGGGGAGGGATCCAGTGTACCTACATGGCTTCACTGGTGGTGAGAGATACGCTGATTGTGGGAAACAGGTCGTCGGGGAATGGGGGGGGTGTAAACTGCGCCAAGTGGAATGACCTCTCGTTGGAGCGATCCGCCATCGTCGACAATGTGGCTGGCATCGCCACGGGGGGGCTCCGCCTGGCAGGGTCCAGCGCAGTGATCACCAACTCGGTCTGCTGGGGCAATGCGGCGCCAGACGATGGTCAGATAGCCTTGATTCGGCATTACGACGACTCCACTTTGGCGATATCGTTTAGTGATGTCGATGGAGGTGAATCGAGTATCCACGTTGAGGCCGGTAGCACGCTCGACTGGGCTGCCGGCAACATCGATGCTGCACCAAGATTCGTCCGTCGTGGTTACTGGCAAGATCTTAGTGGGAGCCCCGCGGACCCCTATGACGACGTGTGGGCTGACAGCGACTATCATCTCCGGCCCGGATCCCCGTGCATCGATGCGGGCGATCCGAACTCTGTCGTGGAGCCTGACGAAACTGATCTGGATGGTCATCCGCGCTTTGTGGATGATCTCTTGCACTCCTTCCCGGGACGCGGCCCGATAGATATCGGCCCTGACGAATACGTCGTCGCTGACTTCGACTACGATGGTGATGTCGACCACGGCGACTTCGATGCCTTCCACGACCACCTATGGGGCCCGCTGGTGATCGTCACGTACGGCTGTCGAGATGCCGATATGGACGGCGACGGCGACTGCGACTTGCAGGATTTCGATCTTCTAGCGGTTGAGTTCGGTCGTCAGACGACGGGCCCCGGCGACATCGACCAGGACGGCGACGTGGATCTGGATGACCTCTCGTGGTTTGTGGGGTGCCTTCTTGGCCCTGATGTTCGGGAGTTGCTCGCCAGCGGAGCGCGCGCCGATTTCGACGCTGACGGCTATTGTGACTTGGCAGACGTGGCCGTTTTCTTCCAGACCTTCGGTGGACCGGTGCAGTAGAGCCAAGAGCAAGTCCAGCGCGAATCCCTAGCGCGTCTCACCGGGCACCTGACAGCTCGATTCCTGCCTGATCTCTGAGCCACGCTAGAGCCGCCGGCTCATCCGCCCGTTTCATAGCGGCCAATACAGCTTCAGGAGGGACAAGGCGCTGTCCAATCGTAGCGACCAGACCCTTGAGCAGTCGATGACGTTGGCGTTTCTGCACACACAACAGCGGACGGGAGCAGCTCGCAGTCGGGTTACGTCAAACCGCCCGAGAAGCTCCGTAAGTCCGACCTGACGAAGATTGGCGAGCGGACGCGATCGGTCCAGGCAGTCCATCAGGTCGCCGTTGGGCCAGAGTTCGATGTACACCTTGCGGGCGTGGCAGCGGTAGCGTCTGTAGCCCGCTGCGATGAAACGCAGGTAGCCGGCGGAATTAGCGACGGGCCAACCCTCCTGCTTCATGCGAAGCAGTTGTCGGAATAGCTTGCCAAGTCGATCAGATGGTACAGCCAGAGACCGCTTGGCTGGCTCGAAGCCGGTGGGCCCCATCAAGCCGGTTTCGATCGGATGAACGAAGATCGGCACCTTCAGGTTGGCAGCCAGACGCACCAGCTGCGGAATCTGCTCTGCGTTGAGACGACTCACGACCGAGTTGAGCATGACGCGGATACGTCGATACCGGCGACGCATGAGTCGGATGGAATCCACGACCCGCTCAAGATCAACTGGGACATCGTCAACGGCTGGCGCGCGGGTGAGCCGCCCTGGGCGCCGGGTGTGTTCGATCAGATCGCCGGCCACATCGCCCACATCCACGTCAAAGGCGCCCGCGCCGCACCTGACGGCTCGTTCGCCACCATGGCCGTCCCCGGCAGGGATGACGTGCCTCACGCCGAGTTGCTGGGCGCACTCGACCGCAGCGGCTTCGACGGCACCGTCACCATCGACCCGCACTACGGCCAATTTGCGGAAGCGGATAAGCTTACCGACGTCGAAGAACCGGTGCTCGAAGTCGTCCGGCAGACGCTGGCCTATCTTCAAAGCGTCACCTGACGCTCCGAGCGGCACGCCTCACCAGAGCCAGACAGCCCGCGGCAGACCAAAAACTCAGAGCCACCAGTGCCGCAACCGAAGCAGTCAGCAGGATCACGGCGCCAGCAATGGCGACGCCGGTCCATACGCCCCATCCAAGCGGCATAGCCCTTTCCAAGGCGAAGGCCAGAACCACACACAACAGCACAAACACGAATCCCTGAATCTCGTCGCGCCGGCGCCACCCGTACCGTGGCCCGTGCTCACAACTGCGAAGCGACCGAAGATGCACAACTCCACCAACCAGCCACAACAGAGCCACATGCCCGGTCCATAACCCACAGAGCACCCGCCACGTCGCACCGAGGTCAACTACCTTCAGTCCGCCAAGGATGGCCGCCACAAGCATCACGACGTGGCTCAAGAACACTCGCCGCGCAGGCAAACCGCGGCGCCAGATACCCGACGCCGCAAGCCACATGCCCGTGAGCAAAGCTGCCGTGTACAGCCCCAGGCATCGCTGGCATACGGGCAACGCCCGGCCTTCGGCGGCAAAGCACCGGGCTTGCCCACATATGTAAGAAAAGGACTCGCTGACGCTGTCCACGCGATCTCATTCTCCCGTGCGGACATCCAGGGGAGCATCCACCGGCTGCGAGGTCGGCCTCGTACTGGCCGGGTCAATTCTCGGAATCGCTCTGCGCGACAGTTCCGAGCCATTCGGCCCGAAGAAGGCGATTGAATCGGCACGCGGGTGCGAGCCCTCTTGCTTGACCATAAGCTTGAAGGCCACGCGCTTCGAGTCCGGGGCGAATGTGGGCTGCACGAGCGCCGTCCCCTCGTCAGCGTGCCAATGCCTGAGGACCTCTCCTCCTCGACTCATGAAGAACACATTCTCACCATACGACACGACCATGTGCTTGCCGTCCGGCGCGATCGCCAACTCACCCATGTTGGCATCATCGCGGGCATGCTCCGGGAGCTTCAACGGCAACGTTTCGACCGTATCGCTGTTCGCCAGAAGTACCTGCAGAACCGGTTCGTCAGAGTCCGCCGTCAAGAGAGCCAGTCTGGCGCTATCGATCCAGACCATTCCACTAGGCGAGACGCCCTCGCTCCACCTTCTGTAGATCGTCCGTTGGCCATCGGTGCGCACAAAGCCGATCGCGCCTTCCTGTATCACCGCAGCCGTGCGCCCGTCCGGTGACAATGCACCCACCTGTGCCGGGACTGCAACAACGTGCACCTCGCCGCTGGCAAGATCAACGCGCATGAACAGAGGGCTCAAGCAAAGGTATACGGCACCGCCGTCCGGTGTGTACTGCGGTCGCACCGTCAGGTAAGAGATCATCAGGTTCTCGGGATATGGCAGCACCACCGCCACCTGGCAGATAAGAGTGTCCGTCTTGGCGTCTCGCACAACCAACGACACCCGTACGGTCGGCGTGACCGTCAGCTCGCGATACACCCTGGATATGCCCGCCAGACTCGGCAGAGCCTGGTCATCAACGGCTAACGACGGCTGCGTCGCCGGGCGCGTTGCCGCTCCTGGCGGCTGATCGAATAGCGACTCTCGCTCGCAGCTGCGCTTCTCGGCTTCTTCCCATGCCTGCTCGCACTCCCCGATCTGCTGATGCAGACGCTTCGCTTCCCGTTCCGTGAGCAGTGGGATACGCAGATAGCACAGGTGCTTACCGTCTGGGCTATACGCCGGGGCCGACAACATGCTGTCGCTAGCCTCCTCAACCACGCGAAGCTTGCCCCCTTCTGACAGGACCATAAGGCGGAACACCTGCGCACCGGCCACGAATCCGTCGTCGTCCGCTTTATACGGCTCTACGGTCACGAAGGCTAGGTCCTTCCCGCTGGGCGAGAAGGCCATCGGGCTCTCCGTACACGCCAGCACGTGCCACAGCAGAGCGCCGACGCCCACGACAATCGCCAGCGCCGCCTGCCATCCGGGAATCTGTACTCTCGCTAGTCGTCGTACCATAACGGCCTCCTTGAGTAGAGCGCGGGCCTGGCGTCGCGCGCCCGAAACACCGCTCGTGACAGACTTCTAACGGCGATACTGGTCCCGCGCCGCAACAGCGCCAAGTGAACGCGACGTTTCCGTGCGTCGCTGCTGGCGGTCAGGAATCGCGCCGCTCGCCAAAACCGTCGACCGCTCGCGCTCACCAGAATTCGCCAGTAGACGCTTTCGAGTTGACGAAGACCCAGCTCGCCGGTAGTGCACACAGGAGTATGAAAGTTGTAGCTGGCCAGATCCCCATTCGCGATGTAGCCGTCGGCGGCCGCCCGGGCCGCAATCCCCGTGCCGGGGTTCGGCGTCAGGGGCATCATGAAGCAGTAGTCCATCCCCATCTCGTACTGCCGCTCTACAAGCCTCCTTAGGTCCGCCAGTGTGTCTCCCGGCAGGCCGAAAATCATAGTGCCGATCGTGTAAACCTGCGGGTACCGCCCGCGAAAGATGTCGAAAGCCTCGCAGCAGATCTCAATCTCGTTGTGATGCTTGTTCAGGAACGAAAGCCCGGCGGCATCGTCCCGCTCGACCCCAATCATCACCTGGCGAAGCCCAGCCCGAACCAGCTTGGACAAGATACCGAGGCCCTCGTCTCTGACTGCGCAGTCCGCCCGAAGCCAAGCCGTGTGGAGCGTCTTCGCACGCCCCCGAGATGACATCATCTCCGAGCCCAGCATCAACTCGGCCCAACGGTCGGACCATTCGGGCGACACGTTGAAAGTGGGGTCGACCCACCCGAACGTGCGCCGCCCGAATCGCTCATACAGCCATCGCACCTCCTCGAAGCTCCGCTCGGCGCTCTTCGTGCGAAAGCGGGGGCGCACCTGTCCGTTCCCGTCGACCGCCTCGCCCATGTGTTTCCACAGGATGCAGAAATCACACGAGTCGATGCAACCACGCGAATGCTCGATGCTCACGAGTCGCGGGTGATTCCCCGAATTGCGGCCGTAGAGACCCATATCGACCAGTTCGTACGCAGGCCACGGCAGCGAATCGAGGTCGTCTATCAGTTCACGCGGACGCGTCGCCACGATAAAGCCATTCGCGTCGCGGAACGCAAGCCCGTCGACCGCGTGCCAACCGTCTCGGTCGTGCACGCGGCGCAGCCACTCCACCAGCGTCACTTCGCCCTCGCCGCGAACGATCACGTCAATGCACCCTTGGCTGAGAGACTCTTCGACCGCGTGAGCGAAATAGGTCCCGCCCGCCACCACCACGCATCGGGGATGCAACTGCTTGACCAGTCGTGCGGCCCGCAACGCTTCGTGCGCCGACACCGCTTCCTCTCCAATCCCCAAGACGTCGATCTGCTCGGTCGCCAGGCACCGAGCAAGCGTCCGCCACCCGCAGCGATTGGCCGGTGCGTCCCAGACCTCTACGCGCACGTGCGGCAATTCGCGCCGCACGGCCGCGGCCAAACAAAGCAGACCCAGAGGCTGCCAGAAGGCAGACGTCTCACTATTGAATGGCCAGACGTATCGCGGCGGCCTCAGCAGCACGAGGCGCATCGATCACCCCCAAAAAGCTCTGCCCGCAACTACAAGGGGCGAAATCCAAGAAGTCGACAGATCATGCTACGCGTCACACCGACCCGCCGCAACCGCCCCATCCTTGGGAAGCAAATCGTCGGCCTTGAACTGATCGATAGGCCCCTCGAAAGCCATAATGGCATCCGCCAACTTCTTCGCAGCATCGACGACCCGCTCGCGATCGTCGGCGCTCAGATTCGGCGCCAGGCTGCTCCACGCGGCGTGCTCCTCGACCACCGTCGCCACGGCCCGTCGACCGTCCGGCAGCCAGTCGGCCCCATAGGCCCGTATGCCCAAATCCCGCGGCTTGAGGTCCCGCCCTTCCAACACGAACAGCCGATTGCCGCCCATGCGGACCAACGCCCGTGTGCCGTCCGGCGACCAGACCACCCGCTTCTCAGGTATACATCCCACCGCCGCGGCAAACGCCGCCACAGCAACCGCCACCATCGCTGCACGATTCATCTGACCACCCCTCAATGAAAATGCCCCGGCTCCCGCGCCGACTAACCCCGCGATTCGACGATCTGCCGAAACTGCTGCCCCCGCTGCTCGTAATTCACAAACATGTCGTAGCTCGCACAGCCCGGCGACAGCAGCACCACGTCTCCCACCTCAGCCGCACCCCGCGCCGCACGCACAGCCGTCTCGAAGCCGTCCGCCTCGATTACCTCGGTCTTCTGCGAGCCTGCATCCTGGCCGGCCTGCCTGACGGCATCGGCGATCTTCGGGCCCGTTGCACCGTAGCAGACCACCGCCTTCGCCCGTCGCGCCAGCTCGCACCCCAACTGCTCGAAGCCCACGCCCTTGTCGTACCCACCGACCAACACCACCACCGGCCCATCGAACGCCGCCAGCGCCACCAACGTCGCCTCCGGTGTGGTCGATTTCGAATCGTTGTAGTACCTCACCCCATCGACCGCCCCGATCGGTTCGAGACGGTGGGGCAGCGGCTCGAAACCTGCCAGCCGTCGCCCCGCCTCGGCTGCATCGACGCCCACCAAGCGCCCCACCGCCATCGCCGCGGCCGCGTTGGCCAGATTGTGCCGCCCGGGCACCGGCAGCGATGGTGTCGGCACATCGACCACTTCCTCATCGCGTGATACACGGCAGCAGCCGTCCGGTCCCACGCCGTACCGCCACACGCCCGCAAGACCGCCCCTCAGCCGACCCACAGCCGCTGCGAGTTGTTCATCTGCGTCGTAGATCAATACCTGGTCGCAGCCGGGGTCCTGGAAGCGAGCGATGTTAAGTTTCGCTTCCACATAGACTTGCATCGTTTTGTGCCGATCCAGGTGGTTGGCGAACAGGCTGGTGATCACCGCGATCTGCGGGCTGCGCCGCAGCTCGCCCAGATCCTCCAGCTGAAAGCTCGAAAGCTCCAGCACCACCAGATCGTCGGCCCCCATCGCCGCCAGTTCCGACAGCAGCGAACGGCCAATGTTCCCCCCTACCCAAGCCCTTGCCCCAGCAACACTTGCGCCCAGAACGGTCTCGATCATTGCCGTGGTGGTGCTCTTGCCGGCCGAGCCGGTCACCCCGACGATCCGCCCCGGGCACCGCTGGAAAAACAGGTTCATCTCACTGCTGACCGGCACGCCGTTGTCGCGAGCCAGGCGCAGAAATGGCGAGTCTTTGGGCACCGCAGGGCTGGCCACCACCAGATCGGTGTCTGCGAAGTCGGCTTCCCGATGCCCGCCGAGGTGAAGCTCCAGCGTGAGTCCGGCGAGTCGCCTCAGCGACTCGGCCAACCCGTCGGCATCGGCAAGGTCGGTGACAACGACCCGGGCGCCTTGCTCGGCCAGCCATCGGGTCACACCGATACCACCGCCGAACCGCCCCAGGCCCATGACGGTGACACGCTTGGACGCAAGCTCCGACATGGCCGACGCTGCCCTACCCACCCAACCTGCGCCCTGGGCGCGGTCTGCGAAACGGCGGCTGGACGGGAAGTTGTAAACGCTTTATTAACTTACAGTTACGGTTTGCTGAAGGCTGGCAACGAAGTCCTTGCAGGCCTGCTCGACGCACGCTTCCCAGTTGCCCTCGAAGCGCTGGGCGTACTCGGGGTTCTCAAAGGCGTAGATGACGCTCCGCGTCGCAGCCACCAAGGCCCCCGTGCCATCAGACTTAAAGCACGGGGCGATGTCTTCGGCCGAGCCGCCCTGCGCCCCGTAACCGGGCACCAGGAACAGCGCCTGCGGCATCATCGCCCGCAACTTCATCGTCGCCTCGTGGTTGGGCGTGGCGCCGACCACCGCTCCCACGCACGAGTACCCGCTCTGACCCACCAGGTCGGCTCCGGCGCCCCACTCAGCCACCTGCTGCGCCAGATGCTCGCAGAAGGTCCTGCCTTCGGCGTTGGCGAAGTCGTGCAACACGCTTGCCGAGGCGTTCGACGGACGCACCCACACGAAGATGCCCTTGTGCTGCTTTCTGGCCACCTCGATGAACGGCTGCACGCCATCCAGCCCGGCAAACGGGTTCACCGTCACCGCGTCGGGGGCCACTAAGTCCTCGAGCGTGGCGAAGTCGGGATTCGCCAGATGGGCCTGGGCGTACATCTCGCTAGAGTGGCCCACGTCGCCGCGCTTCACGTCGCCGATCACAATCAGCCCATGGGCGGCCGCTTCCTGAACCAGCTCGAAATACGCCTCCGTACCCTCCTGGTAGTAGCGCTCGAAAAACGCCGCGTTGAGCTTGACCGCCGGCACCAACGGCGCCAGCACACGAATCACCCTTCGTGAGAACTCCAGCACCGCGTCGAGGGCGGCTTCGACGTCGTTTTCGTCGTTCAGCTCGCGATGCTGACTGATCTGGGCGGGCAGCCGCGAGTAAACCGGGTCAATGCCCACCACGGCAGGTGCGTTTTTGGCCCGGACGGCCGCAAGAAGTCGATCGGCAAAATTCTCAGCCACTTACGTCCCCTTCACCGGTGAACGCCTTTCTGGTGAAAACCTATCCTACATCCATGTGCGATGTTAGGTCTGCGCCCACGCACACGCAAGACAAACTATGAAAATCACACAGGTCCATAGCCAGGGGACGGCTTTGCCCGGTGTGCCGGGGCTTGTGGATTCGTGCCGCGCCGGCGGCGTGGCACACCCGCAAGAGCAGGGCAGGTAGCCGCTTCCCACACTCCCTTGACAGGCAGCAAGGGCGCCAGTCTAGTTAGGCGTTCTAACCCAGGGATTCAGCAGGACACGGGCCGTCTCTCGGCGACCAAGCAGACCATGGACCCGTCCAGTGGACAATCCGACAATGCCCGGCGTTACGTGCTCAACGTGGTGGCTGAAGACCGCCCAGGGATCGTCGCCGCCACCAGCGGCGCGGTGGTGCGGATGGGCGGCAACATCGAGGCGTGCAGCCAGACGGTCTTGCGGGGCTACTTCACGCTGATCATGATCGTTTGCCTGCCGGCCGACATCGAGATCTCGGCCATCCGGTCGGCGGTCGTCGACGCCGGCAGCAAGGGCGGCTTCGACGTGGTCGTCAGACCGATCCGCGGTGTGGCGCTGCCTGCCATGCCGACCGAGAGCGAGAGCTTCATCATCACAGCCTTCGGCGAGGACCGCCCGGGAACTATCTTTCGCTTCACCAGCTACCTGTCAGACAAGGGCATCAACATTGTCGACCTGTACGGCGACCGGGCCGACGATCGGTTCGTGCTGATCTCCCAGGTCCAGATCCCCCCGCAATGGGACCTCGAGATGCTCCAGGCCGACCTGGAGCACATGGGCGCAGAACTGGGCTTTACCGTACGGGTACAGCATGAAAACGTCTTTGTGGCCACCAACGAGCTGCGGCTGAGGCGCGAGCGAGTCAAACCCTAGTCAGAGGTCGGGCGCATGCTGCGGACAGATGTCATCCTCTCAACGATTCAGATGTTGCAGGCCGAGCACCTGGACGTCCGCACCGTCACCATGGGCATCAACATCTCAGACTGCGCCGGGCCGGACGTGACGCTGATATGCCGCAAACTCAAGCAGAAGCTGCGGGCCAAAGCGAGTCGACTGGTTGAAACGTGTAACCGGATCGGCCACAAGTACGGCGTGCCGGTGACGCACAAGCGGCTGGCGATCTCACCGGCCAGCGTTCTGCTGGAGGGGCACGGCAGTCAGGCTGCCCGGCAGGTCGCCGAAACGCTCGACGCGGCTGCAGCCGAGTTGGGCATCGACCTGATCGGGGGCTTTACCGCTTTGGTGCAGAAGGGCATGACCCCGGGCGATCGGGTGCTGCTCGAGTCGCTGCCGGAGGTGCTCTCGTCCACCGAGCGCGTGTGCGCATCGGTCAACGCGGCCAGTACGCGGGCAGGCATCAACATCGACGCGGTGCGGTGGCTTGGTGAGCTGCTGCCGCAGATCGCCGAGCGTACGGCCGACCGAGACGGGTTTGGCTGCGCAAAGCTGGTGGTCTTCGCCAACATCCCGGAGGACAACCCGTTTATGGCCGGGGCGTACCTGGGGGCAGGCGAGCCCGAAGCGGTGGTCAACATCGGCGTGAGCGGGCCAGGGGTGGTCAGCTCGGCTGTGCGGCGTCGGATCGAAACCTCCGGGCCGTTGACCCTGGGCGACTTGGCTGAGGAGATCAAGATCACGGCCTTTCGCGTGGCGCGTGCGGGCGAGCTGATCGGACGCGAGGTGGCCGCCGAACTGAACGTGCCGTTCGGGATCGTCGATTTGTCGCTGGCACCCACGCCTCAGGTGGGCGACAGCTTCGGCGAGATCCTCAAGGCCCTCGGCATAGCGAGAATCGGGGCACCCGGCTCGACGGCAGCGGTGGCCATGCTCAACGACGCGGTCAAAAAAGGCGGCATGTTCGCGTCTTCATCGGTGGGAGGGCTCTCGGGAGCGTTTCTGCCGGTGGCCGAGGATGCGGCACTGGCCGACGCGGTCCGCCAAGGCCATCTCAGCCTCGAGAAGCTCGAGGCGATGACCAGCGTCTGCTCGGTGGGTCTGGACATGGTCGTGATCCCCGGCGACACACCGCCGACCACCATCGCCGCCCTGTTGGCTGATGAGATGGCCATCGGCGTGATCAACAACAAGACGACCGCCGCCCGATTCATCCCCGCCCCGGGCAAGAAACCGGGTGATATGGTGGAATTCGGCGGCCTGTTCGGCTCGGCCGCGGTGATCGAGGTGCGCAACAGCGGCTACTCGGGTGAGTTCATCGAGTTCGGCGGCCGCATCCCCCCGCCCATCCACAGCCTGACCAACTAATCCGACGGGGGGCATGACGGGTGGCCCGGGTCCTTCTTTGGACCCGGGCGACACGGTTCGCACCTTGCTCGGCTGCCCCATCCTGCACCGAACGGCAAAGGATAGGGTATTGCTGTAATCAGGGCTTTTACGGCGACCCGGTGAAACGACCAGCCAGCAAATCGTAATCCGCCAAGTCGCAATCGCCGTCGGCGTCAAGGTCGGTTTCAGGCTGGCCCGGCGCGATGTTGGGGCCGTTCATCGAACCGACCAGCACAGCCATGTCATCGGCATCGACGTCCCCGTCATCGTCGAAGTCCGGATTCGTCACCGTCAACGCCGCCGGCACGGTCGTAACGTCGCCGCACGCATTGGCGACCCAACACGTGTACTCTCCTGAATCAAGCTCCGTGGCCGGATCGATCGAGAAGATCGAGGTGGTCGCCCCCGGAATGTCGACGTCGTCCTTGCGCCACTGATACGTCATCGGACTCGAACCGGCCACCGTCACACTGAAGACCGTCGGCTCGCCCTGACAGACGACCCGGTCGACAGGTTGGCCCTGGATGGAGGGCGCGAGGTTGACCGCGAGTGTGGCCGGCAAGCTGGCCTCCACGCCGCAGACGTTGGTCACGACCACGTCGTAGTCGCCGCCGTCGCCTTCCTCGGCCGCGTCGATAACCAGCGTATCGAGCGTCGCGCCGGAGATGTCGACCCCATCCTTGCGCCATTGATACGACAACGGGGGCTCGCCCTCGGCGGCAACGCTGAACATCGCGGGCCATCCCTCGCACACCACCTGACCGAACGGTTGATCGCTGATCGACGGAGCCGCCCGCACGGTCAGCGTCGCCGGTTCGCTCTGCACGTCGCCGCAGACGTTCGAGACCGCGCAGGTGTAGTCGCCTTCGTCGCTGGGACTCGCCAATGGGATCATGTACATCGACGCCGTCGCCCCCGATATGTCCTGTCCGTCCTTGCGCCATTGATAACTCAGCGGTGCCGAACCGTCGGCCGTCACGCGGAATACGACCGAGTATCCCTCGCAGACCGACTGGCTGTTGGGATCGCCGGTGATGACAACGCCCGTGCCCACCGTCAGCTCTGCCTCGTCGCTTGTGACCTGACCGCAGGCATTGCTGACGCGGCAACTGTAACTGCCCGCGTCAGCCGGTGCGACCGGGTCGACCCAATAGCTTGGGCTGTTGGCGTCGAGAAGCTCAACATCATCTTTGAGCCACTGATACGCAATGGGCTCGCTGCCGCCGGCGACCACGGTGAACGCCGCCGGCGCGCCCTCGCACACGTACCGATCGCTCGGCTGATCCGTCACCGTTGGACCGCTGCCGATCGTCAGCCCCACCGGGTCGCTCTCGACGGTGCCGCAGTCGTTGGTGACCACACACGTGTAGTCGCCGGCATCGTTCGGATCGACCGCCTCGATGACATACGTCGCCTCCGTCGCGCCGGATAGGTCCTGTCCATCGTGCCGCCACTGATAGCTCAGCGGCTCGAGCCCGTCGGCTTCCACGCTCAGCAGCGCCTGATCGCCCTGGCATACCGATTGGCCCACCGGATGTGTGACGATGCTCGCCGCTGCGTCGACGGTCAGCACAGCCGCAGCACTTTCCGCCTGGCTGCACGCGTTGGACACACGGCAGGTGTAACTGCCCGCATCGCCGAGCGCGGCGGCGCTGAGGGTGTAGCTATAACCGGTCGCCCCGCCGATATCGCCACCGTCCTTCGTCCACTGAAACGCCAGCGGCGGCGTGCCCTCGGCGGCAACCGAGAATGTGACGCGCACAGCTTCACAGACTGTCTGGCTGTTCGGGTCGGCCGTAATGACCACCCCCGAGAGCGACTGCCACTTGGCGATGCGGTTGGCCGACACGCCGCCGGCAGTCGTGAAATCGCCGGCCGCGTGTAAGGCGCTATTCTCGCCGTCGCCGAAGACGGCCAGGGCATTGACACTGTCGTTCGCGCCGTCGCCGAGTGGCGACCACATCAGCCCGTCCCACGTTGCGATGTGGTTGGCCGATGCGCCGCCGGCGTTGGTAAACGCGCCGCCCGCGTACAAGGCGTCGCCGAAGACGCCTAACGCATTGACCTGACCGTCCAAGCCGTCGCCCAACATCGACCAGGCCGCGCCGTCCCATCGGGCGATGTAGCTCGCCGGTGCGCCGCCAGCCGTGGCGAAAGCTCCGCCGACGTACAACGCGTCGCCCACGCCGTCGTTGTAGACGGTGAGGGCAACGACATCGCCGTCCACCCCGTCGCCCAGCGCGCTCCACACGCTGCCGTTCCACCGGGCGACGTGCGCGGCCGGGGTGCTCCCTGCGGTGGTGAACGCACCTCCGGCATAGAGCGCTTCGCCTGTTCCGTCGTCGAACACCGCCAGGGCATACACGTTGTCGTTCAGCCCGTCGCCGAGCGCCGACCAGGCCGAGCCGTTCCACCTCGCGATGTGATTGGCCGAGACGGCACCGCCGCCGGCCGTCGTGAAGTAGCCGCCCACGTACAGGTCGGGGCCTCCGCCGTCGTCGAAGACCGCCAGCGCCGCCACGCGATGGTTCACGCCCCCAGCCACCGGCGACCACAACCCATTGCGCCACCGGGCCACGCGTGAAGCCACCTGCCCACCAGCCGACGTGAACCAGCCGCCGACGAAGAGGGCGTCGCCGCCACCGTCATTGAACACAGTCAGGGCGCACGCTCGGTTATTGAGCCCGCTGCCCAGCGCCGACCACGCTGCTGAGTCCCACCGGGCGATGTAGTTGGCCGACTTGCCGCCGGCCGTGGTAAACGCCCCGCCGGCGTGCAGCATGGTGCTCGCCCCATACGAATACACCGCCAGCGCATCGACCGTCGCGCCAAAGCCCGGCATGCCGATCGTCACATCCCACACCGGCTCGCACGGCTGTGCGTCGGCCCGTTGGGCGGCGATCAAGATGACGGCCAGAGACATGGGGATCAGCGCGAAGGTCCGTTGCGGCATGGACTCCATTCCTCCTTCGCCGGGCGGGCCATGAGCTGCCCGCCCGTCAGCCGTCTCCGACGGCGCGGTCCGTCCCCGCCGGTCGAACCGGGGGGCACTGGATAACCTGTTTTTATATCGGACGTTCGCCCGGTCAGACGTGTGAACTCATCCCACGATGGGTGGCGGGTGGCATCCCGGCGCGCCGGGATTGGCCGTGCCATCCACATTGGGGCACCTGGGATCAGCGGCGGCTCTTTTCCAGCGCCGCCAGGGCGGCGTCGGCGAGCTGTTTGATGATCGCCGGGCGCAGGTCGCGGCGGTCGCGCCAGCGCGGCCCGCCCAGATAGGGCGCCACGTCGGCGGTGATCAGCTTCTCAGTAAACAGACCGGCTTCAGCAAGCGGCACGCCGTGCGGTGAGAAGATGGCGGCGTCGCCATAGCCGAACCGGTCGCCCTCCGACCAATAGCCCACGACGTTCGACCGCGCCACGACGACGTCGTAGTGGGCCGCGATCCCTACGTTGTTGTTACGCACCAGCAGGCGGTGGTCGTCCATTCGCTCCCGCTTGATCGAGTTGTAGTGGGGGGCGAACAGGATCTGCGCGCCCTTCCACACCAGCGTGGACGCCACCTCGGGAAACGATGTGTCGTGACAGATCATGATGCCGAACCGCACGCCCTTGGCCGCAAAGACCGGTAACTCGTCGTCAAAGAAGTCCATAACCTGCCGGTCGCCGCCGGTCAGCATGGTCTTGGTGTAGTGGCCCGCCACGCGCCCGTCGGCCAGCACCACCTGAGTGTTGGCCAGGCGGTTGCCGCGCTTCTCGCACAGGCCCACCAGCGTCACTACGTTGCGGTCGGCTGCTCGGGCGGCCAGGTCCGACAGGCGGCGATCGTCCAGCCCCATCGCGTTGCGCCTCTGATCGTCGGCCCCGCCGCCGCAGAGGAACAGCTCCGGCAGGCATACGAAGTCGCACCCGGCGCGGCCGGCCTCGTCGATCACCTGTTCGGTGCGGGCCAGGTTCGCCGCCAGATCGCCCTCCTTGCACACGCCCTGCCAGACGCCGATCAGTAATCGCTGCATCGTTGGCTACCTTTCAGCTTGAGGCCCGGGACTCGTCCGCAACGCACTTGATAACGCGAAAGCCCGGGGGGGGCTGCACCGTTGCATCAGCGCTCGGGGGCGCCGGCTGCGCAATCGTTAAACACCCTCTCTATCATCGCGTACCGCCAATGTCTGACCGCGAAATCTGCCAACCGTTCGTGCCAACACCGATCTGCCTAGGCGCGCCGTCCGGTAAAGCACCGGAATTCGGCGAGCTTGCTGCTTCTTTGCGTCCGTCATTTGGCAGGCCGCAATTCGTATCGTAACTTCCCTCTGTAGGGTTGCCCAGCTTGCCCACTCCTGCCAACGCAAAATGGGCACCCAGCTTTGCGACCGGCGCTAAGGGGCACGAGGACAAATGCCGGGGCCGTAAACCATCCACCGCGACGGCAGGCCGGGCCGCTGGCCGCCAGCGGATGGACTATGAGCACGAGGAGGGGTTGGTCATGTCGATGCAAATACGAGTACACGCGCGAAAGCTGGCCGGTCTGGCCACGCTTGCGCTGGCAGCGGTTGTCATCACCGTCGCTGTGGGTCCCAGCGCCTTCGTCGTGGCCGCCGACCCGGCAGTGGCGACGGTTATTCGCGTCGAGGAGGACTGGAAGCTCGTCCTTACCGAGCCGGACAATATCGCAGAATCGCCGCAGTTCCACACGATCATGGCGCCGTCCACCCGCCTGGACTACGTCTGCCTCCAGAGCACGTGGAACTACCACGAATCCCCCGATTACATACCGGGCGGCCTCCAGCTACAGGTGTGGCGGGGGGATGACTGTGTGTTCGCCGAAGGCTTTCTCACCTCTCGGCTGCTCAGCATCCAGGGCGAAACCATCACCTGGACCCAGGCCCTGTCGACCGACGGGCACTTCCTCCGGTTTGAGGTGCTCAACGGCAACTCGGCTACCTGGGGCACGTTCGGCGGATCGACGATGCGACTGGTGGGCAATATCCAGGTGCCGAGCCTCAACGGGTACACGCCCGACATGTCCATGCAGAACTCAGGGGTCACCTACGGGGCCAACCGCGTGATCGTGCTGGCCATCACCGGGGTCAGGTACTACGGGACAGAGGGGCTGCTCTACGAGGACTACACGCACCGCGTCGTGGTTGCAGCCGACGCCAACTAGCGGAGCGATCGGGGTCCCGTAAGGACAGGAGCAAGGCCATGTCTATATGCTTTAAAGATAGAGCCAAGCGGGGAAGTGTGGTTCCGTACGTGCTGGTCGTCTTTCCTGCGCTGCTGGGGTTCACGGCCTTGAGCGTCGATCTCGGCGTGCTCTACGCCGCCCGCGCCGAGTCGCAGAACAGCGCCGATGCAGCGGCCATGGCCGGTGCAGGCCGGTTGCTGGACGAGCGCCGCCTGCTCGGTGCGGCGACGCTCGCCGAAGTACACCGCCAATCGCGGGGAGAGGCCGCTGCCTATGCCGCCTTCAATATGGTCCGCAATGAGCGGCCGTTCGTCGACCAGAACGTCGCCAACGCCGTCGACGGTGAGCTCGTGCTCGGCATCTTGCGCGATTTCGACAACTACTACGAGCCGATGTCGTTTACCAACCCGAGTGAATTCAACGCGGTCCGCGTCTACGTGCGACGCGATGAGATCCGTAACGGACCGGTGCAGCTCTACTTCGCCCGCATCCTGGGCATCAGCTCCAAGAACGTTGTCGCCAAAGCCACCGCCGCCATCAAGGACGGAGTGATCGGCTACAAGGTGACCGAGCAGACCGGCAATGCCGACTTGCTGCCCTTTGCCCTGCACATTGATTCATGGAACGCGCTGCTGTCGGCCACTTTTACCACAGGTGACAACTACGCCGTTGATCCGGACACCCTTGCGGTCACTCCCGGCAGCGATGGGAAGCTCGAGTTGAATCTGTACCCCGGCGGCGGTGTCGACCAGTTGCCGCCCGGCAACTTCGGTACGGTTGACATCGGCGGCAACAACAATAGCAGCGCCGATGTCGAGCGGCAGATTCTCTACGGCGTTAACGCGGCCGACCTGGCTTACTTCGGAGGTGAACTCAAGCTGGGCGCCGACGGAACGCTGCCGCTCCAGGGCGAGACCGGCCTCAGCGCCGGCTTCAAGAATGCCTTGGCGGCCATCCAAGGTCAGCCTCGCGCCATACCGCTGTTCTCTCGGGTGGAATCACCCGGCAACAATGCCGTGTACACCATCGTCGGGTTTGCGGGGATTCGAATCGTGAACGTCAAGCTGACCGGGGCGATGAAGAAGAAGGAGTTGGTCATTCAGCCCGCGTTCGTGGTCGACGATTCAACGATTACCACCACGCAATGGGACTCCAGCTACTTCGTCTACCAGCCGCCGCGACTGGTCCGCTAGGGCACCGGTCGCCAGGCTGACAGAACTTCGGCACGAGCCGCCTTGAATGTCGTCCTGCTGAGCGAGAAGCACACCAACATCCGCCGGTCTTCGGGCCGGCGGATACTTTTTTCGCCCTCACGCGCGAGCCATCCTCGGGTCGTCTCAACACGTCCGCCATCGAACCCACGCTTCCCTCCGGGTCGGCGCTAAACGGACCGATGCGACGTCACGCTCCCCCGGGCGCGCCCGGATCGGCGCTAAACGGCGATGGCGCAAGGGGATGGGAAGTGCGGTGCGCGGCAAAGGAAAGCGGTTCGCCCGGAGACAGGGGGATTTGACCTTGCACGCGAATGAATCCCTGCGGTAAGCTACTCGTGCGACGTCGGGCAGGAGCCAATCCGAGGTTGACGACTGGCGGACGCTTCGGCCGACGGAGCGTGGGTATCGGGCCAATTGATCTTGACCAGAGGGTGGCGGCATGTGTGGCGCACGTTGCCCGGCCGCCGTCTGCATGTCCTGCAAAGAGAAGGGAAGGACGATGAGAGGATTGCTGGTTGCCGCGTTGGTGTTGGGGATTGCATCGATTCCCGTGGCGAACGCACAGTTGCCCGGAGGTCTCAAGCAGATCGGCAAGAAGCTCGCCAAGGACTTGGCCAAGGACAAGGAGGAGGGAAAGGCCGCTGAGCAGGCCGCGGCGCCGACGGCTGCCGAGGGTGCGACGTCGTCACGCCCGCCGGCCAGCAAGGACAAGACCCGCAAGTATCCGCCGGGCATGTCGTTCTCGAGTCTGCTGAACGGTGCGGTGGTGCTGCCCAAGAAGGGGCAGTTCCGCTTGAACCAGATTCAGACCACCTTTATCCCCGATGACTGCGAGTCGGGGTTCGTGGTGTTGCGGACGGCGGACGACAAGGAGATCGCCCAGTTCGACTGGAAGCCCGACCGGTTAAAGAAACCTTATGTGCTGCTGAACATTTACCCGGTGACGGACCTTCGAAGCGGCGAGGAGGTGGCAGGCGGTTGGATCAAGATGACCGAGCCGGGCGACTACGTGCTCGACTTCTACCTGCCGACCGAACACTACTTCACGTTTCCGTTCAGTGTGGTCAAGGCAGGCGGGGACGATCCGTTCGGCTCGGGCCAGTGCCTCTGCACGAAGGGGGCGTGGGACGACTGGGGGTATCTGTTCTATGCGGAGGGCAAGCCCGAACAGAATCTGCGATGGAAGGTGTGGCTGCGCAACGATGGGTGTGAAGAAAAGGACATCAAGGTGCACGTCGACATCACCCGCGACGCCGACGGGGAGGTGGTCTGCACCAGTCGCCCGAACATGACGCACACCGTCAAGCCGGACTGGACGCGCTTTGAGTTCGACATGGTCTTCCCCGAGGGCAAGGAGGTGCCGTTCGGCACGTACTTCAAGGCAAAGGACCTGCTGGCTACCGACGGCGCCTACACGCTTACGATGAAGATCGACGAGAAGACGTACGGCGTCTGGAAGTTCGACGTTAAGGATAACCAACTGCAATACAAGGGCCGGACCGTGCGGGGCGAGGCCGATCCGCTGACGTTCATCGAGGGCGGCCGCGACGCGTGGTGGTATAAGAAGGAAGCGAAGTGACCGGCGATTCGGCGCTTCTGCCGACGTAAGGAAACGGCAGGGGCAAGCACCTTCAGAGAGGATGGGCGTGCAAGAGCCGGCGCGTTTGGCGTGAGAGCCGGCTCGCCGGGATCGAACGCGCCGGGACACGCGCCACGAGTGAAGCAAGATGAAGAAGGCGGGTGGGACCCGCAGTGCCTATCCGGAACGAGTTCGGCTCACCCAGGCGGGCCGGTGAAGACGGCCATGAACGCCGCTACGTCTTCCAGGTCGACTACGTCGTCGAAGTTGAAGTCGAAGACGTAGTAGTAAACGTCGAGTGTCGTAGGGGCGTCAAGCGGGCCGTTCAGGCACAGTGCCATCAACTGCCAGTCGGCCAGGTCGATGGACCCGTCGGCGTTGCCGTCGCCCAGTTCGACCTCCAACTCGAAGTGCACGCTGCTATCAGCCAGACACACAAACCGACCGAAGTTGCCGTTGTTGGCGGCGGTGTTGTCGCGCAGCACCACCGTGTCCGGCGGGATAGTGGTTTTTAGGCCGGACGCTAGATATTCGAAGCTGATTTGTGTGCTGTTCAGCGCATCCGGCACCGAGTTCGTGATGTCGGTCGGCATCGGGTCGCTGTCGCCGGGGTTCCAGAAGTTGTCCGGCCAGCATACTAAACCATAGTCCCACAACTGGATCAAGTCGTCGGGGAAGTACTCGTAGTTGTCGTTGGCGTACATGTACATCGCCTGCCCGATTCCCCGCAGATTTCTGGCGGCCATCGCCATGCGCGTCATAAATGGATCATCGACAGGCTGCGGGGGATTGGTACGCAGCCCGCCATCGGCGGTGATTACGTAGATGAACGCACCGCCATTGTTGCCGGGCGTGTTGTCGCGCAGCAGCACCGCATCGCACGGCAATGCATCGTAGTCCTGCCCGGCGGCGGTGAACTCGAAGCTGATCTGCGTGCTGTTAATCGCGTTCGGAACGGAATTCGTGATGTCGGTCGGCATGGGATCGGAGTCGCCTGGATGCCAGAACGTCCTTGGGGACCGAACCATGTTCAGATCCCAGAGAACCATAAGGTCATCCGGAAGCAATCCGTGGTTGTCGTTGGCGTAGATCATCAGACCATCGTGAATCCGACGCAGGTGCGCCTGCGCGAGTTCGTCCACCGTGGGCGTCGGCGCCGCCAGCGGCGGGTCTGTCTCGACGATGCCATCTTCCGTAATCAAATTGATGAACAACCCGCCGTTGTTGTCGGCCGTGTTGTCACGGAGCATAATGGGCTCCCAGGGATCGCCCTGGCCGAAGTTGACCCAGTCGAAGCTGATGGCGGCACTGTTGGGAGCGTTCGGTATTGCGTTGTCAATCGTCATCGTCGGAGGCGGATCAGAATCTCCGGGATGCCAGAAGATCAACGGATCACGCACGTACTCCGGCCACAGGTCTGCGGGGCTTGAAGGACTATTCTCGAAGTGCTCGTTGCGGTATGTCTCCAAAGCTATCGAGAGCTGTCGCATCCGCTCCTGGGCGATCTCGGCATTGGTGTACACGTCGGCAGCCGCCAAACCTGCAACGAGACAGGCAAGCAGGAACACGGCTGACGCGATCTTGAACATGACCTGGTCTCCCCAAATTCCCCACCGAATCCCCACAACAAAGCCGATGGCGCAATTTCGGTATATCCGATCTGGCTCTTCCGTGCACGCGATGGTTCCGAAAACCCCGATTCGCCGTATCGGCCGGCTGCTTCCGGTGGGTCAAAGGCGGAAATTGGGGGCGGGCAGGTCTGCGGTCTGGCCGACCTCGGGCGGGGTGAAGGGCTCAAAACGGCCGTCCGCCCAATGCAGCCACAGCAGGGAGGGGTCGTCCAGCGGCACGTCGAAGCGAAAGGCGACCTCGGCCGGGCGACCGTCTTTGGTCAAACACGTAACCCGAATCGTCAGGCCGGTCAGGTCAACCGTCTGGCCCAGCGACATAGGATGCGCTCGGCTCCGCACGATGCGATCGGGTATCTGGCTGAGGTAGCCGCCTCGTGGCCGCACCACCAGGGTGTGGGCATCGGGCCGGCTGAGTCGAACGGCCGCCCCGCTGGGCGCCAGCACGCGAGTGTGCCGCGGCACCGGCCGACCTTCCATCGCCCGCAAGGTCAGCAGGTAAGCGCCGTGGGCGATCGGGGCGTTCACGAAGATTACGTCGCGCTGCTCGACGGCGTCACGGAGCGGAACCGCATGGATCGCGTCCTCCATGAGCCCCTTGGGACCGAACGGTCTGGCTGCCCGCCCCGCCAAACCCACCGGGGCCAGCACGAGATGAACCGCGATGAAGAACACGCTCATGGCCACAGCCGGCCACCGCCACAGCGGGGTGGCGGGCCGCCACGGGGCAGCCGACAGCGCCGCCGCCATCAGCTCAGCCATCAGGCCGAACGCGCCGAGCCCCACGAAGATCAGCAGGCGCGGGTCGGGATAGGTGCCGCAGATCGGTACGACTGACAGCACCATCCCCATCGCCCAGAAGCGCGCCGACCTGCTGCGGCGCAGCAAGGGCACCAGCAGTACAACCAGCACGACAAGAAACACCACGCCGTAGACGTGCATGCGCGACGACGGGAACGCCCACTGAAGCTGCAACAGGAACAGCCCGCGCTCGGCAATCGCCCCGGCAAATCGCATCGGCTCGAGCACGGGGTCGATGTACAGGCCTGTACCGCCGACCCCATACCCCATCGCCACGTAGACGACGCGCCACACCACCACCACGCCCGCCGCCGGCAGCAACGAAGCCAGGCGCCCGCGCAGCTTGCCTGAATCGACAAACGCCGCGTAGGCCAGCAGATAGAACACCACCGCTGCCCCTGCTTCCGACGAGAACAGGCTCAGCACGAGCGCGAGCGGCGCGACGGCAGCGCCCGGCTTCCACCCGGCGCGTCGCCACCGATCGTGGGCGACCAGGCAGAGCACACCCAGCAGCGCGGCGATTACGGCGTTGCGGTTGGCCAGCCAGCCGGCGGGCATGCCGTGGGCGTCGTCGACGGCGAAGAGCAGCGCCGCCAAGCCAGCCGCCACGGTGGCCCCCATGACGTTGCGGTACAGCACAGCGACCGCAGCCACCAGCGCCGCGTACCACAGTACGCTTTGTAAGTGCATGAGGCTGGGCAGGTTGGGCCACAACCAGTAGTCCAGGTGATGCGTCAGCCCCGCCAACGGTCGGCAGAAAGCGGCCTTGAGGTGGGGGTAGGTCCACCACGGCGCCAGGCCAACGTCGATCAGGCGCGCGTTGCGCTGCGGATCGCCATCAAAGAACGTAAAAAGCGCAAACGGCGATTCCGACTTGAGCAACTGGAGGTCCGGTCGGTCGGCCGGACCGGCCAATCGCATGCGATGGAAGTGGTCGTCACCCGCCCATCCGCCAGTCAGCGACGGCAGGACCAACGCCGCCGCCAGTACAGCCACGCCCAACGGCAGACGTCTGTGAGCGAGCACGGCACGAACAAGACCCACCATGCGGGAGTTTCGGACCGGGGCGCTGGGGGCGGTGTTCACTCTGCGTGGGCCTCGTTCGACGACGATTCTCGAAAGGGGACTCGGCAGGTCGCCGAATCCGCGCTGACGCGGAGGGCGTCAGCGGTGCTTATCCAACTCCTCTCGAAGCTCGGGCAACAGATAGTGCTGATCGACCTCGGGCAGATCGGCCAGGGCGGTTGCGGTCTTCTCGAAGCGCGTCTGGAGGTCGGCCTGGATGTCCACGAACAGCACGCGGCGACCCCGCAAATGACACAGCCCACCGCCTTCGCCGCCGAGTGGCTCGCGTCGAACGCTGATGTCGAGTTGCTCGGCCAACTCCAGCAGGGCTTCGAGTTTGGCGCCAAGGTCCATCGCAGGTGCGCCCCATGGTGAGGGTGACTCAAGCTATCCGGACCGACTGCCGATAAGTGACGATAACCCAAGCATTTGCGAGCACAATCATGAGCGTGTCACCATCAGCTACCTCCGAAAGTCTAACAGCCTCTGAGGGCGCTGTCCAAGACCCCCTCACCGCGATGGAGCAGCGCATCGGCGAACTGACCGAGCAACTCCGCCAGGCCCAGAAGTTGGCGGCGATGGGCACCATGTCGGCCATGCTGCTGCACGAGCTGAACAATCTGCTGACCCCGCTGGTCAGCTACGCCCAGTACGCCTCGACCAAGGACGACCGAGAGTTGATGCGCAAGGCGTTACTCAAGGCCGTCGAGCAGGCGGAGAAAGTGTCGGGCATGTCCGACCGTATCCTGAACATGGCCACCAATCAGGACCCGGGTGTTGCGCCTACCGGCCTGAAGGTCGTAGCCGATGAGGCGGTGGCGTGCGTTGGCCGCGATCTGGCGAAGGACAACATCACGCTCGCCGTCAACATCGATCCGGAACTGAAGGTGCTGGCCAACGCCCATCAGCTACAGCAGGTGGTGTACAATCTGATTCTCAACGCCCGTCAGGCGATGCTGGGCAAGGGGGGACGGCTGTCGATCAGCGCGCAGGACGAGGGACGGAATGTGCGTCTGTCAGTTGCGGATACCGGTATCGGCATTAAGCCGGAGTACTTGGGGCGGATTTTCGAGCCGTTTTTCACGACGAAGCGCTCGGCCGACCGGGCCGATCGGCGTGGTATCGGCCTGGGCCTGGCCGTCTGCAAGGATATCATCGAGGAGCACGGCGGCACGATCGAGGTCGCCAGCGCCGCTAGCGCCGGCGCGACGTTTGTCATCACCCTGCCGGCGGAACATTAGCCTGCGAATACGTCCGCCGGCGTATGACGCGCGGGCAGGGATTCCCTTCGTATCGGCTGGATTGTACTGGGCGTGGGCATCACCCCAGGCGCAACAGGCGGAAACAGCCCATCTTGCGTGTGGTATGGGACGGGTAAGGCGGGAGAGAGCCGCTACCCGCCAACTTCTCCTACAAACCCGCCCGGGCCAGCCCTTTCGAGCGTGAGACGAAGCTGAGGAACTGGTTCTGCGTGAGGATGGTGACGCGCAGGGCCTTGGCTTCAACCAGCACGCTGTCGTAGCGGACGGCGCGCTGCTGGACCTGTCGGTACTGCTCGACCTGCTGGGCGGTGGCGTCGGGCGACAGCCCACCCACGGCTTGGGGGCGCCGGCCGAGCACCACGAAATCGGTACGGGCATCGAGGGCGTCGACGACCTGGCCTCCCCATCGGCCAATAAGCCCTTCGACGGTCTGTTCGCCCTGGGGATCGTCGATACCGTCGCCGTTCAGGTCGAACGTGCCGAGCACGACGAAGCGATACCGGTGATTGCGGTCGTAGATGGGGTTGACCACGTAATCGCCCTCGACGACGGGATCGCCGGGGGTCGACTCGATGATTTTGCAGGCCGAGGTGTCGCTGTAGATTCCGACGACCTCAATCGTGGCCTTGCCCTGGCCGCCCTCGGGGACGGGCTTGTCGGCTGCATGGACCTTGAAGGAGAGCCCGAGGGTGATCGGGTTGGTGACCTGGCGACCCAGGTCGATGTACACGATGGGGTCGCCCGGCAGGGCGGTGAGCACGCGGCCGTCCGCCTGCGTAGCCAGACTCCACTGCTCGGTCTTGGGCCGGAACTGCTGGATGATATCGCCTTGGCGATCGACCAACTCGCTGAGTCGCTGGTTGTCGGCCTCGAGCTCGCGCAGTCTATCGGTAAGCTTGCGGGTTTCCTCGTCGCGTGCCCGCTCGGCATTCGTGCGGGCATCGACGTACTCCTTCTGCAGATCGTCGGTCTTCTGCTCGAATTGGACAGACTGCTGCTCCATCTGCTTGACCTGCTCCTCCATCGCCGCGACCCGCTGGTCGAAGTCGTTTCTCTGCATGTCGCGTGCGGCGATGGCGTCGTCGCGCTGTTTGGCGAGGTCGTCGGCCTGAGCATCGGCCTGATCGGCGCGCTGCTTCTCGGTCGCCAGCCATGCGTACATTTGCTGCACGACGTCGAGGAGGGCGACGTCGGCCTCGTCGCCGGGCTCGATCGCGCCGGGGGCGGGAATCTTGGCCTCGGCCACGATGCGGTCGAGCACGGCCTTGATCTTGGCCTTGACGGTGTCCAGGTCGTCCTGCTCGGCGCCGGTGATTCGCCGGGCGAGTTCCTGTTGACGGAATCGCACCTCGCCGGCCACGCTCCGTTTGTTGTCCCGGGCGGCGATGATGACGGCGGAGAGCTGACCCTCCTCGGCTCGCTTGATGAAACCTTCCCGGGCGGCCACGGCGTCGTCGCGTTGCTTGGCCAGATCCTCCTGCCGGAACGCCAGCAGAACGGTCGTGACGGCGAAAGCGAGCCACAGAATTACGAAGACGATCAACCAGACGTGCACGGCTGTAACGCCGCCACCGGTCCGGGCCTGCGGCGGTATCCCTGCCATTTACAGTCTCCTTGCAGAACGAGCCCGGCGCGACCAGCCTGCCGCATCGTCGCCGGCGCAGGCCCCGGCCGCCGGTCTGGCCGAAGGCAACGATACACCTGTTCGCCCACTGAGGCTACAATGGCCGCCGACGTTGCTGCCAACGCTGCCAGCGGCCTCGTTGCGGCAGCGGACTTGCCGCCATAGGCCAGCGGGTGAGTATGTCCTCCCCCGCAACGAGTGTCAAGCAGGACAGGTACAGGCGGGTTGCTGACGGCGAGGCGCGGGGAACAACCATGTCTTCCAGCCGTAAGAGCCTCTATCTGATCGACGGACACGCTCAGATCTACCGCTGCTACTACGCCCCTTTCCGCGATCTGACGGCTCCGTCGGGCGAGCCGACCAAAGCCACATACGTCTTCTGCAACATGCTGCTGAAGCTTGTCGGCCAGCGGCGGCCTGACTACCTCGCGATGGTCATGGACGTACCCACCGAGACGTTGCTTCGCCGGCAGGCATTTGCCGAATATAAGGCCCAGCGGCAGCCACCTCCCGAGGATATGGAGCCCCAGATTCAACGCATTCTGGCCATTCTGGACGCGATGAAGATACCGATGCTGCGGGCGGAGCGGTTCGAGGCGGACGACGTCATGGCCACAATCGTCCATCGGCTACGCGGGCAAGCCGCCGGGACAGAGATCTTCCTGGTCAGCCGCGACAAGGACCTCGAGCAACTGCTCGGTCCGGGCGTGTTCATGTACGACCCTGCCAAGGACGAAGTGATCGACGCTGACGCCCTTGAGGCCAGCAAGGGCTATCGGCCTGAGCAAGTCATCGATGTGCAGACGCTGACGGGCGACTCGACCGACAATATTCCCGGCGTACCGGGGGTGGGAGCCAAAACGGCGGTCCGACTGATCGGGAAGTACGGGTCGGCGGAGGCGGTGGTGGCGCATGCCCACGAGCAGTCGCCCAAGTTGCGTGCCAATCTGAAGGCCTTTGCGGGATCGTTGTCGATGACCAGGGATCTGGTCTCGCTACGGACCGACGTTCCTGTGGATGTCGATCTGGACGCGTGGCGATTAAAGGGTATCGACGCGGACGTTTTGCGTCCGATGTTTCGCGAGCTGGGGTTCGATCGTCTGCTCCAGCAGCTCGATCGGATGGATGGATCGGCAGCCGCGGTCGCAGCGGGGCCGGCTGACTCGATTGCGGCCGAGCCGGGCGTACTGGAGACGGCCAAGGGCGCCGACTACCGCACAGTCGAGACGGACGAGCAACTGCGAGAGCTGGCTGCGAAGCTGCGTGGCTCGGGCGGCTTCGCCTTCGACACCGAGACGACCGGCCTGAAGCCCGTCGACGCCGAATTGGTGGGTCTGTCGTTCTCGTGGGCAGCGAGGCAGGGCTATTACGTACCCGTCCGCAGCGCGACCGGGCCGACCGCACCGATCGAGTCGGTCCGGCGCGAACTGGGTGCGGTGCTGGCCGACGGCAGCATTCCCAAGTGCGGGCAGAACGTCAAATACGACCTGATTGTGCTGCGTCAGGCGGGCATCGACGTGGCTGGGGCGGACTTCGACAGCATGATTGCCGCCTTTCTGTTGCACCCCACCCGGCGATCGTACGGCCTGAGTGCGCTGGCGGAGGAGCTGCTGGGGTACCGGATGATCGAGATCACCGAGCTGATCGGTAAGGGCAAAAAACAGATCCCGATCGATCAGGTCGATCCGGGGCTGCTGTGCACGTACGCCGCGGAAGACGCGGATATCGCATGGCGCCTGCGGGGGCTGCTCGAGCCTCGCCTGTCCGAGGCCGGGCTGGATGAGTTGTTTCGCGCCACCGAGATGCCGCTAGTGGAGGTGCTGGCCGAAATGGAATGCACCGGTGTAGCCATCGACACCGAGCACTTGGCCAGGCTAAGCAACTCTCTGGCCGACCGCATCACACATCTGAAGCGACAGATCCACAAAGAAGCCGGACACGAGTTCAATATCGATTCGCCGCGGCAGTTGGGGCAGTTGCTGTTCGATGAGTTGGGCCTGCGTGTGGTGCGGAAGACCAAGACCTCGCGTTCGACGGACGCCGAGACGCTTTCCATGCTGGCGTGGGAGACGGACGAGCCGCTGCCGAAACTGGTGCTGCAATACCGCGAGCTGACCAAGCTGAAGAATACGTATGTCGACACGCTGCCGGAGATGATCAGCGAGAAGACGGGGCGCATCCACGCCAGTTTCAACCCCACGGGTGCGGTGACGGGGCGTCTGAGCTCGAGCGACCCGAACCTGCAGAACATCCCGGTCCGGACCGAGCAGGGCCGCGAGATACGCCGTGCGTTTGTGCCCGGCCTGCAGGGGCACGTGCTGCTGACGGCCGACTATTCGCAGGTTGAGCTGCGTGTTCTGGCCCATTTTTGCCAGGATGAAGGCCTACTGGCGGCGTTTCGCGAGGACCGTGACATCCACACGTATGTGGCCAGCCAGATCTTCAGCGTGGCGCTCGAGCAGGTCGACACTCAGCAGCGCAGCCGGGCCAAGGCGGTGAACTTCGGGATCATCTATGGGCAGACGCCTTACGGCCTGTCACGGAGCGTGGGGATTCCGGTCGGTGAGGCCAAGGCTTTTATCGACATGTACTTTTTGCGCTATCCGGGTATCCGGATGTTCCTGGATGACTGCATCGCCCGGGCCAGGCGGAACGGATACGTGGAAACCATCCTTGGCCGGCGCAGGCCCGTGGAGGAAATCCACTCGCGCAACGCCACGCGCAGATCGCTGGGCGAGCGTCTCGCGGTCAACACGGTGATCCAGGGCTCGGCGGCGGATCTGATCAAGACAGCGATGCTGAGTATTCATCGCCACATTCGGCGCGAGGGATTGCCTGCCCGCATGCTAATCCAGGTGCACGATGAGTTGGTTTTCGAGGTGCCGGCCGAGGCCGCGGAAGAGACGGCGGAGATGGTCCGCCGCGAAATGACCACCGCGCTGGATCTGGACGTTCCGTTGAAGGTCGATATCAACACGGGAGCCAACTGGTTGGAGAGCAAATAGCAGGGGGAACTCTCGCGACGGCCGGGCGGGCTGACGCGAGTGATTGCGGATGGATCTTTGTCGGCGTCTAGGTCACGGGTGCGGCGGCGAGCACGCTGTCGATGGTCTCGAAGAGCCGCTTGCCGTTGATGGGCTTGGTGACGTATTCGTCCATGCCGGACTCGAGGCAGCGCCGACGATCCTCCTTGTCGGCGCTGGCGGTCATGGCGATGATCGGAATGTGGCGACCGGACGGTTGCTCGGCCTGCTCGGCACGACGGATGGCCGCGGCCGCCTCAAAGCCGTCCATATTCGGCATTTGCACGTCCATCAGAATGATATCGAACTGCTCTCGCCGCAGGGCTCTTAGAACTTCTGCGCCGTCAGGGACGACCACGACGCGATGGCCCTTCCTTTCGAGGGCACGCACGGCCAACATCTGATTGACGACGTTGTCCTCCGCCAGGAGGATGCGCAGCGGGCGATGCTCTGAGAGGGCAGGGGGCGACTCTTGTGCATCGGGCGAGCTCTGGTCCTCGCCAGGCTGTGCGGGCCGATCGTCGGGTGACGGTCGACGACCGACAGCGGTGCGGACCGCTTCGAGAAGGTTGGTCTCGAGAACCGGTTTGACCAGATGACCGGCCACCCCAAGCTGCTCACAGAGGTCGGTGAGACCGTGGATGCGTGTGACAGGCGCGAGCAACAGTACCGCACGGACCATGCCGGACTGCTGCTGGATCTGCTTGGCGAGGGCGAAGCCATCGGTACCGGGCATGTCACCGTCCACAATGGCCAGATCGAAGGGCTCGGCTGCCTGCTTCATCGTCTCCAGCGCCGCAGGCGCGTCGGCGGCCAGGGCCGTGCAGGCCCCCCAGTTACCCAAGTGCTGAGCGAGTACGTTCCTGCTGGTTTCGTTGTCGTCAACCACGAGCACGCGCAATGCAGACAGCTCGTCGCCTGAAGCTGCAGAATCGTCGTGGCTGGGCTTCTGCAGACCAAAGACGGCGGTAAAGTGGAAGCAACTGCCTTTTCCGGGCTCGCTCTGGACCCACATACGGCCGCCCATCATTCCCGTCAATTCGGAGGATATGGCCAGCCCCAGACCGGTGCCCCCGTATCTACGGGTAGCCGATCCGTTCGCCTGGGAGAAGGATTCGAAGATGGTTCTTTGTTTGTCGGCAGCGATGCCGATACCGGTGTCGGCAACGGTGAAGTGGAGTTTGATGTTGTCGGCCTGGCACGACTCGGTTTCGACGCGGACGACGACTTCACCGTCATCTGTGAACTTGATGGCATTGCCCACAAGATTCACCAGGATTTGCCGCAGACGGTCCAGATCGCCGACCAGGGCATCGCGCACGTCCGGCTCGACGCCGCAGACCAGCTCGATGCCCTTTTCGTGCGCCGCCATCGCCTGCCATTGGAGCGCATCGCCGAGGCATTCTCGCAGACCGAAAGTCACCAAGTCGAGGTCGAGCTTACCCGCCTCGATCTTGGAGAAGTCGAGGATGTCGTTGATGACCACCATGAGAGCATTGGCCGACTTTCTGACCATCTCCAGATAGCGCTGCTGCTCTGCCGTCAAGGTGGTATCCAGGAGCAGCTCGGTCATACCGATGATGCCGTTCATCGGGGTGCGAATCTCATGGCTCATGTTGGCCAGGAACTGTGATTTGGCGCGGTTGGCCTGCTCGGCCTGCTCCATGGCCTGCTGCAGCGCGGCCGACCGTTTGGCCACCTCTCTTTCGAGGTGAAGAATGTGGCCACGCTTCTCACGGAGGCGTTCGTCGCGCTCCTGAAGGTTACTCGACACGACGGCCGTGTGCGCCCGCCGGATCGTCTCCTGTTCGTTCAGCAAATGTTGAATTCGAGTGTTGGCGGTACGAAGCTGGTCCAGTGCCCCCATAGCCGTCCAAGCGAGGTTTGACCAGATCTGAAGCTCGCGACGCCATCGCTCATCGGGCGTGAAGGTGTCGGGCGGCTGCTCGATTAGCGCCCCAAGAAAGCCGATTCGTCCGTCATAGGACACCACACGCAGCCCGACGACCAGGTGGGTCCGACGGTCGTCGGGCCCCCATGGGATCAGGACGAACGCCTCGGTGGGAAGTGAGACGGTGAGGATATCGCAGATCGAACGGATCCACTCGGTCGAGACGTCGCCGCCCTCGCAGGAGTGAGCCAACAAGCGTCCCGTCTCGTCGGTCATGAACAGCAGTGACGGTTTGAGTGGGGCGAGTCGTCCGCCAAGCTGCGCGAGCGAGCCGGTGTCGTCGGCGGGCAGCCGGCTTTCGGGAAACATCGAGTCGATTTCTTCCAGGAAATCCAACATACGAATCGGCTCTACAGTTCAAACAGACCTTCGTTCAGCGAAACCTCGCGATCCAGATCCGATGCCAGCACCACGATGTCCTCTTTGCTCAGATTCAGGACCTGGAAGGCATACACCGGCGCTTTGACCAGTTTCTGTCCCACGGACGACGTACCTTTGAGCGTACAGATGAGATTGGCAACCTCCACACATTGGATGAGGCTCGCATCTTCGCCCCGGTATTGCTGCGACATGTGGTGGAAGCGAATGGCGGCTCGGACCACGGACGGAAAGTGCCATTTTTCCGCGATGCGCGAACCGAGGGTGGTATGGTCGAAGCCCAACGTGTCGCGCTCCACTTCACATAGCGGCGTGGAGCCGTCGAGGCCCTGGATAACCTGCCGGAACGGCTGGTGCAGATGTTGATCCTCGAGGATGATGCCGATGTCGTGCAAGAGGCCGGCCAGGAAACAGTCTTCGAAACTCGCCAGCTTGGACCGCGTGGCGATGAGGCGTGCGCAGAGTCCCACCGACACCATGTGTCGCCAGAGCATGTCGCGGCGGTAGCGCCCGACGGCCTCGCCCGTCTTGAAGATCTTGGCGACGGACGCGGTCATCGCCAGATTGCGGATCTCACTGAACCCCAGGTAGCTGATTGCGTGATGCAGGTTGGTGATTGTCGCGCGTAGACCGTACGCGGCCGAGTTGATGCTACGCAGCACCCGGCCGCTCAGGGCCGGATCGCCTTCCACCACGCGCTTGAGATCGGCCGCTCCGGCGTTCGGATCCCTTGCGATCTCCATGACCTTGACGGCAATGTGAGGCAGCGTTGAGATCTCGACGATACGATCGATAGCCGCGTCAATCGAGGGTGGTGCCGGCGCCGCCGGTGCTGCATTGTTGACCTCTGCCGACATCTATGTTAGCTCCCTTTTCCTCTTCCTCTGTTGGCACTGAGAGCCGTTGTCGAGGAACGCCACAGACTCCCGATGGTCCTCGACGTGGATCGCCGGAGGACACGTGCCTGGCTCGTTTTTCGCTGACGTGGGCCTTCGCACAGTGCAACGGTCCCGGTCGCCATCCTCGCCAGGTTTCGCACGCCACCGCCCTGCCCGGCACGCCGGCGCATTTTGCCACCGGCCAACGGACAGGCGCTGCACTTCTCACCAGCACTGTTATCGTAAGGGCTGGGAGTTACCCTTAGCTATTGTTGTTCGGCGGAGTGGAACTTCCTATAAGATCACGCTCTACCACGTGCGGCGCGCACTCATGTTGGATGATCCGGCCGACTGGGCCGGCTGGTGGGTCATTGCTGCCGACTGTCACCGGCACTATGCTCTTTGCCTGCTTCGGCTGTGGTCGCCGAGGCATAAGGATGTGTGATTTGATGGTTCGGGGAGTCTGTACGCACCTGAGCACGGCTTTGGTTCTCCTGGCGGGTTCGCGGGCCTGCGGCCAGGATTTGACGGCGGCTCCGAGGTTAGGCGGAGACGACCTGGTTGTACATTTCGTCGCCGGAGGCGCCGACGTCCAACGGGCGTACCTGCCCGGGTATCCGGTGAGTGCCGAACGTCGTGAACCGTACGTTTTGCTGGGGGCCTCGCCAGAGCCGACGGGCCCGTCGCACCTGTTCGCGACGTCAGTGGCCGTCGAGGACCCGCAGACGGTCATCGACCTTAGCGCCCCCGGAATGTGGACCCAATCAGACGCAGAGCCGCAGCACATCGTCTTTGAGACGGTCGCCTCGTTGGGCGGGCAGCCCACTCTGTCGATACGAAAGACATTCGCGCTGAAGAACCGCTTTGACATTCATGTCGAGTATCGAATCGAGAATCTGACCGAACAAGACATCACTTTCGGTCTGACCCAGCAGGGCCCGGGCGGCATGCCGCGCGAGGACGTCCGCACGGACTATCGCAGCCTCTACATCGCTCGCCAGCGGAAGGGCCGGATTCGTGTCCGCCGCATACGAGCCGGCCAGGCGGAGAACCCCCGCTACGAGCACTTGCTGGCCAACGATCCCGAACAGCCGATCGTCTGGTGGGCGGTCGCCAACAGGTACTTCGCAGCCATCATCGTTCCCCTCGACGCGGGCAGCACCGAACGGATCGAGTTGGAGGCGATCGACGACTCGCCCGCCCAGCCATTCCGCTGTCGCTGGCAGACCGGTCGGATTGAGTTGGCCGCCGGCCAGAGCACGACGCTGCGCTACTGGGCTTACCTAGGCCCGCAGGACCGGGAGCTATTTGCCTCGAACGGCCAGTATGCCGAACTGGCGTTTGGCGACTTGATCGACGCGCACGGCTCGATGTGTACGTTCAGCCTGCTGGGACGCGGCATGTCCTGGCTGCTGCGGTCGTTGGTGCGCGTAAGCCCCGGGCACAACTACGGGCTCGCTATTCTGTTTATGGTTGTCATCTTTCGTATCCTGCTGGGTCCGCTGTCGCGCTATGGCTTCCGCAAGACCGCGAGCGTGCAGTTGGCCTCGCGCAGGCTGCGACCGAAGGTGGAAGAACTCAAGAAGCAGTTCGGCAACAGCAATGAAGAGAAAGAAGCCCTCAACAAGGAGGTCATCAAGCTCTACCAGGCCGAGGGCATCACGCCGGCCGCTCAATTCGGCGGCTGCCTGCCGTTACTGGTGCAAATCCCCATCTGGGCAGCGCTATTTACAGCCATCAACTCCACCATTGAGTTGCGGGGTGCGCCGTTTGTGCTTTGGATCAACGACCTGTCGGCACCGGACGCGCTGGTTCGGTTCGGCCGGGCGTATTCGATTCCCATTCTCGGCGTGCTGTCGGGGCCCATCGGCTCTCTGAACGTCCTGCCGATCCTCATGGGGTTGCTTTCCGGCATGTGGCAGACCCTGCGCAAGGGTTCGCTCGACGCCGACAAACCCAAACGCCGCCGGAGCTTCGGGCCGCTGATCGGTGCTGGTCTATTCGTACTGTTTCTCTACAACGCCCCCAGCGGCCTGACGCTGTACATCGCCGCCAGCACGACCATTAACGGCATCCAGCGCTGGCGGATCACCCAAAAGCTGAGCGAAGCCATGGCAGCCGAAGACCAGGCCGCCAGCCAGGAATCCGCCAACGGTCAAGCGCCCGCTGCACCTCAGGAGCCGACGCAGCCCCCAGAGCAGCCCCCGCCTCCCGCCTGACGCTCTAAAGGGAGGGGCCGCACAAGGCCAATCCCACTCACTCAGCCGCGGTGGAATCGGTCCATCCGCAGGCATAGCATCCCCGTAGCCGAAGATGGTGACGACATGTACAGGCTACTTGGAATCCACGTTCTGCACATCCTGAGAGCCAGATTCGTCAATGAAAAGAAGGTGCCGGGTAGGCTTGCGCAGCCTTTGTCCCTCTAAGAGCCAAAACAACTCGTTATGTGCATGTGCGAATTAGTGCTGGGCTTCAAGCACAGAAGGGCGAAGCAAGTCAGATGAAGGCTCTATGCCACGGCGGCGCCGCGGGGGGACTCGTCTTCGAAGCGGACGCTGACCGGCTGGCTCACGCCGGCCTCCTGCATGGTGATGCCGTAGAGCACGTCGGCCACGCTCATCGTCCGCTTGCTGTGGGTGATCACGAGGAATTGGGACGTGGCAAGAAACTCTCGAACCACCCGGTTGAACCGCTCGTTGTTGGCCTCGTCCAGAGCGGCGTCGACCTCGTCGAGCATCGCAAACGGTGACGGCTTGCTCTTGAAGATCCCCAAGAGCAGGGCAACGGCCGCCAAAGTCTTTTCGCCGCCCGACAGCAGCGAGATGCTCTGAAGCTCCTTGCCTGGTGGGCGAGCGATGATCTCGACCCCACTGTCCAGCACGTCGTCGGGGTTCTCCAGGATGATGTCGGCCCGTCCCCCGCCGAACAGCTTGCGGAACAGATCCTGGAAGTTGGCTCGGATCTGCTCGAAGCTGGTCTCGAACCGCTCACGCGACTCCTTGTTCAACCGGGCGATGAGATTCTCGAGCTGCCGCTTGGACCCCTCCAGGTCGTCGCGCTGCTCGGTCAGGAAGCTCGTCCGCTGCTCGAGTTCGGCCTGCTGATCGATAGCGTCGAGGTTCACATTACCCAGCCGCTCGATCCTGCCGCGTAGCTCGGCGATTTCGCTTTCGACGGCCGACCAGTCGCGATCCTCGTGCCGGTACTCGGCGTACTGCTGCTCGAGATCGATATGCAGCTCGTCCCGTGTGCGCTGAACCACCCCTTCCTTGCGGACCTGGATCTCCTGCAACTGAAGCCGCCGGTTATGGAGTTCCTCGTCGCCTTGCTCAAGCTCAGTGCGTGCCTGCTTGATCTGCCCGCCGAGTTGCTCCAGCTCGGCGAGCAGCAGTTGCCGACGCCGGCGCAGATCGAGCATCGCGCCGTGCTGACGTTCCTTATCGAGGAACAGCTCAGCCAGCCTGGTCTCGCCAGACAGGATGCCTCGCTCGATCCGTTCGGCCCGCCCGGTCGTCTCGGTGAGTTCGCCGACCGCCGCCGACACCGCCGCCTCGGCCTCGGCGAGCATCTGCTGCGTGTCGGCGATCTGCTGCTCGAGGCTGCTGCGTTTCTGACCCAGCTCGCCCGCCGACACGCGCTGGCGAGTCAGCTCCTCGCCGACCTGCTGCCGCCGCTGCGAAAGGTGCTCAATCTGCCGGTTCAGCTCATCGACGCGCTGCTGCCGTTCGCTGTTCTGCGACTCCAACTGCAGCAAGCTCCGTTGGTGCTCCTCCTGCTGGCGGACCGCTTCGGAGATTTGCCTCTCCAACGCCTCCAGCTCGCCCACCACCAAGGGCTGTTCCTGGCCGAGACGATGAATCGCCTCGGCGCTACCGCGCAGGCGAACGTCGATCTCCACGCGGGTAGCGTGACCCTCGTAGATGGCCGTGCGCAGCTCCTGCTGGACCCGTTCGAGGTGCCGCGCCTCGGTTAACAGGTCGTCGCGCTGCTGCTGGAGTTGGGCGATATGGGCCTCCAACTCGGTCGTCTCGCCCGCCAGCTCTCGCAGCTCGCTTCGACGTGTAATCAGGCCCGCCTGAGCGCCCAGCGAGCCGAGACCCACCCGCCCGTCCGGCTCGACGGTCTGTCCATCCAGCGTGATGAACCGATATCCCACCGGCAGCGTCTCGCTGAGACGAAGGGCGTCGGCCATGCTATCGACCACCACCGTCTTACCGAGCAGGTGCCGCGCCAAGTGCTGGCAATCCTCGGGGTAGCGAACCCAATCCAACAGATGGGCGAGGAACCCCTCCTGCTGCGAGAAGTCGCGACCGTCGACGAACGGACCGAGCCGATCCAGGCAGAACGCCTGCACGCGCCCGCCCAGATCCGCGAACTGCCCCGGATTGTCGAGCAGGTGTTTGCTTTCGGATACGACCAGGTACTGCTCGAACGGGCTCAGTGCTGCTTCCACCAAGGCCGCCCGATTGCCGTCGGCCTCGAACAGATCGGCCACCAATCCCCGCACGAACGGGAATGTCTGGCCTGACGCGTCGGCTTCACGGCGCTGGAGGATTCGCCTGGGTGCCTCCGAAACGCCCTCTCGGCTGCGGATCATCTCGGCGACGACGTCCTGCCGGGAGCGCAGTGCCCCGCGACGCTCTCGGGCGGCCGACAACTGCGAGTCCAGCAGATCGCGTCTGTCGGCCAGTTGCGACGCCTGGGTCTTTCTGGCCTCGAGTTGCTCGTTTTGCGCCTTGATCAGCGCATCCATCTCAGCCCGGCGGTTCTCCAGCTGGGCCTTCTCGGTGAGGACCGCCTCCAACTGCTTGGCGATTTCGGCGTCGCGCGCCGTCAGTCGATCCTTGTGACCCGCCAGGTTCGTACGGTGCACATCGAGACCGTGAACCTCATTGCCGATCTGGCTCGTGCGGCGCAAGAGGTCGATCAGGCCGGCCTTCTCATCTTCCAGCCGGGCCGACAGGTCAACCAGTTGTCGGCCCAGTTCCGCATCCTGCTGCGCGAGTTGCTCGATCTGCTCTTGCTGCTGGGCCTGGGCTTCCGCCAGCCCGCCCAGTTCGTCGCGGCGGCGCCTCAGATCGCCGGCGAGTTGACCGGCCCACACCTGCTGCTTCCACCATCGCTGCCGGGCGCGGCCCATCACTTGGCGCTGCTCTTCGAGCCGATCGCGATGCTGGCCGACTCTCTCCTGCAGGGTCGTGATCTGGGATTGGAGCCCGAGCAGTTCGTTATCGGCGTGGCCGATCTGCTGCTCCAGGTCGCCTTGCTCGACGGTGAGTTCACTCGACCGTGTCTCCAGCTTCGAGATGCGGCTCCGCAGCCCGGTGACTTGATCGCCGATCCGGGTGGCCTCGTCCTGGAGTTCCTGCTGGCGAGTGCTGAGGTTATGAAACTCAGCCAGGACATAGGTGGCGCGGAGCTCGTTGAGCCTCCCCGAGTACTCACGGTAGCTGCGTGCCTTGCCGGCCTGGTACTTCACGCTGCGAAGCTGCTTGGCTACCTCATCGATGATGTCGGCCACGCGCAGGAGGTTCTGATCCACCCGTTCGAGCTTGCGCTCGGTTTCCTTCCTGCGGACCTTGTATTTGCTGATTCCGGCAGCCTCCTCGAAGATCGCCCGGCGCTCCTGCGGACTGGCCTGCAGCAGCACGTCCACTTTGCCCTGCTCGATCATCGAGTACGCGTCGACGCCGATGCCGGTGTCCAGAAACAGTTCGCGGATATCCTTGAGTCGGCACGCCTGCTTGTTCAGCAGGTACTCGCTTTCGCCGCTGCGATAGAGCCGCCGAGATATCGATACCTCGACATGGTCGATAGGAAAGAAATTATCTGAATTATCGAAGACCAGATCGACCTGGGCCGACCCCGTCGGCTTACGCGTGCCGGACCCGTTGAAGATCACATCGGCCATCTGCCGCCCTCGAAGGCTCTTGGCCGACTGCTCCCCCAACACCCAGCGCACGGCATCGACGAGATTGCTCTTGCCACAACCGTTCGGCCCGACCACACACGTCATCCCCGGACCGAATTCAAAAGTCGTGCGATCTGCGAAGCTCTTGAACCCCAAAAGGACGAGTCGTTTGAGATACATCTCGGTAGGGATCCTCCCTGAACGACCGGCAGGACGGTGCGTCCCTGACTCCTCTCGCCGTCCTACAACTCCAGTTGCCGGCGCTGCCAATACTCATCGACGCGAAGCGCCGACGCCGATCAAAAAATACCCCCTTTGCATACGCCTTTCAACAAGCCGTGCCAGACCGCGCGTCGCGGTCCGTCGAGCCCCATGATACGTGAACGCTACCGGCTTCTTCAACCGTTGTATCCGTTTTTGCAGCCGGACGGGCGCGGCCACTAGAACTCCGACTCGGGGCGATCTTCGGGCCGCAGGGGGCTGGTCAGCTCGACCAGTGCCGGCTCCTCCAACGCGAACGATGCAGCGATCACCCCGTCCTGACACAGCCGGGATACCACTTCGAGCACTTGCGCATAGTCCATGCCCACGCCGGTCACACGCCCCTGGTCATCCGCGCCCGCCTCGCCGCCAAGCAAGCGCACCATGTGCTCCACATCCAAGCCGACACGGATCGGCCCGGACACCATGCCCGAATACGGCGTCCGACGCACCAGCGTCAGGGCGCCGGCTCCTTCGTCTGCCGAAAGCGTAAGCGCCTCGCTCGGATGCACGTAGAACACGGGTGGGATCACCGACAGCGGCGCCCCCAGCAGCGCGATTCTCTGGGCCTCGGTCCGTTTGGCCCAGATCAGCGCGGGGCCCTCGCACGCTATTACGTCGAGTGTAAAGTTATCCCGGCCAACCTGGTAGGACCGGATCTTGGCCGAGCTTGTCCGCCGCAATCCGCGGTAGGCAGCCAGCCGGACCTGCTGATCCGCGTCGGTCAACAGCGTTTCCAGCACTGCCACCGCGGATATGACCTGGCCTTCGCCGAGGGTCCGCACCGCCGCCAGCCGGTGAGGACTTGCCGCATCGCGGGCGTGTCTGGCGAGGACCTCGACCGCCATCTCGTCGCCGAGCCGGAACCCCGCACTTGCGGCGTGGAAGCTTGCCCGTGGGCTTGGATGGCTGTATAGCAGGTGAATCACCGGGAGGACCGATCGTCCGATTCCCTCCCATGCCAGGGCGATGCTTTCCGCATCTGTCTCGGCATCGAGCAGTTCTTCGACTAGATCCTGCGCGCGCTGCTCCAGTACGCTGGGATCGCTGTATAGGTAAAGTCGCATCACCAGGGCCAGGAGCCGCGCCTCGCGACCGACCCATTCCGGCGGGATGGACAGGTCAACCAGAGAGGGCGAGGTTGCGTCGGCCACGTCCTCGGTGGCCCCGAACCGCCCGTTGATCCGGTCCTGCACCCGACGCGCCACTTGGTATGACGGCGCCACCAACACAAGTTGCAGCCGGCGCGGACTTGTGACCACTCCCCCGCCCAGCACCACGCCCCCCCGCAGGTGGGCCTCGCCGCCCTCCTGCCGATCCGTCGCGGAGGCGAAGGGTTTGACGAAGACCGGGCCGGCGGCCATCGCAAGCGTGCGGCCCTCAACAAGGTCGGTCGAGCCACCCCCGCCGGGAAGTTTGAGGTCGCAGGTGTAGAGGCTGCCGCATGCCAGCGACCGCGTTTCGCTTCGCGGCAGCGCTTCCACCCACACGTCGAATCGCGCCCCCTCCTGTGCCGCTGCGGGGATCTCGCCGAACACGGTCACGACGGCCGTATCCGGGTCGGACAGCAGCTTCTCGGGAGACACACCGATACCGGACACCGTCGCGCCCGGGCGGTAGCGTTTCGAAATCTGGTCGCCCAGGTACTTGCGGATCTGAGGCGGGCAGTCGGTGCTGCCGTTCTGGCCAAGCCCTGCCACCACGCCGTAGCCTTTGACGGCCATCCTGCGTTGGCCGCGAATATAGGCGACCGATCCGATCGTCCCCTCGATGGCTTTGCTCAGCAGTACACCGGAATCGTCCCCTGAGGCCGACCTCCCGTCAGCCCCGCCCCGTTGACCTCGATCAAACCAGTTCCAGCCATCCTGGCAGGCGGGTAGTGCCCCGAACACGCCTAGCAGGGCTGCCACGAGCCAAGCAGCCGGCTTCGTCAGCTTCATGTCCGCACCCGTACGCCTCGTATCAACCCTCGTGTCGCGCGAACTACCCATTCAGAACGGCTCCTCGGTGCCATCTTGGTCTGCCGGTCGGTAAAGCACCACGACGTTGCCCACCCGCCCGACGAAGGTGGCATCCGCTTGCCGAGCCAGGTCACGACCTATCTGCTCGACCGGCGAGCCCGGGTCGGTATGAACGCGAACCTTCATCAGGACCGAGCCGGCCAACACCCGTTTGACCTGCTCGACCGACCGCGGGTTCACGCCCAAGCGCCCAATCTGTACCGCGGGCTTGAGTCGATTGGCCTGCCCCATCAGGTCGTGGCGCGTAGCCGAGTCCATCAGTGGAACTCTCGAACCTCTCGTCAGGTCGGCAGACGGCTTCAAATGCCGTCCTGAAGCGCCAATTCTACGCCCTTCGCCTCGCCCACGCCAGCAGAGCGAACGCTCGGCCCCTTGTGGCGGTCGGTGGCGGGCGTAATACTCCAGCCGCCAAGGGTTTGCGGTCGTTGTTTGCGGTGCTGCCGGCGAGCAGGATCGGTACGTCTGTCCCGTGCGGTCGGGTGAGCCTATCACCAAGCGGAGCCCGGTCGGACGATACCAGGGGACCGACGCATGAGTGATACGATCCGGGAACCCCAGCGCGAGGTACCCGTTGCGGCCGACGTAGACGTGTGTGTGGTAGGTGGAAGCTGCACGGGCGTGTTCGCCGCAGTCGCCGCCGCCAGGCAAGGCGCCTCGGCGGCGGTAGTCGAGGCCAACGGCTTCTTCGGCGGGGTAGCGACGGCTGGGCTGGTCAACATCTGGCATAGTCTGAAGGATGCCGGCGGGCAGCGCCCGATCATCGCGGGTCTGACCGCCCACGTGCTGGAGCGGCTGGCCAGACGCGACGCCGTGCAGACGGGCCCGGGCCCCAACGCCGCGTATCGCCTCAACACCGAAGAGCTGAAGATCGAACTCGACGAACTGGTTACCGAGCACCGGGTGCGGCCGATGCTGCACACGCGGTTCGTGGCGCCCGTCGTCGAGGACGGCGTGGTCTCGGTCGCGATCGTCGAGGACAAGACCGGCCGGCGCGCGATTCGCGCCCGCATCCTCGTCGACGCGACCGGCGACGGCGACCTGATCGCCCGCGCCGGGCTGCCGTACACCGTCTGGCCCGATCTTCAGCCGCCTACGACGTGTGCGCGAATTCGTGGGATCGCCTCGCCGGCCGTGGCGGCGCGGATCCGGCAGACGGTTTTCGGCGAGAAGTACCGCGGCCGAGTTCCGCTGGGCTTTATGTGGGAGGCGCCGGTCTGCGGCCACCCCGACGAGCTGATGGTGGCCGGCACGCGCGTGCCCGAGGCCGACTGTAGCGACGCCGACAGTCTCACCGTCGCCGAGATCGAGGGCCGTCGGCAGATCCGGGCGATTATGGACATCATCCGCGACGAGATCGACGACTGCTGCGGCGCGACGCTGTCGGCGCTGCCGGCGACGATCGGCGTCCGCGAGACCCGCCACGCGACGTGCCTGCACACGCTGACCGAGGAAGAGGTGTTGCACGGCGTTCGGTTCGACGACGCCATTGCCAACGGTTCGTACCGGGTCGACGTGCATCACTCGACGAAGGGCGGACTGACCTTCCGCTACCTCGACGGTCGCCAGGAGTACGTCGTGCCCGGTGAGCCGAGGGTGGATGGACGTTGGCGCGAGCCGATCGAAAAAGATCCGACGTTCTATCAGATTCCGTACCGATCGCTCGTGCCCAAGGGCGCGCGGAATGTGCTGGTGGCTGGGCGACTGATCGATGCCGACCGCGGCGCTTACGGGGCGATCCGTGTGATGGTCAACTGCAACCAGACGGGCGAGGCAGCCGGCACGGCCGCGGCGATGGCGTTGGCAGACGGCGTGACGGTGCCTGAGGTGAATACGGACAAGCTTCGGGCGGTTCTCGCGGAGCATGACGCGATTATCATCTAGGATATGTCGGCAAAAGCGCTCGCGAGATACGGCCCGAACACTGGCGGACAAGCCGCCAGTGGCACCGGAGCGCGATCGTGATCTAGAGACGGGGCCGCGATGGGCCGTCATTCCGCCAGACTGAAGGCACAGGTACATGGGTAAGATACTGGGCATCGTCGGCAGTCCGCGTCGAAACGGCAACACACACATGCTTGTCGAGCAGGTGCTGGCGGGGGTGGCGGCCAGAGGCGCGTCGGGCGAGACGCTGTTGCTGGGCGATCTGACCATCCGCGAGTGTGACGGCTGTCATGCGTGCTGGGCGGGCAAGCCGTGCCCGAAACAGGACGACATGAACGAGGTCTATCCGCGGATTGCCGAAAGCAGCGCGATCGTCTTCGGCACGCCCGTGTATTGGTATGGCCCGACGGCGCTGATGAAGGCGTTTCTGGATCGGTTCTGCTACTTCAACTGCCCCGAGAACAGGAAGCTCGTTCGGGGAAAGGCTGCGGCGCTGGTCGTGCCGTTCGAGGAGCAGGACCCGCAGACGGCCGCTATTTTGGTGGCGATGTTCGAGCGGTCGTTTGGGTATCTGGAGATGGACTTTGTGGAGACTTTGCTTGCCCCCGGCGTGACGAAGCCGGGCGAGGTTCGGCAGCAGCAGGATGTCATGGCACGCGCCCGGCGGCTGGGTGAGGAGTTGGGGCAGCGCGCGGCTGCCCTATAGACCGACCGTCTGCCATTGCGCCTGCGCAGTGCCGTACCCCTTCAGTCACTGGCTGCGCTATCCGTCGTGTTGCATCCGCTAGGTTGACGCTGTTCTGCCTGCCTGTACGCAAGCCCACTCTGCAAGAGACTTGGCAAACCGCTGTGAAACTGGGTCGTCGTACTGCTCGACAATGGCCCGGAAGTCATGAAAAGAAACAATGTCATCCCCGCTGCCGTTCGGCTGGACGTAAACGATGCGGTGTCGTGTGACCCGAGCCGTGACCCTGATCGACCGTGACGCCTCATTCGCGCCCTGCAGGTTCGGACGGGTCATGATCTCGCGGAAAGCCACAGGGATTTCAAGGAGATCCATACCTGCCAGGCGCTCGAATAGACAGAAGTATTTCCTCTTTGCACTGGTCGCGCCGAAGATGTCGAGCAAGCCCTCCAGCAGACGCACAAGCCCGACGTCTCTGGCGGCGGCCAGGTAGCTGTCTTGCTTGGGGCGTCGAGATGATTCCTCGGTTTTCAGCTCGACGAAGACGGCCTCAGCGCCATCTGTCGACAGGGCAAGGTAGTCGATCTTGAAGGACTTATTGATGGGGATGCGCGGATAGATTGTACCAATGCGTACGGGCAACTCGGGAACGAGCGCAGTGCGAACGGGGAAACCAAGCTTGGCCTCAAGCACCCGCGGGAGATACAAGGAGAAGAACAGATCGGCGCGGCGCTCAAGCTGGTAGTTGGGCAGATGGCGCCACGCATCCATGCGGTCGAACAATTGGTCAATGAGTTTCATGGCTGTCCTTGATTTCGGCCATGGGGGCCATCACGCGGGCAACTCCGCCGGACCCCCGGCACCGCATTCGACACTCTTTAAGGCACACGAACAACGCGTGATCATGCCCTGTCGGAAACGTAACTGCAATATGGCAAAGGATACTTTGCCCTGTGCTGTCGCGTGTCCGCCAGATCCCGAGAAGGACCTGGGCCCCCCGTCCTAACTAGAGCACTACGCTCGCAGGCCATGACAGTTCGAACGAGCAGGCATCTACGACCCGGAAAACCACTTCTGTATCAACCCCGTCCTTCTTGACAGGGATCGTTCCCTCAAAAGGAACCTCATCACGAAAGGACGCCAGCGAGACAAGGTGAGCGAAAATGGTCGGCACATCCTCAGCATCTATGCTGACCATGTCCCACCACTGACGCTTCGCCTCCTCCCATTCATTCAGACCAAAGAACCGCATGAACGGTTCTTTGGTCTTGGCGTCGACGCCCTGTGCCCAGATCAGCATGCCATCGCGCACGGTCTGAGCAAGCACGGCCTCCACGAGCTGGTGAGCGTCCCAGGCACTGAGCGGCCGATGCAACTTGCGGCATCTGAAGTCCTTGCTATTGACCTCCAAGATCCGCCTACGCCGTCGGAACTTTCTGGTAATCGGCCACTTCATCAGCCACCTCATCTGCTAAGAACTCCTAACATAATGCCCGTTCCAGGTGCCGATGACAGACCAGAGCACAGCGCATTGTGAGAAACGCATCATGAATATCGCCACGACGTTCGTAACGGATGCGCAGGCGTCGATCAGAAAAGGTTGTCAGGATGATTTTCTTAACATCGTCAGCAGCCCTGTCAACGGGGTCCGCCGCAATAGGACATCCGTTGGAAGCGTCCATCGCATCACCCGCAGAACATGGCCGCGCTTCGCCGCGGCGGGGCACAAGGCAGTCATCGTGTCCCCCAGGTCCAAAGAAGGACCTGGGCCACCCGTCAGACTCCCCGAGTGATTGTAATGGTACAGCTTGTCCCCACAGCAGGTCAAGATTGGTCTAGCCCACTCGTTGCTTTGGGCAGAGGACAAGCGACCGTAGCGTTGCCGATCATCGAGTCCCCCGCCCTCAGAGAGGACGGGCCACCCGTCGGGCCACGCGTCTCACGGCCGAAGCCGCCAGTGGCGCCCGAGCGCCGCTGTTATGTAGACTGCTCCCCCAACGACTCGCGGGCCTCTCGTATCACCGAGGCCGGATAGCCTTCTCGCTCAAGCAGTTTGATCGCATTGCGGGTATCAGCAGGACCCGGGTGGAGGCGGTAGTCGAATACCGTCTCGCCGCCGCGGAAGCTTTCGCCGAAATGGTAATTCGCCGCTACACCCGTCGCCAGGTGTGTCAGTCGCCTCTCGTGTGTGGCTACCAAGAAGAAGTGCGGCGACTGCATCAGGTGTCGCACCACCGCCAAACTCGCAGCGGAGTGCTCCTGCGAGCTCGTGCCACGAAGCGGCTCATCGATCAGGCCAAGCAGAATCTGCCCATCGTCGGGCGGCATGACCATGCGCCGCAACTGACGGACCTCGGCCAGGAAATAGCTTTCGTCCCTCGCGAGATCATCCTTGGCCCGCAGATCGGTCATCAACCGCAACGGCATCCACGACATCCGGCGGGCCGTGACTGCCGAACCGATCTGGGCGAGCAGGACATTGGTGCCCACCATCCTGAGCAAGGTGCTCTTGCCGCCCATATTCAGTCCGGTGACGATCCATACCCGCGTGTCAGCCGAAAGCTGAACGTCGTTGGGCACTACCATGTCCGGTGGGATCAGCGGGTGAACGCCGCAGGCGATCGACAGATGCGCATCGCGAGTCGGCATCGGATAGCACGTCACCGGCTGCTCCCAGGCGAAGCACGCCAGGCTCGTCAACGCCTCGGTCTCGGCCAGGGCCGACAGGCCCGCGAGCAGCGCTTCTCGGTTGGGGACGGCGACCTTGAGGATCGACTCGGCCACATGGAGGTCGTAGAACCCAGCCAGGTTCATGAATACATGCATCGGGCCCGCAGCGTCCGCCCAGGGCAGCGCTCGGCATAGCTTGGGTAGCGATCCTCGCGCGAGGACGCGCTTGAAGCGGTCCCTCAGTGTTTCCAGTTCGGTCTCGGTCGGCAGGTCCAGCGCGGCTTGCCGTGCCGCCTCCAGGTAGCCTTGGGCTGCGAGGCCCACGTCCTTCCAGGGAGCCAGACAGCGTTTTAGCTCGCGCCTGACCAGCATGAACAGACCAGTGTTGATCAAGAATAAAAACACAACAACGGAAACGAAGCCGTACGCGCCGCCCAGCACCTTGGCTGCTGTCCAGAACATGAGCGGCACCGTCACAATCGACCACACACGCATCAGACGCGATCGAGACGGAGAAGATATTGCCTCGGCTTGGTGAATGGCGGCAATGAGCTTGTCCAACTGCTCGTCGCGATCGCGCAGCACCGCAGCGGCCGCCATCACCCGTAGTCGCTTCGCGGGGTTTTCCGACAACCATCGCACAGCCGCCTGACGCGCCAAGATGCGATCGACGCCCAGGCAGGGACGGTCCAATATCTGGCGAAGACGACGAGAGCCAATGGCCGTCGATGCTCTATTCAGCAGTCCAAAGACGCCCACTGGATCGGCGTACAGATCCAGGTCGTTGCGTTCCTGGTCAGCCAGTGCACACACATCGCCGGCAGCGAGTACCGGCGGTAGTCTGTTCAGTGAGTCTGCCTCGCGTGCCACCTTGTCTGGGGGCCGGATTCGTGTGACTGTTCCCCCAAATCGGTGCAGTGACTCTTCGATTATGGTCAGCAACCGGTAAATGAACTGGCGCTCGGCTTCCGCCCTACGGTGCTGATGCACCGACCAGCCGAACAGCAGCAGGCAGACGCCAGAGACCGAGACAGACAGCACGGTCGACAATCCGGGTAGAAGCCAGACGAGTGCCGCCGCCAAGAAGGTGGTGAGCCTGGTCCAAGACCACAACCGCTCGCGCCTGTGCCTGGTGGTATGCGACCGAACGGCATTGTTCCTCTGAGCGTCGAGCCATTGCCGGCGTCCGACGGCCACGACTGGATCGTCGCGCTCAGCGTGATCGTTCTCGAGAGTGGTCATCACCTGCGGCGCCTCAATCGAACGCTGTCAGCAGAGACGGGCAATCCCGTAACGCGCGGCACACAGTGCCTACGTCCCAGACTGTTAGCAATATCCTACCTGGATGGTTCGGTCCGCTGCAAACGGGGAGTGGAGCCTTGCTCTGATCCCCATCATCTCTTCCGGGGTCTGAACGTGCCCGATAATACCGCATTCGCTTGATACCCATGTGACTGGCGGAACAAGAAAAGGTGTATCGCCCATGACATCACAGCCGCAGAACATGGCCGCGCTTTGGTTCGGCTGAGCTCACCATCGAACCCGCGAGCCCATGCCACCCGAGAAGACGTTGAGCGCGCTTTCGGCCAGCGTCGGCGCCCTAACTCATCGTAATGGTACTTCTTGTCGGCATTGGCGGTCAAGATTGGATCACGTCAACGCATTTCGACCCTTGCTAAGGCGAAGCAAGGATGGCTCGTCCGTGGGCTCATCGAGTCCCCCCCCCGCCCTTAACAGGACGGGCCACTCGACCCTTTCCATGAGTTGTTGAGCGGGTCACACGGCAGAAGCGATGGGGCGCCCGACTAGAGTGCGAATCGTGTGCCCCAGGTCCGAAGAAGGCCCCGGGGCACCCATTTCACCGTCGTCGATTGCGTGTGCGGCGCGGGGCAAAGGTGCAGAACGCCCCGACGGTGAGCAGCGGAAGAGCCACGCCGTTGCCGCAGCCCCTGGGCAACTTGTCGGGTATCCTGTTGGCGGGTACGAGCCGCACGCAATCGGAGCCGGCGAATAGCTCGCCGGTCTCGATACTGCCTATTACGGTGAGTGAAACGATGTCATCGTCCGGCAGGGAATCGCCACTCAGGTTGGCCACGATTTCCTGCGTGCGGAACTTCAGTATCAGGTCAAGCCATCCGTCGCCGTCCAGATCGTGACATTCGCAGGTCTCGCCCTCGACGGGGGTGCCGACATCCTCGAAGCCCACCCTTTGGGGAGCCACGCTGCCGGCGACACCCTCGCGGACCAGCAGGATCGTGTCGGGGTCAACGGTTAGCACATCAAAATCCTCTGTCCCCAGGATGGCGACCGGGAGCATGCCCCTGCTCTTGGGATTGAACGGGTTCGGGCAGGAGCCGGGCTTGATGTCGACGAAGACCGATATCTCACCGGCGTCTTCGGGGCCCCATTCGACGATGTACTCGCGCGAAAAGACGCCCCACTGATCGTTCCAGAAACCGTATCGGCCGTCGCTCGAGGTTTGATACATCTCGACACGGTCTTCTGCCGCGATCGGCCAGTTATTGGGTTGGCCAGGCCACCAATGCGCGTAAACCCAGCCCTCGTCGTACGGTGGGTAGGGCACCTCGATGCCTTGCCAACCGCCGTCGGGCTCCTCGAAATTTGGATCGTCTTTGTCCTGCCATCCACCGATCCAGACCGGCAGGCGGGCCTCTATCGGCGGGGCGAGAATGAACGCCTCGATGAAGGCCTGCTCGTCGGCGGACGTGATGGTGACCAGGTGGCCGAACACACCCGAGCCGGGCGGCCATTCCATTGCTTCGGCCGCTGCCTTGGCGTCGGCCCACGACAGCGGACGGGACACCCGCTGGTAGTAATGCCCGTTCGCGCCGGCACCGTCGATCCACTGCAATGGCTCGGCCAGGGCAAGCGAGGATGCAAGATTCAACGCGGCGAGAACGGTCACGGCCATTACCAAGGCAGACATGTGGCGGTAACGCATGACTATCCTCCTTACGATAGAGGCCTTGCCGACGTGTCCAGCCCTTTGCCGCACCCCATCGCCGCGAAACCGGCAGAGGACACGCTTCTTCGGTGTCTCTCCACCCGGTCAGCGGGCAGACGACAAGGCCGTTTTCGGCCATGCCGTCACTATCAGGCTACGATTCAACCGCGTGAAAGGCAAAATACACAGTTTGGGTACGTTGCGAATAGTATAGGGCTCTTGGCGAGGGTGCGGGCTGTCATGGCTTGGTGGCTGCGCGGTTGCGGTTATATCGGACTCGCGGGCCCGAACGACCTGGGCCATCCGTCAGCACTTTTCGCCAGCGTATTCAGCTCTGCTCCTCGGTCTTCTGCCAGATCGTGATCAACCTCATGCTCTGGGAGGCATACGAAGAGCCGTCGTAATCGCCATGGGCTCCGGCGAGGGTGAAGCCGATTCGGTGCATGATCGCACGAAGCTCGGGTAAGGTGTAGAACCTCAAGTCCCAGCCCGATTCGGTGCGAGCGTTTTGGTGCTCAAGAACGGAACGTCTGCTGAGTACGCAGCTCGCCGGATCGAAGGTGGTCTCGTAATGGTGCACACGACCGTCGTCCAGCTTCTTCGAGCCCTTGTGCCGGCCGGCTCCAAAAAACTGTGCCGCCCAGAAGACGTTCGCCTGATCGAAGAAGAAACTTCCTCCGGGTTTGAGGGCCCGCCACATCCGGCGGATGATGTCAGCGTTGACGTCGTCTGCGTAGAAGGCCAGGGAACTCGACATGGAAAGGACAACGTCGAACTGGTCGGTGAAGTCCAATCTGCGCATATCTGCGAGTTCGAACGTGACGTCCAGATTAGCGTTGCCGGCTGCTTCGTTCGCCTGCTCGACGTAGTCCGGCGATTGGTCGTATCCGACGACGGAGTATCCCTCATCAGCCAGAATGATTGCATGGCGTCCGTAGCCACACGCGAGATCCAGAATCTTGTCTTCGCGCTTCAGGGGGATGGCTCTCTCGATAAAGGCGACCTGGGACGGCGCTTCGGACTCCTTGTAGAAATCCGTAACGGCCTGGAACTGTTTTGTGTAGTAGGACTCGTGAATGGCCATACACGCTTCCTTTTTGTGACGTGGCTTATCCCCCACCCTTTGCTGACGCAAAGGATGGGACACCCAAGCACTGTTCAAGAACAGTGCCACACAACCCAAACACTGGCGGACAAGCCGTTCGGCTAAGCAGTTCGGCCCTGAGCTCACTGCCGAAGGGCTCACGGCCGAAGCCGCCAATGGCACCTGAACGCAAAGCACTGCTCAAGAGCAGTGCCACACGGCAGAAAGTCGGGCACCCATCGAAGCGTCTACCCCGCTAGTGGAGGTCGTACTGGCGGATCATCTGGCCGATCCGGCGGAGCACGTGCTGCTCTTGGGGGTGGATGTCGCCAAAGGGACGCGGGCCGACGTTCAGCAGGAACACCGCATTTCTCGACCGCGCGGCTCGGTACGTGTGCAGAATCTCGTCTGCGCTCTTTACGCAGTGATTCCATGGCTGGTACGACCAGCCGGTGTTGAGGTTCCACCAGCAGGCCGTCGGCTTGTCGCCGATCTCGGTGCAGTTGAAGCCGATCTTGTTTTCGCCCGGCAGGTCCAGCTCCCAGACCTGATAGTCCTCGCCCTTGAGAGGTAACACGTGCGTGTTGTTGGTGACGACGGCGTCGGGTTGCAGGCTGTGGATCAGGTCGCACGTGCCGGCCAGGTCCCACGGGCCGCCCGGGGCGAAGTACTCAATCTCGTCTCCTTCGAACTTGTTTCGCGGCCAATAGCCGTCGAAGACGACACCGGCAATCTCGCCGAAGCGCGTACATAGTTCCCTCAGTTGGTTCTGGTAGTACTCAACGTAGCGTGGCCAATCCTGGCGGTAGGCCGGATGCGTCCAGTCGACCAGCGAGTAGTAGAAATGAAGACCGAGGCCCCGCTCGTGCAATGCGTCGGCCAGCTCGGCCAGTACGTCGCGCCGAAACGGCGTGTTGGTGATCTTGAAGTCGGTGTGGGCCGTATCCCACATGCAGAAGCCGTCGTGATGCTTGGACGTGATGAGCAGGAACTTCTGACCGGCCTCGACCATCAGGTCGGCCCATTCGTCGGCGTCGAACCGGACGGGGTTGAATTTCGCCATCCGCTTCTGATAGGTGGCTAGTGGGATGCGATCGTGGAAGTAGATCCACTCATTGCCGCTGGCGCTGAGGCAGTACAGTCCCCAGTGCGCCGATAGGCCGAACGCCGATTCCTGGAAATGGCGCAGACCTTCGGGCGAGACCTGCAACTTCGCGCCGCTTGTATCTTCGACCTCGTAATCGGGACTCCTCTTCATGTTTGCTTCCGCCAAAAAAAACAGGAATACCAACGATCCGCGCTGCGCGGTTAGTATACGGCACGACGGTAGCTATGCTATGGCTCTCGATGAGGGCCACCCGGTGTCCCCCAGGTCCGGAGAAGGACCCGGGCCACCCGTCCGTTCGTCAATTCCCCAAGCATGGCTCACCTAGGCAGCACTGCTCAAGAGCAGTGGCACACGGTTCAAGCTTTACGTAATTGGCACTGTTCAAGAACCCGCCGCGGCGGGGCACACGGCCGCCCGCCCACACGGCGGAAAGGATGGGGATACCCAGGCAAGCAACCTCAATGACTTGGCTGAGACTCAGGTTGGTGCTCCGCCGGTTGAGTTGTCAGAGGTTCAACCGCTGTGAGTTCGTCCGACTCGATCAGCAGCGCGAGCAGGCGCTCGGCCACGGGATCGAACTGGTCTGCTGTGCCGGGGTCGAGACGTCCGGTCAATGGAATCTGGCACGCCAAGACATGCCCCTTGCCGTAGTCGCGGCGGGCGAGCGCCCAGTCGGGTTGTTCGGCACTGGTGCCGAACCCGACGATCATGGGAGTCCACACCGACGGTTGGGCGGCGGTGGCCGATGCGGCTTGATCGGCGTCGGGGGTCAGCTTGGCGCCGGGACCGGTCTGTTCAGTCTCGACGGCTTCTGCGTCGGGATGCAGGCCGACCCTTAGGGCCTCGTTCTCCAAACCGTTGAGCCGAGCGTAGTCGGCGGCTGGGCCCAGAATCGACTCGAAGCCGGGTTCGGTAAACACGTTTTCGAGGGCGACCTGAATCGGTCTGGCGGTGACGCCGTCCAGGGCCTGGCGCATGTTTTCCTGCATGCGGTCGGCCTGCCACGCCTGCTGCTCGAGCACCACCATCCGACAGCCGTTGGCGATGCGATTTGCCATACTGAAACCATGGGTCCGGGCCCGCTCGTCGTATAGACGTCCTTCGGCAATGAGGATCACGTCGGGGCGTTTGTCCAGGTAGGGCAGCACCACGCGATGGCCGCGACGACCAAGCCAATCGGCCAGGCGCCCGTCGGTCTCCACAACGCCCACGACACGGGGACGTTTGAGGGCTGGCAACGGCGGGTACACGCGCAGCGGCCTCAGGCTGATGGCCACCGTTTTCTGATCGCCCTTCTTGCGGAGCACCGCCGCCAGACACGCGCCGCCTGGCGTGGCAGGTGCGGTCAGCGTGACTTTCTGCTGTCGGTGCGCCCATGCGCTCAGGTCGATTTCAAACGAAGTTCGGGCGAGCACCTTCACGCCGTCGGTCGCGCCATCCCAGTCGAAACCCGGGCGCCTATCCAGCAGCAGCACATCGACCTGCATGGGTCCGGCGGCAGCATCCGCGTCACTAATCACCCACACAGGAACGTTGAGCGTGCTGCCGGCTACCACGTGGCGGCGGCTCCAATCGAGGCTGACAGCCATGGGGCTGTAGGCATTCCGCAGGGCGTGGTAGCCCGGCCCGCAGTCAGCGTCCTGACCGGTCTGAGAAGCGCGACCATATGGAATGCCGTACGGCATGATGATGTCGAACCGGGCCCGTCGCATGGCTTCGGTGTGTTCCATGAGGATCTGGGCGACGTCGTTGCGGAATTCATCTGAATCGTGCGGCGGCTCGTGCCGGCCGTACCAACGGTACCCGCCGGAGAACGCGCCGTATTCGGTGCAGCCGGTCAATCGGTCGGGATAGACTCGGGCCAGGTCAAAGATCAGCCGGTCCAGATGGGCGTACGTACCCCACCACAGGCCGGCGAAATCGTGCTGGTCGGCGATCTCGGGCGTGATGTCGGCCGACAGCATGACCAGGCGAGTGGGGTCGACCGACTTGACGAACGGGACGAGACGCTGGCGCTCCCAATCGCCGAAGCCGTTGCCCTCGTTCGAGGCCGACCAGCCGACGACGGACGGGTGGTTGAAGCGGCTGGCGACCAGGCCCGCGGCGTCGCGCTGCAGGTTCTTCCAATAGTCCGGCAGGTCGTACGGGCTCTCGTCGCCCTTGATCTGCACGTCGGGGAAGTTGGGGAACTCAGGAAACACGAGAATGCCGTTGCGGTCGCACAGGTCGAGCCATCTTCGCGGCAACGGATTCATGTGGCTGCGAAACGCCACCGCGTTCATGGCCTTGAACAGCCGGACTTGGACGGCGTGCAGCCGATCCTGGTCGTCCCACATGTTCAGCAAGCTGTACATAACCAGCTCGGTTGCGCCGAACAGGGCGAGCCGCCGGCCGTTGAGGTAGAAATTGCCGTCCTTGATCGTCACCTCGCGAAAGCCAAACACATCGTCGCGCACGCAGGCAACTCGTCGGTCGTCGGCCTGTTCGAGCCAGACCACCATGCGATGCAGTACCGGCGCATCCGGCGACCACAGCGATGCGCCCGACGCCTGAATGTCCTTCAGCTCGACGGTGACACTTTGGTTGGCGTCAAGCTGCACGGCCTGACGTCGCACGGCCGAGACGGCCGTCGTTCCGTCGTCGGTGATCACCTGCGCGGCGATCGTGCCCTGCCACGGGGCAGGACCGGCCGTCACACGAGTGGACAGGTCGCACGAAGGTCCGGCTGCAGTGGGCACGATCCGCAGCGGTTCGATCCGAGCGCCGTCATACAGGCGAAGGTACACCTGTCCGGGAATGCCGCCCTCCTTGAGGCCGAACCAGTGCCCGGCCCCGATGGGGATCTGGATGTGCTTGCCCTGGTAGCGCTCCAGCGCCGCCCAGCCGCGGGCTTTGACCTCAAGTTGGTTGACTCCGGGCCTGGTCAGCTTGCTCACGTCGAGGACGACGGGCGAGTAGCCCAGATCGTGCGATCCAGCCGATTGACCGTTGACCAGCACCTGACCGCCCCACCGGATCATGTCAAATTCCAGCACGGCCCCCGCATGGTCGGTCGGCACGTCGAACGTCCGCCGGTATGTGCCCTGCTTCCAGTTGAGGACCTCTTTCCATCCGACCTGTTGGCCTTGCGGCGTCTTTCCCCAATAGCCGGGCACCGGGGCGGGTTGAAAGTCGGTCGAGTCTTCGGGAGCGAACTGCCATGTTCCGGACAGAACCTGCGTCCACTCGGCCGGGTCGGGGGCTTCTACGGGGTGCGCGGCGCGGGCCGTGTTACAACACAGCATCAGGCCGAGCGCGATCAGGCAGCAGTACAGTCGCAACTTGGTGCCGGACATCGGCAGTCCTCCTGTAGGTCAGAACGGAGCCTGATGATACTGACGGTCCGGCTTGGCCGAAAGCAGTGGCGACGGATCGCCTCCTGGCCGACACCTTTGCGCTCGGCCGCATACCGAAGCGATTCGCTGTCCCCCAGGTCCAGAGAAGGACCCGGGCCACCCGCCTTTTCACGGGCAGTCGTTGGCGTTAGAGTGTTGGTCGCTGCGCAGGGGGAGCGCCGTATTCGTGGATTTCACATGACGGAAATCCTTCACTGTCGCGACCTGGTCAAGCAGTACGGCAGCATTACCGCTCTCAAGGGGATTACGCTGTCGATCGAGCCCGGCGTGGTGGGGCTGCTGGGTCCGAACGGGGCGGGTAAAAGCACCCTGATCAGCGTGCTGCTGGGGCAGGTGCCGGCCACGTCGGGCCGGGCGCGGGTGCTGGGATTCAGTATCCGACGGCAGCGGCGGCAGATTCGGAGGCGTATAGGATTTGTCCCCGAAAACGATTGCCTCATTCCCGGTCTTAGCGGGGCCGGGTATGTGCACTACGCCGGGAGGCTGGCGGGCATGTCGCACGCCGACGCCATGCAACGGGCCCACGAGGTGCTGGACTACGTGGGTCTGGGCGAAGCCAGGTATCGCCCTGCCGAGCAATACTCCAGCGGGATGAAGCAGCGGCTCAAGCTCGCGCAGGCGTTGGTGCACGATCCCGACGTGCTCTTTTTGGACGAACCCACCAACGGCATGGATCCCGAGGGGCGACAGCTCATGCTCTCGTTGATCACCGACCTGGGTCGAGCGGGGATCAGCCTGCTCATCTCCAGTCACCTGCTGCCGGATGTGGAGCGAGTGTGTCAGCGCGTGGTCATCATGGGCAACGGCGAGGTGCTAGCCACCGGGGACATTGAGCAGTTGAGACGACCTCACCCGACTCTATACACCGTCAACTTCGAAGGGTCGGGCGAGGCGCTGCGCCAGTCTCTGGCCAAGCGACGGGTGGCCGTCCAAAGCCAGGCAGAACGAGTGGTTACCGTCGAGCTGCCGGCGCCGGAGACGCAGACGCTGATTCTGGAGGCGGCGCGCGAAGCCGGTGCGCCGATACGTGGCCTTCACCCCCGGCGCAGCTCACTGGAGGAGGCGTTCATGGCCGCGATCCAAGGGCAGCAGAATCGATGAGCGTTAAGACGATGAACGGTTCCCATCGGTACGAGCGTTGGTCGGGCCGGCTTGGCGGCAGGCGGTGGGTGTGGCCGGCGATCGTACGGGTAGGGGTGCGCCTGGCAAGCAAACGCGCCTCCACGCGCCTCATCCTGCTGGCGAGCACCGGATTCGTGGTCGCGAGCTGTGCCATCTTCTACATCCTGTCGATCTTGGAGGCTTTGGGCAACAGGCCGGAGTTCAACGAGCTGTACGGAGTTGTCCAGGTCCTGCTGGGAGTCGACCTGCGCGGCCTGGCGCGAATGGGCGAACATCGAGAGGCGCTCTGGCGGATGGTGTTCATGATCATGCTGAAGGGTCAGTTGGCCTGCGCGATGGTCGTCATCGCGCAGGTAGGCCCGGGTCTGATCGCCAACGACCTGCGGTCGCGAGCGCTGCCGATCTACTTCTCCAAGCCGATCACGCCGCTGACCTACCTTCTCGGAAAGTGGGCCGTCGTGGCGGCCTTCATCGGCACGGTCACGTTGCTGCCGAATCTGGCGTCGCTGATGCTCGGCACACTGATGACCGGCGGCTTGGGCTCGTGGGGGCAGACGCTCGGTCTGGCCTGGGACTTGGTGGTTCTGGATGTGGGGATCATGATTGTCGGCGGGGCGGTGATTCTGACGTTGTCGGCGGCGAACGCCGATCGGCGGTACGTCACCGTGGGGTGGCTGGCCCTCTGCCTGCTGCCGATGGTGGCGCAGGGGGTCCTGGACGATGCGCTGCCGTCGAAATCGACACAGGGATTTCTGGGCAGCGTATCGCCGTATCGTGACGTCACCGTCCTGGCGGACTGGCTGTTCGACATGGAGGCAGCTTACGAAGGTATGGCGCTGCCGTCGGGGGCGGCCAAGTCGGTGCTGAGCCACTCGGTCGATCCGGTCTATCCGGCTGTGGTGCTGGCGGCGGTGACGTTGTTTGCGGCGATGCTCTGTTACCGGCGAGTGATGCGCATGTCTCGCGCTGCGGCAACGTTGTAAGGAGTCGAGCGTGGCGGTCATCGAGCTTGACGGTTTGTCGAAGTGGTATGGCGAGGTGATCGGCCTGAACAACGTGACCGTATCGGTGGGCGGCGGCATCACCGGTCTGGTGGGTCCCAACGGCGCGGGTAAGAGCACATTGATGAAGCTTGCCACAGGGCAGCTTCACCCGAGTGCGGGGACGATCCGGGTGCTGGGGCGGCGGGTGTGGGACAATCCTTCGGTCCTCTCGCAGATCGGATACTGCCCGGAAGGAGATGTGTTCTGGCCGGAGATTACCGGCCGGCGGTTCGTGCAATTCCTGGCGCGGCTCTCGGGCTTGGCCGGCGCCGCGGCACGGTCGGCGGCGCGAGAAGCAATCGAACAGACCGGTATGACAGAGCATATGGATCGCCCGATCCGCGGATACTCCAAGGGCATGCGTCAGCGGATCAAGATCGCCCAGGCACTGGCCCCTAGGCCAAGGCTGCTGATTCTGGATGAGCCGCTGGCCGGCACCGACCCGGTGGCCCGGCACGAGCTGACCGAGCTGTTCCGTCGTCTGGCAGCCGACGGAGTGGACATCCTGATCTCCAGTCACATCCTGCACGAGGTCGAGGCGCTTACGCAGCAGATGTTGATGATTGCCCACGGCCGCATCGTCGCCGAGGGTGAACTGCGCACGGTTCGCCGTCACATGCAAGGTCGCCCTCACGCCATTCGGGTTGTGGCCGACGACCCACGGCGACTCGCCGCCGAACTTTCGCAGATAGAAAGCGTCACCGGACTGCGTATTACCGAGCCGGACACGCTGATCATCGAAACGACCTTGCCCGAGCAGATCTACGATTGCCTGGGGGAGTTGATTCTACACGATCAGATGAAGGTGCGAGAGATCGCGGCGGCCGACGCGGGGCTCGAAGCGGTGTATGACTATCTGACGCGGGGCAGCGCGTTGGGGTAAACCACTCGATGATTCGCTCGATCACAGCTTTGTTCGGATTCAGCGTTCGCCAGACGGTGTTCAGCCTCAGGATCTGGGTTACGCTCCTGTTGCTGGCCGCACCCAGCGGGTTGACCTTACTGGCCCGGTATTTCGAGTCCGCCGCACGATTGCAGGCCGTGTGGGAGCGCTACCACGGCTGCATGCAATACCTCATGTTCATGCTGGTGATCCCGTTGGTGTGCATGCTTCACGGAACAGCGATGATCGGCACCGAAGCGGAAGGCGGGACATTGGTATACCTGCTGACCCGCCGTCTGCGGCGCGCGGTCGTGTTGCTGGTGCGGTTTGCGGCGACCGCCCTGGTGCTTGTACTGCTGCTGGAAGCGGCCACGTGTGTGCATCATCTGTGCGCGGTCGGTGGCGTGGACATCGAATCGCTTGGCGGCCCGCGGCAATCGTCGAGCGGAGCGCCATGGCGGCCCGCCGGCGAGCTTGCAGCCTATCTGTGCGTGGTGCCGATGGGGGTGGTGTCGTACCTGGCGGTTTTCACGCTAATCGGTTTGGCCGCGAAGCGCCCGATCACAGTCTCGATTATCTATCTGGCGGCAATCGACCTGGCGGTCGGGAGTCTGCCGGTAGGAGCCCGGATGTATACCATCTCCGATCAACTTCGCAGGACCATGCTCGATGCCATGCCGAAGCTTGCCGGACTCTACAATCTGCCGGGCGACCTCCACGCACTGCTCTATCCGCCCGGGTCGACGGGAACCGGCGCGTTGGTCTTCGTGACGCTGGTCGCCCTGCTGCTTTCGTGCGTTCTGATTACCGTGCGGGAGTTGGCGGCGGCCGAACTGGCTCGCGAATGAGTCTGCGAGGACACGCCTGCCCTGATGGGCGCGATGCATCTGCGGCGCACACGCGTTCATTGTCCGCCGTCCGTTCAAGCGATGGTTTCGGCCTGTAACGCAAGCTTCCTCGATCAACACTTCCGATGTGATTGGCAAGAGCAATTGGCGGCCGGGCCTAGTACTACAACGCTAGATGATACGTCGGCCTGGGACACTGGTCGATCCTCAAGAAGCCGGCCAGAGAAGCGTTCAGAGGGTGTTTTGCGTCGATGCAGAGGTGTCGGGCACCTGCTGCTGGCTTGGCCGACATCGCTGAGCGGATCTAACACTCTATACGACAAGATGTTACGGGCACGCCGGGATCCGTCTTAGCGTTGTAGTGCTAGGCCAGGCCTGCCAGCATGGTTCGGGCGCCCAAGTGGCTTGGGTTGAGGCGGACGGCTTGGCGGAACTCGCGCTCGGCTTCGATGGTGTCGCCTTGCCCCAGCGCCGCCAGGGCGAGCAGGTAGTGACCCTCTGATTCCCTGAGAGGCGCAGCCTGCCAGGCGCCGAACTTCTCGAAGAAATCCGCCCCCGATTCGTCCGAGAGCACCCGGCGGCCGAGATCGACAAGCTCACCAAAGCACCGGGCCGCTTGCTCAGGCCGGCCGAGCTTGCGGTGGCAGAGTCCCTGGTAGTAACAGAGATGCGTGCCTTTCCGCTCGATCTGCACGGCCCGTTCGAACGCGGCGCGGGCCTCGGTTGTATCGCCTGTCGCCTCGAAGGTCGTACCGATCAGCCAGAAGACCTCCGGCTCGCGGCCGCCGTCTTTGGGTCGGCCTGCCTCGAAGTTCGCCGGGTACTGGAGGGCGGCCTGGTACTCACGCAGCGCGTCGGCGTGTCGGCCTGCCCGCGCCAAGGCCTGGCCCTTCAACAGGTGTGCGTCGACGTAGACATCGTGCACGGCATACTCGCCGCCTTCCCACACGTGGAAGTGCCGCGCGACCAGCAATGCCAGAGCGTGGTCGTATTGGCCCAGGAGCACGTGCAGCCGGGCCTGCCGCAGCAGACACTCATCTCGCCTTGCCACCACGTCGCTACGGGCCTCTAACCGGGCGAGCCGATCTGCCGGGTCGGCGCCGTCGGCCTCGGAGAGTTGGTCCAGCTCGAGCAGCAGGCGAGGATCGTCCCCGTCCACGTCGACGGCCCTTTGCATCGCGCAAATCGCCCTGTCGTTGTCCGAGTCGATGCGGGCATAAGCCAGCGCCAAGTTGCGGTGTACCGTTGCGAAATTGTCGTCGAGGTCGCACGAGCGCTCCCAGGCTTCGATGGCCCGGTCCGGCTGGAGGTCATACAACAGATTGCCCAAGCAGTAGGGCGCCCGGCTATCGTCGGGGCTTTGCTCCATCGCGGCGGTCAACCAACCGATTACCTCCATGCAATGCGGGAAGCAGCAGTCGGCCGGCATGCGGGCTGCCAGGCGGCGATGCTCGCCGGCCCGGTCGACTTGCCCCTGCCGCTGCCAATAGTAGGCGAGGGCATAGTGGACCGTCGGGTCGACAGACCCAGCATCGGGCCGACCCACCGTCAGCCGCGAGAGCACCTCGATGGCTTCGTCCCACAGTTCGCAAGCTTCGTAGTCGCAAGCCAACTCCAGGTACGACTGGACGTCGTCGCGCATCAGTGCGGCCAGATTTTCTCGATCACGCCGCGCGTCATCGGCATTGCCGCGGTCGGTTTCGATGAGAACACGCTCGTTGTGCGCCCAGAAATCGAGTGGGTCGAGTTGCAGGGCGGCCTCGGCCATGGCCATGGCCTCGTCAAACCGACCGGCCTCGCGCAGCAGGACAGTCTTGAGATTCATCGCGGCGGGGTTGAGCGCGTTGCAGAGCAGAGACTGCTCGACCGATTGGCGCGCGGCGGCACCATCTCCGGACGCCAAGGCCATCTGCGCCAGTGCGTAGTGGCTTGCCGCGCGAAACGCGTAGCTCCAGGCCGCATAGCTGAAGGCATCTGTGGCGCGATCCGTCTGTCCCTGGCCGCGCAGCGCCACACCAAGGTAATACAGCGCTTCCCCGTCACGGGGATGGGTGTAGTTGCGCGTGAGCCGATCGACCGCTGTGCGGAGCCTGGCCTCGGCATCGGCGAACAGACCCCGCTTGCAGTAGCGGATACCCAAAGCGGTATTGGCACGCACATCGCCGGGGTCGCGGTGAAGGGCCTCATGGTAGTAGGGATCCGGCTCCATCGCCGGGCTGTGGAATTGCTCGAGACGCATACCCGCCAGGTACAACTGCTCGGCGGTCGGCACCTCTTGCGGAGGTGCCGGCGGCTCGACCGGTTTCGGGACCGGCGCGCCCTTGGTGGGGGTCGGCCGGTAGCGGATTAGCTCCGAGCCGCTGGATGCAAGCAGCACAGTTTCTGTGGCGTCCGGCCGGGCACCGCGCGGCAGCGGCACGTGGACGACGAAGGGCTTTTCGGGGGAGACGGTTGCGGTTTGGCGAAACAGTTCGCTGCCGGCGGTCCGCAGCAAGACCACCGCGTTGCGCTGCTCGGCCGTGGTGTTGACGGCCAGGCGCACGCCGCCAGACGGGGCGGCCGACAGGTGGACCGCCGCGTCGCGGTTGGCGGCAGAGACACCACCCAGGTCACGGACGGGGTACCAGTACTGCGTCACCGTCTTGGTTTCATACGGCTGAATCCAACTGTAGTCGGGCTGGTTGTCGGAGTAGGCGCCGGCCATCAGCTCGAGGTATGGCCCGTCTTCGTCGGTCAGGATTCTGTCCCAAGCCTGGCCCCGCGGTCCGCTGCCGAAGGTGAAGAACTTCTTGCCGGGCACGGCCCGATGGTCGGCCACGTGGACGATCCCGGCTTGGCGCCCGTGATCGTAGCCGCCGAAAAAGTCGTCCTCGTAGTTCCACGCGAAGATCGACAGCGGATCGGGATGGTTCTTCCACCAACTGACGTCCACGCCGGTATAGTCGATCTGGTCGTAGGCGCCGTCGGCGATCGGCCAGCGGATGAACTCGCACTTGGCGTGCTGCGTGCCGTATTCGGTTGTCGGCGGGAAGATCACCTGGTAGTGCTCGTTGACGTGCACGGCCACGTTCGTGAAGCACAGCAGGGAGTGCACATACGGCGTGCGGTTGAAGATGCGCGTGGTGACCTCGAGGTAGGAGCGGTCGGGGTGAATCGTCAAACCCACGACCCATTTCATCCGGTGTCGAAGCTCGATCTCACCGATCCAGAGCGTCTTGCTTCCACCCGGACCTTCGGCGATGCGGCAGTGCACGGGCATGAACGTGGTCGGACGGTGATGGTGGGGGATGTTCCATTCCACTCCCCCGGAGATCCAGGCGCCGAGCATGCCGATCAGGGCCGGCTTGATCACGTGCTGGCGATAGATGAAGTCGTAGCCGTTGGTCTTATCCTGCCCCGAGAAGATCCGTCCGCCGATCTGAGGAAGCACGCAGAGCTGGATGTAGGGGTTCTCCAGGTAGACGGCCTGGTAGGTAACGTCTTCCCGCACGTCGCTGAGCTTGTCGAGCATCGGATAGGGGTAGGCTACACCCTTGGCGCCTTGGTAGCCGCGTCCCGTGTAGAAGATGGGATTCTTCTCGGGCTCGCCCACCCGGTACGTTGGGATCGTCAACGGCTCCTGCCGGATGATGGCCTCGGCTGCACTCATCGCCACACCTCTTGCTCCAGGCCCGATCGGGCGTGGTCGCCGCCGTGCTCCCAACCAACACACAAGCTGCCACACACCGAGGCAACAGGCAAGCCCTCAATCCAAATCAGCTCCGCAAAAACTGACGCCTGCCCTATTGGCCGTATGCGCCAGGACTCGGAATACTGCATGGCCCACGCGGTGCAGGGACACCCGCAGTATAGCCGGGCTCGCGCGGCGACGGTTTGCGCGTCCTTGTCGGTATGGACGCATCGGGCGACAATGACCCATCCTGGCTGAAGCGCTCGGCGGCTGCAGGAATATCGCCCGCCTTCGGACATGAAACACGGTACCGCAGGAAGAGAACCCAATGAACATCATCCTCGTCGTCATCGACACGCTCCGCTACGACTATATCGCGGCCAATGGCAACAACTGGATCCACACGCCAAACCTCGACGCCTTGGCCGAGCGGTCGTGGTGCTTCGACAACGCCTTCGCTGCCAGCTACCCCACGATCCCGCACAGGACCGACCTGCTGACCGGCCTGTACGGCGGGCCATTCCATAGCTGGCGCCCGCTTCCATTCGACGTGGCCACGCTGCCGCGTCTGCTGGCCGACGCCGGCTACGCCACGCAGCTTATTCACGACACGCCGCACCTGGTCAACGGCGGGCACAATTTCGACTGGCCCTTCCATGCCTGGACGTTTATTCGGGGCGGTGAAGTTGACCGGCCATGGATCGACGACTCGCAGATGGCCTGGCCCGACAACTGGGACCTGGACCCTGTGTTTGACTACGTGGGCCCACTGAAGGACGTCGAGCAGCGCTCGCACGTGGCGATCTCGTACACTCGCGCGAATCGCAAGCGAAGGTCGTATGAGGACTGGAACGCCGCGCAACTGTTCCTGACGGCCGCCCGATTCCTGCGCGACAACGCCCGGCGCGACAACTTCTTCCTCATGGTCGACAGCTTCGATCCTCACGAGCCGTGGGACGCGCCTCCGGAGTATGTGCTGAGGTACGACCACACTCCGGGCTACGACGGACGCTTCGACCCGCGCAGCCTCTTCTCGGGGCAGGCAGGCGAGCGGCCCGACGCCGCCGCGGACCGTCTGCGGGCGTTCTACGCCGCCAAGGTCACCTGGGTCGACAGGTGGTTCGGCGAACTGCTGCGGGCGCTGGAGGAAACCCATCTGCTGACCAATACGGCGATCGTTGTCACAGCCGACCACGGCACCAACGTCGGCGAGTGCGGGCAGTTCGGCAAGACATTCCCGATCAAGGATACCGAAGCCCACGTGCCGCTGATGATCTACGTTCCGGACGGCGGCAGCGGACGCAGCGACGTCTTCGCCCAGCCGCAGGACATCACAGCCACGATCCTCGGTCTCGGTAAGGCCGCCAAGCCGGACGACATCGACGCTTACGACGTGCTGGCGGCTGCTCGCAACGGGCAAGACTCACCGCGCCAATGCGTCATCTCGGGTCGCCATATCCACAACTGGGACGGCGAGGCCGATCAAATCCTGCTGACGATCTTCGATCGGCAGTGGCGGCTGGAATTCGCGGCGAGTCCACAGGCCAGCCGGCTTTACCGCCGGGATCAATACGAGGATGTAGCTGCGGGCCATCCGTCTGTCGTTCGCGACCTGCGGGCACGGGCACTCGATCAGGTGGGTCGCCGCGGCGCGCACCCCGACCTGCTGGCGTGGCTGCGAAGCGAAGGCCGTTCGCCCTTCCCTGCGGACCGCTGCCAAGACCCCGCGCCACCCGGCTACGCGCACTACTGGGACCACGCGTACCGGAAGTGGTAAGGCTTCGGCGCTCCCGTTATCACCGGTCGCGGGCGGCCGCGTCTCGGCGAGAGGCCCAGGGCTGCCGACAGTCTTCACACGCAGATCAGGGCGTGGGTTGCTTACGTCGCTTCGGTTTTCAGGTACAAGACGGCATCGCCCGCAAAAGGCGGCGTGAAGGTTCGGCGCGAGCCGCCATCGACGACACCGCCGACATGGGTCGTGCCTGCAGTGGGATCCAGCCACTCGACCGAATAGGACTTTTGCCCGATCGCCAGGTCGACCTCGAACGGGCCCGAATCCGGCTGGTAGATGAGATACTCCCGTCCCGGGTTTGCCAGGCAGTAGCCGGTCGTGGCTGACTGGCCTGCCGGCACCATCGACGCCAAGTCCATCCTGTCGGCAAGTGCCCGCGCGTAGCCCATGCTTCGGCGAACGGGCGGCCAGGTAGGGTGATCGCGGTAGTTGTTCGTATGCAGGTCCGAACCTTTGAGCGGCTCCCACGGATCCATCAGCAGGACGTTCAACCCTCGCGTGAAGCTCTTGAACACCCAGGCCTGTTCACCTCCGAGGCCCCAGATGTGGTCGGTGTCGCTCACGATCACCTTGCTGCCATCGGCGGCGGGCGGATTGGTCTGGTACGGCTGTTGGTCGGTGTGGTTGGGCGAAATCCAGTCGGCCGGACTGTCGAACACCACTTCGTTTCGTCCGCCGGGGTAGGGAACGGTCATGCCCACCGGGTGCTGCTTGGGCTTGCCGGCCTCGTACTGCTTGACGAAGCGTATCAAGTGGTACTGCCATTGGACGGCCTCGCTCGTGCCGTCGCTTTCGTTGCAGATTTCGTAGAGCACGTTATCCAGGTCGTTGACCGTATCGATGACAGCCCGCACGTAAGCTTCCTGGAGTCTCGTGATCGCCGGGATACGCAGAGACTGGATCGCCTTGCCCTGCAGCGTGCCGTCCGGGTCGCCGTCGACGTCGTTAACGTTGTTGGCGGCGTGAAAGGGGTGGCCGCGGTAGGGGTTGCGGGCGGAGACCCATCGGTCGGTGGGCTCGGGACCCTTGAAGCCCACGCTGAAGCCGTCGAAGAACTTCACAGCCACATAGATGCCGCGCTCGCCGGCTGCGATGACCCGGGTTCGCAGTCGCTCGAAGTAGGCCGGGTCGAAATGGGCCAGGTCGAACTTGGGCAGTCCGTCCAACGCCGTGCCCGGGCCGGTGCGAGCGTACGCCAAGGGATAGGCGAAGAAGCGACCGGTTCCGTCCCACGTTGCCCATCGCGCGTGCTCCCACGCCCAAAGGCGCATGAAGTTGTGGTTGTGCGCGACCATGAAGTCGAGGAACGCGTGGTAGTCGAAATCCGGTTCGTCGCCAGAGATCTTGTGCTCGATCCAGTTCGCCCAGGTGTGGGAGCCGGCCAGGTAGACCGCGCGGCCGGTCGGGTCGGCGAAGTATCGCGGGTTCGTTAGATGGACGCGAAGCGGTCCAGCGGCCTTGTCGGGCGTCTGGCCTGCCTGCTTGCCGTGCTGTTCCATTTCGCCTGCCCTCCACAAGGGTCACGAGGGGTTTAGCAATGATCGTAATCGTGGCGACGGGTTTCGTGAAGGCTTGCCTGTTCCACAGGGTCGAGCGGCTACACGAAGCAGAGTGAGGATATCGTGCCTTTTCTCAGCCGTGGGACAATCGACAGGACGCTGGACGTAGGCGCGCTTACCGCCGATCGGCGCCGACGCACCGTGACCCGCCAGCCGGCACCAGTTGCGCCGACCTCGACTTCGACGGCGACGTCGACCTGCTTGATCTGGACATCTTCTGCCGTCTTTTTAGTGGTCCGTAGTTACTCGGATGCATGAACGCCCGACTATCCGTCGCATGCGTGCGGGGCCGACCTGCCTCCTTCCGCGTCATCGATCGAGCGCAACGCCGGTTCGCAGTTCCGTATGGCCAGTCCTTGAGTAGACAGCTCCATGAGCGTTCTGTCGACGGTGTCGTTGCGTTCATAGCGGCCTCGTACAAGATAGGCCTCCACCTTTTCCTGCAATGCGCCCGTGAGCATCTGACGACCTCAACTGCGCCAGTTGATCGGCCACCACCTTGGCCACCGCCGGCCGGCTCACCCCGGCCTGCCCCCCAGGCAGCCCCGCCCACCGGTGATCGGCTACGCCAAAGGATCCTTCCTTGCTAAGTTCGACTTTCGCACTTATGCGGCCTGTTTGACCGCGTGGATTAAGGACTTCAGGACGTTTCGGCTACCCCGGCCGGTCAGCGGGAGCGCCGAAACCTGCTGGCGAACGCTTTCCTGCCGCAGGGTGGCCAGCATGT
>DATKUK010000031.1:0-16823 GCA_035530655.1 Phycisphaerae bacterium
GACAGCAGCTCGCCCTACGGATCTGGGATCGCCACGAGGTAAGGCTCGAGCCGGGCACGCGCCTGACGCCGCATTGGGGCCAGGACGGGGGCTGCCTGCTGAGGCTCTCGGCGGGACAGATTCGTGTTGCGGTCAACAGAACAGCCGATGAGGGCATCTTCCGGATCGTGACCCCGCATGCAGACATCGCCGTCACCGGCACGATCTTCACCGTGACGGCCACCGGCAGCACCACCTACCTCCATGTCAAGCAAGGCTCGGTCGAAATGACGCCCCAGCATGGTCACGGTCGTTTAGTGAGCGCCGGGGCAGTTGTTTCGACGCAAGGTCTTGGGGTCGCTGCCGTGCCGTCAGACGACATAGTGACGGTGCTCGCAGCAGCGGAGTCCACTGTTGATTTGACCGAGGCGATCAAAGAGAGCCAGTGGTACCGGCAACGTTTCGCACCGCTGCTATACCTGCAAGACTACCTGGCAGCGCGCGGCGTCGACGTGGATGACCTGGAGCTTCTGGCGATTTCGGCCGATCTGTGGTGCCTGCAATACCCCACCGATGCCGGCGCCGACCTGCCCGCCTACATCCATCGCAAGGAGGGACTCGAGCGGACCGCACAGTGGTGCGGCTACCGAGCGGAATGGTTGACCCCCTCCAGCACAGCCGAAGCGGCGGCACTGGTGGCAGACGGCATTCATGCCGGAGACCTGATGTTGGCCTACGGACTCAACGGCCAGGCGGTAACGGTGTTGGGGCCTCAGGGGTCGGCGGATCCGGCCGCGGAGTGGCAGTACCGCTTCCTGGCCGAGCCGACGCCTACGGCCTTTGCGATCTGTCGCATAGGCCCATCCGAGCGCCCGCCACGGCGGGGACAACTTCTCGACCAGACCGTCGCCGACGTCCGCAGCCTGCTGGCCGAGACACATGATCGGGAGTATTGGGTAGGACGCGAAGCCATCGAAAGTTGGTCGCAGGCCTGCGGCCGAACTAACCACCTGCGGTTGACCGATCCACTGCTGCGGTCGCTAACGACGATAGCGCACTTGGCCCCGGTTTGCGAGGGCAGGCTTTCAGGGTCGGTGATGGTGGGCAGGCAGCTCGGCTGGACGGCCGCGGCCAGCGGATTGGCCGATGCGGTCCAAAGCGCGTTCGCCGCTTCGGCCTTTGAGGCCACACGGTGCTCGCAAATGCAGCAGGAGCAACTGGCGGGCAACTTGCTCAGTGCCGTCGACCGACTGGCGGAGGAGACCCTCAAGTGACCGTGCTGCCGGGGACATTCAGGGAGCAGCTCTTGCGGTCGGAAAGGGCCGTGCCGGCGTGGGGGTTCGACGTGGTCCGAGTGGTTCTGGGCTGCATTCTGCTGACGGCGGCGGTGCTTAAAGGTTGGCAACTGGCCACCGAGCCGGTGGCGAACGACACCATCTTTACCTACCGCTGGTCGCTGACGGCTCAGGTGGAGGTTGAACTCTTCCTGTCGCTGTGGCTGTTGAGCGGTCTGTACCGAAGGCAGGTGTGGTGGGCGGCGTTGGCGGGCTTTGCGTTCTTTTCATGCGTGACGTTGTACAAGGGTCTTTCCGGTGAGGCCTCGTGCGGGTGTTTCGGCAAGGTCGAGGTCAGTCCGTGGTACACGTTGGTCCTGGACTTGGCGGCCGTAGCAGCCCTTCTGGTGTTCCGGCCGGTAGTGCGAGCGGATAGCCCGATACGAGCAGTCCGCATGCGGGTTGCGGTCGCAACGCTTTTCCTGCTTGCCGTCGGGATTTCCGGCGGCGTGGCCATGGCCGGCTACCAGCCAGCCGCCCTCACCAACGATGGCCAGATCTTTGGTGAGAGTGAATTCGTCTTGTTGGAGCCCGAAACCTGGGTAGGCAAGCCGTTCCCACTTCTTGAATATATCGACATCGGCGATCGACTGCTAAGGGGTAAGTGGGTCGTCCTATTGCATCGCCATGATTGCTCCAAGTGCCATAGTGTCTTACCGGCTTACGGCCGATTAGCGATGGAACTGGCCGGGCAACCGAATGGCGCCTCGGTAGCGTTGGTTGAGATCCCGCCATTTGAAGGCGAAGAAATCAATGCGGGGATCCCTTCATCAGTTGTTCTTGGGCGCCTGAGCAGTGGCAGGCAGTGGTTCGTTACTACGCCGGTAGGGATGTTGATTTGCGACGGCATCGTGCAATCGATCTGGAGCGGGGATTTGCCTGCCGCTCTGGAATGCCGCGCAATGCAGTAATCTCCGGGGCGTTGTAGGGGTCTTTCGAGTTGGTCGGCAAGAGAGTTCGGGAATGGGAGGAGGTGATTGGGAACATATCCAGGGCATGTCCATTGCAGGTAGTGTGTTTGGAAATCCTTCACGGAAGGCAGACTACTGATAAAAGGAGCGTGACTATGAGAAGATTCCTTGCATTGGCGGTTCCGGTTCTTGTGTGCGCTGTGTGCATGCCGTTGTTGACGGGAGCGAACAGCGGCACTCCGACGCCTTTATCGGAGAACGAATTGGCTTCGACGGCCGGTGCCCTGTTCGGCACCTGCGAGTCGGGTGCAGGGTCATGTCCGTCGGGCAGCTGCAGTACCGCTGGCGTCACCTGTACGCAGGAACAACAAGGGCCTAGTTATTTCTGCTGGACCACTGGAGGTACTGCGGGCTGCACAGCCGGCGGCTCATATAATAGCTGCGTTGGCTGGTGCCACTATTGCCCGTATAGTGGCGCCAGGGCATGCGGTCTGTATAAGTATCCGCATTGCGACCAGGCATGGGGCGTCTGCAGTGGAACTGCCAGTTGCACCGGCAGCAACAACTGCAGAACAAACTGCTGAAACCGGCCACGTCCCCCTCGCCGGCATTCGTTCGGCGAGGGGGAGCACGGCTGCCGTGTAGGTGGCTGCCCTATTCCACTGGAGGATGCTTTCTTGCGTAGATGGAAATTACCGTCCGCGTGTGACGCCCGAATGCTCGGCGACTCACGCTGAAGAGGGCCTTGGATGTTTATGGCGCGGCTTCGATTCGGGCATATCCGATGTTCGCGACCAAGTCGGTTCTCGTTCAGTTTGACGGCAGCATCAGCCCGATGATAGGCTTTCCTGGAGTCGTGGGATGGGGCATCGAATCTCGTTGCTTGTGCGGCATGTGCTCACCCGATGTTGTGGGTAAGTAAACCCGCATCAGAGTGCGCCGCTCCGAATGTTCGTTCAAGTGTGGTCGTACGGACGTACGTTATCTTCAAGCGATTCGGGCATTCGGTCTGATTTGTGCAGCGAAGGAGCCCAAGATGATGAATTCTTCCACGTGGATTCCCATCAGCTTTCTGTTCGTTGGTTTGGGGGTCGCGGCGCCGGGCCTTGCCAGCAGCTTCACTCCGCAGGATATTCTCGAGGGTGTCAAGGCACGAGAGGAGAGTATTAGCGATATCCAGCTCAAATTTGCGATTAAAGATGTCAATGAAGATGCCTTCTACGCTGCCATGAGGGAACGGGTTGCGCGGATGCCTGAGGAGGAGATCCAGAGACAGCACCTCAGGCGAGCGGACGGTACACTGGTAATGCCCGTTCCTGGCGACAAGTCGCTCGATCGGGAGCGGGTTCGCGCTTGGGATTTTCGACGTAAGGGCGACCAGGTTGCTTTCGATGCATACACCTTCAGGGATGGAACACGCATTCACGAAGCCATGGTGGCCTACAATGGTGAGAGGCTGAAGTGGCTGAATGTCCACCAGGGGAACGGACAGGTCACCCCAGCATCGCTGGATACCATTCTGAACAGGGTGCCTTCTCTGGATACACTCCTTGGGGTCGAGAACAGCGCGTTGTCTGACTACGGTGACGCAGACAACGTCGAGCTATCCGTTGGGCAAGAGCGGTTCGTCGACGACGAGCTGGTTGTCGAGGTGACGGCCAGAAGAACGTTTTCTCCGGGCGCCGGGTTGCCTCTCAACGTGGTTACAGAAACGACCATGGAAATTCTTCCTCAGAAGAGTTTCTGGCCGAAGAGCATTCAGAAAGTGGTGACCCTCAAGGATGTCGACACCGGCGAAAGTGTCAGTCGGCTTCGACTAAAGACCGTCGTGAGTGGTTTCGTGGAAAGTGACGGTGTGTATTATCCCACGGAGTTCGTGACGCGCGAGTACGACCACGCGTATGAGTACCACGAAGGCTCTTCTCTTCCCAAGGTCTCGGAAGAGTCCCGGCTTCTTTCGACGACGACGGTCTCAGTGGATAGCGTGGCCGTGAATACAGGATTGGAAGGGGAGAAGTTTGATTTCGAGTTCCCGAAGGGAACAGTCATTCACGACGATCTCCTGGGCGTGGGGTTCACAGTCGGCGATTTGCCGGAAGCTATGGCTCGACAGATGGCGGCTACCCAACTGCCCACTCGGACGGAGGGCATGACTCGTGCAGAATACGATCGGTTGTTGCGTGAGTCTCAAGGCGTTGCCGGAGGACGTAAGACGCAGGTTTACGCCCAGCCGGAGGAATCGGTGGAAAGTGCGCCGCAACCTCGGGAGGAACCGACACCGGCGATTGCCGTGACGAAGGAACTCTCTCTCGGCCCCATTGCATACGCAGTAATGGTGGTCGCGGGGGTGCTGGTTGGTCTTGGTCTTCTGCGTGTTTTCAGGCGGCGATCGAAGGAGCGGGTTCATCATGCGTAACGGCCGGGGCGTGCTGATTGTGGTGTGCTTCTTCTCGTGCAGTCTGTGTATTGCTGCGTCGGCTGGCGATGCGGAGCGGCGCGGCATTGCATGTGGGCGGGGGTGCATCGAGGTGGTGTGCAGGTATCATGGCAGGATACCCGATCCAGCGATTCTCGACCGACATCTTGCTCCTAATGAGTTCAACGAGAACACGATGAAACAACTTGCGGCTTGTGCCGAGGCGCTGGGGCTCGGTCATTACGCCTTCAAAGGGACGATTGCGGATCTCAAACGACTCCGGGATCCCGCGATCCTTCACTTTACGAGAGAACATGGTGGGACCAAGCGCGGCCACTATCTTGTGGTGTTGTGGAGTATAAGGGATAATAGGCTCATGGCATACGATCCTTCCTTTTCCGGGCTTGCTCGCGAATTGACGGACGAGCAGCTTGAGCATCATTGGACAGGCAAGGGACTGATCGTCTGCCCGCAGCCAGTTCCCGAGGTCGTCCGTGTTCGGTGGTGGCAGATTGCGTTGCCGGTTGGAATCGGTCTGGTGGCCGCCTTGTTGAGTGGCGGCGTTTCGAGGCGTTCAAAACGCGGAGCGTCTGACGAGGAACATGCATGAGCGTACTGAAGAGCGGTCTGATCTTCGGCTTCCTTTTAATGGTAAGCTCATCCGTAATGTTTGCTACCACGCGAACATCGTCAGATACTACCGATCACCTAGCAGCCTGTCATCCTGATCCCATTGTGCGGGACTTGGGGACTATACCTCCCGACATGAAGGTTACCAAGGCTGTCATATCCTGGAAGAACACTTCCGGCCAACAACTCAAGATTGATAAGATCGTGCCGAGCTGCAAGTGCATGGCAGTGAAACCGGACTCGAAAACGATTCCACCCGGCGAACTGATGCGGATCAAGGCCGAAATCGACGTCGGTGACTCTCGTGGGAGGGGAAGTGTTGCTGTTGGCGTGTCCTTTGTGGGTGATGCCATCCCTCCCCTAATGTTTCGGCTCAAGTACTTCCGCGAAACAGGACTGAGAGCGTATCCGGCGCGTATCGACTTCGGAGATGTGCAAAGTCTCCTCAAGACCAGGCGCCACTTCACACTAGACTGGACTGCGAAGGCTGAAGACAAAGCTATCGAAGTTCTTTCGCCGATCAAGTGTGATGCTTCGTGGGTTTCCTGTCGCATGACCAAATCCCAGTCGAGGCTGGAGCGAGCGATCGACGAGGAAGAAGCGCATCAGGTTCAGAAGTTCACGTTCGAGGCCGCCCTCAATTCAGGCCTGCCGCAAGGGCAGTTTGAAAGCGAGATCGCAATTCCAGTGAGGATTGATGGCAAGACCACTACTGTTCGTGTACCTGTTACAGGGAAGTACCGTGGTGCGATATACGCACACCCACCAAGACTTGTTGCCCTGTGCCTGCCTGACCAAGCCAACGGAATGGAGTTTACTACCGAACTCTTCAGCCCCGACTATGCTGGGCAAGTCTCAGCCATTACCGCCACTTGTGAGGACAAGGGCATCAACGTCTCAGTTTCTCAGATTGCCGAGAACCGTGACGACGGGTTGGTGGGAAAGGTTCAGATTTTTCTATCAAAGCAAGGGCTTTCCGAAGCCCGGTCGGTGGATGTTATCATCACCGGCAATGTGGAAGACAGCACGATGACTTGCAGGATTCCGTTAAGAATTATAGTTGTCGGAAAGCCGAGGGGAGCAACATTCGCAACTGAGGAATGATTGTCATTCTTCGTACGCGTCCGGTGAATCACGTGGGTGTGTAGCAACACTACACGGCAGTCGGATGTGCCGGCCGGGGTCTACAACGTAGTGTATGGGTGGAGTCCAGACTTTCCTGTCAGACGGTCATGGCGCCGGCTCCCGGGACATGAGCTAGGCGGACCAGAGCTGCTCTTTCGTCCTGCCGAAAACCTCCTTCCACAATGGATCGATGCTCCGGTTGATTAAAGGACTCATCTGCACGCCGTGCGCCGGTTCGGGTGGTCGCTAAACGGAACGGCACGCGCGCCTGCCGCCGCAACGAGGGCGCTTACCACAGGCCAAGTCACGGTTTCGATGGCGGCCACAGCGCCTGCTCACCATCGAACGCACCCATCACAAGGGGGAGTCCGTTGGCCATGAAGCCCATCATGCTGATCGTCTTGGGCTCGACCCGCGCGCCCGGGCCGAACCACCGGCCACGGTCGGCCGGCGCGTTGTTGTCTCGGTTCACCGCGATCGTTATCCTGCACAATCACTCAACAGACATATCCCGCCGTACTGAAGGAGATGGCTCGTGCAAGACACTCTCGACTACGCCAGAACACTGGCCAGGGACGAGATCCTGGAGATGCAGACCCGAGGCCACGACGTCGCCGCACTGCAAGCCGAGTTCAAGCGGCTCACCAAAGCCAAACGGCAAAGCGTCGAGCGGTACCATGCTTTGTATGAGAAGGCCCACGCGCTCGGCGATGCACCCGGCTATCGCGGCAGGGAACCCTCCGATCTGGCCGGCATCAAGAAGCTTCGACCACGCGGCCCGCGCGTGCTCAAGGCGCCTGGCGGCACCCGACTCAAGGACAAGGTCCTGGGCGGCTGGCTTGGCCGCATCGCCGGCTGCATCCTGGGCAAACCGGTCGAGGGCTGGCCGAAGCAGAAGATCGAAGACGCCCTGGTCAAGGCCCGCGAGTATCCGCTGAGCGACTACTTTACCGAGAGGTTCTGCAAAGCGGCCGGCATGAATCGAAAGCCCCACTGCCTCAGGAACAACATCCGCTTCGCCGCTCGCGACGACGATCTCGACTACACCATCCTCGGCCTGCACTTGGTGGAGCGGCATGGCTTCAACTTCAAGCCCGAGCACGTGGCCGAGCAGTGGCTGGCTCGCTTCCCCTACCACATGGTCTACACAGCCGAGCGCGTGGCCTACCACAACCTGGTGCGGGGCATCGAGCCGCCCGAGTCAGCCAGCTTCGAAAACCCCTATCGCGAATGGATCGGCGCCCAGATTCGCGCCGACGCGTTCGGCCTGGTCTCGCCTGGCATGCCCGCCCGCGCCGCCCAGCTCGCCTTCAGCGACGCGGCGCTGTCACACACCGCCAACGGCATTTACGGTGAGATGTGGTCTGCCGCCACCACCGCCGCGGCGTTCAGCACCGACTCGCCCGAAGACGCCCTTCGCGCCGGCATGCGCGAGATCCCGCAACGATCGCGGCTGTACGAAGCGCTCGACGCGACAATCGACTGGTCCAAACAGCATCGCGACTGGCAGGACACCTGGCAGGAAATCATGCGCCACTGCGGCAAGATGTCGTCCGTTCATACGATCAACAACGCCATGATCGTCGCCATGGCCCTGATGCACGGCAAGGGCAACTTCACCAGGACCATCGGCATCGCCGTGATGGGCGGCCTGGATACCGACTGCAACGGCGCCACCGCCGGCGCGATGCTCGGCACCATGCTCGGCGCCGAGAAGATCCCGGCCCGATGGTACAACTGCTTCCACGACGAGCTGCACAGCGTCCTGGTAGGCTTCAATGTGTGCAGTATCGCCGACCTGGCCGAGCGAACGTACAAACAGGCCCTTCGCCACCGAAGGGCGCGCGCCGGACGCTGAAACCTCGGCTCTGCCGAACGATCAACCACAGGAGGTATCCATGATCGCCATTACCAACGCCACCATCGACCCCGTCACCGCCGCCCGAATCAAGCGCGGCACGGTCCTGATCAAAGGCGGCAAGATCGCCGCCGTCGGCGCGAAGGTCAAAGTGCCCGCCAAGGCCGAGCGATTCGACGCAGCCGGTAAACTGCTCACCCCCGGCTTGATCGACGCCCACTGCCACGCCGGCCTGCTCGAGGACGGCCTGCCCAACGACCACGACGTCAACGAGCGCGTCGATCCCGTCACACCGCAGCTTCGAGCCATCGACGCCTTCCGCCCGACCGACGTGGGGCTGATCGAAGCGGCCCAGTCGGGCGTGACCAGCGTGTTCATCACCCCCGGCAGCGCCAATGTCATCGGCGGCCTGGGCGCGGTGGTCAAGACGCAGGCCCAATCGTTCGACGCCCAGATCGTCAAGCTCGACGCCGGGCTGAAAATGGCCATGGGCGAAAACCCCAAACGCGTATACGCCGAGCACGACCGCATGCCCTCCACCCGCATGGGCACCGCCGCCGTCCTCCGCGCCGCGCTGACCAAGGCGCAACTCTACCTCGACAAGAAGCGCAAGCATCGCCGCAAGAAGGGCGCCGCCAAAGACCCGTTCGAGATCGACCTTGTCAACGAGGCCATCGGCGACCTGCTTCGCCACCGCTACCCCGCCCGCTGCCACGCCCACCGCGCGATCGACATGCTGACGGCCATGCGGATCGCCGACGAGTTCGACTTTGAAATCGGCTTCGAGCACGCCACCGAGTGTGAGGACATCCTCGACGAGTTGGCCAAGCGCAAGATCGCCGTGATCGTCGGACCATCGTTTGGCGGACGGAGCAAAGTCGAGCTGCACCACAAGAGCTTCGCCACGGTGCGTGCGGCCGTCGAGGCCGGTCTTCGCGTCGCCATCACCGCCGACGCCGATGTGACCCCCCTGCGCTATCTCAATGTCTACGCCGCGCTCGCCATCCGCGAAGGGCTCAAGCCCGACGACGCCCTGCGATGTCTGACGATCAACCCAGCCACCATCTGCGGCGTCGCCGATCGGCTCGGCTCGATCGGCCGCGGCAAGGATGCCGACCTGGTTCTGTGGGATGGCGAACCCTTCGACGCCCGCACCAAACCCGCCGCCGTCTGGATCAATGGCGAGCCGATCGATCTGACCGAGAAGCCCTTCCGGTTCCGACGATGAGCCTGGGTGCTGCTGGCGGCTTGCCCGCCAGTGCCCAAATACGCACTATCCCTTAGCGTGCCGCCGAGCCCGCCCCCGCAGTGCGAAGTCCATAAACGACGGGAACATCGTAAACAGCCCCGCCGCCATCCGCATCGACCGGCTGGTCCACACCTCAGCTCGTGGCCGACGCAGACACCTCACGATTGCACGTGCCACCTTGCTCGGTGACTGCACGAACGGCCGCGGCGTCGACCGCAGCAACACCGGCGTGCTGCCCGCCTGACCGCTCTGATCGGCCATCGCCTCCCAGAACTCGGTGCTCGTGGTAATCGGGTACACGCACGATACCTCGATCCCGTACGGCGACAGCTCCAGCCGCATCGCTCGGCAGAAATGGCTCTGCGCCGCCTTGGTCGCGCTGTAGGCTGCGTGATACGGCAGCGTGAACTTGCCCACACAGCTCGAACACATCAGCAGATGCCCGCCGCGCCGGTCGGCCAGCATACGCCGCGCCGCCTGTTGCAGCAGATCGTGTGCCGCAAAGAAGTTCACCTCGAAGATCCGCCGCAACTCGTCGTCGCCCAGCTCGACGACCGATCGCTCCAGCCCATAGCCGGCGTTGGCAAACACCGCGTCGCATCGGCCGAACCGCTCCTGCGCCGCGTCCAGCAGTCGCGCCGACATCCCCGCGTCGGTCACATCACCGACCACCGCCAGAGCCGACCGCCCGCAGTGGCGCACCAGCTCGCTCACATCTTCCAGCCGATCGGCTCGCCGCGCGTTGATCACCACGTCCATGCCCGCCTTCGCACAGGCGACAGCCGTGGCCTTGCCGATGCCCGAGCTGGCCCCGGTGATGACAATCACCCAATCTGTCAGGTTCCTGCCCATGATTGGCTGACAGTCTACCCACTTGCGGCCGACTTGGCAGTACGTCGGCCCGCGCACCGGGCTGCACGGGGCACGCTTCGGCGGTACAATCACCCCGGCGTCTGCACGGCGGCCACGCAGCGCGTCGTCGGGGTATGACGGAGCAACCCCGACTCATCCTCCGCCGCACGGAGTGCAACCCATGTGCATCGCCCGCCTGAGAGGTTACGCAGGAATCCTGGCAATCACGACAGCCACGCTGATAGTGCTCGCCCTGTCGGGCTCGGCGCTCGCCCGCACCTACCAGCTCGACTTCGTTTCGTGGCCCGTCGACACCGCCATCCCCGACGGAGACTACATCGGAACGCCCTGCTCGATGGGAGCCAGCACCATCTCCGTCTACACCGTTCCCGACACCGGGCCCGATCTGCTCGTCGCAGCCGTCTCCGTTGAGGTGGTCATCACCCACGCCAACGTCGGCGATCTGGTCGTCAAGCTGCAAAGCCCGTCCGGCACGGTCGTGACGCTCATGCACTATCCCGGCCTGTCCGGCGTGCCTGACGAGGACGCCTGCTGCGGCAACACCGCGAACTTCTCGGCCACCGTGCCCATCCTCTTCGACGACGACGCAGCCAGCGGTGTCGGCGCCGAAAGCATCGGCGCGGGCGTAGCAAGCGATCAGGTCGTCGGCGACCCGGCCAACGGCAGCCCCGACAACTACGTCCCCGATGCCGGCGATCTGAGCGATGTAGTCGGCGGCCCGCTGCCCGACAGCCTCGACACCTTCGTCGGCGAGAACGCCCGCTCGTTCTGGAGGCTCTACATCGGCGACGGCAAGACCGGCGCAGCCGGCACGCTGCATGGCTGGACGCTGCGCCTTCTGGTAGCCGAGGACTGCGACGGCGACGGCGTGCCCGACGACGCCGAAACCGACACCGACGGTGATCGCGTACCTGACGACTGCGACAACTGCACCGCGACCGACAACCCCACCCAGGAAGACTTCGACGGCGACGGGATCGGCGACGCTTGTGACGACTCCCCCGCCTGCGCCACCGCAGGCCCGGCCGCACCCCTGCTGCTGGTCGTCGGCACCCTCCTGCTGCACGGAATCAGGCGGCGCTAGGGTGCCACTGTTCTCGAACAGTGTCTTTTCTGATATTTCGGGTGGCATGCCCACGCCGCTGTTGACGGTGAGCGAAGCCGAACCGTCGCGTGGGCATGTTCTTTGCGCCGGGTGGACGGATGGCCCATCCTTTTACAGGATTTCGCATGAAGACGGGTGCCCCGTTCCTTCCAGGAGCGGGGGACTGACGTCGTGTGCCCCGCCGCGGCGGGTTCTTGAACAGTGTCTTTTCTGATATTTCGGGTGGCATGCCCAAGCGACTGCGGCGTGAGCGCAGTCGAACCGCAGCGCGGGCATGTCAAGCGGTCGGGTGGCCCATCCCTTCAGGGATGGGGGACTCGATGATTCGCCAAATGGTGTCCCCCGCCCTCAAAACAAACGTCCCACCCGACCACTACGGGTTTGGATTGACGCCCTGCGCGACGAGGTTGTCGGCATACCGCCCCGGGGCGCCTTCGTAGATGCGCTTGCAGCCAGACGAACAGAAGTACACGTAGGGCCCATCTCGCGCAAGCTCGACGGACTGCCGCGGATCGATCTGACGTCCCGTCACCGCACACCGCGTCTGGTACGTGTAGCTCGCCTCGAGCGCGGCCGCGTATTGTTCGGGGTCGGCCTCATAGAGATCCTTGCACGAGTCACACGAGCTACAGAAGTACACCCGCTCGCCGAACAGATCCGTATGCCGCCGCGGCGTCACCGGATCGCCGTTGATCGGGCAGGTCACTTGAACACGCGGGCGCACGGTAAGCATCTGCCGCTGCATCTCAACAAGATCCCGATACCCCTGCGGATCCTGCTCGGACCGGCTGATGCATTCTGCGCGGCAGAAGTACACCGGCCCGTCCGGCCGCACGATCCGAACCAGCAGGTTCGCCGGCCTTCCGCTCACCGGACAGGGCGGCGGCTCGACCGCCTCAAGCTCAGCAACGCGCTCTATGCTTGGATGCGTCTTGAGCTGCGCACAGCCACAGACTCCCCCAACCAGCCCTGCCAACGCCAACATCAGCGTCATGCCGAAACGCATCACGGTTCCTCAAACGCCGGGTGGCCCAATCGTAGGGCGCGTCCCGGCGCGCCGGGATTGCGCGCGACGAAGGCCCCGGGTATTCAGACCTGACGAAGCAAATTGACGCGAGTTGGATCTCGGTGCAGCGGGATCGATCTTGCCGTCCGGGAAGGCTGGCAGGTGAAACCTGCCCTACAGAAGCCGATTTACTCGGGCGGCACCCCAATGTCCGTCCCCCGCTCCTGGAAGGAACGGGGCACCCGCGAACGCATCCATCACCTTCCGAGCTTGTCGAGCAGGCGCTCGATCTTCTTGTGACCCACATACGTCTGGGTCACCACCAGGTTCCCCGAGAAGTAACTGATGTTGGCCGCCCCCCCGTCTGCGTACCAAACGGCCACCGTCTGAGGGTCCGACCGATCGTTCACCGATTTCTGTATCATATCGAGCAGCCGGTCGGATCGGCTCTGCGCCGTCTCCTGCTGGTCTGCCTGGATGTCGAGTTCGCCGAACACATCGCCCCCGCCCCCGCCCCCACCACCGCCGCCCTGGCCTACCGACACATCGAAATCCGGGGGCTCGTAGAAATTCGGGATCGGGTGCATCAAGCGCCCGACCGTGTACACCTTGGTCTCCAGCGATGACGGCTGCCGGATCTTGTCTCGCGACGTGATGTAGATATGGCCCGGGCCGATCTTGTAGCCAAGCTCGCCGAAGGGCACGCTGTTCAGCATGGCGCTCAGCAGCCGCCCGAGACTCACTTTACTAAGCTTCAGATCCACCGAGTAGTCCCGCAGGTCATAGCCCATCTCTGCAAGCTTCGAGTCGATCAGCACGTCGAACTTGCCGGCCTCGCCCAATTGCTTCAGCGCCGATTCGAGGTCCTTGTCCTTGAGGTTGACGTTGACGCGTCTGGTCTCCAGCGTCGCGTACACGAGCAGCTTCTGGGCTTCCTCCAGTTGTCTGGCCTGCTCGGGTGTCAGCCGTCGCTGGGCCTTGGTGTCTTTCTTAGCTGTTGGCTTGGTATCTTTCTTGGGTGTTGGGGGGGTGTCACTCTTCGCCTCGGTCCGACTCTTCGGGGCCGTTATACCCTGCGCCCACACGCCGACCGCCAGCATGCCGATCACCCCCGCAGCGCCCGCGATCGATCTCTTACAGCACCTCATAGCCCACCTCTTACAGCCCCCGCCGCCGCTGACTCACTAATCTATATTATACACTGCCCCAGCCGCCCGTGTCGGCGAGCCTACGGCTCACTTGCGAGGAACGGCGCCGTCCGCTATTCGCGCTCGAGTGCAGGCTCTTCTTGGGCCTTCTCTTTGCTTTTTACGCGTGCCTCCAATACTTGGATAAGAGCGTCCAATGTGGCTGCGTGATGTGGACACAGCGCATTGGCGGGATCTTTAGCGACTGCCTGTGCCACAAGAGATTTGACTTCTACCTCAACGCGGTGATCCCACAGCTTTCCGCAGTGACGAAAGCACGCTTTGATTCGATCGGTCCACTTCTTCTTTCCCTTAAATTTCGGAGACTTGATGCTGACTCCGTACTTGTTTTGAAGGAGGGTCTCGTAGACAGAGGTGTCATAAAGGTCTTCGATCTCCGTCTCGTTCAGTCCTTCTCTAATACAGAAGTTGACCTCGGCATCAGCGACCAGCCCTTCGAGTCTAGCCTTCTCAAATGCATCTCGTCCGGCCTTATCGTCGTCAAGGAACGCGTGGCAGAGACAGATGGCGTCTCTGACGGAAGACACTTTGTACGCCAGATTGCTGCCACCTCCGAGAGTATCGATCGCCAATGTCCCCTGAGAAAGGGCGTCGCCCAAGATCTGTGACTTGTGGGACAGGATTGACCTTAGCGCTGTTCTGTCATCTTCACCCTCCACGAGAAGAACAATCTCGGCATGGCGCAAATTATCTGAGGCCCTTACCCCAAGAACATCACGAACTTGCTCCACCGACTGAGCTGGCTTTGCCCTGTTGTTGCTTACGATAATATTGTTGCGGATATTACGTCGGTCAACAAAAAGCGGGTTGTGCGTTGTAATTAACACCTGGTGTCGGTCGCTTAGCTCGTCAACCACTTGCTTGAGCTCATGGATCGCTTTTGGGTGCAGGTGTGACTCTGGTTCCTCAATAGCGATGACAAGACCTTTCCCCTTGGCCCCACGTTCAGTGGCGTGCCTGATAAGTCCGAGCGCCGCAAGACTCTGAGCACCGTCCCCTTTGTACTTCAGCAGTGTTGGCGTTCCATCATCCACTACGATTTCGCATGCTCTTCGCACGGCACGATAGCGAGCATCTGAGGACACGGAGATGGAAACGCTGCGGACATCATGGAGAAACTGTTTAAGAGTCTTCTGCACGCTACCGGAAAGAGTGTCCAGCATGGGTTGCTGCAGTTCATCAAGCCGCGCTAGGGCCCCGCGGTAATCTGCGTTGTCTTCCAGTTGGTCAAGCTCCCGGGCTACCATGTTTGACACAACTTTCTCTGCTGAACTAGCGGTACGAATTGCCTCGATATGCTGAAAATCGATTCGGTCGGTAACGAATTGCGCGATTTGCTCGGACTTCTTGGACAGTGCGGCTGCTCCAGGCCCTTGCTTGGCGACTTCCACCTTTGCCTCTGCCGGTCCGATAGTGATGCGAATTGGCAAGGTTCCGGTGAGACGACTTCTGATGGTTTCGCGGAAATCGTTAATCTCATCGGGTGTTAACTCGAACTCCAGAGTCATGGAGGTCTGCCCGTTGGGTGTCCTATCCTGTAACGCAACAGGAAAGTCCGTCTCCCAGTGGTACCCACCGGGGGGTCCCATGTACATGCGGATGGCGCGGGAACCGCGGTAGCCTATGCGCGTATGCCGTTCTCGTACCAGGATATTCATGGCGGTGACGAGGGCCCGCAGGATGTTGGACTTTCCCTCGTTATTCGGACCGACGAGTATTGTCGTCTTCCCGAGGGGGATCTTCTTTGCAGCAGTAATACTGCGATACTTCTGCACCGAAAATGACTTGAGTCTCATAGTCTGTCTCCGCTGGGCGAACGTGCCGCATGAGGCGCGAGGGGCAGTGCGTCGGCGCGGCCTTCACTTGTCGCTCTCCATGCTCTTCTTGGGCCCCTTTTGAAGCACCTCTTCGACCGCCTGGACGAGTTCCGAGCATAGAAAGGGCTTTGTCAATAACTTGTCGGCCGGGACGCGGCGAGCCGATCCGCCGAAGCCAAAGGCGGTCGCAAGAATGATCTTGGCTCGTGATCCCCCGTTTTTCGCTACCAGCGCGACCACGCTCCCGTCCATCATACGACCCGGCATCATAAGATCGGTGATGATGACGTCGAAGTCCCGCTCAACGAGTATCCGCATAGCGATCTCTGAACTGCCCGCCTCGATACATTCGTATCCCGCTTCCCGGAGGTAGTCTGCTACTAGTATCCGCTCGGCCAGATAGTCCTCTACGAATAGTATAGATATAACGTCGCGGCGTTCGGCGGGCACATCTGGGACCTCCAGCATCGACACCCGCGCAGAGCTTGCCTGGCCCTGCGGAGCGCGTTTGAGGAGGATCTTGTGCACAGTTGAAAGAATGGCCTCGCACCGGGCGGTAGCAGCAGCAATGTCGTCGTTTGCCAACGCGAACTCAGCTTCGTCCAAGAAGCTGTCGAGTGTCCACATTTCGGCCTCCACCGTCGAACCGCCCGCTCCCAGTTTGCGCAGAAGATCGCAAACTTTCTCAGTGAGTCTCCGGAATAGCGACAGCGTTCTTCGTCCTTCGCTGGAGGAAATGAGGACAGAGGGATCTTGGGTTCTGTAGGGAAGGAGGGTTCCCTTGTGATAGAGCCCCAGACAAGACATCCAAATGTCGTTCAACGGATACGCCTGGTTCCGATGCAGCATACGTTCGATCGTCGCCACCGTTCCATCCCAAGAGAGAAGGATGACATCGTCACCAAAAAGGAAGGCGGCTGAACTGAAACTCGACCTGAAGAGAATGGGGTGACGGCCCGCTTCCCGCACCACAAAGGCGACCGCGTCTTTGTGTCCGATCTTCAGTCCCTTTCCATCTTTCTGGGCCTGTGACGTCATGTGAACGGTATCGATAGTCGGGAGTCTTGGGTGGTCGCTGCTCGACGCCCGCTGCAGCGTACGACTGGGACGAGGTGATCCGTTCGCCTTATCGACGGTATTGGCTGCATCGATTGCTTTTTGGCGATGGAGTCTAAGTTCGACTTTCGCACTTATGCGGCCTGTTTGACCGCGTGGATTAAGGACTTCAGGACGTTTCGGCTACCCCGGCCGGTCAGCGGGAGCGCCGAAACCTGCTGGCGAACGCTTTCCTGCCGCAGGGTGGCCAGCATGT
>DATKUK010000032.1:0-2496 GCA_035530655.1 Phycisphaerae bacterium
CTCCTTGTACCCGCGAACGTGCAGGTTGTGATGGTTGGTTCGCCGATACGTCAGCTGATGGATCAGGGAAGGATATCCGTGGAAGGCGAAGACGATGGGTTTGTCCCTGGTGAACAGGACATCGAAGTCCTTGTCGCTCAACCCATGGGGATGCTCGCTCTGTGGCTGCAGCACCATCAAGTCCACCACATTGATGACGCGGATCGCAAGCTTCGGAAAATGCCGCCGCAGCATCATCACCGCGGCCAGCGTCTCCAGGGTGGGCACATCGCCGGCGCAGGCCATCACCACGTCGGGCTCGCGGCCCTCGTCGTTGCTGGCCCATTTCCAGATGCCGAGCCCGGCGGTGCAGTGCTTGACCGCTGACTCCATGTCAAGCCATTGCGGCGACGGCTGTTTGCCGGCGACGATGACATTTACGTAGTGGCGGCTGCGCAGGCAGTGATCGGTCACCGTCAGCAGGGTATTGGCGTCGGGCGGCAGATACACGCGGATGATGCCCGCATTCTTGTTCGCCACCAGGTCGATGAAGCCGGGGTCCTGGTGTGTGAAGCCGTTGTGATCCTGACGCCACACGTGCGAGGACAGCAGGTAGTTCAGGGAAGCGATGGGCCGCCGCCACGGAATCCGGCGGGTCACATCCAGCCACTTGGCGTGCTGGTTGAACATCGAATCGATGATGTGAATGAACGCCTCGTAACAGGAGAAAAAGCCGTGTCGACCGGTCAGGAGGTACCCTTCGAGCCACCCTTCGCACTGATGCTCGCTCAACATCTCCATCACCCGGCCATCGGCCGCGACGTGATCGTCCTTGGGGAGGATTTCCGCCGTCGAGCTACGGTTCGTCACCTCCAGCACGGCGCTCCAGCGGTTCGAAACGGTTTCGTCCGGGCTGAAAACGCGGAAGTTGCGTGCGTCGGCGTTGAGCTTGAACACGTCGCGGATGAACCGGCCCTGCACGCTCGTCGCTTCGGCTTCCACGGCGCCGGGCTTCGCCAGCTTGACCGCGTAGTCGCGGAAGTCCGGCATGTTCAGATCCCGAAGCAGCAGCCCGCCATTGGCATGAGGATTCGCTCCCATTCGCCGCTCGCCCTTCGGCGCCAGTTCGGCCAGTTCGGCAAGGAGCCTGCCGTTCCTGTCGAATAATTCCTTGGGCCGGTAACTCTTCATCCACTGTTCGAGGATTTTCAGGTGCCTGGGCCTGGTCGCCAACTGCGCGACCGGCACTTGGTGGGCGCGAAAGGTCCCTTCGACCGGTTTGCCGTCGACCACGGCAGGACCGGTCCACCCCTTCGGCGAGCGCAGGATGATCATCGGCCAGCGCGGTCGTTGCCTGAACCCGTTCTTCCTGGCATCGCGCTGGATGCGCTGAATGTCGGCCACGATCGCGTCGAGCGTTCCCGCCATGAGCTGGTGCATCTCGTTCGGGTCGTCGCCCTCGACGAAATACGGGGTGTAACCGTAGCCGCGGAAAAGCGCTTCAAGCTCGTCCCGGGATATGCGGGCGAGCACCGTGGGTCCGGCGATCTTGTAGCCGTTCAGGTGCAGGATAGGAAGTACGGCGCCGTCGTGCACCGGGTTGAGGAATTTGTTCGAGTGCCAGCTGGTCGCCAGCGGGCCGGTTTCCGCCTCGCCATCGCCCACGACACAGGCGACCAGCAAGCCGGGATTGTCGAACGCCGCGCCGTACGCGTGCGACAGCGAATAGCCGAGTTCGCCGCCTTCGTTGATGGAACCCGGGGTTTCCGGAGCGACGTGACTGGGGATGCCGCCGGGAAAGGAAAACTGGGTGAACAATCTCTTCATGCCCCGTTCGTCACGGGAAATGTTCGGATACAGTTCGCTGTACGTGCCCTCCAGGTACGTGTTGGCCACCAGGGCCGGTCCGCCGTGTCCGGGGCCGGTGACATAGATCATGTCCAGGTCATATTGCCGGATGATCCGGTTGAGGTGGACATAAATGAAGTTCAAGCCCGGCGTGGTGCCCCAGTGGCCCAGTAGCCGCGGCTTTACGTGCTCCAGCGTCAACGGTTTTTTGAGCAGCGGATTGTCGTACAGATAAATCTGGCCGACCGACAGATAGTTGGCGGCCCGCCAGTAGGCGTTCATCCTGCGCAGAAGATCAGGCGACAACGGTTTGCGCGCGAGCTCAGTCTTTTTCGTCTTCATGGGGGGTCTCCCGTCATTTTGCCGCCTTCACCCCGGCCGGCCTAAACCGCGTCGTTCAATCGAAACACACGGGTCGTGCCGCTGGGGAATTCGCAGACCTTGTCGCCGACGCTCAAGGAGATCGGCGTTGCCGCGCCATCCCTCCCGCGGACCCTGAGCGCGTCGCGCGTCAGCCGCAGGTCGAGGGAATGCCCGCGGTAGCGGATGCGCATGTCGAGGCGCTCCATCTCCAGGGGCAATTCCGGATTGAGCCGCAGAACATCGCCTCTCGCTTCGATACCCGTCGACACGCGCTGCACCAGATCGACCGTACCCGCCATGGCCCCG
>DATKUK010000033.1:0-3796 GCA_035530655.1 Phycisphaerae bacterium
AACCCGCCCGCCATCGTCCCGTTTGTTGCTGCCGGCGACATCTGCGCCCGCCCCCACTGGTTTGACGACGCCGAGAGCATCCAGCGCAGCATCCTCGACCTGGCCAGCGCCCGGCATGAGTGCATGTTCCGGCAGGTCTACGCGCAGCTTGTTATCGAGCGCGGCAGCATCCAGAACGCCGCTGACCAGGCCGGCATGCAGTATGAGCAGGCCATCGCCAAAACGGTCGGCATGGCGTACCCGATCGAGGAGTCGCCAGAGGCGAAGGGGTTGACGCGCTACATCACCCCGAGCGCTGCCGACCTGGCCATCATCGGGGACACCATCCAGCAGACCAAGCGCGACTTGTTTGAGGTAGTAGGATTCGCGCTGCGGCCAGACACCAAGCAGGTCGAGAGCGCCGAGGCGAAGCTGTTCGACCACCTGGACGTGGAGGCGGTCCTGGCCGAGCGGTCCCAACTGCTGGAGGAAGTCGAAACGCGGCTGGTAGACATCACCGCTCAGATCGACCCGTCGTGGTCGGCGTACACGCCCGAGTACAGCAACCAGTTCGACGTTGGCGACTTCGCCGAAGAGATCCAGAGCTTCCTGGGCCTGCAACAGATGGACGCGCCGCCCGAGGCCAGCCGCGAGATCACCCGCGCCGCGCTCAACAAGGCCCGGGCCCGCGGGCTATTCCGCCTAGACGACGCCGAGTGGGCCGCGCTGATGGACACCATCGACGCCCACGACTTTGAGCCGCCCGCCCCCATCGCGCTGCCAGGCATGGAGCCGGCAGGCGACGAGGACGAGGATGAGGACGGCGCCGCCGCCGCCGGCGACCAGCCGCCCGCCGAGTAGCCAACCTATCCCTTGACCGCTAGGCCAACCCCGAAACACCGGGCGCGGTCCCCGTTGACGCCGCATATCGGGTGCAGACCCGCAACAACTGAGGAGCATGTGCAATGAGCATCAAGGACATACTGGCCAAAGCCGCACGGGGCGAGGAACTGAGCGAGGACGAACGCGCCACGCTAGTAGACTTCGACCCTACGGACGTCGCCAGCAGGCGTGTGAAGGACGTGCAGGACAAGAGTGCAAAGGAACTGGCGGCGCTGAAGGCTAAGGCCGAGGAATTGCAGGCCGCGCTTGACGAACGAGAGAGCGCGAGTCTGACCGAGGCCGAGAAGTTGAAGCGCGATGCGGTCAAGGCCCAGAAGGACCTGGCAGCAGCCAAAGCCGAAGCAGAGGCGGCCCGCAAGGAGTCTGCCTCCACCGCACGCAATTATGCGCTTGAGTCGGTCCTTGGCGGGATCAAGTGGGTGGATGATTCGGCGCGAAACGCCGGGCGCATCCTCCTGCAACAGTCGCTCGCTGACATTGACGACCTGACCGACGCCGCTGCGGTAAAGCCCGCAGTTGACGCCGCGAGGGAGTCTGTGCTTAGCCGGCTGATCGCCGCCGATGGTGTGAATGGCACAGGACTCCACCCCAACAACCAAACGCCCCGCGGCCCGCAGAAGGCGGAAGAGGCGTTCACCTACAAGCCGGGAATGTGGGACGGCATGAGCGCCGCCGACACCCGGAAGAAGTTGGACGAACTATGGCGGCAGCACGGAAACGCGCCATCGCCGGAAGTAGGCTCGGGCAGAGCGAAAATGACAGCAGATAAGGCATAGAATAAAATGGCTCTTACAGCAATTCAAAGGGAGTTGTGGGCGGCGCAGTTGGATGCGTTTTTGACCACGATGACCGTAGCCGGTAGCGTATGCGACCGCAACGTGGTCCCGTCGATGGACGGTGGCGACACCTGGCACCTGGTTACTCCGAGTGACGTATCAACGTTCTCCGTCGGTGACGGCTCGGACATCAGCTACAGCCTGCCGACCGACGCCAACACCAGCATTACCAAGAACTTCGATAAGGGGTTCGCGTTGCTGGAGTTGGACACCAACGTGATGCAGTCGGGTAACGCCGGCTGGATCCAGGCGTTCGCCAGCAACGGCGCGTACCAGTTGTCCAGCGATCTCGATACCGCGATCCTGGCCAACCACGCGAACTGGACGGACTTCTACCTGAGCGGCACCACGGCGATCCAGTTCACCACGACCACGGCCGCAGAGGTGCCGATCTTCTTCGCCAAGTTGAGGTTGGCGCTGCGTGATGCGAAGGTTGACAACCTCGGGATGCCGTACATCGTCGGGCCGACCCAGTTCGGTGAGGCGTTGGACTCGTACAACGCCCAGCGGGCCACGCCCTACGGTGACGAGATCACCTTGTCTGGTGGCCAGCGTGCGTTCACCTACCAGGGGTTCCGCGTGTTCATCTCCAACAACTGCACCGACGAATCCAGCAAGACTCACGGCATGGCCGGGATCATGGGATACGGGCAGGCGCTCGGGACGTACCTCAAACCCGATATGTTGGAAGACCTGGGCCGCGCTGAGAGCCGCTATGGCAACCTGTACCGTGGCCGGCTCGCCGCCGGTTTCAAGGTGTACCGGACCACCGCGGTGATCGACGTGAACTTCAACTCCAACGTGGTTGCGTAATCCGAGCGGGGCGGGTCGGCCCTAGTCCGGCCCGCCCCGGCAGGAGAATAACATGGACTACACCGGAGTAACGAAGGTCAAGCGAGATCCGCGCTGGAACTGGCGCAGGCCGGTGCTTCCGCCGATGCCGCCCGAGATGGCGGACGAGGTAGAGGCGCTTGGTCTTGAGCGGCTGGAGGCGTTTACGAAGCCGCCCGAGCCGGAGCCAGCACCGGAACCCGCACCCACGCCGAAGCCCACACCGAAACCGCGCAAGACTGCGAAGGAGAACAATAAAGATGAATAGGTATTTGATCGGGGCCGCCGTGCTCGCCTTCGCGCTTGCGGCGGGAGCGGTGCAGGCCCAGTACACGCCGATGTCCATCGAGGACACTACGCGATCCGCTACGCTCACCGGCCTGACGGTCGGTACCGTTGCCAGGTCTGGAGCCGCCACCACGTCGTATGGTGTAGGCACGGCGCTGACCAATGCGGTTGCCGTAGAGTATGACTCGCCGGTGCATATGACCACGCTCGCCATCGACACTACGTTTGTGGCTACGGACGGAACCGCGGAAGGTGAAACAGAGCTTCTGTATGTTTTCCCCGCCGGGCGCATTTATATCCTCGGCGCGGCCATTGATGCTCAGATAACCAACACCGTTACGGAGGCCAACGCGAACGACGTGTTTGTGGTAGCCATAGGGTCTACCGCCGCCAACGATGACGCCGACCTTGACGACTCGGGCGAAAAAGACATCATCGACGGGCCGACATTGGCAGACGGAGCGGTCACGCTAGTAAATGCGTGGGAAGCTGACCTCACCGCAGGGGCCGATTCCGTGTTTGATGGAACAGGAACAGCCATCGACTTGCACCTAAACATGGGCATTGCCGATGCTTGTATCACCACTGCCAACTTCACCAACCACATTGTGGGTACGGTGAACCTGTACTGGGTGAACCTGGGCGACGACTAACCCTCCTGGCCCGACCGAAACCGCGCAAGACTGCGAAGGAGAACAATAAAGATGAATAGGTATTTGATCGGGGCCGCCGTGCTCGCCGTCGCGCTCGCGGCGGGAGCGGTGCAGGCCCAGTACACGCCGATGTCCATCGAGGACACTAGTCGATCCGCTACGCTCACCGGATTGACGGTTGGGACCGTCGCCAGGTCTGGGGCCGCCACCACGTCGTATGGGGTGGGCACGGCGCTGACCAATACGGTGGCGACCGAGTACGACTTGCCGGTGCACATGACCACGATCACGCTTGACACCGACTTC
>DATKUK010000034.1:0-3803 GCA_035530655.1 Phycisphaerae bacterium
CGACTCATTCGCCAGCGTCTCGACACATACCCCTAGTGGGCCGCGACCTATTGGGCACTTGGCGCCCTCCAAGTTATCGGCGAGTTGGCACAGCACGACTTCGCGATCGTCGCGGCCATCCAGGCCATACCGAAGTAAGAATCGCAGGAAACCAGGGGCATCCTTTATACTCCACTCACCCTTCGTGCCTGGCTTCCACTCCGCGTACTGACTCAGACAATCTGCCATCATTCATCTCCCGTCGGTAAGAAGTTGCGGGCAGTCGGCACCGACCAAGGGTGGTGGCGCACCCCGCCGACCGCCCGCGATTACCCCCTCCGCGCCACGTTACAATTCCATCTCCGAGATGATTGGCTTCAGTATTCCCGAAAGGGGTTTCAAAGGCACCCTCACGAACGTCAGCGTTGCAGAGTGCGGATCGTCGGGGTCGCGGAACACCTCGATTGTCAGCAGGTCTTCCTGCCCATTCCGCAGACGGGTCAGGACAAAGACGTCCAGGCCGTCACGGAACTGTCCGAGATCGGTCTTTCGATAGACGCTCACTCTTCGCTGCCCCAGACGGGGTGCAGATTCTTCTTCTCTTTCCTGGCCAGGTGGCGACGCAGCATGCGCTCGTCCAAAGGCTCGGTAACCGCCTCGCCGTCCGGGCCGCGATTGAACTGGCCGGCTGCGATTTGATGCTCGTAGTCCGCTCGGGCGTCGGGCATGTCGCGCGGGCGCGGGTCGTAGTTCGCCAGATACCGCAAGCCGTCCATCAGGTGGTCGTCTTTTTTGAGCGGTTCGTCCGGTCGGCCGGGCGCGTCCCGCTCCGCGGTCTGCGCACGTATTCGGTAGCGGCCGGCTTCCCGTCGGAACTCCACCAGGTTCTTGAAGACGGCGAGACCAGTTCGCCCATCGACACCGGGCAGCAGCCATCGTCGCACCGCCTCGATCCCATCGTAGACGCTGTTGATCGCCGGGGTGCATGGCATATCGTATTCGGACGATAGGCGCGGGCCGATGCCCATTGTCCCGTCCTGGTTGTGTGCGAATGCCGCCGGATCAATGAGTCGAACTTCCGGCGCGCTCTCGCCCGCCTCGGCAGCCCGAATCTGTGCGACCACGTCAGCAAGCTGCGCCTCCCGCGCGTACAGTTCACGATACAGGTAACGACGTCCGGTCGGGTCAACAGCAAGCCAGAGAACCGCAAAGACTCTAAAACCAGAGTCGTAAGCCACGAACCTCGGCCAATCCGCCGGGATACTAAACGGATCAACAAGATGCGAGTCCCCAAACGATGGGTATATAAGCCCCGAAGTTCGTCTTGACCGTCCAAGAATGCGGACGTTCTTTTCCTCTTCGCTCATATCGCTGGTTACAATCGCCAGCGTCGTCGCGTCGAGCCACGGGTTTTTCTCCGTGTTGAGTCGGCTCAGGTGGACTTGCCGGTCGCCGCTGAGCGCCCTCTTCTCCAGGTCTACCAGCCAGTCCTCGCTCATCACCAGGGTGGCAGAAACCATAACCGAGCCACCATGCTCGATGAGTCGCATTTGCAGTTCTTGCCATATTGCGTCGTCTACCTCTTCGTCGATGTAGAGCCGATGCAGGGATGCCGACTGCACGCGCTTTCTGGCCGATTCGCCACCCTCGGCACTCAGGAAGTCGATACGGCTGACTTTGCCCGACAGGGTACGAACGGTCACCCACTGGGGCATATCGTAGCCCGCCACCTGCGGGCCTTTCCGCTCGATCAGCCAGTAGGGCAGACACTCATTAAGGTGGTGCCAAATGCCTTCGTATAGCGTTCGATATTGGGCACTAACCACCCAGATTCGGATGCCGTCAGGTATGTCGTCTCGCCACTTACGGTTACCCGTAGCCCATGCGGCGCAGTCGTGCGCGGCGCAGATGCTCTTACCCGATTTGTTGCCGCCGAAGACGAGGGTTGCGTATCCGTCGTGCCGATGGGCGGACAACTGGTCGTGGTCCGGCTGGTTACTGGGCGTGTAGGTCTCATACGGATGCGTCGTCCGCCGGATGAGTTCGAGGGTTTCCTCTTCGGTGTCGATCTGCTCCTGGGTGGTCAAGTACAGTCCTTGCAGTGAATCATTCACAGCCGCCGTCAGTCATACTCGCCATCCGCCCCGCGCTGCTTGTGCTGTCGCCGCACCCGGCGCGAGAACGCCGCCTTGACCTTGGCGCGGGCGCGTGTGTGCTCGTCGCCGCCCATGTGGAGAGCGACGTCCTGCTCGCGCGTCAGCTTTTCCCGGTGGCCCATCACAGGGCTACTCCAAATGAGTTCGCGCCACGAATCTTTTGGCTGCCTCGATATCAGCTTGGGTCAGCGGATGATATGGCGGCACTAGGAACTCTGGATGGAACCCTCGCCTCCGCGCATCCTCGCAGAACTCATGCCATTTCTTTTCCCGGTGGCCCATCATGGGTGTTACCCCGTTGTTTTCAAAGGCGCCGGCGTCCCGGCGCGAACTTCAGAAGCGCCACAGGTAGGCGCGTGGCGGCGCCTCGTTTTATGCCTCGGTAAGCATCGGTCCTCAGCCCAGCCTAGGCCGAGCGTCACCTGCCTCCCGATCCGGCAGCACGTTTAGGGGACATGCCCTTGTACCTGCCGAAGCTCCTGTGGCGTCCTGCCCGCAGATGCTATCTGCGGGGGAGTTATCAACAGGCGGCCATGTAGGACCGCCCAACCCCGCCGAAGCGGGGGGAGTCGTTAGTAGGTGTGTTCCGTTTTGTGAACATCTCCGCCCTCAGCAATCAGCCAGGGAATCAGCCTATCTGTGATGTCAGGAGGGCGGGTCAACAATCTTGCGCCGCCTCACGTCCAGCCGGCCGCGCCAACCGCAGGAACACATCATCGGGTCAATCTCCCGCCGGAGCATCCAAATCGCCGTCCAATGCTCTGCTCCACAACGAGGGCACTTCCAGTCGAAGTTCGGGTGCCATCCTTTAACATACCAATCAGTCCGATGAAGTTCCTTGCCCCTAAACCGTAGCCAGGGTCCGCCCAGCCGGTAGGCCAGCCACTCCCGCCATGTGCGCCTAAAGAAGGTCACCGGGTCGGTCTCCTAGATTCGCACGTGAATAAACTCGCCCGGCAGCCGCTGTCGCCACTCCTGCCCACGGTCCAGCCAGGTCAAGTAAGGTTCCAACTCCGCCAGGGTCGACGGGTAGCTCTTGCCGCCCTCGACGGCACACCACTGCTGCTGAGTCACACCCGCCTTCTGAGACGCACCCAACTGGCTGAGGCCACGCTTGACCCGCGTGGGGTACAGCCGATCGGCAATCCGCAAAACGGCCGCGTTATACTCATCGTTGGCGGGCTGTTTTTGGCCTATTTTCCGCGCTGCAGAGGCCCGACCCACCTCTGGGCCGGGTTGGTCCCCATTACGGGCGCCAGGGTTGCGAAACACCCCTCGTATGATGGGGGGTTTTCGATTCTCGCGGGGGGTCTGACCTGCCTTTTTGGCGTGTTTTTGCTTGGCGGCGCCCGCGAGCTTCCTGGTACGCCTTGCACCGAGCCATTTGAGGATCGACTGCGTGTCGGGATCGTCGAAGGACCATAGGATAATCGCCTCGTCGTCACCCTCCTGGGCCACCGTCGGAGCCCCGAACTTCGCCGTCCATCGCCTGATCCAACTGGAGCCCCTGTGGTTCAGCCAGACGCCCAAGGTTTCCGGCCCGTGGGCGTAAACGAAGCCCCGGTCGTCCTTCAGCGGAATGACCGAATCGCGCAATTCGTCCAACTGGGCCTGCCAGTTCCAGGCGAGGGCTAAGATGGGGCTGGGAAGGTCAGTCATGCGGTCTCG
>DATKUK010000035.1:0-52756 GCA_035530655.1 Phycisphaerae bacterium
CCAGTCGACCGCCGGGTCGCGAATGGCCGGAGTGACGTACTCGGCTAGAAGGAGTTGGACGCGGCTACAGTTCATGGTTTTCTCGCGTTAGCGATCCGACTTTCACTACTCCTGAATGACTTTCGCGGGCAAAAGGGAACAAACTTTCTTGGAAAAAAACCGAAAAGGTTACAGCGCATTGACGTAAAGACTTGTAAGAAAAGAGGATGCGCGATTATCGTTATTCTGGCAGGCCCACAACGCCTGCGAACCGGCGACGGTTCGGTATCTTCTGTAAGCGATTGTTGTAAAATGGTTTATGTATGCCTCCCCTTGATCGACAGCGACAACCCGCCATAGAGGGGTGATCAGTTGGGATCGCGTCAGTCGGGGGATGCGGAAGTGGTTCACTGCGGCCGTTTGCGACGATTCGGCGCAAACGAGATCTCGGACAGGCGGTTCAACGCACGCCCGAGGCGTACGCGGAACGCTCGAATGGAGCAGCCGGCCAGGGCGGCCGCGCGATCGGTGCGGATACCTCGGACAATTGCCAACTCTATTGCCTGACAGAGCTTGGGCGGAAGCGATGCATGCCACCCGGCGATCTGCCGGTGGCGTTCGGCCCGGCAGTTGGCGGCCTCGACGTCCGCGAGGCCCGGGCAATCATCGCAGCAGCATGGGCAGGCGGTGGTGTCAGCCCGTTGGGGGGGAGGGATTGTGGTTGTTCGTCGGGCGGCTAGGCGCATGGACTCGCGCATCACGTTGAGGGCGATGCCACACAGGTACGTACGCACGCTCGCCTGAGGGCTGAAGCGAGCAGCATCTCGCCAAGCCCGGAGGAACGTTTCCTGCACCACGTCGTCGACGCTGACGCTGTAGCGACCGTGCTGCGCAATCAAGGCCGAAACTGCCTTAACGTGCTTGCGGTACAGACGTGCCATGGCCTCATCGTCGCCAGTGGCGGCGCGGCGCATGAGCGCGATGTCCGGATCGGGATGAATCGGAGTTAGCCGCACGTTAGCTCAAGTTAGGGTGGCAGGTAGTGGGATTCCGGTCAGCGGGCGAATGCAGGCATACGACGGTGCGTGCCCTGGCGCTGCGAACGTACGGACGCTTTGCGAGAAGACCTGCGTCAAAGCATGAACGAGCACCAGAACGGCAGCCGGCGGCGCGGAGTCTGCCGGGTTTCTTGAGGCGGGATCTGGTCAATCCAGGGGAAAGCCGAGCTGCCGTACCTGCCCGCATCGCATCGTCCCGACCTAGTGTGTCGTGTTGCTGACGAACGCGTGTGCCTCCAGTTTTTCAACCAGACGTTTCGCCCGTCGCGCGGCATCGGCAGTAGGGAATTCCTCGACCAGTTTTCTGAGGACTCTGGCGGCGTCTTCATAGCGCTGCGCAGACAGGCAGTCGACGCCGACGGCGTAGTACATTTCGGCTGCGCGATCATCCTCTGGGTACTTTTCCAGGAACGTTCTAAGCACTTGGCTCGCACGTTCCCCTCGACCCTCCTTCCGAAGTGCCAGCCAGTGCAGGTACAGCAAGTCGGCGCGATACGGATCGCAATGCTCGTCCTTGGCGGCGTCCTCAACGTCCATGAGAACGGCCTTGAAATCGCCCTGCGTCGCGAGGTGCCTGATTCGCAGGTAGCGAGCTCTTGCGCCGTGTTCCGTGCCGGCAAAGTCCCTCGCGATAGTGCCGGCCTCGCCGGCGGCCATCGCATAGTTGCCAGCGTTCGCCCATATCTCGCATTTACGAAAACGGTGCTCCAGAACGCGTTGGTCATCGCGATCGAGCAGGGCGATTGCCTCGTCCAAGCACCGCACGGCAAGTCCGGGCTCATGAGCGTTGGTGCACTTCCCTACGGAATCGACGAAGTAGGCGTAGCGAGCCGGATCCGGACCCTGCGTGCCCGCCAGTCGCGTCGCGATTGCAGACGCCGCATCGAGTCGGCCCAGGCAAAGAAGGCAGAAATCAGCCAGTTGATGAAGGCGCTCGGGCGTCGTACAACTGACCGGCAGGGCGTCGAGCAGGCGCACATCGAACTGAGTAGGGTTCTGCAGGAGCGGCATGAGCACGAGGTAGTTCTCGACGCTTTGTTCGCCTTGAGTGAGAGAGGCCAGGGACGCACCCAATTCCATCGTCTCGTTGAGCATGTCCTTTGCTTCGGCATTGTAGTAAGCGCGGGCGAACGTGACCTGAGCCGCCGTGAGCGCCCTCACGTCCAGGCGGTACATGAAATGGGGGAGATACTGGGCATAGAGTCGTTGGGGAGTTTCCGAGACAGACTCGACCGGCGACGGCGTTGCAGGCTGTCTTTTTGCCGGAAGCAGCAAATCATCGACAAGCCGTTGGGCGGCTGTTCGTCTGGCGGGTCCCAGACACGTGGAGATACGCTTTCGTAGCGACCGCAGCGCCGCGACACGTTGTCGGAGATCTCTCAACGAAGGATTGTCCGGTTCGTTTTGACACCATCGTTCGAAGAGCACACGGGCTTCGGGCAGCGCCTGGGGCGCGTCTTCCTGAAGCATTTGTGTCGCGGTCGCGAGGCGTTCGGCAAGAACTTCGCCTTCTTCAGCCACGGCAACGAACGGTAGAGCGACCCACAGGGCGCACCCAATGACCAAACGCAGGTTTTCAGAAGGCATCGTACACCTCCGCATTCGACTCAGCGGACACCTGGGAAGACAGCGTCTGAGACGGACCGCCATTGAGAAACCGCAAAGGCTGACCGTACCTGCTCACCGGCAAGGAGGATCCCGGAACGCTGAGCCATGTTTCCTGTTTGGGCTCTCAATCCGCGGTGCGGCGCTGGCGGGTGTTCCGTACGCCGCGCCCATGGCGCGTATGACGTCAGTTCGCCCGTTGAACGGTCGTGGATGCAGACAAGGGTGCGCCCCTGCATCGCACGTGGAGGTCATCGACGCACAGACGCCCGCCGTCGACAAGGAAGCCGAAAGGCCCTGTCAATGTTTCGCCGAAGACGAGGGATTCAACGGCGGCGTCCTCCACGCGCAATTGGAGTTCGCCATCGCGTGTGGCCAAATCCACCCTTATCCAGCGATCTGGGACAAGATCCGCTCGGAAAGCGCCAACGTATCGCTCGCGCCCTTGATGAACGCAGACGAGTTCCTGTCTCGCCGAACCGCCACGTTGCATCGCCGAGGGCCGCCAGCGCAGCGCCGTGTAGTCCGTCGGGCTCCGCCAATTCAGACAGATGCCCACGAGGCCGGGCCCAGAAGCCTTCAAGGACACGCTGAGCGCGTAGTCTCGCCAAGCCCGATCACCGGTCCAGGCAAAGGCGGGGGCCGCGTGCTCTTCGCTGTTTGCGATGCCTTCGAGCCATCGATGGTCGAAGTTGCCTGCACTTGCCGGCTCCGCCAACTTCCATGCGCTGTCACGCGTCCATGCAGCGATGTTGCCGCCGTCGCACCCGTCGAATCCATCGTAGAAGATGTCATAGGATGCCTGGGTCGATCCGGTGGGGAGTTCAAGTGGGTCGCTCAAGAACATAAGCTGCTGTAGCGCCACACCGTCACTATGATTGGAGAGCCTTACGGTGTGCGTTCCGCGTGCGAGTGACGAAGCGACGCCTCTGACCCAATGCCACTGGCCGTAGATCGGATCGTTGCCCAGAATGACTTTCTCTCCGTCGTCGAGCTGCACGTAGACGGCGTTGGTGCAGGCCCCTCCCCAGAGCGCAAAGGCCCACACAGTGTAGGTGGCATATGCGGGAGTGTAGAAGGTGAACTCCGCCGAGCCGCCGGCCTCTCCGCACCATCCCCTCCCAACGCCCGGAGGGATTCGCATGCCTCGATCTCCGTTGGTGGTCACCACATCCACCTGACAGGGAGGTTCGATACGGCTGGGGCGGTCGGCCGCCACCAGCACGCGATGCCTGGCGCCGATGAAGGAGAATGACGACACAGCATAGCTGATGAAAGCGAAAAGCAGGAGGCCAGCTCTTGACGCGACGCGCACTTACCGTCCCTCGGTGTCGCCGGCAGTCGTTGCGCTGTCAACGAGCGCCAGCAAGAGAACAAACGCCGGCAGGATACCCGCGTACTGCAAGGCCGAGCCCATATTGGAGATTGCGGCGCCAATGAGTCCCGCCAGTGCAGCCGAGGCAGCGAAATCCCGGCGCAACTGGTAGGCTCGCGACCAATAATGATAGAAAACCCAAGAGAGCGCAAGCAAGCCGACGAGTCCCGTCTCCGCCGCCGTAGCCAGCCATCCGTTCTGATCGAACTCTGCGATCGTGTTACGCTTGGGTAGACGGAGATAATACGTGCTGCGATGGTCGTTCAGGCACCCAATACCCGCGCCGGCGCCGGCACGATCGCTGAGCAGATTGAGTTCTGCTTGCCACTCGATGTAACGTTGGCGAACGTCGACGCCGTCCGTTTCCATCAGGCGCAGGTCGGCCAGCCACGGCGGAAGCCGTCCCGCCGTCGCTGCAGCCACCACGCAAGCCGTGCACACGACGGCAGTGACCACCACCCACCGCCGTGCGTTTCCTGTTAAGAACGCGCCGACGATGACGCCTACAACAACGCCTAGGCAGGCCCAGGCCGAAGGACAAATCGTCAGAGCCCCGGCGACCAGTACGGTGGCGGTGGGCCGCGCCAACCAGCTTTTCAGCCGCAGAAGAAATGCGCTGGCCGCAGTCACCGTCATGGCAAGGAACGTACCCAGCTTCAGCGGCGAGTCGAGGAATGCGACGACGGGGACGCCAGCAGCCGACTGCCACAGCGCATAGGCGAGGACGGTCGCCGAACTCGCCACGAGAGTGGTCAGAATCCAACGCCGACTGCATTGACTAGTTAGTGCCACAGCCAACAAGGTGTAGGTCCCAAGGATCGACAGAACGATCTTGCCGGCAGCCACAGAAGCCCGCGCCGGATTCTCAGCCGCAGCTATCGACAGCACGCAAGTCGCCATGTAGGCCCAGACGCACGCAGGCGGCAGGGCGATCGCGAGTGCGGCGCGCCCGGTCGCCGTGCCTGCCCAGATCGCGGCGCCTGCCACCCAGATCATCAGGATGACCGTCGCCGGCCAGAGCAACTGCAAAAAATCCCCAGCTGGCCAACTGTGCAGTGCCAGCCCGACCAGCAGCAACGGCGCCAGGACCCTTGCGGGGCGCGCGTCATGGGCCACGACGGCCAGATGCTTACATTGTCCAGCGGTATCGACCACTCAAGCCATCCACACCAGCCATAGAGCAGCCAGAATGCCGACGATTGCCCGGGGCCAAGGGCTGTGCGCCAACGGAACGATCAGGACAGCTACCACGACACACAAGCCGACTCGCCCAAACATCTGTATTTCGTACTCCCAGCCATAGCCATAATGCCACCATAACAGGAGGGTAAGTGCGACGGCGTGCAGCGCCAGGACGCCGATTGCCACAAACAACGGAGTGTCTCCCGGAAAGACGCTGAAGGGCACCCGAGCGCCCCGGCGCCGTTGTGCGAGCCGGCCCGCGGCCAAGAGCAGTAGGCAAGGCCACGCTCCCGACACTCGCAGAGACCGTTCCGCCTGTTCTCGGTAGAGTATCTCCCAATGGACGTCAGCGGCCACAGATATGATCAGGAACACCAAGTACAACAGAATCAGACCTTGCACCTGATGGCAGCCGGTCGGACGATCATGAGGCCAAAGCAACGCCAGCGCCGCAGGGACGAGAACCAGCGGCTGGGCCACCGGCAATCGGGCCCCGCCCAGGACCACGGTGGCGGCCGCTACCACGACTCCGAGCCCGACGAGTATTGCCCCCAATTGATTGGGCCGATCCTGACACAATTGTGTCTCACCCCGCGATCGCGCCGACCGGCCAGCGGTCACGTCCATTTCTGCGTTCACGTCAACGGACTCCCGTGGTCCTTCGCCACTTGACACCGACACTTGCGTGGTTGGTTGCAGCGTATCTCCGGGAGCACAATCGACTGTAAAGCGCAACCAAGGCTGCAACTTGTGCCGTCAACTCGTGGTGTTGCGCGACATAATCGCGCGCTTGCCGACCGAGCTGATCGCGCAGGCGGGGAATCTCCAGGCATCGCGCCAGGGCGCGGCGCAGGGATTCGATGTCGCCATACTCGTAGAGCATGCCCGTGTGTTCGTGTCGGATGATGTCGGCATGTCCCGGCGTGTTGCTCGCCACGATGGCAATGCCCTTTGCCATGGCTTCGAGTATAGCGTAGGGACAACCCTCGGCCTTTGCGCATTGGACCAAGACGTCCAACGCCGCCAGCACAACGGCTGCGTCGGGGCGATACCCAAGAAAGCGAACCGCGTCGCCAATGCCGAGCCGGCGGCTCTGGCGCACCAAGTGTTGCTTGTCGGCGCCTTCACCAATAACCAGACAGATGAGGGACGGCTGCCGCTTCCTGAGCAGCGAGAACGACTGCAGCAGTTGTTCTGTCGCCTTATAGCGGACGAGTCGGCAACACGTGCCTATTACGAGCGCCGTCTCAGGCAGACAGAGCGTTCGTCTGGCGTTCGCTCGCTCCAAGACGATATCGGATACTGTTGCTGCTGGAATTGCATTCGCCACGACGGAGCAACGCTTCATGGAAATGCCCGCTGCCAGGGCCGCCTGGAGCTGCGACTTCCCCACCAGGACGAGCCTATCGGTTCGCCTGGCAAGCCACGTCTCCACGGCGCGGGTCGCTCGACGTTCCAGGCCCGTACGTGCCCGGAGGAATGGGAAGCAGTGTGGCGTGTGTACCGTCAACACGCGGTCCAGCGGGCGCGCCGCAAGCCGACCGAGGACGCCCGCTTTAAAACCGTGTGTATGCATCAGATCGAATCTTCCTTGCACCAGGAACCGCCGAATGGAACGCACACCCGCGAGATCCAGAAACGGTCGGGCTCCACGACACATCCGCATCTCATGAAGTCGTACGCCGTTGGTCTGCATCAAGGCCAGTTCGCCTCGGTAGCGTTGGGGCCGCCTCTGAGAAAAGAGCAAGGCTACGTCCAGTCCCGCGGCCACCTGGGCCGGAAGCACGTGGAGCAGGTACGTCACCACGCCTCCTTCGAAGGCCTCGGCAATGTGGGCAACCTTTAGAGCCATTGGCTGGCTAGGCTTCGTCGAAGAATGCCCGAACGCGCCGCACGCACGTAGCGGCGTCGAAGTCCCTCTTGACCGTAGCGCGAGCGTTTGCGCCAAGACGCGCAGATAGGGCCGCATCGTTCGCAAGGCGAAGAATGGCCCGCGCTAGCGAGTCGGGGTTCTCAGGCTCGCAAACCAGACCGTTGTGCTCATGGCAGACGACTTCGCAGAGTCCGGGCAGGCGGCTGACAACAGCGGGCACGGCGCACGCCCCGCTCTCGAGCAGAATATTTGGGATGCCGTCTCGATCTCCGTCGTGCGCCACGATCGAAGGAATGACGACAGCTCGTGCGCGACGCAGCAGTTGGCGCAGCTCCTCTTTCTGCAGCCAACCCGGCAGGCAGATACAATCGCTGAGTCGCTTTTCCTCCACGAGGCGATGCAGTACCGGGGCGAGGGGACCGTCGCCTGCAAGCACGAGACGCAACGATGGACGGCTGGCCTGCACCACTCCCCAGCCCTGCAGGAGGAGATGGAATCCTTTCTTCTCAACGAACCGGCCCGCGGAAAGGAACAGCACCTCACTCGACGCCTCCTCAACCTGGGTCTGCGCGGGGCACCATTCCTGAACGTCCAAACCGTGGTGGACGAGGCGGACCTTCCGGGCTTGGCGATCCAGGCTCCCTCGCAGCAGTTGCTGAACGGTATCCATATTGCATGCCCGTACGAGGCGCGCATAGTCCATAAGTACGGACAGAGGCGCCGCCTCGGTGAATACGTCGCGTGCGTGCCCAGCCAGCGTGAGCGGCACCTGAAGCACGCAGCTCACCGCTACGGCGATCACACCTGGCGCATTCATGAAGTAGCCATGGACCTGCTGAACTCGGATGCGCTCGGCGATGCGGGCGAAGTACGCGACCGCATGCAGATTCGCCAATAACCGAAGCCCCCATCGAGGTTCACGGCAGCTGAAGCGCCAGACGCACCTGATCAGCCGCATCAAACCGAGGGGCCGCCGCAACACTAACCACGCCACGGATGTCGCCGCTCGCCAGGATGCTCGAGCGGGCCGATACGAACAGGGCGTCGCCTGCGCTTCGCGTGTTGCCAGTCCGTGGGTGTCGGCTTTCTGCAGAGCACAGACCAGCACACAGCAGCCGCCCTGGCGAAGGCCAAGGATCTCGCGTTGGAGGAATGTCTCGGACGGCTGCGGGAAAGTCGAGACAAAGAAGGCGACTCGCTCCAAGCTAGGGTGCTCCACCTTCGCGGGGAGGCCTGGGCCCAACCGCTTGCTGCTCCAGCTGGATGAGGTACGGTCGAACCACTGCCAGTTCCGCAGTGCGAACTCGGAGGTGCGCTCGGGACTGTTGCCAGTTCGCGGGCCGCCCCTCCATTACATCCGTGACGGCAGTGACTCCGAGTCCGGGTGGCAGCTCGATCACGCTCGTAACATCGCGGCGCGGCTGGCAGACTAGCTGCTTGTCGTTGTCGAAGTCGCCCATCGAGTGATTGATCACCAACAGAATAACTGCCTGGTCTCCGGCCAATAGGCATGCGGCTTCGACGTCCTCCTTGTCCGTGCGGCCAAGCGGAAGATAGTCGGCGAACTGGAGGTATGGACGCAGCTGCAAGATTTCCCGTGTCACCTGCTCCAGTGCCGCTGCGGCTTCGTCGCTGAGTCCGGGTTGTTTTGCCCCATAGCAGATCCCCTTGGCAGCCCGCGAAACGGGTAAGTAGACCATCGCACGGATTTCCTCCGACGTGCACGACCGTTTCCATTGATAGGAGTCCGCGAAGCGGATCGGTACTACAGCGTGCGCGGGTCTCGGCGCGGCGGCGCGGACGCCAAGAGCCGTGAGCCATTGCACGCGATGGTTCAGAGGGTCCGACTCGTAGCACACCGATTCGGCAAAGGGCATGATCCGCACGAAGTCGCCCAACTCCGCGAACGTAAAGTAGTTGACCTCTTTCTCCCAGCGGCAAACATACATCATTCCGGGAACCTGCGGCTCGGTCCGCATGAGGTCTCCGTAGCGGCGGATATAACGTACGGCTGCGTTGCGGCGTGTCCCGTGGGCGTGAGCGGGACACCGCATGATGTTCTCGATGCCGCGCGCTCCTTCTGCGGGAACGTACCCGGGTCGATATTCCATCAGTTGATCGGGCGTGTCCGCCAGGCCGACCGGAAGAGAGCCATCGAGCCAGTTGATCGGGAACATGGAGAAGGCTCGGACGAGCTCGGCACAGCACGCGAGTTCATGGTTCGCTTGTGCGCCGGCCAGCACGATCGCTCCAGGCTCGAGCGGCTGTTCCAGGGGGACGACGACGCAGGTTTTTCGTTTCGGGGCCACCTCGGTCCACAGGAAACGCGACCGCCCCGTAACGTCCCGTGCATTGATCCGGACGCGCTGCATCGTCACGGAGACGTCGAGTCGATTCTCGACGTACAAGTACACAGTGTCGAGGCGAGGTGAAAAGCCGATATAGGTAAGGGAAAGGCCGTCGTTAATCCGGGCAAAGTCGACGGGAAGCGCGGGGCTCACGGAGCTGACGATCTTCAATCTCACCTTTCGATCCGGCCGTTGAGACAGCTTTGCCGCGACGTCACTGAAGCCGCCCGGCGGAACCGGGTTGGGGCGCACGAGCCACCACAGTAGCGGGGCCTCGGCGGCATCACCGGAGTCGGCTTCGGCCACCAACTGGTCGATTGTGGGTTTGTCCGCCGAGTCCAGCGGCCCGACACCCACCGCCTTTATCTCGATGGGGACAGCCGAGATGTTGTGGAGAAAGGCGTGGACGGTGCCCGTATCGGAAGCCGCTCGACTCCGAAGGTAGGCATGAACCACCCTCAGTCCTGCATTGGCGTCCACCGGACTGGCGACATCCGCCCTCGCCGCAGCAGACATGAGGGATATGATGAGCGACGTACAGGCCCCTATTCGAGCGGTATTACGTCGCATGGGTGAGCCATCCTCTTCTGCTCCAAATAATGACTGATCGAGCGGGTGAACTCATCTGCCACTTTGTGTACGTGCGCAGGGGGTTCGCCTGGCGGGATGCCTCTGGCGATCTGGAGAGCTTCCTGCCCGCGTTGCTGACGCATCAGCACCAAGGCAATTCCCAAGCGCGCATATCCTTTGAGCGTACCGTTGAGAGCCTTGCCGTTACCACACAGGCCGACGACCTGCTCGAACTGCGACCTCGCACGCTCCAGTTGATCCGCCTCGAAAAGCATCCAGGCGTAATTGAGCCGGACAAGAGGCTGCCATTCCGCCAAGCCGTGGGGATCTTGCAGCAGTTCCGCCAATCGCGCCAACGGCGCCGATACAGCATCGGGCAGTTCGTCAAGCGGCGCCGGCGGGGCACCGTCTCCAACCGGGCAGCCAAGAAAAGCCATTCTTCGTGTAGGCGTTTGGTCTGGAGCGCACAGTTCCAGCGCTGCTATCGCCAAGTTGACGAGCGGCGCCCTATGGTAGCTCGGGCACCTTGCCAAGATGGCGCGAAACGTCTGTAGCGCATGGTCCAGATCGTCCGCGCGCCAGTACAGCCGGGCGAGCTTCTCGTGCAACTCCGGCATGCGCAGTAGTTCGGTTAACTCCGGCGGCTTCGGCTCTTCGAGGAGCAAGGTTTCATAAAGACGAATCGCCTCCTGCCATTTTTCCTGTTCTTCGAGAATCTCGGCCCGGTACAGCAGCGCAAGCCCTGCCAAGGACTTTGCGCTCTCGGTAACCGAATTCGTCGGCGCTGTGCTGACTGACTCCTCAACGCAGTTGCTTACGTGGGCAAAGGCGTCCAAGGCCGTGACGGCATCTTGGCGGAGGCGAGCTGCCTGGCCGATCATGTTCCAGGTGCAGAGCCTCAAGTAACCCGTCGACGCAGGGAGAGCACGTTGGAACAACTCGACTGCCGTGACGAGATCTCCCGCAGCGAACTGCTTCATTCCTGCCTGATACAGCGCCACGGCATCGCCTTGAGAGGCGGGCTGATCGCCAGCTGCCCCAGGCTGCGATGCACTTTGCGACGTAGCTCCTGCAAAGGAAAACGCAACGAGCGCTGCGACAAGCCCCCCGACAAGGTACGCCGACGTTTGTCTAGCGCGGTGTCCTGCGCGGATAACCAGGCGCGTGTCTGATACCATCGAACACCTCTATCCTCAATGTGGCCGCCGAATCCTGCGCGGCCTCTTCTAGCTTACGCACGAGATCCTCACCCGGCCGGTAGTAGCAGGCACCCACGGTTTCGCTGACCTCCAGCCGGGTGGCCAGCCACAAATGCTCAATAGACGCGTACTGCTTGAGTGGGAACGTCAGGCTGTCGCCAGAGGCGGGCCACGCCCCCGGCGACCAAGCGCCGACCCACGCGGACAGATGCCGCTCGAGCAGACGGGGGAGACCGGGTGCCACATCGCCGCAGCGGCTACCCAGCACACGTGCAGGCAGGTAGCACGCCTCGCGTCGTGCGGTCCAATCCTGACAACTGTTATTCGTTGTCGGCCCATAGACTCGGGCCGGCACTTCCATCGCGACGGTCTCCATGATGATCGGCGTCAAGAGGAAGGTCTCCAGATTCCGGCTCGCGTCTTCATCCAGCGCCTCCTGTAAGAGACTTTCCTTCGGCTCGGCCACACCGGAATGCGCTGCGAGCGTGGTCAATAACATGGCAATTCCCACGTTCACGCCGCAGCTTAGCTTGGTTCGCATTGCCTGGATTCCTCCGTCTGCGATCCTTTCGTCGGACATGTACGTTCGGGGGGCACATCAAGCTCGCGCAGTGCCCGCCTGAGTATTTTGCCGTTCGGTGTCCGCGGCAGATCCGAGACCACGTGAATCGACCGTGGCACCTTGAAGGCCGCCAAACGCTCGCGACAGAGCCGACGTAAGGCGGAAACGTCCACGGCGACATGCGGCTTGGGTTGCACATATGCAGCGATCTGGTTACCCAGAACCGGGTGGGGTTTTCCGATGACGGCAGCGTCGGCGACGGCCTCGTGGCTCGCGAGGACGCTTTCGATTTCGACAGGATAGACGTTCTCAGCGCCTCGCAGGATCATGTCATCCATGCGCCCACACAGGTAGAGGCACCCATCTTCGTCCAGCCAGCCCATGTCGCCCGTATGGAGCGTGCCGTCGACGAGCGCCTGGGCCGTTGCCTCGGGGTTGCTCAGGTAACCCGCCATGACGTTTCTGCCCTGCACGCACACTTCGCCGATGATACGCGGCAAGCAGGACCGGCCGTGCTTGTCCAGAACAAGCACTTCCACGCCGGCTGCCGGCCATCCGACCGAACCGAGCTTGTCGCGCAGCCTCTTGCCGGGCAGCGACGAGACGAAGGGCGATGCTTCTGACAGGCCGTAGGAAGACACGAACTCGGCGTGCGGCAACGCATCGGCCAAGCCCAGTTGAACGCTTTCGGGTATCGGTGCACCTCCGCTGACGAGCATTCGCAGCGTGGGCAACGTTCGTCGCCCTCGACGTATGTGTTCCAGCAACATGATGTGCATGGATGGGACGGCAAACAGGGTCGTGCAGTCCTGCCGGTCGATAAGATCGAGCACTGTCATGGCATCGAAAAAGTCCGGTGCCAGGACGAGCGTTGCCCCGCAGCGCAGGTGGGAAAGCATCTGCTTGGTAAATGTGAAGGAGTGACACATTTGCATGCACACAAGCGTGCGATCTTCGGGATCGACACCAAACGCCAATGCGGCGGCCCGCGTCGCCGAACAGATATTCTCGTGTGTGAGCAGGATAGCCTTGGGCCTACCTGTCGACCCTGAAGTGAAAAACACGACGCCTGGTTCGCCCTTGTCGCTTCCTACCGCCATGCCTGATCCGCGAGACGTCGTCAGGTACATCTCGACGTCGCTCTCGCACACGGGTAGCCTTACACGAGCTTCTCGTTCTTTGATTGGCAAAGGACACGTGGATGCTGAGTGCACGGCCGGTGCGAGAACAGCTGTCGGCGGGCTCACGGCAGCCAGTCGGTTCAACTCGTGCGCTGCAAGCCTGGGGTTGACGGGCACAGCGACGGCCTGCGCCTTCAGAATCGCGAGCACACCGATCACGAAGTGTGTGGAGTTGGCAAGCACGAGCCACACCGGGTCGCCGGGCCCGATGCCAGCCGCCCGAATCGTGGCAGCCCACTCTCCGGCCAGCCGATCCAATTGGCCGAATGAAACCCTTCGGCTGCCTTCCTCGATCGCGATCCGCGCCGGGTCGCGTCGAGCCACGCTCACGACGTCGTTCTCAATACGCGTCTGCACGTTCTCGGTACTCCGAAAGCGAAAAAAGACGGAACCCCTCTGCGAATCGCCAGGAGCGCATCCGCGACCAGGCCGCTCTATATTCGGCCAAGCCCGACACAAGTCGTTCGAGGCAGTACTTCTCATATTGGCTCTTATACGCCTGCACGGCTCGCAGCTTGACCGACATGAACTCAGAGATATTGACTAGGCAGTTCGGCTCCTGCGGCGTCCAAATCTCGTATGTCATGATGGCGGGCTCGTGGCGTACGCTGGTTTGGATGGGATAAGCCCCCACCGCGGCGTGATCCGAATGGATCTCTCGTGTGTGCGGTACGAGTAGGACGTCTGGAGAAAGTCGGTCGATCAGTGCTGCGAGCTGCTCGCTTGGCGGTTTGTGCATGGCCAGCCGCCCGTCCGGCATGGACCAGCATAGTACCTGCTGAACTCCGAGAATGGTTGCTGCCTTACGGGCCTCGCGTTGGCGTACGCTATCTCCACGGCCGTCCGCCGACGGTTCTTCTGCCTGCTCCCCGCTCGTCAGCAGCAGCACGGTTACCATGCCGCCTTGCGCCGCCACCCAGGCCACATAGCCGCCACAACCGACCGTTTCGTCGTCCGGGTGCGGCGCCAGGACCAGAAGACGGCGAAATGCGGGTGGCCGAAACAGCATCCTACCAGCCGTGACACGAGCCAGGATTCTTGCCATCTCGCTCATTCGCGTACCGCTGCCGCAGATTTGCCTCGCCGCTGCATGTGCAACGCCTTCAGCGTTTGTTCCACCAGTCGCGCCGGATCGTAGCGGCTGGCCGTCACCCAGAACGGTCTGCTGGCGCAGGCAAGCACACTTGGGGTGCCGGGGTTTGCCAGCAGGCGCGAGGCCACATTGACATAGGGCCGGGCTGGTCGCCGCTGGGAAGTCATCTGCATTACCACTACAGTGTCAGCTCGGGCACGCGCGTCTGCAGGTAGTTCGATCGATTCGATCTCGTCACGGAGCGCTCTTGTGAGGCGGAATCCCCCCATATCCATCTCCGGCTGCGGACAACTCCGGGTCGCACTTCCGTCGGCGCCGGTAAGAATCCGCGTGGCGTCCAAGTGCCGCCGGTACTCGGCAAGACACTGGGCGCCCGTCAGCAACGGTGCCCAGAGCAGCAGGCATGAGAGATCAACCCGATCGCACAACGCGGCGAGAGTTCCGCCGAACCTGATGCCAAATAGGCCGATGCGTGGCAACTCCGCCCGCTTCGCCAGGTGCTGCGCCGCCGTATGGATGTCTTGCAGCCAGCGCCCGATGGACACCTGCTCAGGCCACCCGTCACTCTCCCCGGTTCCCGTGTAATCGAACCGCAACACATGATAGCCATGTTCGCAGAACCTGCGGGCCGCAAGCGTAGCGACGCGCGCGCTGCATTTCCGCTCCTCGGAAAATGGATAACACATGACGAGCCCCTCCCCCCGAGCCGTCACCGATGGTCGGTGAAGCACGCCGCGGAGTGCGCAACGTGTGGCGCCAAAGACCTCGATCGTTTCATACGGAGGCACGTTGCTGCGTTTTCTTGCGGTCACAAAGATGCTGCACGAAAGCGGCCGCCTCGTCTATCAGCTCCTGCGACCAGACGACCGATGAGTAGTTGTGGTCTGCGTCACGGATCACATGGAAGCGATGGTCCACGCCCTGGCGCAGCGCCTCTTGCTCGTGATCGGGCATATACTTGGATGTCAAAGGATCCGCCTGCCCGTAAATGAAGAGCCTCGGAACACGTCTCGTCTGATGTCGCATGCGGGCGCGAACGGCAGCCGCCCCTTCCTGGTCACGCCGACGGTCCTGGGGTCTGAGCGTTCGCCAGAAACCGCTTGCGATCAAACGGGTATTCACCTGCCCATGCACGAACTTCCGCCAAGCGTTCCACGACAGGAGTTTACTCTTGTAGCCTGCCAGATATGCGTCCGTGTGCGCGAAGGCCCCACCTTGCCTGTAGTGGGTTATATATCTTCCCGTCGAGCATGCCACAACGCCGATCACGGAATCCAGGCTCTGGTTCGCGAGCAGTGCGATCTCAGCACCGTAGCAGATTCCGACCAGCACGGTCGTCCGCAGGCACATGGATTCGAGTAGGTACGCGTTTGCCGCCATGGCGTCCTCCAAGCCCACGTCGGCCGGCGGCGGCCCCTCCGGTCCTTCGCTATCCCCGCAGCCACGGTAGTCGAAACGGAGGCACGGAAACCCCAAATCGGACACTCGTTCGGCCAGACGCACCCACAGCCGATGGGGCCCCAGCCGACAGCCATCATCGCTGTTTAGAATCAATACGCCCGGGTCGCGGCGGTCGGCACGGTTGGCCGGCGCATGTACCGTTCCGTGCAAGCGTGCGCCATGCACTTCGAACATCGCAGGCCGTCGTAACGTTCTGAACAGACGTGTCGTCATCAAGAGCTTTCCGAAGAACAAGAGAGAGGCGAGATATGCGTCAACTGCCCATACAGGCGCTCCTCTTGAGCAAATGCGCTCGACCATCGACGACGCAGCAAGAGGGATTTTTCGAGCAGCACCGTTTTGCCGCCGTTTTCGAATCCGCTGGTCGTCATATGTCCACAATGGTGCAGGTCGGCCTGTCCGTCGCAAACAACACCAAGGCCCAGTTGCTTTACTCTGTAACAGCAGTCGATGTTCTCAAAGCCGAATGGATCGAAGGCAGTGTCAAAGCCGCCAATGGCCCGCATGGTTTTCTTACGCGTCACGAAATTGCCCACGCCCTGAACCGAACGCCGCACCGTCCAGACGCGTTCTTCGCGACGTGCGCCGCATCCGAGGGCAACGAACCGACCTCTGGGGGAAACGGCATAGCCCGCGCACTCGAGCCGGCTTGGGTCGCGACCTTCCAAAAGGCGCGGCCCCAGTATCCCCACCTTCGGATCGGCGTCGAGCAGGCCTACCGCACCGGTCAGCCATTCCGGATCCTGCCAGACGATGTCATTGTCGAGAAAAGCTACCCAGCGCCCGTCGGCCCTCTCCAATGCCTGATTCCGTCCCGAGCACGCCCCCACATTGTGATCGTTCGTCAAGATCTGTATGTCCGCGAGGTGGTCTCGCCAGCGATGGGCAAAGCTCTCAACCGCCGTACCCACGGAGCATCCGCCTCCATTGTTGACGACAATAAGCTGAAGCTGCACGCCGCGCAAGGCTGCCACGGACCGCAAGCATCTCGCTGTGACCGTCGGGGCGCCGCACGTCAGGACGACAAGGCTGACGGTGCGTTTCTTGCCTGTCACCGACCATCACCTTGCGTATCATCTTCCGCCGACGGCGCCCACCTGCGCCCGAGATACGATTCGATCGCCTCGATCGTCTCGAAGTTGGCGAGGATCATGTCCTCCGGCGGGATCCGGATGCCCCAGCGATCCTCGACCCAAAGGATCAGCTCGAAGACTCCGGCTGAGTCCACGCCAAGCTGGTCGACGAGGGGGGCGTCGGTCGCAATGGGGCCGTCAGGGTTCGGCACCCCTAGAACATCCACCAGGAAACAAGTGATCTCATCTCGGACGTGCACCCAAGCTTCCTTAAATCTCAGAAGGTTCCAAGTGAGCCGGATCGCTTAGCCCGGCGCAGCGCGGCACCGCTGACGAGTGCTGCAACCGGGAGCATGACGACGGAAAACATCAGTAACGGCAGCAGCGACGCCCAAAGCTCAGGCACAGATTGCCCCAACAGAAGGGCCCCGCGGAAGCTATCTAGGGAATGTGTCAGAGGAATGAACCAAGCCATCACCTGTAGCCACGACGGCAGCAGCTCGATAGGGAACATCACACCGCTAAGCAGCGTCGCGGCGCCGACGGCGAACCAGTTGAGCGGATCGCCCCTCTTGAGGAGAATGAGCAGGCTTGCTGACATGATGCCCACGCTCAGGAAAGCAGGCACCGTCAGGCCGAACGCCGCTGCCGCCGCGAGCCAGTTCGGCTTGCTCAGCTGAAAGCCGAAACCCACGTAGGCGACAGCCAAGCAAAACACGACCCGGACCGTTTCGAATAGGATCTGCCAAACTCCGGAGAAACCAAGGATCACCATTGGGTGTGCGGGTGACGCAAACATGAGTTCCAGCGTCCCCTGTGTCATAGCCTGTCGGATCGCCGTCGTGGTTCCCCTGAGCGATGCGTCAAGGTAACGACTGATCGCCAGGCCCACGACAACAAAGGAGAAGTAATCACCTTTGTACGCTCGCAAGACCGCGCCGGCACCAGGCTTCACAAGCTGCGAGATGAAGTAGAACGTGGCCACGGTGAAGAAAACGGTCGTGAAGGACCAGGCAAACTGGAACTTGTAGCTTGTCTCTATCCGGGCGTCGCGTTTGAGAAAGGCGCAGGCGATCCGGTACGGTCGGAAAATCGCTTGCCGGCGCCGCGTACGCGCCGTAGCCGGCGCGGGCTCCCACGGCGTCTTGGAGCACTCGGTCATGGAAGCTATGGATTCGCCTGCCACGATTCACCGTCCCCCCACATCAAGCAACACTCGACCAAGAGGGGTTGTCGCGCCATGTGCAACAGACGGTCCTGGTGGAGCCACCGAGTCCATAGGCGTACGAGGTCTACCACGGAGATTCGGGCAGGAGAGGACGGGCGCAGGAGCCCCACGCAGTCGAGTACGACATCAACAAACGGCGCTTCTTCGCCCCATTTGATAGCATGCCCGCTCCCATCCGTCAGCAGATCCAACAGTCGCAGCATACACCGCCGCACGCTACGCGAAGCCGTGCATCAAGGCGAGTCGGCCGGCCGGCTTTGAGCGACAGGAGGGTGAATGTCGCCTGGGCAATGCCTGGGACCGTCGCCCGGAGGCGACCGGAAGTCCGCCTCTGAACGGTCACCCATCCAGATGCCATCGGCGGCCCCTTGTACGTCTCCCCAGTAGACAAGGCGCCCTTGCCGTAGCCCGATTACGGCGTCGCAGAGGTCGCACATCTCTTCCATTCGATGCGTAGACCACAGCACCAGGCGATCCGGCCTCGATCGCACCCAATGCCTGACGAATCGGCGCAGAAACCGGTCCCACTTCACATCCAGGCTGTTCGTCGGCTCGTCCATAAGAAGGATGCGCGGTGAGTGCAGTAGTCCACGTACGATCGCGAGACGCTTGCGCATCCCTGATGAATAATTGTGGAACCGTAGGTCTGCCTTCTCGGTGAGACCAAACTCCCCAAGCAGTCGGGTCGTACGCTCGCGCGCCTCACGGGCTCCCAGGCCGTAGAGCCCTGCAAAGAATTCCAGATTGCTTCGCCCCGTCAAACGCCAGAAGAAACTGCGTTCGTCGCTCGGCACGTATCCGATGATGGCTCGAACTCGCGCCGCCGCCTGTGGCAGTATGTACCCGGCAATCGCAACTCGACCGCGTGAAGGCTCCAGCAGATCACAAAGACTCTTGATGAGAGTTGTCTTGCCGGCGCCGTTTAGGCCGACGAGGCCGACAACATGTCCGGGCTGCAGCGAGAACGATACGTGATCCAGCGCTCGCAGGAGCGGCCGTCGCATCGACAGAGACGCAAGAAGCGCGCGCGCGCCCGTCGAAACCGGATAGTCCTTGCACAGGCCCTCGACCTCGATAATAGGTTTCACGGCGCCCATTTACTGGACCTGCCGCCCGGACTTGGCGGACCACCGTGGCAGACGACGCATGACGCTCACTCCTTTGCGCGCCAAGGCATCCACTTCGGGTACTCCCATGAGCCAAGCGACCACGCCGAAGGCCAGCCCCCCGACCGAGGCGGCGGCGGCAGTACAAGCCACCTCCATCCCAGTGCTCTCAAGGCCCCACATCGCTCCGAAGAGTCGGGGGACGCCGAACGCCACCATCAATAGAGCGAAGCCAGGCAGTAGCAATCTGAATAGCAGAACCGCGGCCTCGGCACCTTCTTCGCCGGGGAACCTTCGCCGCAAGAGCAGACCCAGAACGACCACTTTCGCGGTCTTCGTGATAGAAACCGACACTGCGATACCCAGATGACCGAATCGCCGCATGAGCCACAACGCCAACGCTACGTCGCACGCCGCACCAGCAACACCGATCAGTACTGGTGTCTTCGTATCCCTGACGGCGTAGAAGGTGCTGACGAGAAGCCCGTCAAGCGAGAACGCGATAATACCGAGCGCGTAACAGCCCAAGGCCGATGCCGTCAGTCGTGTTGAGGCGGCATCGAACTTGCCTCGCTCAAAGAGCAGGTGTATGAGCGGATGTCTTAGGGTTATCACCAGCACGGCCAGCGGTACGCCCGCTATCAGCACGATCCGCACGCATCGGGCCAGTTGCCTTCCCACCTGCCGGAGTTCGCCTCTGGCGGCCCAGGACGAGAAGTGGGAGAAGGTAACGGTGGCGAGCGCAGCGGGTCCCACCAGGACGAGGGTATCGGTCAGCTTCTTCGCGTAGGCTAGGGCCGACAGCCTTCCGGGAGGCAGCGTCGAGGCAAGAACGCTGTCGAGGACCTGATTCACATGAGAGAAGACAACGCCTATCAGAAGCGGGGCGATCAATATGAGGACTTGGCGCAGCGAGGCCGCGACCGCCTCGCGGTCCGTTGCCGGTGACGCCGGACGGATGTCTCGTCGCAAGCCTGTCAGGTGCACGGCCAGGGCGACAAGGGCCGCCGCGCCAACAGCCAGCCCGGCATAGTTGCTGCCCCACCGCGCGAAGCCGAGGACGAACACGAGCAGGTAGCATGAGCGAAAGACGAAGTCACCCATCGCCGCCCACCAGAACCGCTTGTGTGCGTGGAGGATCGTTCGCGTCAGCGCCATAAACGCCAGCAGGGACGTGCCGGCGGCCATGCTGCGCGCGAGCGCTCCCGCGGCGGCTCTGGCATGTTCGTCCAGCCCCGGTGCAATGAGAACGACGACCCCTTCAGGGGCCAGGACGAGGAGCGAAGCAAAACCGAGTACTATGACCGTGAGCAGCACAGCCAGAGCCGTCACGACTCGTTGTGCCAGGATTCTGTGTTCGGCCCTCATGAGCGCCGCATATACTGGCAGCACGCTTGGTTGCACTAACTCCAGAATCACGAACACGAGCGTCCAGGTCAGAGTAAAGGCGACATAGTAGCAGTCTGCCGCGCGGGTGGTTCCCAGATAGTGGGCAACAACGACTTTCTCGGCAAAACCAGCCACCTTGCATGCCATCACGATCAGTGCGATACCGCCGACCGACACGAAGATGCTGCGAAGTGAGGCGGCACTGAGCGATCCAGGCGCTTCCACAGCGCCGTCACTCGATCGAGAGGACGCTATGCCGGCCACGCTAACTTCGGTCAAAGTCATAGCACGGATTCCGCAAGCTCCCCGTGCTCGCAGTACGCAGAGTCCGATCGCTCTGTTCGGGACAGGTGCGCCAACCAGTAGCTCCGCAACGTCCGCCGGACGGCGCGCCGCCAGGTAAGCCGTTTTGCCCTTCTGTGCCCGGCGTCTATCAGTCGGCGGCGAAGATGATCGTCGTGTGTAACCGCGAGCATCCCTTCGGCGATTGCATCGGACGACTCAGGATCGACGCGAAAGGCAGCGTCGCGCAACGTCTCATCCAACGCTCCGCGTGAAGAGGCCACTACGGGTACCCCACAGGCCATGGCCTCAAGAGGTGGAAACCCGAAACCCTCGTAAAGAGAAGGGAAGACGAACAGTTCTGCCAAAGAATAGATTGCGGGAAGATCCTCCCGAGGCACATATCCGACCCACAGCACGTGATCGCGGCTGGACTGCCGCGCAAGGGCACGCCGCAACGCGCCTTCGCGCCATGACTTTCCACCAACGATTACAAGCCAATACTCCGCATGGTTGTTTCTTCTGAACGAGCCAAACGCTTTCAGCATCGCAATGAGGTTCTTGCGAGGCTCTATGTTTCCGACGAAGAGAACGAAACGCTGAGGCAACCGGTATGTCCGCCGAACCCGGGCACCCGCATCCTCGTGCACGCTCGGCCGGAAGATCTCATCGACGCCGGGGTACACCACATCGAGCCTGCGGCGTGCGTGCGGCGCATGGCGTAGGACCGCCGTCGCACTGGCGCGAGATACTGCAATAAGACGATCGGCGAGGGTCAACGTTCTCCTCAACACACAACGGTAGTGGACTGCGTTGAACCGCTTGCACCATTCAGGATGGTCCAAAGCCAATGTATCATGCACCGTCACGACGTACGGTACAGACTTCGCAATAGGGCAAACGTACGCGGGACAGTGCAATACATCGAGGTGGTGGAAACGCGCAGCAGACGGGAGGTGCAATTGCTCCCAGGCAATACGGCTCAATCGGCCGGCGCGGGCCCACCGCACCGCGTGCACGGTCACGTGATTCCACTTCGGCAACCGCTCCTGGAGTGCCGACGTCGGGTTCACGAACAGGACGTACTCGTTCTGCTGGTCCAACTGAACGATGTTCTGCACAAGGCCCAGCACGTAGTACTCAACGCCAGACGGGAGAGAGCCGAGGACGAGGCAGTCAATTCCGATCCGCAATCCATGCTCCGGAACGTTGAATATGCCGGTAAACGAAATCCACCTTGGTCGCCGTGTGATGTGCCCTGAAGTTCTGGTCCACGCGTTGCCAGCCCGCCGATGAAAGACGCTTGGCTAGAGACCGATCGCGCTTCACACGTAACATCAAACGCGCCAGGCCCGCCAGGTCGCCCGGTTCAGCCAGTAGCCCCGAGATATCCGCTTGCACAATCTCAGCGGGCCCGCCAGCACGGACCGCGACCACTGGCAGCCCGGCGTTCATCGCCTCTATCAGGACCCTGCCGAAGGGCTCGGCTGTGGCTGTGTGGACGAGTACGTTGCATGCAGAAAGCACGGATTCGATGTCGGCCTGCCACTCGAGGATGGCCGTTCGTCCGGCCAGGTCAGGGCGCGAGGCACGCTCGCGGAGACTCGCGACGTAGTTGTCCGTGTGCCCCGGGATGGCACCTGCCAACAGGAAGCCCGCTTCCGTGTCCTGGGCCGCCACAATGGCGGCGGCGTCCAAGAAGTCGCCCTGCCGTTTCCAGGAAACGAACTGACCGATATTGGCGTACACGAAGGCGTTCGATGGCAGGCCGGTCATGGCCGTGAGTCTCTGTCGCGCCAGGACGGCGTTGGGAGAACGCGTCGGCGCGGGCCCAACACCGTTGTAAATGACTTGCATCTTTTCCGGGGGCAGCCCTTCCTTTATGAGGGCCATGCGCACGGCATCGGACACACACAGTACGGCGGCGGCGGCTCGTCCGCCGAGTCGACCGAGCCAGCCCAACGGCACCAAGTCCCTGACATGCCAGACGATTGGGACTTTAGCCAAGAGTGCCGGCAATAGGGCCACGAGCATGGCGGACGTGGTGTTCGCATGAATGATCTGAGGCCGCGTTCTCCGTATGATCTGCAGCAGTTGCAGCATGCCCGCCATCCACGACCCTGCCATGCAGACGGCTTGCCGCCACCTAGGATACCGCGTCGGCTGGAACGAACGCAGACGGTACAATTCGATGGTGTCGGTTCGCCGAGACGGGCAGGCGGACACGTCCCGACTGCTGGCCAGCGCACATCGCCAACCCAAGGCATGCAGCGACTTGATGAGCAGTTGTAGGCTGCGCTCCGCGCCGCCGACACGGTTGGAGACCTCCACGAACAATACCTTCGGCGCTGTCTCGCGGCGATTCGGGGGGAGAAAGCACCCATTCATCCGATTCGCTTGAACCAGACCCAAACGCGTGCATCCCAACGCCCGAACACACGGCTACAGATGCCGCAGGCGATTATTGACGTCGCACGCTCAGGACTGCGGCGTCCCGACGAGCCGCATTTGCAGGGGGCTATTGGGTGGACGTTTCTGGGGTGCGGTGCCGAGCAATTCGTCCAATGGCAGATGCTTGAGGCCGCCTCGTGGTTTTTGCTGGCGGCCAAGCAGGGCATCCAGATCAACCCCAGGATTATCCTGAAGATGGCGAATGAGTTCCTCAACCAGAAACACGCCCGGCAGCTCGTACTCGCCGGCCTCAAAATACTGGCATAGGTTGCCAGAGACCAGCAGCTCGATGCGGCCGTCGCTCGCCGCACAAGTCGTCGATCTGTCTGCCGACGGCTGGGCCAGTAGATGTAGTGGCATGAAGTCCCGGAGTTCCGGCGAATCCGCACACATCGCATCTATGGCCCGCTGAGCCGCGACGCGGTCAATCTGAAGCCGACCCAGCCACGGGTTTTCCAGATACTGCGCCAGTTGTCGCGCCGTGATAGGCCCGACCAGATCAGGCACGGCGGCGCTCACAATCTGCCCGCACACGAGGCCATCTGCGCCCTGCTTTTCGCAAATGAACTCCTGTAGACATTGGTACCACTGCCATTGCGGGTGGGGCTGCCGCAACGTCGCCAAGACCGGTCCGGGGTCGGGCCACTGCCACTGATGATTGAATCGCGCCGCCAGTCGCCACCGGACAGCACCGCGTACGCCCAAAGGCTCACCGATCACGACGTCGTGTTTCATGAGCGATGCGGCGTGCTGCACAAACGCCAGACCAAAACGCTCCACGACCTCGCTTTCGGCTCCTGAGATGACCAGCACGTGATGGTTAGCGCTCCAGGGGCTTGGATAAACAAGAGCGTACGCTGCGGCATTCCCACCAAACGTCTCTTTATCCGCAACGATTCTGTCTTGTTCGGCACGGACGGGCAACTGCAGGTTGATTTTACCGAGCCACCTGTTCGTCTTATAAGTCCCCAGCAGTATCAGATGGCGAGTGGAAAGATCATTTTCCGTGACCTGGTCGTCAGGCACGACCTCCAACGGTCCAAAGGCCCCGTCCGTGCGTCGGGCCTCGTCGGTTAGGGCTTCGACAACCTTGGGATCATGGTCTGGGTCTGCGGCGCCGCCGAAGACAAGGAGATGCGGCGCCCGAATGGCCTCGCCGATAGGGCCGCAAAGGCCCGGTCGCTTGACCAGGGATTCATCCAAGGAACCGGGGGCCCCACGTACGAAACATGGCGACTCCTTTACGCTCGCGGGATGCCCCACCGGCGCGCCGTTTTCCGTAACGGTAAGTCGCTCAGCGGATGGGACCGGGGCCTGGCTGAGATCCAGACTGTACCGCGCCACGTTCGTGGCGGTCACCTCGATCTGGTGACCGGATAGGGTGACCCGTAGGCGTGCCGGCAGGTTCTCGTCTGCGATCCCGTCGATCGACGCCCAGTAGGCCTCCGTGCTCTGATAGCCTTCGGTAACGATCGATACGCTGCTCGGACGTGACAGACGACGATGCTCCAGAAGCCATCTGCATAGACCGCGAACATAGCTGCCTGGGAAGTCCTCGTGGCCATAGTCCGAATCCTCGGAATAGACAAGCCGGCACCCCAGTGTCCGCATCAGAACGGTTGCGGCGCGGCCATAGAATCTGTCCGACTCGTTGGTCCCGACGTGCAGTCGCATGGGCACATGTCGTGCGTTCTCCCACTGGGCCCACAACGGCATCCGCATGATCACGAGCAATGCTGCCCACAGATCCGGGCGCTGTACGATAGCCCTGGCGGCAGCCCAGGACTGCCCGCAATACGTCCGCATGTATATGCGATCAGGATCTACGGATAGGATCTCACACAGCATCGAAATGGCAGATGGCGCCTCCGCGCCGATCCTGTCCGATATGATGGTAACCAGGTTCGGGAAAGGCTGGCGACCCTCGGTATCGAAGAGCACGGGCCATTTCAATTGTGAATCATAATGTTCCGGAACGCGGATCGAGGGCCATTGGGACGTCCCGTCGGGCAGTCGGCAGCACAACGGATACGCGCCGGGGGGGGCGTGCGGCGCCCTGCCCACGGCGCAGGCCTCTCTTGCCGCGAAGAGAGCCTGTAGTTTTCGCAGCGTGGGCCATGTCACCGTTGCCTCGTGACCAACCGCTGCCAGACATCGAGTTACGTGAGCTTGGAGCACGCTTGCGTGCAACGGCGTCAGACGTTGCGACCGCTCGACATCGCCTCGAATCTGGATGAGACGTTCCCGCAGCGTTCCTGCCACATCTTCCGATACGATAAGAGGCAGGGTAGCCGAAACTTCCGGCTCGCTCGTACGACCGAGCGTAAGCATCACGTCGTACTGACCGCATTCCTGCACTTGCGGAAGCGCAACGTCCACGTCAACAATGCGATCCGCTGCAGACACGCGGATCGGCAACGCCCTGCGCTCTTCCCAAACGGTGCCTTCGTTGCCCCATGGTGGATGCCGTCTCAACGACACCGCCAGATCCAGCGTAGCAGCAGGCTTTGCCGCCCATAATGACAGGGCAAGCTTGGGTCGCTCACCCGGGACTGCGCTCAACAACCCGCGCTGCCAGGACAAGGCCCAACCGTCCGCATCCACGAGACAGTTGGGACCGCGAAACGTCGGCCAAGACCGATGTTCGGTACTCAGCAGGAGCACGTCGAACTCGCTTCCGCGTTCGGAGTCCAGCAACCAGTAGAGGGGTGGGTCAGGATCGGCAGGTTCATCTGCATCGCTCGGGTACAGCCGCAACACCGCATGTAACGTATCGCCCGGCCCACAACACAGCAGAGCAAGAGGGATCTCATACTCTGCGTTGAACCCCTCAGAGCCTGCCTTCGCCGCAGCCCGCCAGTTTGATGGGCCGATCGGCACACGCGCATCGGTCTCCAAACGCCGGGCTGAGGTGACCCCATTCGTATGGCATTCGAAGACCGCGCGAACCGACGGCTCGTCGCCGAACAGCGTCAGTCTGGCCCCCTTCGGGCCAAAGGCCGCCGAACTGGGCGCCCAGATGGACAGATACATGCTATCGACATTGCAGACGCACCTTACGAGCAGGGACAGCGTCTCCCCGTGCGCAACTGCGTATGGAACCCGCAAATCGAAGGCGTCCTGCCAGGCGTCATCGCTCAGGGCTCCATCGACCTCAATAGTACGTCCGGCACCTGTCGCGATAGCTACCATCGGGCCAGCTGGTACTGTGGCAGTAAGATCCTCCCAGTCAATCTCAATTGTCCTGCCGTCGGCGCACTTCTCCGCATCGACGGCGGCTCGCAGGCCCGAACCCAATTGCGCACCCGTCTCACGCCAACGATGCGCAAACACGATCATCACCAGAATGACGAACAACGCGCCGCCACCGACGATAAACGCTCGAGGGATCCGCAGTCCTCGCCCCGTATCGTACGAATGACTCTTCATGTAGCAGGCCAGCCGCCTGTGATGCCGACGCATTCAAAGCGAAGGCAATCATCAACTTATTTGATCTACGCTGCGTCCAACCAGGAGTGTGGCCGGCCAGGCGTACAGGCCGCACCCAAGCGGCAACGTGACCGCCTGAGCCGCCTCGCCGAAAAGACCATAGCCGGCACAGGGATTCGACGACCTGGACCTTCCGGCACGACTCCTCTCTAACCTTCTCCGACGATGACGGTATCGTCCGTCTCCAGCGACGGCGTCACGCGCAGGACCTCTTCGATCGTGGTGGTTCCGCGCGTCACTTTGCGCAGGCCGCTCATGCGCAGCGTGTGCATGCCGTGGCGCAGTGCGGCACTGCGGATGCCGCCGGCGTGACGCCGTGCGGTAACCATTTCGCGCAGCTCTGGATTCATCAGCATCAGTTCGGCGATGCAGGTTCGCCCCAGGTAACCGGTGAACCGACACTCACGGCATCCCCGGCCGCGGGCCAGTCTTCCGACTCCATTCGCGCCCTGCCCGAGTTGAAGCAACACACTACTCTCGGGCTCGTACCATTCCCTGCAATGCGGACAGATCAGACGCACCAGTCGTTGCGCGAGTACACCCTCGACGGATGAGGCGATCAGGAACGGTTCCACACCGATGTCGGTCAGTCGGCCGATCGCCGTGGGGGCGTCGTTTGTGTGCAGCGTGGTAAAAACCAGGTGCCCCGTCAAAGCGGTCCGGATCGTGATCTCCGCGGTCTCGTAGTCGCGCGTCTCTCCGATGAGGATCACGTCTGGATCGTGCCGCAAGATCGATCGCAGAGCAACGCCGAACGTGAACCCGATGTCGGGGTGTACCTGCATCTGCACCAGCCCCGGCATGCGATACTCGATTGGATCTTCGATGGTGATGATCTTCGTGTCCGGCCTATTCAGCAGTTGCAGCATCGTATAAAGCGTAGTCGTCTTGCCGCTGCCGGTCGGGCCGGTCACCAGGATAATGCCGTGCGGCTTCCGGATTATGCGTTGTAGGCCGTCAAGCTCCTGCCCTTCGAGACCCAGCGACTCCAAGTCGTCGATTACACGGTCGCGCGGTAGGATTCGGAAATTCAACGCCTCGCCGTGGGGCGTCGGCAGGATCGAGATGCGCAGGTCATAAATCTTGCCATCGAGGTTCGCCTGAGATCGGCCGTCCTGGGGCAGTCGACGTTCGGCCACGTCAAGATTGCCCAGGATTTTGGCCCGGCTGACGATTGCATGACGAAACTGCTTGGCCGCCGGGGGCACGCCCGCCTCGCGCAGCACGCCGTCCACTCGATAGCGGACGCGCAACTCCTGCTCGAACGGCTCGAAATGGACATCGGTGGCGCGCTGCTCGATCGCGTCCTTCAGAACTTCGTTGAGCAACTTGATGACCGAGGCGTCGCGTGCGGCGCCGGCGTCATCCAGTTCAGCGGAGGAGGCCTCCTCGTCCTCAAGCGTCCCCTCGCGCGACACCATTTGCTCAACGGTATCTGCGCCGACGCCATAGTGTCGCCGAATGGCCTTGGTGATCGACTCCGATGTGGCCAGCATCAGGTCGACCGACTGGTTCAGGAGCAGGGCAAGTTCTTCGCCCAGGTTCTCGTTGAACGGGTCGTCCGTGGCCACCCGCACGCCGCCGTCGACCAGCGAGACCGGCATCACATGGTAGTGCGCCACAATACTGGCCGGAACTTCCCGCACCGCTTCCTCGGCGATCTGGTTCGGCTCGAGCGCCGAAAACGGGGTGTCTGTGGCCGTAGCGAGCGCCTCGAGCAGTTTGTATTCGTCCACCGCGGCTTGCTGCAACAGGGCCCGCTTAAGTCCCACGCCTTGCTGTCGTGCTTCCTGATGTGCCAGCGCCACTTGCTCTGGCGGCAGCCCAAGGCGACCGTCGTTCAGCATGTCCGAGATGCGACGATAGTTGATCATCGTCTACAGTTCAGGCGCCGAACAGCAAGCCGCGAACGGGTACGACGGTGTCTTCGCGGCAAGGACAACGTGCTAGAGCTTCTCGAGCATCGCTGCCGCTCGCTTCGCGTGCTCGCTCTCCGGGGCCTCGACGAGTACCGTTGCCAGAGCCTGACGGGCGTCTATGACCCGCGCCTGCTGCAGGTGAATGGCGGCGACCAGAAGATTCGCCCGCGCGCGGGCGTCGGGTGATACGTCCAAGCGATCCAACAAGTCTCGGACGCGTACGAGAGCTTGATCCATCTTCCCGTCGCGCAAGAGACAGCCGACCGCCAGCATCACAACTTCCGGGTCTTCATGAATCGATGGGACCTCTCGAGCGAATGCCTCGATCAGCGCCAAGGCCGTGGTCGGGTCGTCAGAACTGTATAACTTCTGTGCGGCCAATCTCACCCAGCATGTTGCAGCCGATTCGAGTGCAAGCCCGCGGCCAAACTGCTGCCAGGCGCCTGACATTCCTGCAGGAGACGGATCGTCGGCGGTGCGTTGCACCAAGTCGAGGGCAATTTGGAGGATATCCTCGTGATCGGCTTGGCGGCGGGCATCGTTGACAATGGCGGTGCACATCGCCAGTGCAAACTCGTGTTGTTCGCCGGCCACCAACTGCCGAACCAGACCCACTCGGCCGCCCACATATTGCCGCGCAGCGTCCCGCCATCGCGGCGCCACCGATGCGGCTTCTTCGCCATACAGAAGACTCAGAGCAAACGCCTCACTGCCCGGGTGTTCGCAGCCAGTCAAGCACGTGGCCGCGGTGACCCCCTCCAGTACCGCTCGCATCTCGTCGTCGTTGAGCGACGCATCCGATGCAATCAGGTCGGCGAAATGTCGTTTTGCGGCATCGCCCTCGCCGCGCAGAAGCAATGCGTAACCCCGTCCGATCGGGTTGTCGCCGGCTCCAGACGACCGGTCCGCCCATTGCTGCAAATACGGATGCGACCGCGCCGTTTTCGCCAAACAGTAACCGCGATCGTCCGGGGTACCTGGCTGACCGGCCGGTCCGTCAGTGCCGTGGCACAGGAACGCCGCGAGTTTCGTTGCCGCCTCCTCCTGGCCGGCTGCGCGCAAGACTGACTTCGTTTGATCCACTGCTTCGGACAGGGCCTGGCCATTCGAAGCCGCCAGTGCCAAAAGAATTCTGCATTCGTGCAGCGCGTCGTTATATCGCTGGCAACCGGCAAGCAGCCTAATCCGACGTTGCTGTAGAGGTACGGTCAGGCTCGGGCAGGCCAGGTCCAACTGGAGGTCGACGAAAACCCGCTCAACCCGATCTACAATGCTTTCGGACTCAGCGGCCGCACCTACCAGATAGTCAGCGGCGGCGAAAAGGGTGGTCTGCGCTGGCAGGCGAGTCCCCGTGGCGGCGGTATGGGCGCGCAGCCCGGCATGCCATTGGGCAAAGGCCGACTCATCGGCCAGTTGTTCCTGGCCGGCCCCGTACAACGCCACGACGACGTTCCACCAGTGCCACTCAGCCTTGGCCGAGGCCGGAACGTCCGGATCGCTCACAGTGGATTCCAGTTCCGTCAGCAGGGCGAAGACCTCGGCGACCTCTGGCTCAGTCGCCCGCATGTATCCCTGCACGAGGTGGAGACCTGCAATCGCTTTGGCGCGAGGACTCTTGCTCAATAGGCTTGACTGCTCCCGATAGATGGCCACGGCTTTATCCATTTCGCCTGCGCCGATAGCGCGATCCAGTTGTAGTACTCCAGAGGCAGGGCAGGAGGTGTCCAGCGGCTCGAACATCTCGGCCGGCATAGCGATGTAAGTCCGAGAGGCTGAGAGCGGGGCTTCGTGTCGTGCGGTCTGGGTCGCAGACTCGCCTTGCTCTTTGTGCTCGTCCGAGCAGCCGCATGCAACACACATGAACGCAGCTACCAGGCAACGCATATAATGCATGTGGCCACGCATGGCGAAACCTCCAATATAAGGGTTATTGGATCGAGCGTAACGTTGGAACAGAAGACGGATTGGCTGCGGGATTCGACGACTATCAGGCGTGTTCTACCGCGCGGCCCCAGGTTGGGACGTCGGCGTGCTCTTGGATGACTCCTTCGCCAGTTGCGATTCGTAATAGCCGCCGGTCGCTTCGTCGTGAAGTTCGTCTCTGTACAAGCTGACAAGTCGCCGCAGTGATTGCGTAGTGGAAACGGCGGTGGGATGCTGGCGAACGGCCTCCTCCAGCACAACCACCGCCTTCCTGGGCGCCCCGAGCTGCAACTCGATATCGGCCAGTCCCAATAACGCCTCGGCCGCGCGGTCGTCGTCTGGGGCGTCATCAGCAGCTTTGCGCAGTTGCGCCCACTGACGGAAAGCCTGAGCCGTGGCTTCTTGCGAACGGATCTCACTATCGGCGGCTGCATGCAGCTCTCTCGCCGCCTCGCTGGACGGTAGTTCCTCGACGCACTCGTTGATGGAAGCTACCGCAACTTGGGGTCTGTGCTGCGCCAGACGCGCGCGGGCCAACTCAAAGAGGACTTGTCCGCGCAGCGGCGCCGACGTTGCATCCGCCAACGGCATCAGAAGCCGGGCGGCTTCCTCGGGTTTGCCGTCGGCCGAAGCCAGCAACGCCTTCCAGAAAACCGCGAGGTGTTCCACCTTGGCGGTCCGGACGGCGAAGTCTTCGCTGAGTGCCGAGCCGGTGGCTGCGTCGATGACGCTGACCTGTCGGCTTCGCAGGATCTCCTGCCAACAAACCGTACCCACAATTGGCAGATTCAGTTGCTCGGCCACCGCGCCGAGTTCCCGATAGAATGCGATGTCTGATGCAGTCGCATCGGGCACTACTCGCCCATCCGCCGACCCGCATGTGGCTTCGACCCAGTGGGTCACATGTGCACGGACATCCGCCAGTGTCGCCGCCTGCGCGATCTGACGGGCTAGCGCGGACCGCTCGCTGCCGTCCGGCCGTGCGGCTACGGCCGCCAGCGCGCCGACGTAATCGCCGCGCAGGACGCGAGAGCGCACGAGCAGTCCGCTCACCGCCGGAAGGCAGGCAGTCCGGGGGTCGTTCATCAGGACCAGTCGGCAGAGATCCTCCACCTTCCACACGCGGTAGCTCGTCATAAACCGTTGCGCGCACTGCATGAGGAGCGAAGCGGATGCGTCCACCTTGTCACCCTTCAGGCCACACAGCAATAACGTCTCCGCGCGAAGCTGCTGGGATAGATCGCCGCCCAGATCTCTCCGGCCGTTCAGGATATTGAGCCGCACAAAAGCTTGGTCGCCGATCGCTGTCCCGGTGCCGCGGATGGCCAAATCCTCTAGGCCCCCTTGCACGTCTTGGCAGCCTGCCAGCACACTAACCATCAAGAGATTGGCCGCAGCCCGGCCGGCCTCGGTTGCCCGGAACTTCCTGGCGAGGTTCCACAGGACTGTGTCGCGCTGGGCTTCGGGAAGTGCACCGGCCAGACTGGCTACCACCTCGTAAACTCCGGGTGCATTGGGGGCCGTCTGCAGGCCCTCGTAGCAGACTGCCTGCAGCTCGCGCTGCGGCACACTGAGCGAGCGCTTGACCGATGCAATGGCCGCGTAGGTGTCGATCAGCAGTCCCGCCTCCCGGCCGCCCGCATTACCGCTGGGACCGCCGTCCGCCGACGGATTCGCCTTGAGTCGCTGGAGGTGCTCCTCCAATTGGGCCAAAGCCTCAGCCGCCTGCCCTTTGGCAGCCAGTTTCAGCGCGGCGGAAATCAGGGCTCGATTGGGCTTAGTTACGGCAGCGAACGTGCCGCCGCGAGCGTAGTCGTGGCCGACCTCCTGAAGTACGTCTACGCCCACGACCGGGATGTCATATGTCGAACCATCAGGACTCACCACGGCTTTGGCATAATCCTCCGCCGCAATCAAGGCATGACGGTCGTCCTTGCTGCCTCGTTCGTCGACGTAGAGGATGTCGCCCTCCGGGCTCAGCTCAATCCAGTCGATCAACTCCATGCACGTCGTGTCGTCGGCAACTTCGCGCAGGGCTGAGTCGTCAGAGGGTGTGTCCGCTAGCCGAGTCGTGTTGATGAGCTTCTTCGCGACTCGGGCTGACGCTGCGGCCGGGTCGACATCCAGCACGAGGATTTTCACAACCTTTTGTGGATCGTAGACATTGAGCACGAGCCGTGGGCCCGGCCCGGTATACGTCGGGTCGATACGCAACGCCTCCGGCGCGAGCTGCAGCTCTTCGTCCATGTTATAGGAGAGCACGAGCTTGCCTTGCGCATCGTAGACGTCGACGGTCGAGAGCCCCCGATCGACAGTGTAGATGAACCCGCCGTCATCGACGGCCACGCTCGTGAACCAGGATTTGCCGGTCGGCTTGGAGACCACCTGCACGCCCTGTCCGAACATGGCTTCGCCCACGCGCTCGCCCTTGCCCGGGCCCAGACGCCGGCCGCCGATCTTGGGCAGCTTGTAGATCATGCCTTCACTTGTGTAACGGTGCCGGCCGGCGATGTAGAGGTTGCCTCCCAGATCGACGGCCATGTCCATCACGTTCTCGGCTCGGAACATGCCTGCGTCTATCAGCTCCGTGAGGTATAGCTTGCTCGGAACGGGTATCCGGCTCGACATTGCGGTCCATGCCCCTTCCGGACGCACAGCCAACTGCAGCCGGCCGCTCAGAATGCCGCCTGTCGTCGTACCTTGATCGGAGCGGATGTCGCCGAGGACCAGGGGCCCCGGATCCCTTTCATACGGCGTACTGGCGTCGTACTCCAATTGCGTGATCCACACGTGCCTAACTTGGTCCCAGTGCCCCCAATAGAGGCTGCACAGCACGAGGGCGGTGTCCTCGTCGTACATCACGATCGCGCGTGAAAAGACCACGGCATCCTTGCAGGCCGTTACACGGTCGTTCTGCACCAACGGCTCGTACCGGGCGGATACCCGGTTGACGTAGGTTCCGTCACGCTTGCCGTTCATCGGTCGCGTGAAATCGAATTCGGCTACGGATACGCCGTATTCCTTTCCGACCTGCGAGTAGGAGGCAAAAATCACGTCGCCAACCCATGCGCCCATGCCAACCTGCGCAACCGCCGAGATAACGGCACAAGTCGCAACAAACGTCCGGTAGAAATTCTGCATCGTCTGTTTCCTCCTTCGCGTCTTGATCGGCCTTGCGTAAGCTACGAGGATGAATAGAGCAGTGGAGAACACCGGAGTATCGTATCCGTTCGTCACCTGCCGGCAGCGGCCGAAGGGACATCGACGGGGCGTTCCGCAGCTGCGCGGTCTGTGCTATGAACAGGATTCGCCGTGGCTGAGGCAGGCTGCACGGGAAGACTCGTCGGCCGCGGTGGAGAGCTGCCACTGGACTTGCCGGTCGCCTGTAGCATCTCACGCCGCAACCACGCGACCCATTCCGGCCGGTGTTCCCGCTCCAGACAAGTCGTCAAAAGGCGCAGCGTCTCCCGGTCGCGCCAGCCAAGACGCACACGCGTCCTGCAGAGGTTTTCCAATGACGCCAGATGATCTGCCTGCCGATCCAGCGCACGTTCATAGGCGTCCACCGCAAGGCGATACTTACCAGCGGTCTCGAGAATCAGGCCGAGGTTGTAGCACGGCTCGACTTCTCGCGGCAACAAGCGAGACGCCTCCTCGAAGCAAACAGCGGCAGTGTGCAGTTCGCCCAGCTCCAAGCTGACCAGTCCAAGATCGTGGTGCACGGCTCCGCTGTGGGGGTCGAGCCTCACGGCTTCAAGCAGGCTGCTCTTGGCCTGCGCTGGCCGCCCGGCCAGCCGGTCCGCAGCAGCACGTGCCAGTAGCTTCTGGGCCTCCTGTCGAGGGATCGCAGAGTCATTGCCACGCCGGGCGCCGACGGCCTCACGCTCTGGGCTCTTTGCGGCCCGGCAACCTCCCAAACCGACGATGGCTGCGGCCAGAAGCACGATCACTCCAGAACGACCTGTCCGTTCACACAACCGCCGATATGTCCACACCGATAGTCACCCTTTGTCGATTTCGAGTTCGAGCGGCTCGTTTTCCGGATAGACAGACGCCTCGTCGGACTCCAGTCGCTGCTGTACGCTCAAATCTCGCAGGTCTCGGAATTGCATGTCGCGCAGAATCCTGGGCGTCACGAAAACGTAAAGGCGTGTATCCTCCTCCACCCCAACCGTGCGGCGGAAAAGGTGCCCCAGCAGCGGGATGTCCCCCAGTAGCGGTATCTTATCCTGCGAGTCACGACGGCTGCGGAATGTCAGGCCGCCCACGATCAGGGTGTCGCCGTCGGGGACGGTTGCCTCACTGCTGATCATGTCCGTATCGCGCGCAGGGGGCAGCGTCGCATCCGTCGAACGCCCGCGAAAAGAGTTCAGCATGATCTGATATTCCAGCTTCAGATAATCGCTCTCACTGATATGAGGCGTAACCTCCAACTGGGTGCCCGCCTGGACATAACCGCCGAAGGACGTCGTGGCGACCGTGTCGCTGGCGTTGACCTGCTCGAACGGCTCCTCGGCTATGCTCTGGATCATCCCCGTGGAGTTGTCGTTCACCAGGAGGCGCGGTGCGGTACGAATCTTCGCGTTGTTGTTGTTCTGCAGGGCGCGCAGGATAAAGGGCATAAACTCGGAACGCAAGACGGCGGCTGTGCCGCCCGGCAACACGTTGATCGCCCTTTGACCCGTGGTCGGATCGAGCGTCGACAGACCGAATGCGGTAAACAGCAGATGGCCGTGGTCGGTCTCGGGCGCGTCAAACATCTCCCACTCCAGGCCAACGTCAATGTCCTCGCTCCCGCGGATATCGACCACCACCACCTCCAGCAGGACCTGATTGCGGCGGCGATCCAACTCCGCGATCAGACGGGCAAACCGAGCCTGCTCCTGCGCGCTGGCCTGCACCACCACCGAATTGGTGGCTTCGTTGGCCACCACGCACGGCTTCTGCACCCACCACGACCCCGGCGCCCCCTCACCCGCCGGGCCGGTTGCCCCGCCTGTGCCACCAATGGATGTGGATCGCGCTACCGTACCCGACACCGCTTGTTCGGAGGGCCCGACCACCGGGACAGACCCGGGTCCCGTACCGAGACCCAAGCGCCCGCCGTCGTCCTGTTCACCGTCCTGGTCAATCAGCTCTTGCAGGACGTCCGCAACTTCGCGTGCATCGGCGTTCTCAAGCTTGTACACCTCGATGCCGCCGGCCACCGCCAGGGGCGGCACGTCACAGATGGTAAGGAAGTTCTCGACCTGCCGGTGCACGACGTCCGGCGCTGTCACGACGATCGAATTCGTATCGGTGAGCACGCCAAGGCGGATGCGGCTGTTGGACGTCGCCGGCTCGGTCCGTCCCGCCCGATTGCCCGACTGTGGTGACGCGTAGGCGCCCGAAGGTCCCCCCGAGTCCTGTACCAGTCCCAGCGCCATCCGTAGGTTCGCCACGAGATCGGGTACGGCCAGGTTGATGACGGGATAGCTAACCGTTCTCATGAATTCGGGGGCGACGTCCAGGGCGCGGAGGAGACCCTTTACCTGCGTAATGTCCTGCGGATAGCCCTTCAATACCATGTGATTCGTCCGGACGATCGGGCACAAAACCACCGTACGGCCCGAGGGCGCAAGGAGCGTGCTCGATGTCCCCGCAGGCTGCGATGTCACGGCAACGGCCTGAGACGGCTCGCGATCGGTAGCTGCCGATTCGTAGATGGCCCCCAATTCCTCATGCAGTACCGACACATCCGCGTAAACCAGCTTGACGACCTCCACGGCCATCCGGCTGGTGGGAAGATCGATCTCCCGGATGACCGTCTCCAGCAAGCCAAGATTGGACGGCACGTCGTAGACGACGATGCTTTGGGTAGACGGGTCCGCAATCAGCTTGCCGCGTGGGCTAATGAACTGCGCCAGCACGCGGGAAACGTCGTCGGCATCTCTCTGCGAAAGCGTGATCACACGTTTCTCGACGCCGTAGTACTGTATGTACTCCTCGTAATTCATCACCGAGATGACGTTGCCGTGTCGGACGTAAACGAAACCGGCCATCGTCACAACCTGATCCAGAAGCTCACCGGCAGTGATGTTCTTGGCGTAGAGACTCACCTTGCCCCGCACCTTCGCGCTGGGAAAGATGCTCCAGCCGCTCACATCGCTGATCAACTGAAAGGGCATCTCGATGTCTTCGTCGTCGAATTGCACCTGATCGATCACGGGGCCAGGCTCTTGGCCACGTATTGACCGGTCCTCTCCGATCTGGCCCGAATTCACCCATGGACGGGGGCCAACAGAGGAACCCGAAGGCTCACCCGTACCCGCGAATGGATCGAAGTCTTGCGCCGGACACAGCAACGCGCCTGCCGCGTGCAGGCACACAGCGATCAGAAACCAACGGTCCCGACAGATGGCCAACACATAATTCACAGAGCTAGCTCCAACCGCTCGCCCACGACTTCCAGCTGAACGGACTTGCGGCCAATGCGAAGTACCTTGAACATCTCCTCCATGCCCTCTCCTTCCCGAAACCGCCTCATACCGAAGCCCTTGACGCGGATGTAGGCTACCTTCTGGCCGTCTATGTCCGTGATGGCACTGAGTGCCAACATCGCCAGGATCCGGTCCACGGCGTGCTTGGCCATGCGTCGGGACGGCAGCGGCACGGCTGGCTCAAAGAGAGATCGGCGCCGAATCACGGGCAGCCAACTTGTCTCGCCAGGGGCGATGGGGCCGACCTCCAGCGCAGCCGCACCAGGCGCGTCAGAAGCGATCCGAGCCGAAGCAGCCGGTGGCCACACCAACTCCGCAGCCGCCAGGACGATCAGCAACAGCGCCAGCGCCAGCGAAACCAGGCGAATGCGCGAGTGAAGGCCTAAAGAACCGCGGGCCCTTCGGAGAAAAAGAGACCACAGACGACTCGAAGCCGACTCACTCAATTGGATGCTCCGATTGCCTGGAGCCTTCCCGGCGCCGCCGGCGTTGCAGTATCCATCGCCGTAACGACGCGGCTGACGATCAGGGCACCGGACAGATGTCCGGGACGATCCTTACACAGCAGATCCAGCCACTCCACCGAAATCGGCTCAGGCGTTCGCGCTATGCTCGCCAGGAAACGGGCGATCTCCGCCGTGCTTCCGGACAGCTCCAACCTTAGCACATATTTACGATAGTAGCGTTCCTGGACATCCGGTAGGGGCCGCACGGAAGTCATCTGCAGGTTCAGCGGGCCGTACAAGTCGGCCAGCAAACCGGCGAAGCGAGACATCTCCTGGCTCGCACTTCCTGACTCGCGTATCAACTGCCGCACGTTCTTGTACTGCCTCTCAATCCGATCCTTGAGCCGGATATTCGCGTGCATTCTCGTCAATGAGGCGCCCAGAGTTGCGACATCTTCCTGCAACTGTTCGTGCCGGTCTAGCTGCGGCCGGACGAGCCACACGTATAGCAATGCCCCTGAAAGCACCGCAGCCGTCAGCCGCGAGATCGTCTTCTCCCTGGGATTCAATCGGCGCATGAGCTGCGTACCTACAGGACATCCTCGGTCGCGGCACCATGTGGCATCTCCGGACGGTCCGCAGGCGGTGCTGCCTGCATGGCCTCTGCAGCAGCGCGAGCCCGAGCCGCCGCCGCCACATCGATCCGGCAGCGGCAACCATACTCCACGAGCGTGTCATTGCCCCGACTGACCTGCTGGGCTCCGTCCGGCCAGACGTCGGCGAACAGGGCCGACTTCTCCAGCAACAGCGGGAAGACAAAGGCCAACTCCAGGCTGCGCGCGGTCCCACGTAGCGTGACTTCCGATGCGCCAGGCTTCAGATCCATCACGAGTTGGCTGAGGAACACGTTCTGCGGCACTCGCCTGTGCAGCTCCATCAGGATCTCCAGGGGCAACGGCCGTATGGCCATCTGCGACCGAATGGCTCGCACCTGGTTCTTCTTCGCCTCCAACGCGCCGGCTACATCCCGAATCGGCTCAATCTGCTTGACGAGCGCATCCCGCTGCCACGCGAGCCGCACATTGCGCGCTGTCAAATAGCCGCACAGACAAGCCACCGCCAGAGCAACGGAGGCAGCGGTGATCGCGCGGTCGAGCCAAAGGCGCCGCCGTTGCCGTTTTTCGATCCATTCCCTCGGAGCCAGATTGAGCGGACGCCCCTCCCATCCTCGGTCTGGAAGGCAGGCCCCCAACGCGGACAGCGCCTGGACCATCGAAGGCGGGGCCCCGGGCTGCTCGGCAACCATCTCAATACTCGGCTCAACGACCCGCTGCGCCGGCCCCACCCCACTCGAGGCGGCATCCGAATCCGGGCGGCCCTGTTTGCGGACGAGCTGCATCTCACCGACCAGGAACATCGTCGCCAGCGGCGGAGCACCGTCTGCGTTCGGCAGACGGCCCAACCATCGCTGGGCTTCAGCCACTTGGTCTGGCAGACCGATCCCGTCGGCCGGCTCGACGGCCGCCGAACGCGAGGCCACCATGAACCCCCTGGATTCCAGGACCAGGTGGTAATGCTCCCGATCCACGGCCAGAAGCGCGTTGTACTCATCAGCGGACTCGTCCGCCACGCACGCGCGCAGCCAACGATGCAGACCGACGCATGAAGGTATCACCGTTTCGGGTACAACCCCCGCATCGGTAAGTAACTTGGCGCGCGCCCGTAGCCGACCGGCCGGCGTCAGAACGACCAGCACATCCTGGCGCCCCTCTTGGGGAGGCCCGAGCGGCATGGCGTCGTAGCAGACTTCTCCACTCTGTGCCGGCATGAGGCCGGGCACCTCGAATTCCAGCATCTGTCGGACTTCAGATTCGTGGGTCGTCGGCAGTGACAACGTCTTCAACACGCAGTCGCGCCGCGGCACGACCATATGCCAACGCCGCGCATATACCTGCCGGCGTCTAACCGCCTCGATGAACGTCTCGCTCCGCACCGAATACACACGCCGGGCTTCCGGGTCCGCCAGATAGACGGCGCCGTCGGCGGCGAGACTCATGCCCAGACACCGTCGCTTGAGCCGCAGTTCCGTCACGACTGAAATCGCTTCCTTCGTGGGAGGCAAGTGGGACGTGGTACGTCCGGCCATTGCTGAAAGATTACAGCCGCCTGAGAAAAACGACCTGCACTTCACCGTCGGTCCGACTCACGAGAGCCCATAGGCTGACGAGTGGCCCGTCCTGCCGTACCGATGCCTGACTCACGACCCGGAAATGCCGCGACGTGCAGGTCCCGTACTCTGCCAGAAGTTCCTGCGCCGTGGGCGAAAGGTTGGACACCTTCGCCACGTCATCAGGAGATGCGAAATATCGATCGTCCGCGGTGAACGTCAGGCGATCGGGACCCGCACGGAAAGAAACGACTTCCTCGGCATCGGCGGGCTCGACCCCCGGTAGGGCCGACAGCACGGCTCTGTTGGCGGTGTTCAGGTTGACCTTGCCGTCCCCGCAGACAGTAAAGTGGTCGATCAACCCATGGTCGAGACTGCCGTCCATGTTGTCCGGCGGCCAACTGGCTGCGCCGTCGTCTTCGTTCACGTCCAGGGCCCCGTTTCCGTTGGCATCCTCGCCGAGCAGTCGGCGTCGATCGATGCCCGCCAGACGCGCAAGCTCCCACACGGACCCTATCGGTGCGTTCTTGGCGCGATACGGGTACGGCTGACGCATGTAGTGGTCAGCCGTCTCCGCTCCTTGCGGCTCGGGCGTATCGTCCTCATCTTCCCAATCCAGGATTGCGTGGATGGCCGCCTCATCCATGCCCGGCAGCGCCAGCCAGCCGGCCGGTGAGCTTGTCCGAATGTTCAATCGTCCTTCTTCATCGGTGGTCGCGTAGAACAGGCTGGAAGCGGTCCGCCATGTATCGTCCAAGTCGACAAAGAAACCTTCTGCTGCGGCCGATGTGGCCAGATGCCATGGCTGACCGAAGTGTACGACCTCGTCTTCGCGCTCAGCGAGGTCCTTGCGCAGAGCCGAAACGGCCCGGTTCACGCCGCCCAAGGCCAGATAGAACGCCCGCAGATCATCGCCGCGCATGCGGGCCATCCGCAGTTCGAGCCGCGTTCGATGGCATAGTCCCAAGGCAAGAAGCGATAGCCCCGAAAACACGATCAGAACAAGTACCAGCACAGCGCCTTTCCGCGTGCGACGCGATCGCAGGATTCGTCGCGACCCCGGACACATCATCAGTCAGGCCAAGAGCAGCGAGCGCAGCTACAGGATCGTCTAGCGGCTACTCGCCTGAATCGGCGGTCAAAGGCTCACGTGCCACCACGAGAAACTGGCCCGAAAACGACGCCATAGGCCAGTCCATCTCGACCTGCACGAGCTTAGGTGGCTGCCCGCCATCCGGTGCATCGCCATCCACGGGCACCGGCTGTCCCGGCTCTTGCAGGTATGCGAACGCAAAGCCGGACATCCCTTCTGCTACCACCTCAGTCACGGGTGTACCAATCGGCTTTTCCGTAGCCACCAGCTCCTCGGTGCGAGACAGGGATCCGTCTTTGTACTCATACGTGACCCGTGCGCACCGCGCCGCCGGCAAGCCATAGTAATAAGACGGTGATGCGGTGTAGAACGACAACTTACTCGAACCGTCCACCTGGAAGGTGCTCGGTTCGCCATCCTGCAGTGACGGCAAATAGACACTCGAAAGCTCACACTGCAGGGCGGTCAGGACTCTCCCACCCGCCTGTTCGGCAGGCCGCCGATCTTCCACGCCTCGCCACAGCCGAAGCCCCAGACCAAACGCACCGCTGACCGCCAACATGATAATCGAGCTGATCGTTAGGGCCACAAGCAACTCAGTGAGCGTGAACGCCCGTATTCGAATGGGCTCATGAACGCACATCAAGGGTTGGTCGCAAGCGGTCGCAACGAGACCAGCTGGAATTTCCGTTGTTGGCCCTGGTGCGCCCACCGAACGGAGACGACGACCTCCGCAAGGTCCGGATCCTTCGTTCGGCGGATGGCGTGCTGCCACGAGAACCTGCCCGTTTGACCCGTCTGAACCCCCATACGCTGGATCGGCTCGACGAGAAGGCTCGTCATGTGTCGTTGCGCCAACTGCTGAGCCTGCTGCTCGTCGCTGATCAGACCAGCAGTCGAATGGGCCATCCGCAAGGCGGTGAACACCGCCAGCAGCCCGACGCCGGTGACCGTCATCGCCACCAGCACCTCGACGATCGTGAAACCACGGCCAGCACGCTGGCGGTGTAACAACAATTCAGCGCGGACTTCGTCTTCCTGAGTCACAATCGGACCCGCAAAAACCAGCAATAGCCCGGAAGCATCCAGGCACCAGCGCAGAGATAGTCAATCCGCCGAAGATGCTTTGCCCGTGATTTCACGGACCACGTTCACGCAGCCCAGGCCCCTCTCCACCTTCACCGTCGCGCTCGCCTCGCCGTTTGTGAGCACGATCTGACCCACGGTCCATTGGTCGCTCGGAGCAAACAACAGCACATCACTGCTGCTCATGCCGTTACTCAACTCGACCACGCCGAATTCAATCCGCGCCGGCAGCGACGTATACTGACCCGCCCGACCCGGCGCCGCCACGAAGTCGTACCCGCTGAAGTCCCGAGCCAGTTCAACCCGATACCGCTGCCGCTCCAAATCGACGTGCAGTCGGCTCGGGCGTCCCCGGTCCACGGCCAGTGCCTGCGCGTATCTTATGTGTGTGGCTAACGTCATGGCAGCGTCCTGAAGTTGCCTGCCCTTGAAACTCCCTCGGGCGTAAGGACTTACGATGCCTGCAACGATGGCCACGATCGCCAGGACGACCAGAAGCTCAACCAATGTAAAGCCGTCAGCGGCTTGGCGAGTGACCCAGCGCCTCGGGGTTGTGGTTCGATACGTCATCATCCGTGCCAAGTTGACCATCAGGACCGGCGGACACCAGATCGTACAGCCCCGCAACATTCGTCAGTTGACTCGGATATGTGTAGTGGTACTCTTGGCCCCAGGGATCCAATGGAACCGAAGCGCTCTTGATATAGGGGCCGCTCCAGCCCAGCACCGTGCCCTGCGCAGGCGCCGATATCAAGACCCGCAGCCCCTCCTCGGTGCTCGGGTAGCGCCCCGTGTCCTGCTCGAACAGATCCAACGCCACGCCCAGCGTGCCGACGATCTCCTGCTTGGCTGCGACAATTCGAGCCTGCTGCGATCTGCCAAAAAAACGAGGCATCACCAGCGCCGCCAGAACGCCAATGATCGTGACCACCAGCAAAAGCTCAACCAGGGTAAACGCGCCCGTCCGTCGCCCCCCGGTAAACCACCGAGGTAACGCACGACTAGCGCCCCGTTGCTCACGCAAACGGCTGCCATAGTAGAGGTTGCGGCCCCACCAGTCTTCCCCCGACGTTCCAGCAAGCCCGTCTCTAAGATGAGCGTAGCCGGTTCGCTTCACGATCACCGCCCGGGCGCAGCCCGACATCCGGCTCTCTCCCTCGGCTCGGACGGCCACCAACTGCCCGCCAGCCATCTGCAGACCACCAACCAGAGCAGGCACACAACAACTCCCTCCCGCCCGCCTGGGCCGATAGACTCCCAGATCTACCTATCGCTGATCGAACTTCCCTTTTCGATCTGAAAAACGGCGAGTCATGATTGTATATGACAGCCGAGATCCCCGCAAGAGCGAATCGCAGATATTTACAGATTTTCCCCTCGTGCTGGTTTGACAGGTTTTCGATCGTGGGTTATATTTGTAGCGCGTTGGGGCGCTCGCAGGGGCGTCCAGCGCCAAGGGGCATCAGTTGTAAGACAATTCTGCGTTGGTTCTTGGGCCGTGCGGGCCCGGAGCGAGAGTCGCCGTCGTCTGGGGCCACGGGGCGTTTTGTGTGGCCGTGCGCGGTCTTGGTTTGGGGTGGGTTTGTGCGCGTGGGCATTCTCGCCTCAGTAAGTCCTTGTCCGGCGTGAAGGTCGGCGGAGGCCTTGAGGTTTAGGATCGTCCATTCCGTGGGCGCGCGGCAGAAGTATGCCCGTCGCCGCTGTGGTGGTGTGTGTGAGCAGCCCATCGGAACAGTGTTGGTATGCGCTGTATACGCGAAGTCGCTTCGAGAAGGAGGTCGACAAACGTCTCGGGATGCTCGGCATCGAGACATATCTGCCGCTGTATCGCGCGCGTCGTCGATGGAGCGACCGTACGGTTCAATTGGACCTGCCGCTCTTTCCCTCGTACCTGTTCGTCCGCCTCAAGCCTGCCTCCCCAGATATCTACCGGATCCTCGATACGAAAGGCGTCGTGAGATTCGTCTCGGCCAGCACGGGACCCATCGAGGTACCCAGAGAAGAGATCGAAGCCGTTAAGCGGGTGTTGTCCGCCAAGCTTCCGGTGCGCTCGCTGCCCTGGCTCCGGGAAGGGCAGAAGGTGCAAGTGTGTGCGGGCCCCCTGCATGGCCTCGAAGGCATCGTGGAGAAGTGCAACGGCCGTGGCCACCTGTACATATCCGTCCGCGCCATCGGGCAGACACTCGTAGCCGAACTGGATTGCAGGGATGTGGCGCCACTTCTTCAGTGATTGTGAGGTAGAAGCGACCCTCTGCCGCAACTGAATTCGTGGGGTGCAAGACCACATGACTTGCCTGACTCTGGAGCAGAGAACTACAAACAAAAGGACTCGCCTTTTAGCTGGTCGCGCCGATCGCCGCGAGAAGAACGCAAAGAGAGATAGGGCGTGTGCTGGTGCGCGATATTGCCCAAAGGGCAACACGGTAGGGTCCAGTCGTACCGCCTCACAACGGAGCATTCAGACAAACGGCGGATATCGATCTGGCCCTCTTTTGCTCGCGGCTGTAGCGTGCCGCGCCGGAGGGAGCGGGGACGTATCGTGCCCGGTCTGAGACGTGCAGGCGGCATGCGCAGGCTGCGACCGACACCCATGCACCTTGTCGGTGGAATGTGTCTCATTGACCACACCATCGGTCACCACAATACGCCAGACGAAACGCGCGGCGCATGCCCGCAAAAGTCGCGGACGCGTGCGCTCTGCGCTCCGGCCGACCGAGGGCGCGGGCCGAGGAGTACAGACGTTAGGCGACGACAGGCGCCTGCTGGTGAGTCCCTACATTGACAGCTCCGGCAAACGCGCAGTGGATCTGCTCTTGAGCATTCCGCTACTCCTGCCTGCCGCGCTAATCATGCTGGTCATCGCGGCGCTCATCTGGGCTGTTGACGGACGCCCGGTCCTTTTGCTCCAACCGCGTGTGGGCAGATGCGGCAGCATCTTTCTGATGCCTAAGTTTCAAACGATGCGATGCCAGATGTCGCCCCCGCTTGCGCAAGTCACGGCTTTGGGCGAGTGGTTACGGAAACACCGACTCGACGAATGGCCGCAACTCCTCTGCGTGCTAAGCGGCAAGATGAGCCTGGTGGGACCGCGCCCTGAACTTGTGGATATCGTCCAAGGCTACGGACCACAGCAAGAAGTGCGCCTGCTGTGCCGACCTGGCCTGACCGGTCTGTGGCAGGTCCGCGCGACGCGCATGAGGCCGATCCACCAGAACCTTCGTTACGATCGGCTGTATCTGCGCAGAGCAAGTTTCCTGGTTGATCTGGCAATTCTGGCAGAAACGGTCCGTTTCGTCACCTGTCCCCGCGGGGATCAGACCTGAGGACAACTCGCGGATTGATCGCTCAGACAGAGATACCCATCGTGGAGGTAACGGGCACTTTGCAAACTCGGTAACCGGGCGCACGCTTCAAACAATACGGTCACGTACCTCAACAGCCTGCCCTGTTGCCGCCAGAATCTGTAAGACGACGTCACCCTCTTCATTCTCGCAGGATGCCAGCAACATGAATCTCGAACAACATGCCGCAACCGCCTTGCCGTCGAAGCTGTGGAGGAAAGATCGATGTGGTTATGCACGTTGCGCGCGGTGCTGACCGCAGCCCTGGGACTGCCATCAGGCGCCTCTCACATGGTCTCCATCGTGAACATCGACTTCCAGCCCGCCGACGCAGTGACGGCGCCCGGGTACGTAGCCGTCGGGCCCGCGTATTGCTGGGACGACGGAACCCCAGCAGAACTCGGAGGCGGCGTTCGCGGTGCGTGGGTAGGATCTCCGAGCGCCCACTTCCGCGACCTGGCCCCCACGCATCCGGACCCCCTTACACGTGATTGCGTATCGTGGGATCCAAGGGATCCTCCCGAGACTTTCAGAATCCAGCCCATTGAGCCGGGCAGCTACGACCTCACGATCCATGCAGCGCTGCCGTATGGAACTGCCAGTCAGACGGTTGTGGATGTCGACGAGGACGATGACGGCGCACCGGACGTGTCCCTTACGATCCAGACCCCACGTGGCGAACAGAGCAAAACTGTGTCAGTGAAGGTCTCTGCTGCCGGCGTCCTGTCGTTCACAGTCGACGGTATGGGCGGCGCGACGGGAGTCCTGACCGGCCTGAACCTGGTGGCGGCCGATCCCGACGACACGCGGCCCGAGGCGATCGCCGATCTAGTCGTGGTCGAAGCACAGAGCCAATCCGTCACGCTGCGCTGGACTGCGCCGGCTGACGATCGCGGAACAGGCGGGCGCGTAGCACACTACGACGTGCGATGCACGCATAGCACCTTAAACGAGAGCAATTGGAGCGCCGCAATGCGACCCGGCCCTCCACCGTCTCCGAGCAACCCGGGATACCAGGAGCTCTTCGTGGCCACCGGACTGACACCAGGAAGGGCCTACAAGATGGCGGTGATAAGTGCGGACCGATGGGGCAATGTCTCGGACATCTCCAACGTGGTTGAGGTCACCACACAAAAACGCGACGTGGCCAGCCCGGCACAGATCACCGACTTTAGGGTAGCCGCATGCGGACCATCCCACGCGGTTCTACGCTGGACGGCCGTCGGCGACGATGGCGCCGACGGCAAGGCTGCCGGATACGACGTACGCTACTCGACGCGACCCATCACGAACGAAGCCGAGTTCGGCGCGGCTCAAGAAGTGGTCGGCCTCAGGCTGCCTCGTCCCAGCGGCGCAACCGAGACGGCGCTGGCCACGGGCCTGACCGGCGGCACGCAGTACTATTTCGCCGTCCGAGTCACCGACGAGTCGTCCAACACGTCGCCGCTCTCGAACGTGGCAGCAGGGACGACCCTGGAAGCGGATAATGTCCCGCCGTCAGGGATTACCGATCTTGCAGTCGTAGCTGTCGACGCCGGATCGGTCGCCCTGGGCTGGACTGCCGTTGGTGACGACGGAGAACATGGGTCAGCCGCCGACTACGACCTGCGTTACTCAACCAAGCCCATCGCAAACGAGGCGTCTTTCGCTGAGGCCGAGCGGTTCACCGGCGAGCCCGCACCGCAGGAACCGGGATCGGCCGAGCGGTGCGTCGTCTGGGGACTGCAGCCCAATACCGAATACTGCTTTGCAGTCAAGGCAGGCGACGATGCAGTACCTCCCAACCTGTCTGTGCTGTCGAACATGGTGCGGGCCCAGACGGCGCCGCCCAAGGACCCCACGTATGCTCTCAGCAACGAGTTCCGCCTTGAGCGGGGCGTTCGCTTGCCTGCTGCGTCGCAGGGCCGTCTAGTCATCGAAGACATCCGGGTCGAGGAGGCAACCATCGTCCGGACCCAGCATCGCTCCGGACCGGTCCACACAGGATCGATCCACTACGCCTTATCGGCGCCTGTTCCGTACGTACACGTCTGGCTGGAGCTCAGCACGGACGGCGGCCAAACATGGAGTGAGCGTCGCATCCATGCGGTCGGCGCCGTGGGTATGGTGCGGCCAGGCTCCGGTAAGGTCGCGAGGTGGTTGATCGACGGTGACCACGGTCATCGTTGCAGGATCCGCATCCGTGCGCAGGACGCGCCGGCCACCTACAGCGATCTGGATCGCGACGAAAACAAGTACCCGCGACCCGCGCCGTGGGACCGTTACGCGAATCTGGAGCGGCTGACCGATCGCCGGGACTTCGACTTCGAGGATGTGCGGTATCAACTCCCAAAGCTCGATTTCTATAGGAGCACAACCGCGGGACAGATCCAGGCCGGCTTTGCACGGGTTCGCTTCTTCCACGATCCCGGAACATATATGACAAACCCAGCCTACTTCTTGCACTGCCTCTATCTGGAATCGCCCGATGGCCAGCAGAAGTGGGTCATCCTGCAGGGAGACGTGCAACATATTTGGACCTACACCGTCCACCGCTGGCGGGAGCAGATCCACGAAACGTTTGGCATCCCGCGCGACCACATCATGGTGCTGGTCACGCACGTCCACAACCACGCGGACCGCGTGCCGGGAATTGACCGGTTCCCGACCAAGCTGCTCCAGGCGGCGATGGCCAACAAACACCCCGTCGAGATCGGCTTCCTCAACAAGGACATGGGCACGACCTACAACGTCCACCGCGACCTCCTCCTGGCTCCCGACCGGGCCGCGTCGACCTTCACGAACGACAACGGAGCCCAGGTACTACCGATCCAGTGGGAGTACAACGCGTTCTGGGAGCCGATCGCCGCTCTGTTGGATGGCTCGGCCTACAACTCGAAGTACCAGCGCTACTTCGACTGCCCCTTGGATTCATACCTTCAGATGATCGTCTTTCGACACGCGGCAACGCATCAGATGACGGGCGTACTGGTAAAGTTCACCGCACATCCGTGTTGTGGCGACTATCCCGGCGACCTGCCGCGCGCGGTGATGGACACAATGCAGGAAAGGTTCGGCCCAAACGTCGAGGTGATGTATACAAGCGGTTTCGCCGGCAACCATCGGCCGCTCGTGGCTCAGAACTGCCCCCCAGAGCAGGGCTCACTACGAGTGGCCAAGACTTTCGCCCGGACGCTGGCAGACGCACTGCCGGACATGGAGTTTCAGCGCCTGACGCAGTTGGGCATGGTGGCGGGTTACGACACGTTCGGAGCGTATGTCGACGACACCGCCAAAACTGGCACCGACCCGAACAGACTGGGCGTGGGCGTCCATGTCTTTCGGTTCAACGACATCTACCTGTCCACGCTGCCGGGCGAGGCCCCGAGCGAGCAGGGCCTGTACATCCGCGCTCGTACCAGCGACCTCAAGCACATGTACAACGCCTACGGCAACACGTGGTATGAATACTACACGTGGGGCCGATGGTTCGACATCGCCCACTATGAAGGCGCAGATCAACCCAACAGGTTTGAGTCGTTCCGAATGGCCCAGGAGATTGTACGAGGCGTCAACATCCTGGACCAGGCGTTCATTGAGCAAGCCAGACCCGACTGTGCAGCTCAGGACGAACCCGTCAATCCGTAGACCGAGTTCGCTGCTGCTCGGGCCCGTCTGGCGCGGCCGGCGACCGAGAAGCCGGACCGCGGCGAGGGGGCCGACACTTGAATCGGCCTTGGGTGTGCCGCATAGTGGATGGTACGGCTTCACATGAGGATCGCACACATGCCTGCCTTCACATATCGAGTTCGACGCGGCGAGGCCGAAACAATAGACGGTGTCGTCGAGGCGGCCGACCGCAACGAGGCGATCGCCCGTCTCAAACGCATGGGGTATTTCCTTCTTTCCGTCGACGAAGCCCGCGGAGATCTGTCCGACGTCGCCCGCGGCACGTTGCTGCGGCGCATCTCGCGGCAGGAAATCGCTGTCTGCATCGGTCAGCTCGCCAGCCTCCTGAAGGCCGGGTTGTCACTGGCCGTGGCGCTCAAGAGCCTCCAGGAGCAGACGGCCGGCACTCCGCTCTCGGCCGTGCTCGAGCGAATCCACACCGACGTATCGGAGGGAGCCACGCTCTGCGAGTCGATGCGCAAGTTCCCAAGGCTGTTCCCGCCCACTCAAACCGCGTCCGTGCGGGCCGGCGAGGAGGGAGGCATGTTGGCCGAGGTGCTGGGGCGATTGGCCTCACAGCTCAAGGCCGAGCTGGAAATCCGGGGCCGCATCAAGGGAGCCATGGCCTACCCCATCTTTCTGCTGTTGCTCGGAACCCTCACGGTCATGGTCCTGCTGACCTTCGTTATCCCACGATTCACGCTCCTGTTCGCAACGATGGGCGAGCAACTGCCCCTGCCCACACGCATCCTGTTGGGCTTCAGCGCGTTCATGGACCACCGCTGGCCGGCCGTTCTTGTCTCGCTGGGAATGGGTGTCCTCCTGACGATCCTGGCATTCCGACAGGAATCGACGCGGGCTGCATTCGATCGGTGGCTGTTGGCGGCTCCGATGGTCGGATCGATCATCAGCCGCTCCGAGACGGCGAGATTTGCCCGCACCCTCTCCGAGCTGCTCGGAAGCGGCGTGCCCGTGCTGATGGGCCTGCAAATCACGCGCGATGTCCTGAAGAACCGCTGCTTCCGCAGAGACGTGGACCAGTTGCGCGCCGCCGTCGGTCGAGGATCGGCCATCGCAACGGCTCTGCGGCGCCTGCCGTCCTTCGGACCCCTGATCGTGAACATGGTGGCCGTCGGGGAGCAGTCCGGGCAGTTGTCCGAGTTGCTGCTGGAGGTGGCCGACCTTTACGAGAAGGAGTGCGAGCGGGCCATTCAAGCCTTCACAACCATCCTTGGCCCCAGTCTGATCGTCGTGCTCGGCGGGATCATCGCCTTCGTGATCTCAGCCATCCTGCTGCCCGTCTTCCAGGCCAGCACCATGGCCGGCTGATGCGGATCATGCGGGCTTCGCCGGAACCCGACGATCGACCGACATAAGGGCTGGCACCATCGGTGTTGCCGGCCGCCAAGAACTCCAAACGACCACAGCAACCCAGTCCGTAGCCCCGAAAAGACGCAATCCCAGCCGCCTGTCTTGTTACGGCGGGCTGTCACTGTCGATTAACGGGAAAGAAACATAAAGCATTTCGCAACAATCGCTTACAGAAGATGCCGAGCCGCCGCCGGTTCGCAGGCGTTGTGAGCCCGCCGGAATATCGATAATCGCGCATCCTCTTGTACCACAATGTCTTATGTAGATTCGCCGTGATTATTTCAAGTTTTTTCAAATTTGATATTCACTTTTGCCCGCGAAAGTCACTCAGGAGCAGTGGAGTTGGAATCGTCGACGCGAGAGAACCATGAACTGTAACCGCGTCCAACCGCGACTGGCCGAGTACGTTTGCCCGGCCGATCCGAGTCTCCGGTCGGGCTTGGTTGTCAGGTCGGTGGCGGACGATGCGGCGATCGAGCCGGCCGGTATCGAGACCGACCCCGCCCAGCGCGTGGACTCGGCCAGCGTCGCGCGATCCATGTCGGCGCAACGTGCGACGAAACGGACCGTCTCGACCCCGTTCTACAGAATGGCAGTCGGCCTTGCCGCATGCCTTGCACTAACGGTCGGGCTGTTCGCGATGCGCTCGCTGGATGGGGGCGGTGGTGGCCGTTGCTCTGGCGATTGTGTCGCCGCTCCGGTTTCGAATGCGATTGGCACGGTAACGGCCCTCTTGGACGCAGACGGGAGGCAAGACGATGAAGAAGAGACACACAACTGAACAGATCGCAGCCAAGCGTGGGTCACTGACGGGGCAACAATGCTCGCCGAGCAGTCTGTCACAGAGCCGATGCACTGCCTACCGGGCCGCAGTGCCGGATCCCTTCGTATTGCCGGGGCAGCGACTTCCTATCGTAAGGCTGTCGCGCCGTGGTTCTTGTTGATGGAGGTATGGAGGTGAGGCATAATCGTGATCCGCCGATGGCGAGCGAAACAGACTCGCGACTGGGATACGTCAGAGAGAACGTGGGATCATTCGAGAATCCCTTTCCAAGCCAGAAGCTTGGCCGGTACGCCTTGTATCAAAGGAGATACCGATGAAGGCAGATTGGAAGATATATGTGCGGTCTGCGGTTGCCTTGATTGTGGCCACGGCGGTGGTTGCCGCCTCGGTCCCGTCCACGATGGCCGTCGCTGATGAGGCGCAGACGGTGGGTGCGGCAACATGCCTGTGTATTGGCAGCCAGATAACCTGCGCAACGTCGTGTGGTTCGGCACATCACTATCACAACTGCACCAAAGGCACCAAGGACCAGTCGTGCTCGAGCAGTACGGCGACTCACCCCTGCGGAGAGTCAACCGGGTGTCATGTTCACGACAGGATCGGGGACGAGTGTTAGTGGAAGAAGTGACCGATGCTAGCGTTTGCCTGCTAGCATGATTCTGGACAGTCGTTCACGATGAGGAATGTGGCGGCCTGCCGGAGGTACGGAGTCCTGGCTGAAGGCAGGTCGCCACACCGTGTAACTGGTTGCCTGACGAATACGTGTGTCCTCAGGGAAATCGTAAGTTGCCGATTACTGGAAGGAATGTACCCATGCATGCGCATAACCAAGGCAGGCTTAGGCATATTACACATCTAATGGTATTATGTGCATTGCAGCAAGCGTACGCTCAGGATGAACATGGGGTCGGTCACGCGTTCGCCAGCGACGTTGATCGTGGCGCGTCGCTGCTTCAGGCGAGTTTGGAATCGCTCTCGCGCCGCGGTGCCGCGCCGGCCAGCATGCACGTAACGACGACGCGGTCGGAGGCATTTGGTGCAGCCGATCTATCTCTGATCGAGCGTTTTGAGGTCACGCTTCATCGCGATGGGGACAGGATCGACGTTTTCAACCGGCGGTATAGCTATAGTGGTCGCGATGATGCCACGCTCGCTTTCGAGTCCCAGGTGTTGTGGACCGGGTCGAGGTGGCTGCAGCGTCAGCAGGGCATTGTCGGGGGACAACCCGACACATCGCACTCCTACGCGTACACATCGGCAGAGCCCACGTATTACGAGCGGGTTCGAAATGGGCTGACAGAGGGTGGGCCGGCGGATGGGTTCACTCCTTTCGACGACCACCACGTGGCTGCGATTCTGCTTGAGGCGCACGATCGCGTCGTTCGCCCGAGGACCGAGAAGATCGATGGTGTCGAGTGTGCGGTGATCGAGGGTACACACGATGCTCGCGGGCACTACACAGTATGGGTGGATCTGGCAGAAGGACATCTTGTGCGGCGAGCCAGGATTGTGAAAACCGGGCAGCAGTTGGAGCCTAACCCGTTATCACCGACGCAATGGTCGAAGCTCGAGTGCGTGATCGAGCACGTGCGAGTGGCGCACGTGGATGGACGCACGGTTCCGGTTGAGGCCGAGATGACGATGGGCTGGACAGCCAGCGACGGCAGTCCTGGGCTAAGGCAGTGGCTGAAGGTTGAGAAGTCAGGGATGGACTTCTCACCGGATTTCGAGTCGGCGGGAGCATTCATAACGGACGCGCCACCTGGGACCCGCTTTCGAGACCTTGATTTGGGTATATCGTACATCCTTCAAGAGGATGGCAGCTTATCGCACGCGATTCCCGAAGATCTGCTAAATTCGACTTTCGCACTTTCGGAAGGTGATGAATGATCGTGGTTTAAGCAAAAACAAGCCTCCTGGCCGATGCGTTGGTTGTAGGGACAACGCATGGAGCAAGGAGGCTCGCCGTGACTCTTGTATCGTCTTTCCAGGAAC
>DATKUK010000036.1:0-7961 GCA_035530655.1 Phycisphaerae bacterium
ATGGTCACGCCAGAAGCCGGGTGTGACCCCGGCCGTCGTGGGTTGCTTGTCAATGTTGATTCCCTTGGAGTTGGTGACGAAATACGTGGTGTCCGTTTCCGGCGTGGTTGTCAGCGTGGTGTTGAGTGACCAGGCATCAGCCATTACACCATGAGTGGTGTAAGCCGTATCACATGCCCATCGCCACACGAGCTTGTCGCTGGGCACATGGTTCGCCGAGCCGGGCCGTTGCCATTGCTGTGGCGCTGCCATCATGGCCCCGAAGTCGGCCGATGCGACGGTTTGGCGTCGAGGAAAGCGTATTCTACTTACTGGAGCAAGTCCGCTGTTTCCCATATTGCCCCCCCCCTACGCCCCGCCCGGCGCACCCACGATGTAGACGCCCGAAGCGTTGCCGGGAGCGGTGTTCTCCCACGCCAGCCAACTCAAGGCGCGGGTATCCACCAGTATCAGCCCGTGCGCGTCGGCTACAGCCTCGGTCTGGTAGTCGATCATATCGCGGCTGATCGTAAGCGTGTCTGCCTCGTACATCGTCGTGGCGGCATACGCGCCCGTCAGTTCCAGTGTGGCACGGGCACCAAATCTGACCTCCACCGTCATCAGCTCCCGGCCGACCCCGCCCTCGCGCCAGCCGCTCAAGCGTGCGGTGAAGGTCGCATTTTCGGCACTGGTAGCAAAGAACCGAAACCCCCATGTAGGTATCCCGCCCGTGGCAAACGCATGCGTCGGCTTGTTGGCGAACTTCCAGTCCGTTACCGGAGTTGTCTCACTTGTGGTGAGCCCCGCCCGCAGCACGAACAACTCGCTTTGCGGATCGCGGTCGCTTCCGGCCATGCCCCCGAAGCGGTTGGCCTTGCTTTCGTTGTACGCTGGCATCCTTCTTCCCCCCGTTAGAGTCGCCTACGCCCGGTAGGCGGTCAGTTATCAACAGTTTCCCGTCCTGGTGCAGAAAGTGGTTCACGTCCGTAATCTGCTCGCCGTCGAACGGCTTGAGTTCCTCCAGGCCGAACCGCCTCTGGTACTGCACGTCCGGCCCCTCGCAGATCGAGCGGGCCGAGCACTTATCGCATGTTTCGTTCCGGCGGCCGAATGCGTAGTTGTCACACACCCGGCGCCGAAACGCCTCCACCCCGCCCGCTTGCTCGACCTCCCGCATATCCGTCCGCATACTGGCCTCGATAGCCCACTCCCACGGGTCGTATTGAATCTGGTAGTGCATCTTGCAGTTGCGGGCGAAGCCGTACTGATCGGCCACGCAGAATGGAAAGTACCGTACATTCACTTCCCATCCGTGCCCCTCCAGGGCCATGATGGCGTCTGCGATGTACGGTGCGCATTTCGTATACGTCCATTGGAAATCCGGCTTCTGGTTGCCCCACCCGTGATAGGGCATGAACTGGATGAAGTTGGCCACCGTCGGCGGGTATCGTTCTACCAGGAACGTCGCCCACTGCCGCAACTCGGGCGCGGTGTGTCCGGTGACGGTACAATTCCATCGTCGGGGCCGGGTGCATCGGTCGGCGTTGTGGATGAGTTTCCCAAAGCCTTCCCCGTCTGGCTCACCATTGGCCCTACGAACCATCTGAGCAAATCCTGCGCCGAGAGCCTTGTCCTCCAGCCGCCCAAGACCATGCAGCGAGAATTCCCAACAGTCCAGTCCCGCATCCTCGATCTCCTTCACCCGCCGCTCGCCGCACAGTTGCCCGTTGGTGATGATGCTGGGCGCTAGGCCGATGTTCGCGCAATGCCTTACGAGGTCCACGAGGCCCGGCAGCATCATCGGCTCACCGCCGGTAATGTCCGTCGCCTCACAGCCGTAGTAGTGACGGAACAGGTTGGCGTGGGCGGTCAGCGTCGCCAGGTCGAAGAAGACCTTATGATCGCCGTGGGCGTAGAAGCAGTGCAGACACTTCTTATTACACGGGCCGCCGTTGTGCCCCAGGAACAGCCACGAGCTTTTCGTCGGCTTGCCGTGCTCTCTAAACTCCGGTCGGTGACTCACGCAAATTCACCTTTGTTGGCCTTGTGGTACTTTTCGGGTACCGGGTCGGAGGTTTTGTGGAGCGGGTTTATCGCAACGTGGCAGAACGGCTTATCGAGAAGATCGCCCCGCCCGAGCCATTCAGCCACCCGCCGCTTGTCCCGGTCTGCATTTTCCAGCCACACTTCGCGCCACTGATCCTGCGGCAGCCTGGAAAGGTGACCGCTCACGAACGTATCCAGCGCCGAAAGATACTTGTCTATATCGGCAATCATGCCGATGGCCGGCGGGCCACCAGAAGCGGCCATTGCACACACGTCACCATACCAGGGGGTCATGTGCAGCCACGAATCGCGAACGGCGTCCCGACCCCTTCGCATCCACAGGAATCTACAGTCGGGATACATCTCCAGCACCAGCGGCAGAAACACCGTCAGGCGATGGCAGACTACAATAGTTTGACCCTTGAGGCGGGCCAGTAATCGCCGGTTGTTCTTCTCGTTGTAACTCCACGCCTCGTTGAACGGCTCCCACAAGCCGTCCAGCCAGTAACACCACGACATGGAGCCGCAGCGTCCAGCACCGATTCCAAGCAACTCCATTACTTACGCACTGCCCAGCTTCCGCTTGGGACCTCTTCGACACTGTCGCCGAATCTCGCGTCTACCGCCTCCTTGACCTGACGGCAGTAGTCGTGGCCCGCCATGCTCTCTAAACTCCGGTCGGTGACTCATAATGAAGGTATCGTCCCAGGCTTTATAGCCGATGGTTTGGTTGCGTTTCTATGCGGAAATGGTCGCTCAGCCAATTCTGGATCGCCCAACCATTCAGCAAGTTCGGTCCGCTGGTCGTCTATCTCATGCAGCCACACGATTCGCTTGCGGCCGGATGGTATGGCCAACAAGTCGCGGGTCAGCACTTCGCTCGCCCGATCATAAAGCCACTCGGCCTTTGTTTGCCTGTCTTCAATTTCCAGCGGAACATTTAACTGGCCGATGCTCCCAACCCTGTCTGCATGAGCATGCACCCCGAAATTACACCTGGCAAGAGATGCGACATTCTCATCCCGCAGTCGTCGCAGCCAGATGTACTTGCAGTCGGGCCATATCTTCTCAACAAGCGGAATGTAGGTCTTGAAGTTGTGCCCGACCACGCGGTCGCAGTGCAGCGAGGCAATATATTTGCACGCCGCCTGATCGCTGCCGGGATATTGTAGTTGGTTGAAATGCGGCTCGAAGCTCGCCCTCAACCACGCGGCCAGCGAATAGGTCCCGCTCCGTCCGATGCCTACACCGAGCAACTCCATTACTTACGCACCGCCCAGCTTCCGCTTGGGACCTCTTCGACACTGTCGCCGAATCTCGCGTCTACCGCCTCCTTGACCTGAAGGCAGTAGTCGTGGCCCGCCATGATGCCGCCGGATCTGATCTTCGGCCACCACGCCTCGATGTCTTTTGCTACAAAGTCTCTTGTGTGGTTGCCGTCGATATAGGCGAAGTCCAGTTCCCCGTCGTTCACCCGAACCGCCGCCTCGGTGGACATCTCGCGTATCACTACCAGACGGCCGTCTTTCGCCGCCAGGTCGCAGGCGGCCTTGTATCGCTCGTCCTGCTGGGCCTGTGCCACATTCTCTACGTCGGGGGCACCGTTGACGGCATTAACGTATTCCGCATAATGCAGCCACGGGTCCACGGCGTACAGACGCTTGATGAAGCCAGGCACATCGAGCATCTGAATAACGTGTCCGCAGACGGCTACCCCGATCTCGGCGCCCGTAAGGTCGCCGCCAATCTTGCCTCGAATCCAGTCCACTACCCCGGTAGGTGTTGCCGCCATTATGGTACGCACTCCCTGAAGTTGGTCGGCTCCTTCGTCCACATATACAAGCCGCGTCCGCCGTGCAGGATCACCGGATGCACGCCGAACCGCTTAACGATCCGGTCGTAGGCGTTGCGAATGTCGCGATAGTGATACCAGTCGTGTACGATCACCGGCGCCCTGTCGGTGAGCCTGGGGTACACCCATTCCAGTTCGGCGAGAATGCCGTCGGCGTCGTGCGATGCGTCCTGGAAGAACAGGTCGATCCGATCGGGCACGCCCTCAACCGGCCTGGTCGCATCGCCGCGCAGACGCATGATGTATGGGTGGTAGAACTCTTCGGTGTCCGGGTAACCGTCGGCTTTCAGGTCCACCGTGTAGACAACGCCTTGATCGTTCTGCTCGCACGCCTCGGCCATGCGAAGTGCCGAGTAGCCGCGATAGGTGCCCGATTCATAGACTGTTTCCGGACGTTCGTGGCGGACGAGTCCGTACAGGAAGTCGCCCATTTCAGATTCGACGGCCCAGCCGCTATCCACCTGATGCCAGCCCGGCCGTATGATGTCCGGTCGTTCGGTCGGCATCAGAGGCCCTCTGCAATCTTCAACACCCGCGCCATACGATCCTTATAACCGTGTTTGACGGCGATCTCGGTCATCTGCTTGCCGCGTTCGGTCCATTCCTGGGGGTTTCGCAGGACGGCGTGCAGCGTGTCGATCAACTCCGGCACGGTCTCGTACACCACGGGTGTATCCCCGAAGATGTCCGACAATCCGGTGGCGGCGTTCGTCACTACACATGCCCCGCACGCCGCAGCCTCGAACATCCGCATCGTCAGGTCGCCGCGCACGCAATGATTCCATACGATCTTGCTGCTGGCGTATAGCTGGGCCATCGCGTCGAAGTGGACGCCCGTAACGATCCGTGAGTTATCGCCCAGCATCTGCTTGAGGCCCATAGCGATCCACGACCGCTCGACCAGCAGCGGGTGGGTGGACAGGTTCATTGCGCTGGCCACATCGAACTGTCGCACCCCATCCGACTTGGGATAGAAGTACGCAGCATGCGGCATCCACTCGACGTTGGCGATGTCCTTGACCCACTCGTCCGCCGTCTGCTTCAGGGAGCACAACACATGGTCGCAGCCCTTGGCGATTGCCAGCCGGTCCACGCCGTCGTAGTTATGGTGGGTGTCCACGGCGTAGTAGATCAATGGCCGCCAGTCCTCCGGCAGATCGTACACAAACCCGTCATCGAGGCGGATGTATACATCGCAGCCGGGGTTCTTGACCAGGACGTGTTCGGACGGCGACACCTGCTCCGTGCAGCAGACAATGTCGTGCTGCGGGAAATACTTCCGCAGCGTCCACAGCCAGTAGTTGCCATAAGTGTCCGGTCGCAGGAACTTATGGATCAGTCCAATCCGCATTGGATGTCAAACTCCTTGAGCCGCCCATCGGTTGCTCGCCACTCTCGTCTCGCCGCTGCCTGGGGGGTGTAGGTTGCCATAATGGGCGGCAGGGAATGCTTGAACCCACACCTCGGGCAGATGAACAATGTGATCCTACCCCCCTCGTCGTGCATCGTTTGTGTCCGCCCGCATTGCTCGCATGTCAGTCTCACTCACCCCTCCACCGCGCCCCCCGGCGGCGCCACTCGATACCCCCAACCCTCCAACGCCTCCATTCCGAATTTAGACACCATCTTGGCCTCGTTCACCCGCAGCAGTTCGCCAAGGTTGAAGTTGGCCTGGAAGGTGGCGTGCATATCGTGGTGAATGAACACATCCGGTGCCGCCCGCAGCTCGAAGCCCATGTGCCGCAGCCGAAAAGCAACGTCCAGGTCCTCGCTGTTGCCCGGCTCATAGCGCTCGTCCCATAGCGCGACGGGGTCCTTAAGTTGTGCCAGCAGGTCCTTACGGTACAGGCAGGCGAACGAGATCAGCCAGGGCACGGTAATCGGCCCGTCCTGCCCGCCCTCCCCGTTAAGCACGTCGTGCCAGGGTTTGGCGAACGTATTGGGCATCGCCAGCGCCTGCTGCACGCCGCTGACCCGATCCGACACCGCACCCACGGCGGCGACCTTCTCGTCGCCCATGTACTTCAGCCAGCGAGGCAGCCACTCCTTGTCCCCGTCCGGCACCCGCGCGTCATTGTCGAAGATCAGGACGTACTTCGAGTCCGTCAGGTAGGCCAGGAGCAGTCCCGCGTTCGTGGCCCGCACGGCGCCCATGTTGTCCGGCAGGGTCACCCGCTGCACCCACTCATCGCCCACCTGCGCGTCAATCTCCTGGGCAACCCAGGGATGGTCCTGCGGATGCCGATTCTCCACCACCGTCAGGCGGTAGAGCTTCGGGTCCGTATGCAGCAGGATACTGCTGACGCAGGCCCCGGTAAGTTCCGGCTTACCCCACGCGCGGACGATAATGTCCACGGGATACTTACGTCTGCCAAATAAAGCGGTCGGTTCACTCACTTGTCACCTATTCACTTGTCAAAGAATCTTTTGCTTGTTCCTTGTAATACTCATACCAGTCGCCGTAACAGAGTTGCCAGTCTCTGTCCGTGCGGAGGGTCTCTAGATAGTCCAGTTCATTGATTAGCCGGAGCCGTCTTCTGTTAATTGCCATCTGCCCGCCACGGGATATGGGCACCCATCGGTCGGTCTCGTCAAGGTGATACTGCACGCGGGCGATTTTTGCCTCCAGCGGGCATCTTGTCACGCCACCATCCTCCCGATACCCTCCGGCACCACGGGCGTGCTAAGGTTGTGGCCGCGATGCGCCAGAATCTCCAGTTCGCGCATTCTGCGGGCGAAGGCGACCTGCGATCGTGCATGCTGCACGTAGTCGCCGATGTGGTAGGGATGGTCGCCCACATGAGTAATCTGGCAACCCAGGTCCACCATCGGCTTGAAGCCGGCCGCTCGCGCCTTGCGGCAGAAGTACACATCCTCACCCAGCAAGCTCGTATTTTGGCACGCGGTAATGCCCAGGTTGAATACCGCCTTCATAGCGTCCCGCTTGGGTTTGTTGGCGTAGGCGCGTGCGAGGTCTTCGTATTCCCTCTCAATACTATCGCGCGGCATGCGGTCCATAGCGAACCAGATTTGCCCGTCGGGCGTCTCTTCCGCCGTTGCATCGATCACATCGCGTCGGACCAGCATAGCGGCGGTGCCGACGTGGAGGCATTCGATCAGACCGGGATTGTCCCGGCCCAGCGCCTCCAGCAGCGGCCACGTGTCGTGCTGGCTGACGGGGCAGCAGGCGGGCTTATACGGCGGCCTGCGCCGAACCGCGATAGGCGAGACCAGTGCCTCATTATGGCTGAGCAATCGGTACAGGTGCTGCGGCGTGATATTGCCCATATCCGCGTCGATGAACCATATATGCGTCAGTTCGGGGCAGAGCTTAATCGCGTTCTTCACGCAGTCGTTTCGCGCGTAGGGCAGCAGCGTCCCGGCGGTGATGATGTAACTGGTCGCCCCGCTGACGCCTATAATGCGGGTGAAGTCCTGCAACACGGTAGGCTTGACATCCGACCACACGCAGTAGGCGACCACGATCTTCGAGTCACCCAGCGGATGGCCCGGCGGCCGCTTCTCCGTCGGCGGGTTCAGTTGTCCACTGTAGATTTCACTCGGCATCTAGTATTCTTCCCGTCCACTGATCTTGGCCCACGCTTCGCGATGTGCATACTGGCGGGCGTCGCCTTCGCTGGTCGGTACGTATCCGCCGATCCGCTTGGTCTTGCGATACTCGCGCAGCATGCGATGAAAGTGTACGGCGTGCGTCTCGTTGCCCACCTTGTTTTCGTTGGTCTCAGTCATAGGCCATCTCCACCTTTGCCCTCGCCACCTTACCCTGCCATTTAGCAACCTCCTCCTTCAACCGCTCGATCTCAGCGCGGGCCTCTTGACAAGCGGGCGAGAAGGGCCATGCGCCGTAGGGTTCCGCTACTCTCGCTAGGTCCGCCCTCAGTCGCTCGTTCTCGGCGCGGAGCCTCTGGTTCGCATCTACAAGCGACTCATTCGCCAGCGTCTCGACACATACCCCTAGTGGGCCGCGACCTATTGGGCACTTGGCGCCCTCCAAGTTATCGGCGAGTTGGCACAGCACGACTTCGCGATCGTCGCGGCCATCCAGGCCATACCGAAGTAAGAA
>DATKUK010000037.1:0-13469 GCA_035530655.1 Phycisphaerae bacterium
TGGCGTAGGACTCAGGGTCTGGATTCCGGCGAATACCTGTATTGCGAGTGGTCGGATGACGGCGGGCAGAGCTGGTACCTGCTGGGCAGCACGCGGAGCACCTCCTTTTACCACGAGGACTTCACGTGTCCGAGCGGGGCCGACAACAACCCCAACTTCCGGTTCAGGTACCGCCAGAACGCCAGCAGCACTCGCGAGTACGGCTACGTGGATGACGTGGAGATCATAGGCACGCCATAGCAACAGCAACCACGGCGGCCGGGCGGGGCACCATGCGGCGCCCCGCCCGGCCTTGCCATGCCAGAGGACTGCCGCCGGATGGACGAGGTGAATGCCGGCGGAACCACCACCGGCGTGGTCTGGCACTTCAGGACGGGCAGGTAGTCGATTCGGCGAGTCTGCGGGCCCGCCCTGTGCAAACGAGGTAGTCGAAACGGAGGCTGTCGGGCGCGACGCGCGCCCGACAGCCTCGGTCTCGCATCCTGGAGGACCAAGACCCGTGGCAGCCAAGCAGGCTGGGGCCGGCAATGGCCCGATTGGCCCGCAGGCTTGGCGATTCAGCCAGCGTCATAGGAGAGGTCCCGTCCACCGCTTTCCAGGGGCGACGCTGCTGCTGGGCGGCAAGCCGGGTGCCAGCCGGTCAAGGCACAGGTGTCTTCTGGGGCCAAGCCTAGGTTGTGCCTTGACACGAGTCGGCTCTGGTCGTAACTTACCAAGCGAGTTCCCGATAGGGGCTCAGAAGCAGTTCAGGGGCCATTTCGTTTAGCCGTTCGTACTATTGTTCCTGCGGTTCGGGTCGCGTCGATGTGCCTTTGGCCGAGACGTACCCTTGAGCACTCTTCGCAGGTCGGGTCCTGTGGAAGAAGTGACTCTGCGTTGCACAATGTCATGTCTGCATGGTGAGAGCGAAGTAAGTGCGCGGGGTGGCTGCGCACATCACAGGGTCTTGCCAGGAACTGGAAAGGATGGGTTGACCATGAGGACAACCAAAGCATTCGTTGCTGTGCTGGTCATAGGTATGGCTGCGTCAGCGGGGCTGGCGGACGTCTTTTACGTCACACGGGACAACGGGATCAACTGCTCGGACGCCTACGACAACCAGGGTGCCCTCAGCGCCGTCCGAACGGCCAAATGGGGACTCGACGAAACGTGTATTATGGATTTCGATAGCGATGCCATCAAGACCTTCATCGGTACCGACCCCATCCTGGATTACACCTTCACGTTGTACATCATGCCCAGCGCCGGCTGGCCAACCAACGAAGTCTACGTGGACGTGCAGACGATCAACACGAACGATGATTGGGCGGAGGGAGACGACACGCAACGATTCAATTCCTTCGGCTGGACCGAGGGCACGCCGGCCGCCACCGGCGAATATGCCCAGACCTACCACATCGGCGGCGCGCTCGATCCGAACAACTGCGTCGCCTGGACACGCGAGAACGGCACGCCGGAGAGCCTGTTTAAGTATCTGCCGGCGAATTTCACGAACTCCGTAAGCCTCGCGGGTCGCGCGGCCGATCACGGCAGCTACATCTCGGTGGTGCTGGATGGGAACCTGGTCGACGACCTGCTGAGCAATCCCAAGAACCGCGGTCTGCGTCTGTATCGCAACGCCGGCGACAATTTGGAGAATTACACGCGGGAGGCCGCCGCCAACCAGTGCCCGTACTTGGAGGTTGTCTACAGTGGCGGCGTCGAACCGGAGATTGCCTTCGCCGGGCCCAGCACGGACGGCTCCGAATCGGCTACCCCCGGGAAGTTGCGGGTTCAGCTAAGCGAGAGTACTTCCCTGACGGTGACGGTGGATTATCAGGCCACGGGCGGGACGGCCATGGGCGGCGGGGTGGATTACACGCTGGCTTCGGACACATTGACGTTCAACCCAGGCGAGACGGTGAAGTACATCGAAGTTGCCATCGTGAACGACGGCGACGAAGAGAGCGACGAGACGATCGTCGTGACGTTGAGCAACCCAGTCAACGGCACGCTGGGGTCGCTGACGGGGCACACCTATACCATCCTCGACCAGGACAGGACTGGCCAGACCTGGAACTGCTCGACCCTCCCGCAAATGGAATACGCCTGGCGGAACTGTGAGCCCAACGACGAGATCGTACTCGCCGCAGGTACCTACGTGCTGGAGGCGATCCCGACGATCTCCGCTCACCACGTGACCATGCGGGGCGCGACGGGCAACCCGGACGACGTGATTCTCACCGGACCGGGGATGAACGTTGACCAAAACCCGAGAACGGGAATCGTTATCGGCGCCGACAACGTCACCATCCGCGACCTGACCGTCGAGGAGGTCTACTGGAACGGCATCCACATCAAGGGCGAGAGTGACGTCGATCGTGTCTGGCTCACCAACATCAAGACGTTCAATTGCGGCGAGCGGCACCTCAAAGGCTCGCGCAACTTTGAGGACGTCGCCAGCGACTCCGAGGACACGCTGGTCGAGTTCGTGGTGATGGCGGCCGACAAGGTGCCCACCGGGCACCCCGACAACAACTATGTCGGCGGCATCGACTTCATGGCGATGAAGGACCTGATCATTCGTGATTGCGTGGCGATCAACATCAAGGGTGGAACCGGCGGCGGCCGGGGCGGCATCTTCCTGTGGCAGGAGAATTACAACCCCACGGTGGAGCGCAATGTGATCTACGGCGGTGACAGCGGCATCTGCCTGGGTAACCCGGGATTCACCGAGGCCGGTCACTGCGTCGTGGGCGGGATTGTCCGCAACAACTTCGTGACGCGCGGGGCCTACGTGGCCCTGGAATTCTGCTTCACCAAAGACGTAAAGGTTTATAACAACAGCATTTACAGCGAGGATGCCAGCTACTTCCGCACCGTCCACATTTACGGCAGCAGCACGACGAATCTTCAGTCCAAGTACAACATCATTCGCGGCCAAGTCTACGAGAACGGCGCAAGCTGGACCGACCAGGGCAGCATCATCGGAACCACGCCACAGGCCGACTGGTTCGTGAATCCTGCCGTGGCCGACCTGCACCTGACGGCCAACGCCGGTCTGGCAATCGATGCCGCTTCGCCGCTGTCGGAGGTGCCGGAAGATTTTGACGAGCAGCCGCGCGGCACTTCGCCCGACGTGGGGGCCGATGAGTCGAACCCGCCGGGTGTGCCGACGGTGACGATCCAGGCCTCCGATCCTGATGCCGCCGAAGAACTCCAGGACACCGGTACGTTCACCGTGAGCCGCGATGACACCAACGGCGACCTGGTGGTCTACTGCTCGGTGGGCGGCACGGCCGGTTCCGGCGACTACGAGGAGACGTTAAGCGGAAAGGTGACCATCCTCGACGGCGACCCGTCGACGACGATCACGATTACGCCGGTGGATGACGGCGAATTCGAGGGCTACGAGACGGTGGTGCTGACGCTCACGGCGCATCCGACGTACAACACTGGCTCGCCTTCCAGCGACACGGTCACCATCGCCGACAACGACACCGGCCCTGAGCAACTGTTCTTCGACGATTTCGAGAGCGGGAATCTCACCGCAGGCGGCTGGGCGACGACCGGCGCGGCCAGCGCATCGCGTCGCGCCGCCTACAGCGGCAGCTACGGGCTGGAGCTGGGGGCAGTCGCTTCAGCGACCAAGGCGCTGAGCACGGTCGGCTACAGCGACATCCGCGTGAAGTGTTACTGGATGACCTCAGGCCTGGATTCCGGAGAATACCTCTACGGTGAGTGGTCGGACGACGGCGGGCAGATGTGGTACGAGCTTGGGCGGACCCAAGTGGGCTCCTGGACGCAGGCGGACTTCCCCTGTCCCGCCGGAGCGGCTGACAACGCAGACTTCCAGTTTCGTTTCAGGACGGATGCGAACAAGACCAACGAACGCGGCTTGGTTGACAACGTGGAGGTGATCGGCACCTCACAATAGCGCTGCGACGAGCTGTTAGCCAAGGCGCGTGGCGACGACGAACGATGGCTGGCGCTGGCCGGGCGGTTCCGTGCCGACCCGACGATGCCGGGCGGAGCAATATGACGGGGCCGGTGGGTTACATTCTGTACGAGTCAGCAGATCCGATGGGTACGCGCGGTCTCTGACGCGGGTCATGCGGCCCTGCGCGAAGCCATAGGCAGTTCACCGTGCGGTTCGGCGACGATCCGGCCGGGGCGTGATGGCCATGCCGGCATGCGCCGCACCGCAGGGAATGTTTTTCGCGGTTGATATGAGACGAAACGGGCCTCGGTTTGTCGTGCGCATCAGAGCTTGCCGTCGTTTCGGGCCGACGGCAGCAACGGCGACAGACGGGGCAGGGAAACCGAGAGAAGAGAAAGGAAGGTCAGCCATGAAAACGAGAGCCTGGAGTACTGGTGTAATTCTATTGGGTGTTGTTGTCCTGGCATCGACGGTGTTGGGTGCGACGTCCACGCGTTCGTTCACGAACGATTCGCGTGGCTCCCACCCCAACACCGTTAGCGGGGACAACTCACAAATCACGGTGGATCTGTCCGCCCTACCGGAAGGCACGCCGATCTACCGAGCGATCTTCGTGCACAAGCGCGGCGGCCACAACGGCGCTGCATCGTCCGCCAACCAGCCGCTTCGCATCGAGGCGTCGGACGATCCGGGCAACTGGCTGCCGACGCTTGCGCCGCGGCATCTGTACATCGACTGCACCGCGGCCGCCCAGAGGGGGGTCCAGGGTGCGCCCAAGCAGTTGGTACTGAACATGGTGTCTTTTCCCGGCTTTAGCTTTTCGGCAGGGGTGCGGGTCGACATCACCTGCGACCAGCCGGTGATCAACACCATTGGGGCCCTGACGAACATCAACGCCAAGCACACCGATGGCGATACCATGGTCACGTGGACGGAGCGGGAACAGCTGCTGCCCGATCCGAACTCCACCGTGGCCCAGTACGAGGCCGCCGAGGCCACCTTTGACAGCCCCGACGTGATCCGCTACCGCATCTACCGTCACAGTCAGCCTATCGACGCGACGACCATCCGCACGGCGGAGCTGGTGGATGAGATTCCGCCGCTGTCGGCCTGGAACCCGTATTACTACGGCCTGTACTGGCGGGACAGCGACACGCAGATTGTTCCGCGGCTACCGGTGGACAACGAGGTGCTGGCGGCGGTGGACCAGGGCATCTACGTCCGCCACGCTGAGGTGGGCGCGTCGACGTACCACGCCGTGAGCCTGGCGGTCAACGGAGAAGAGGACCTCTCGAACTGGACTGCCGGTCAGAACTGCACGGCCTCCGCGGTGGTTGAGGCGGTGGGCACCGGCATGGTGCTGCTGCGGGTAAAGCAGTTGGACACCACCTTCATGTACGAGAGCAACGTCGATCTGTACTACTACGTGCGATGGGACTGCCCGTCGCATTACAACGTACCCAGCCACGCGCTGGACTACCTGGTGGGCGTGCCCAGCGTGACGGTCGATCCCCGCCCGGTGGACGTGGCCTTGCACTGCTGGGGGGCGAACCTCAATGGCGGCTTCGGTTGGTGGTATGAGGCGGACAAGGGCGCTCTGCTGGTGAGCACCAACATGCAGCCGTATGACTGGTGGACGGCGTACCACGACAATTACGGGACGATCCGCCCCTTCACCGACGTGGACGGCAACGGCGGCGGGCGGGTGCGCAGGTATGCCCAGTATCGCATCCTGTCTTTCCTGAACGATTTCGTGAAGGAAAACTACAGCGTGGATGACAACCGCATCCTGGTCACCGGCAGCTCGATGGGCGGGGCCGGTTGCATCATGTGGGGTTGTCGCGATCCGAACGCGTTTGCCTATGCCAACGGCTGGGTGGGGGTGTACATCCCCCGAGAGACACCGCAGTTCAAGGGCAGCTTCGAGGGCGTATATGGTCTGGACGCATGGAACTGCGAGTATGAGGACACGGGGGTGGCGGCCTTCGATTACTGGGACAGTGCCCAATTCATCCTGGCCGATCCCGGGCAGGAGGTGCCGTACCTGTGCTTTGCCAACGGCAAAAACGATTCCGCCATCGGGTGGCCGCAGGCCTACACCTTTGTCAACGCGCTGATCCAAGCCCATCAGCCGTTCAAGTTCAAGTGGGGCCAAAGTGGTCACGGCGAGCGCTCGGTCCTGCCGGCGGGCAGTGACCGCTACATCGGTATCGTCATCAAGAAGAACGTCACGCTCCCGGCGTTCACGAATGGCTCGCTGGACGACAACATGGGCAATGGCGATCCGGCCGACGGCGATTTGTCGGGAAACCTCAACGCCTACACGCTCTGGGAGACGGATACTCCCGTGGATCAGGCAGACCGATGGGAAATGACGCTCTACCTGGACGCTTCGGCCCCGCTGGACACCTGCACCGTGGACATCACCCCGCGGCGCTGCCAGGTGTTCAGCCTGACCCAGGGCACGCAGGTGAATTGGACGAACATGAACGTCACCACGAGCCAGCAGGCGGGCTCGGGTACGGCGGTGGCGGATCAGTGGGGTCTGGTGACGCTGACGGGGATGACCGTCTCGAAGGACAGAAACCGCATCGTCATCATACCGACCGGCGTCGTGACCGTAGCCTTCGATCAAGCCGCTTCCAACGGCGACGAGAGTGTGACCCCAGCCAACCTGTCGGTGTCCTTGAGCGAGGTCTCCGGTGACACCATAACTGTGGACTACGCGGTTACCGGCGGTACGGCCACCGGCGGCGGCGTGGACTACACACTGAATCCGGGGCAGTTGCAGTTCGACCCCAGCCAAGTCACCAAGAACATCCCCATCACGATCGTAGACGATGGCGACCCCGAGAGCGACGAGACCGTCGAGGTGACGCTGAGCAATCCGGTCAACGCCAGCCTCGGCGCCATCACCGTGCACATCTACACGATCAACGACAATGACGGGGGACTGCCCGTGGTGACCATCCAGGCCACCGATCCCAATGCGGCTGAGCAAGGACAAGACCCAGGTGTGTTTACCGTCGGCCGCGACCAAACCAGCGGCAACCTGGTGGTCTACTACTCGGTGGGGGGCACGGCTGGTCCCGGCGACTACCAGGAGACGCTGAGCGGGCAGATGACGATTCTCGATGGCCAGCCGTCGGCCACGATTACCATCACACCGGTGGACGATAGTGAGGTCGAGGGCAACGAGACGGTGGTGCTGACGTTGACGGCCGATCCAGCCTACACCATCGGCTCGCCCGGCAGCGACACCGTCACCATCACCGACAACGATGGCGGCGGGCCGCCGGAGATCTTCTACGTCACCCGCGACAACGGAATCAACTGCTCGGACGCCTACGACAACCAGGGCGCCGTCAGTGACGTCCGGACCGCCAAGTGGGGTTGTGACGAATCCTACACCATGGACTTCGATACCGACGCCATCAAGAGCTTCATGGGAAGCAATCCCATCTCCGACTACAACTTCACGCTGTACATCATGCCCAGCGGCGGCTGGCCGGCCAGCCCCGTCTCCGTGGACGTGCAGACGATCAATACCAACGACGACTGGGCCGAGGGAGACGATCCGCAGCGGTTCAATCCTTTCGGTTGGACCGAGGGCACGCCGGCAGCCACCGGCGAGTACGCTCAGACGTACTGGGTAGACGTGGGCGGCACGCCGACCCTCGACGCGGGCAACTGCATCGCCTGGACGCGCGAGGACGGCACGCCGGAGAGCATGTTTAAGTACCTGCCGGCGAACTTCACCAACAGCATTGCGCTGACCGGAAGTTCCGCCGATCACGGCAGCTACATCTCGGTGGCGCTGGATGAGAACCTGGTCAACGACCTGCTGAACAACGCCAAGAATCGCGGTCTGCGGATGTACCGCGCCGACGGGGCTGATAACCTCCAGAACTACACCCGCGAGGCCGCCGGCGGCCAGCGTCCATACCTGGAGGTCGTCTATACCGGCGGCGTGCCGAAACCGACGGTGACCATCCAGGCCACCGATCCCAGTGCGGCCGAGGAACTCCAGGACACCGGCACGTTCACCGTCAGCCGCGATCAAACCAGCGGCGACCTGGTGGTCCACTACTCGGTGGGCGGCACGGCCGGCGCTGGCGACTATGAGGAGACGCTGAGCGGCCAGGTGACCATCCTCGACGGCCAGCCATCGGCCACGATCACCATCACGCCGGTGGACGATACTGAGTCCGAAGGCGACGAGACCGTGGTGCTTACGCTGACGGCGGACCCGACGTACGAGATCGGCTCGCCCTCGAGCGATACGGTCACCATCGCTGACAACGACGTGTTACCGACGGTGGCGTTCGATCTGGTGAGTTCCAGCGGCGAAGAATCGATCACACCCAAGACTCTGGCGGTCTCGCTCAGTGGGCCGTCGAGCCAGACGGTGACGGTGGACTATGCGGTCACCGGTGGTACGGCCACTGGCGGTGGGGTCGACTACACGCTGGCAGCCGGCACGCTGACGTTTGACCCCAACGACGTGAGCGAGACCATCGACATTGCCGTTGTCGACGACGGATTGGTCGAATCGGACGAGACGGTCGAGGTGACGTTGAGCAACCCGAGTAATGCGACGCTCGGCGCCAACACGATGCACACCTACACGATCAACGACAACGACGCGTATCCGACGGTGGCGTTCGACCTGACGGCGTCGAGCGGTGACGAATCGGTTACGCCGGCGAGCCTGACCGTCTCGCTCAGTGCCGCGTACGTCGAGACCGTGACGGTGGATTACGCGGTCACCGGTGGTACGGCCACCGGCGGTGGGGTGGATTACACGCTGGCCGCTGGCACGCTGACGTTCGACCCCAACGACGTCGCCAAGACAATTGACATTACCATCGTCGATGACACCGAGGATGAGTCGGATGAGACCATCGAGGTGACGCTGAGCAATCCGAGTAACGCCACGTTGGGTGCCAATACGGTTCACACGTACACCATCCTGGATAACGACGGCGTATCGCCGCCGGGTCAGGCGACCAATCCGAGCCCGGCCGACGGCGCGACGAAGGTGAGCCGCAGCGTGATCCTCTCGTGGACGGCCGGCAGCGGGGCCGACAGTCACGACGTATACTTCGGTACGAACCCGAACCCCGGTCCGTCGGAGTTTCAGGGCAACCAGACAGACACGACGTTTGTACCTGGGTATCTGGGTAAGAACACGTGGTACTACTGGCGGATCGACGAGGTGAACGCCGGCGGAACCACCACGGGTGTGGTCTGGAGCTTCAGGACCGGCAGGTAGTCGGTTCGGCGAGCCTGCGAGTTCGCCGTGTACAAGCAAGGTAGCCGAAACGGAGGCTGTCGGGCGCGATTCACTCCCGGCAGCCTCGTTTCTTCCAGGACGGCTGGCTCGGGTCTCTAGACCTGGGGGAGTCGATCGAACCGACGTAGGTATCGCAAACCGATGGCGTCGCTGCGGCGAACGTGCTGTAGCGACGCCGTCGTCTATGCGACCCTAGGGGACAACCGCTAGACAGCCACGACCCGGGGACCTGCCCGCGGTGTTCGCCGACGATGGTGGCGCCGGCGGCGATGGATGGGTCCGGATGGTTGGTGGGGGGCTCGCGCGGCGGCGCCGATTTTTTACCGTTGACCCCGTGCATCTAGCCCGGATATTTCACGACGCGGTTGAGGTTTTCTGACAAAAAAGGCCTCTCGACCCTGTATGATAGGGTTTAGTGAAAAATCCAGCATACAAGGCAGGGAGGCTTACCGATGACAGAGTGTACCGCAGCCAAGCTGGTCTTTTCCAGGCTCAAACGGCAAAAAGTGGAAGGGTATTTCGACGGGGGTCGGCTGACCTCGGACGCCGGGGCGATGCTGCTTCGGGAGGTGGACCGGCGTCTGGGACTGACTTCGGCGCGTATAGCCTGCCGGGATGCTGCGGGCCGCGTGGCGGACTGCCATAGCCTGAGGCACACGTTCATCACGAACTTGGCCGCAGGTGGGGTCCACCCCAAGATCGCCCAAGCGCTGGCCCGGCACTCGACCATCACGCTGACCATGGACCGATACGGTCACACCGTCCTGGGTGAGCAGGCAACCGCGCTGAACGCCCTGCCCGACCTTGCGGGAGGCAATCCGGACCGGCCAAGCCAGAACGCAACGGGGACGGATGACGCGCCAACGGGCGACCAACAGCAGAGTGGCTTGGTGTTTTCCTTGGCGAACCGCAGTACAGCAAGCGCTGCGCAACAGTCACCGAGTAGCATGCGACGGGCAAGAACTCACAGCGCGGCGCGAGACGTAAGCGCAATAATGAAGGGCGCTTCCGGCATTCACGGTCACGCCCTTGCATCAAACCCGATAGGAAATAAACGACAGGCGGCGCCGGGATTCGAACCCGGGAATAACGGATTTGCAATCCGTCGCCTTTGTCCACTTGGCTACGCCGCCCAAACAACGCGCAACACGCAACGTCGGCCACGTCAGGCTAGCCGCCACCCACGCTTGGGTCAAGCAGCTAGACGGACTGACCGCCCTGTACCTCTACGCGAACCGACTTGGGCCGTGCCCCCTCTTGCTTGGGCAGCGACACCTCCAGCACACCCTTGGTGCACGTCGCCTGCACGCCGTCGGCATCGACGGCCACCGGCAGCGTGATACTGCGGTTGAACGCGCCGAACGGCCGCTCGGTTCGAAGATACTGCTCCTGCTGCTCCTCACGCCGATCGCTCGGCTTGTTGCCCTTGATCGTCAGCACGTTCCCCGAGACCGACACGTCGAAGTCGGCTGCCACCAGACCCGGCACCTCCGCCCGAACGATAAACCGCTCGGCCTCGTCCAGCACGTCCACCGGCGGCGCCCACTCCTGACCGTCGAACGGCGCGGTCCGAATTCCCCCGTGCCACACCCGGTCGAACAGACCGTTGATCTCCTCCTGTAAGTCACGCAGCGAAAGGCTTTGCGGTTTAAACGGATGGCGGACCATAACGTTCTCCTTTCTCAACGGCGAGCTTGCCTGCCGGCGCATCGGCCGACGACCTATCCCGGCTCCACTCGGATTCGCCTCGGCCGCGCCTGCTCGGCCTTCGGCATCGTCACCGTCAGCACGCCGTCGCGCACATTCGCGCTAATACGCTCCCAATCCACCTCGTCCGACAACACCACGGTGCGAAAGTAATCGGCCCGTGCAAACTCCTCCAGCACCGGCCGACCCGTCGGCTGCTCGCTGTTCATCGCCGCCCGCACCGTCAACACCCCGCGATCCACCTCGACCTCTAGGTCGTCCTTGCCCACGCCTGGCACGTCCGCCAGCAGCACCCAACCGGTATCCGTCTCATACAGATCAACCGGTGGCGTCTGCACCGGCTCGCGCACGTCGCGATCCGCTCGGCCTACCCGTACCGGCGAGGCATCCGGCGATGTCGAGTCGCTGCCCATATCCGCGCTCCCTTAGATTATCAACCGGAAGTAACTGAATTTCCTCACGACGTTTCCACACTCACCCGTCGCGGTCGACTGGACTGACTCTTTGCCAGCCGCACCGTCACGATCCCGTCTCGGTAGACCGCCTTGACCCGATCGCCGTCCGGGTGCTCGGGCAGACGAACCGTCCGGCTGAAGCTGCCGCTGCCGCGCTCGCGGCGTGCGAACCGGCCCTCCGGCACGTCTGGCGGCTCGGGCTTGGTTCCCTTGATCGTCAGACTGTCGCCCGTGACGGTCACGTCCAACTCACTCGTTCCCACCCCCGGCAACAGCGCCTCGACCACCATCTCCTCGTCGCTGTCGTACACATTCACCGGAGGAAACGCCCCGGGCTCCGGAAGATTCAGCAGACGCGCCACCTCCCGGTTCATCGCCCGAAGACCCCAGAGCGGATCGACACCACCTCGCCACCATGGAACGGCCATCGGTCACCTCCCAGCGGCACCCCAAACACGCCGGTTATTAAGAATACCACGTCCAAAGGAAATGTGTTCGGTCACGGCCGCCTGAAATGCCGAAACTTTTGTATCCGTCTGGCAGGACAGGCGTTGCAGACATCGCCTCGTCACGCCGATCCGGCGATTAGGCTAACCCCGACTGGCCACAGACTGCCCCCTGCCAGCAGCCAGGCGACGGGCGAGTTTCTCATGAAACTCCCGCGCCACCGCCTGCTCGGCCTTCACCACGTCGTTGGCCCCCAATTCGCCCGCCTGCAATCCCGACGACGTATATATTGTCCTGGCAATGATATACAGATCCGGATTGAGCCGCCTGGCCAGCGCTGTGGCGCGCAGCACCGCCTGCTCGTCCGGAATCGTCAAGGCGAGGATGCCCGCCCCCTCGATACCAGCACACACCAGGGTCTGTTCGTCGCACACGTCGCCCAGGATGACGTTCTTACCCAGCCGGCTCTGCCGCACTACCGTCCGCGCGTTCCGCTCGACCACCAGATAGGCCATACCAAGACGTTCGAACAGGTCGGCAGCCCACCGGCCAGCCAGACCGAATCCGGCAATGATGGCCGGTTTATCGCCCAAATCAGGCCCCTGCGTCGGAGACTCCACCACCCGCACGTCCAAACGGGTGCCCTCGGGCCAATCCACAGGAAGGTCGAGCTGGACATGGCCATGGTCGTACGTGGCCAGATGGGCCTGACATGAAGACGCTTCAGATTCCTGCGACGCCTCACTCATGACTGAAATTGCCCCTATACTGCCGATTCACGCACCCTCAATCGCTATTTATCCGAACATCGGCAGCAACGGCCCCGACAATCTAGGGTTCCTCGCATGATCGCGGAACTGCGCCAAGCGTGCCAGATCGGTTACCATCGAGTGGCGGCCGGCTTCGACCGAGACCAAAATGATGCCCCTTCAATGGTTCGCTGCACTGATTGTAGCAGATTTGGTGCTGCTGACGCCACGCCGTCTCTTCCAGCCGCTCCACCGCTGGGGCTGGCTGGGCCTGCTGGCAATGCTGGTAGGACTGCGAATCGCAGCGGCGGCGTGCGACCTCGTCGACTCTGACGAAGTCCAGCACCTTTCGCCTCGTGGCTGATCCAGCAGGGCTTGGCGCCTCTTCGCGATTTTTTCGAGCATCATCCGCCGCTTCTCTGGAGCACGGCCGACAGGCTGGTGCACGGCACACGCCCCTTCCGGAAGCTTCTATCTTCTTTAAAGCCAAACTGTTAGGTGCCTTCGCGGCGGTGCTGGCAGTGGCCGGGCTCGTGGTCAGCATCTGGGCGCGGGTCTGGCATGGCTGCTACTGAAGAAGAAAAGGTGTCAGGATGATTCTCTTGGATATCGCCCTCCGACCACTGGCACGCGGAAGGGCATGGGAAAATCATCCTGACACCTTTTCTTCTCCCTTTTCTTCTCCGAGCGGGGTAGCCGAAACGTCCTGAAGTCCCTCATCCACGCGGTCAAACAGGCCGCATAAGTGCGAAAGTCGAACTAAGAGCGCCTAACAGAATGGCATTGATGTAGCCGATATTGGGCCAGGGGACCTTGTGCATGGAGGCACGGCTATGGCCAAACCGCTGGTAACGGATGAACTATGGGCACTGATCGAACCCTACATTCCGGTCAAA
>DATKUK010000038.1:0-16648 GCA_035530655.1 Phycisphaerae bacterium
TGCCCAACCAGGACGGCGAGACGGTTACCCTCCAGGCTCAAAAAGGCCGATGGGCGGTGCTGTATTTCTACCCGGCAGACGGCACGCCGGGCTGCACGTGTCAGGCTCAGGAATTCAACAAGAGCCACGCTCAGTTCCAGCATCTGTCGGCCAAGGTGTTCGGCGTCAGCCCTGACAGCGTGGCCAGCCACAAGAACGTCGCCGACAAATACAACTTGAAGGTGGACCTCTTGGCCGATCCCGATCAGCACGTGATGGAGGCCTATGCTGCGTCGGCCAAGACCCCCTTCGGCCGGCGCGTGATTCGAAGCACCGCGTTGATCGACCCCGCTGGGAACATCGCCTACCACTGGCCGGAGGTGATTCCCCAGGGCCACGCTGACCGCGTGCGCGCCAAGCTGGACGAACTCAAATCCGGCGAGCCAAGCAGTCCGTGACGTGACCTGGCTGCCATAAGGCTCCAGGAAAGCGAGAAGAAAGGAGACGGATCATGGGCAAGCGCAAGACATTAACGACAGCGGCTGGCATACCTGTCAGCGACAACCAGAATTCCCTCACCGCCGGACAGCGCGGCCCGACGTTGATGCAGGACCACCATCTGCTCGATAAGTTGGCCCATTTCAATCGGGAGCGCATCCCCGAGCGTGTTGTCCATGCCAAGGCGGCCGGCGCCCACGGCGTGTTCACCGTCACGCAGGACATCACGCAGTACACCAAAGCCAGGCTCTTCTCGCAGGTCGGTAAGAAGACCGAGGTGTTCGGCCGGTTCTCCACGGTCGCCGGCGAGAAAGGCTCTGCCGACACGGTTCGCGATGTCAGAGGCTTCGCGCTGAAGTTCTACACCGAGCAAGGCAATTGGGATATGGTCGGAAACAACACGCCCGTATTCTTTGTACGGGACGCCATGAAATTCCCCGACTTCATCCATACCCAAAAACGTGTCCCTCAGACAAATCTCAGATCGGAAATCATGTGGTGGGACTTCTGGTCACGGGTTCCTGAATCGCTGCACCAGGTGACCATTCTTTTCTCGGATCGGGGCATTCCCAGAGGGATCCCCTTCATGAACGGATACGGCAGCCACACCTACAGCTTCATCAACGCCGGGAACGAACGCTTCTGGGTGAAGTTCCACTTCAAGACGCAGCAGGGCATCCAGAATATGCCCCAGCAGGATGCGGATCGCATCGTAGGCGAGGATGCCGATTACCACACGCGCCAGTTGTTCGAAGCCATCGAACGCGGGGACTTCCCGAAATGGACGTTCCACGTGCAGGTCATGCCGGAGGCCGACGCGGAAACGTATCGTTGGAACGCGTTTGACCTGACTAAGGTATGGCCCCACGCCGACTATCCCCTGATCGAGGTCGGGGTGCTCGAGATGAACCGCAACCCCCAGAACTACTTCGCCGAAGTAGAGCAGTCCGCTTTCTCACCGGCGAACGTCGTGCCCGGCATATCCTTTTCGCCCTGCAAAATGCTTCAAGCCCGCGTCTTCGCCTACGCCGACGCCCATCGATACCGCTTGGGTGCTAACTATGAGCTTCTGCCGATCAACCGTCCACGTGCAGCGAAGGTAAGCAATTACCAGCGAGACGGTTCTATGCGATTCGACGACAACAGCGGCGCGTCGGTGAACTACGAGCCGAACAGCTTCGACGGCCCCAAGGAGGACCCCGCCTATGCCGAGCCGCCGCTGAAGATCTCCGGCGACGCGGATCGCTACGAGCAGAAGAGAGGGGTGGATGATGACTACGTCCAGCCTGGAAACCTGTATCGGTTGATGCCGCCCGACGAGCAGAAGCGTCTCGTCGCGAACATCGCCGCCAGCCTCAAGAAGGTGCCGAAACACATTCAGGAAAAGATGGTCGCCCATTCCCGCAAGGCCGATCAGGCGTACGGTGACGGCGTTGCAGCGGGGCTGGGTCTTTCGTAGAGGAGCAAAGGGCGCATCGGCCCCTTGCGGAAACGGCCCGGCAGTTTCTGACCGAAACCTTGCGCGCAACGGGTAGGATTGGTCGTGCGGCTTCCGCTGCCCTTAGTGGAAGTCACGACGATGCCCTTGGATGAGGTGTCTACATGGTAACGGCGACGAATCGGGCGATGTGGTTGAGACTCTGTGCGGTTGCCGGGCTGATTGCGCTGTGGGCCGGTCCGGTTGCCGGGGGCGAGCGGGCCAAGTACGTCTTCCTGATGATCGGCGATGGGATGGGCTCGGTGCAGCGGACGGCGGCCGAGTTGTTCGCCAACGCCGACACGATGTCGACGGATCGGCTGGGTTCGATCAAGCAGCTGGTCATGAACGACATGCCCGTGGAAGGACTCACCTATACGCATTCGGCCAACTCGCTGATCACCGACTCCGCTGCGGCAGGAACCGCGCTGGCCTGCGGGCAGAAGACCGACAACGGCGTCGTCTCGATGGACCCGACCGGCAAGACAACACTCACCACCATCGCCGAGCGCGCCAAGGCCGCCGGCATGAAAGTCGGTATCATCACCAGCGTCAGCATAGACCACGCCACACCGGCCTGTTTCTACGCGCACCAGCCCAAGCGCAGCAGTTACGGTGACATCGCCATGCAACTGCCCCAAAGCGGGTTCGATTTCTTCGGCGGCGCAGCCACGCCGGTCGACCGGTCGCGTGGCGAAAGGCAGATGTCGCCCGTCGAGGCGGCCAGGGCTGCGGGCTATGCCGTCGTAACGACGCGCGCCGAGTTGGCCGCGGTCCGATCGCCAAAGGCCTGGGCCTTCGACGAGCCTACCGACAGCGCCGCTGCCATGCCCTATGCAATCGATCGGTCCAGCGACACGATGTCCCTGGCCGAGCTGACCCGTAAGGCGATCGAACTGCTGGATAACCCGAAGGGGTTCTTCATTATGGTCGAGGGCGGGAAGATCGACTGGGCCTGTCACCAGAACGATGCCGCCACCGCCGTCCACGAGACACTCGCGTTCGATGACGCCGTGGCCCAAGCCGTCGACTTCCACCGCAAGCATCCAAGCGACACGCTGCTGGTGGTCACGGCCGACCACGAAACCGGCGGCATGACCCTCGGCTTTGCCGCCGGCGGGCCGGTCAAGCCCGCTCGCCTGGCCGGGCAAACGATGTCGTACGAGCGGTTCGGCCGGCACGTCGCCCGATGGCGCGACGCGGGCACCGCATTCGACGACGCGCTGCCAGTTATCCGCCAGGCGTTTGGTTATGAGGCGCTGTCACCGGACGAACTGACGCGGATCAAGGTTGCCTACGCGGCCAGCATGAAGCCCGGCCACAGGCCGAAGAAGGGCTCGGCGGAGTACGCGCTGTATGGACCACGCGATCCGCTGACCGTCACGTGCCTGCGTCTGGTCGGTGAGCAGGCCGGTATCGGATTTGCCTCATTCAGCCATACAGGTGTCCCGGTGCCGACCACGGCCATGGGCCCCGGGTCCGAACGGTTCGGCGGCTACCATGACAATACGGAAATCCCCGATCACATCGCGTCGGCCATGGGTCTGGTCGCAGCCGAAGCCGCTCACCATCAACGCTTGAGCAGCCCGCGATAGGACCTCGCTGGGCTCCCGGCTCCGCATTCGATCAGATGGCTCTCTGCCGCGCCTTCCGATAAGGCGCTAAGCCATGGTATCGAGTGATTCGGCAGGCGGTGTCTCTGACGGGTGCTCCAGGCCCCAAAGTTCGTGGTACATGGCCAGGAACTTGGCGTACGCCTTGCCGTTGCCGTTTGGTGGCGACAGTTCGGGCAGCACCCGTGTTGTGTGCATCGCCTCAACGAGCTCCGTCAGCGCCGCATCGAACGAAGCGCTGAGTCCGCCGAGGAACGCCTCCACGTCAAAGACGCCGGCTCCGGGTCCTTGCGGATCCTGCGGCGGAGTCGGCTCGGGGGTGCTGTCGGGCGGCACGCCGGGGCTTTCCCCGACGGGGTCGTCTGTTGGGACTTCCACGCTGAGGGGGGCCGGCGCGGGTTCGCTCGACCCCTCGGTCGGGGCTGGCTGGGGGCTGCCGTCTGAGGGGACATCGGGGTCTTCGTCGGCGGTCTCATCCACCGGTGGTTCCACGTCGGGCTGATTGTTGACGGGTGGAGCAGGCGGCTCCTCAGGCAGCAGCAGCGAGGTGAGCGACTCCAGGAACGCATCGAATGCGTCTTGGAGACCGGCGGCAAGTGCATCGCTTTGCAGCCCATCGGCGTTAAGAAACTCGTCGGTTAGCTGTTGCACGGTATCGGAGAAGGTCTGCCGCAACTCATCGACCGCGGCCTGCTGCTCTTCGGTCAAACTGCCGGACTCGATCAGGGCGTCCACCTGGGCGTTGATGACATCAGATATAGATTGCAGGTTATCTGGCGCGACGCTCTTGACGGCGTCGTTTTGGAGCGCCATCAGCTCGTCGTGGAAGTTGATCCGCAGACGCACATCGGCCACGCCGCGAAAGTGTCCTTCCTGTAAGAGACGCAAGACACCCTTTGCCCGTTCGGTTGGGTTCTCCACGACGGGATCGGTCGCCGTGTCCTGCTCATTACCTGCCGCGGCTTGCTGGCCTCGCGCTACCCCCTGTGGCCCGTCAGGATGGGATCCGGCGTGGGCCTGGCGACCTATCGCCTTGCCGGCCACGACGGGGGACATCTGCCGCTGTAATCCACTGATTGCCGACGCCTTCATGACGTACTCCCGCAGTGTAACCGAGCCCCCGGCGTAGAGCTGGTGTTGGGTTTATCGGCGAGCTGAGCCGGAACGTTGACTTCGAACGGGTGGAACTCGGGCTCCTTGACAACGTAAGCATTGTTTCGACAAGCACTTATGGAATATGCATGGGTCTTACCTGCCGCGTATGTCCTGTCGCGAAGTCTTCCCATCCCCCTGATGGGTGGCCATGGCGGGTCGAATGACGCGGCAGGCACGGGAGGTGGCGGTGGCGGTCGGCCCGGACCTGGGGCGGTCAGCGGACTATCCAGTAGCCATCTCACGTTTGGGAAGCGCCTGTCGCGGGGGCTGCCAAGGGGTCTTTCACCGTTCGCAGAGCCCGGCCCGGGCTGTCTGGCAGACCCATTGCTTCGAGCGGGACGCCTGTGCAGAAGCTGCTCGGCGCGTTCAGAAGCGTATAAGCACACTCACGAAACGCCTCTCGTGCCCGAACTCGCATGTTCGACAGCAAAGAGGTTTTCTCCATGCGTGCGTCGTGCAGCGGGTTAACCGCGAGCAGTGGATGCGTTGCTCCTGATGCCCGTTGGGGGTATACTGAATGTCATCTGAAACCGGGTCGGCCAAGCCGTCCGATTCATGGGCGGCTTGGGAGGACGGTGCAAGGAGGGCGCCGTCGCATCTATACGACAGCATCCGCGTGAAGCAGGACGTAACGCGGAGTGAGTTGGCTTGATTTGGCTATGCGGAGGTGGCGCATGCTATCCTTTTTTGCGCGCAATTCTCTTACGGGCGTATGGCGCGCCGGTGGCCGTCCACGGTGCAGGTATTCGTTGCTGGCTGCACATGTGGCGTTGTGTCTTGGCCTGGTAGTCGTGAGCTGCTCGCCCCCGGCAGGAGGCCTGCCCGACGGGCTGCCGCTGCCCGGCCAGCAGCCGCCGGCCGGTCAAGAGGTGCCCACAGCGCGTGCGCCGCACGCGGTCTTGGTGAGTGTGCTGCTGACAAATGTAACGGAGGCGCCCGCCGACGTACGTGTCCGCTACCTCATCGAGGACGGAACGGTCCATGAAGGCAACCGGCTGCTTAGCCCCGCCGGCAACCCGGGCGAACAGGATACCGTCGGGCCCGATGAAGGCGACACAATCATCGTCGATGGTGTCTTTCTTGGCACGCCAACGCGAAGCACACGGACGACCCTTGACGTCGTGCCGTTCAGTCCGCGAGTTTTCCACGCAGGCATTCACTTCAACGACGGCGACGTGCTGGCGGTGTCCGTCGAGCCGGATAACCAAGCGCCTGTCGCGTTCGACAGCAGCGCCACTACGCAGGTCGAGACGCCGGTGCAGATCGTCCTGCATGCCGAAGACCTGGACCAGGATCCGCTGACGTTTACCATCGAGACCGGTCCGCAGCACGGTGGCCTTGCCGACGATGACGGCGATGATCGGGTCATTTATACGCCCGATCCGAATTACGTCGGTCCGGACGAGTTTACGTTCACGGCGGCCGACGCTCTGGGTGAGTCGAACACGGCGCGGGTAACCATTGAGGTTACGACCCTGCCCAACAACGCACCCGAAGCCGTTTGCCAGGGCGTCACCGCCCCGGCCGACGGCAGTTGTCAGGCCGCAGTCTCGCCGGTGGAGTTCGACGGTGGGTCGTTCGATCCGGACGGCGATCCGCTTTTCTTCGAGGCCGACCCGGCTGGACCTTATCCGCTCGGCACGACCACGCTTACGCTGACCGTAACCGATGACAAAGGTCTGCCGGATACGTGCACCGCAGACGTTACCGTGGTGGATGAGACCGGGCCGGATATCACGTGCCCGGGTCCGGTGACCGTGGAGTGTGACGCGTCGACTGACCCGAACGACACGGGCGTGGCGACGGCGACGGACAACTGCGATCCCGCGCCTATCCTCAGTCACTCCGATAGCGTAACGCCGGGTGCGAACGCTCAGGAGTGGACGATCACCCGCACGTGGACGGCGGCGGACGCGTCGGACAACAGCGCCTCGTGCGATCAGATCATCACGGTGGAGGATACGACGGCGCCGCAGATCACGTGCGCGGGTCCGATGACGGTGGAGTGCGACGCGTCGACCGATCCGAACGACACGGGCGTGGCGACGGCGACGGACAACTGCGATCCCGCTCCGGTGGTGGCCTACTCCGACAGCGTCACGCCGGGTGCGAACGCCCAGGAGTGGACGATTACCCGCACGTGGACGGCGACGGACGCCTCGGACAACAGCGCCTCGTGCGATCAGATCATCACGGTGGTCGACACGACGGCGCCGAACATCACGTGCCCGTCGGACACGACCGTGGAGTGCGACGAGTCGACCGATCCGAATGATACGGGTGTGGCGACGGCGACCGACAACTGCGATCCCGCGCCGGTCATCAGTTACTCTGACAGCGTTGCTGGCGGGTCGTGTCCGCAGGCGTCAACCATCACGCGCACGTGGACGGCGACGGACGCGTCGGACAACAGCAGCTCGTGCGATCAAACCATCACGGTGGAGGACACGACCGCGCCGGATATCACGTGCCCGGCCGACATAACCATCCTGCCGGGTGATCCGAACGATCCGTCCCATACGGGGATGGCTACAGCGACGGACAACTGCGACGCTTCGCCCGTGGTCGGCTTTACCGACAGCGTGACGACATCGGGCGCGGGCACGACGGTCATTGAGCGCACGTGGACGGCTACGGATGCCTGCGGCAACGCGGCTTCGTGCATGCAGACAATCACTGTGGCGGAGCTGGTGGCGGAGCTGGACATCAAACCCGGCTCGTGCCCCAACTCGTTTAACCCCGGCAGCCACGGTGTTCTGCCGGTCGGTCTTCTCGGGACGGCCGGCTTTGATGTGGCGGACGTGGACCCGAATAGTGTGCGACTGAGCCGTGCGGACGGTGTAGGCGGCAGTGTGGCCCCGCATGAAGGGCCGCCCGGCCCGCATACCGTGATTGCCAACGTGGGCACGCCGTTCGATGGCGACCCGTGCGAGTGTCATGAGCTGGAGGGCGACGGCATCGACGATATGTCGATGAAGTTCAAGGTCGACCAGCTTGTACCGGCTTTGCAGTTGGGCTCAGTCAGCCCGGGTGCTCTCGTTGAACTTGTCGTAAGCGGCACGCTGACCGACGGGCGCGGGTTCGTTGCGTCGGACTGCGTACGAATCGTCCCGCCTAACTCGCCTCCGGCGAACGTGGTGGTCAGCTCGACGGGGCCGGGTGCCTGGTTCGACGTGGCGCCGCTGGATCTGCGATTGGACGACGGCGGGTTCGCCGACCCGTCGTTTACGCGCGTTTTTTCCGATGGTTCCGCGGTGACCGTAACGGCGGCTGCGACGTTCCAGACGCAATCCTTCGTTGGGTGGCGTATCAACGGTGCTGCACAGCCGGTGCCCGGGTTGTCGGTCTTGATCACCGTTCAGGGCGACCAGACGCTGGATGCTGTGTACTCGGCGCCGTAAACGGCGCCACGTGCGCTTTAGCGCCAACCTTTCGCAAGGGGCAGTACGTAGCAACGGAGGCGCATGTCGCGTGCGTGATTGGCACACAGGTGCGCCTCACGACACACTGCGCGGCGACTAACGAGCCGGAATCGGGGGGAGCGTGACGCCGGCCGACGTGATCACGGTTCGCACGGGGTTGGTGATCGCTCGCTCGATCGGCGAAGCCTTCAGGCGACGCAGTCCGCCAGAGCCGACACGACCGCGGCCCCGATCCGCCGCATGTGCGGCACGCTTCGTCCGTACCAGCCGAAGCTGAGCACCAGCGAACGTGTGCCGAACCGGTCGCGGCAGTAGTGCCACGGGGCGGGCATCTCTCCTGGTGCGGTATGGTCCGACAGTTTCCATGCGCGGTCCAGGTCGCGGGATGTTTCCAGTTGCTCTCGAAACTGTCGACTCAGCGCGTCGTCGGTGTAGGTCATGCCGTCCTGGTAGCGATACATCCAACTGTGAAAGTCGAGCATCAACGTGGGTTCAAGCTGGTCGAGCCATTGATGCAGGACGACAACGGTCGGGTCGCCGCAGTCGGGCCCGATGTGACTGGGATCGGCGCCGCCTTGGGCGGTTCGCTTGCACAGGCCGTCGGCCACGCCATCGGGATTGGCGATCAACACCACCGATGCGTGCCAGTCGGCCGGCGTGCTCGCGCCGACCATTTTCACAAGCTGTCGCAGCGCCCCCTCGGCTGCGAACGAGCCGCCCGTCTCGTACGGGTGGGCCCGGGCCATGACCGCCAGCCGGTGGCGGGCCTCGTGTGGCGGGCTGCCCAACTCCAACGCGAGGACCGGTCGGTCCCGCCGCGTTTGCCCCAGCTCGCGCACGTTAAGCGCCCCGTCCTGCTTGCAGCGCCGCACCCACGTCCCAAGCCGATCCAGCCCATATGTCGGTTGAAGCGCCAGTTCGTGTCTGCCCGGCGGGACGATCACTTGCGCAAGGGCGAGCGCCCCGTCGATCCTCGCCGGGAAGTAGCGCCAGCGGTCGCCGCGGCCCAGCAGGACGTAGTCGCGACACGGCATGTAGACCGGGTCGGCCCAGTCGACGGTGAATTCGACCGGTGCGGAACGGGTCGCATCGTTACTCACGCGGACCAGCAGTGAGAACTTGTAGTTGTCGTCGCCGTCCTCGCTGTAAGGGCGAATGAGGAAGGCCGATTCACCCGTCCGCTCCACGTCGGCCATGTTGTGTGGATTGGCTCCTTCGACACTCGTATTGAGCTGAATCATTACACGGTCCCCGAATAGGTCGGCCATTCACTACCGCTGCAGCCGCTTGGGCAATGTTTCGACAGACGCAAAAAAAGCGAGTGGACCGCTTCTCCCTCAAGCGTTGGGGGCGCCACCCCGACACTCGAGTTGCGTGCCGGCTACACCCAAGGCCAAAACGCCAGCCGCTTCATCTGCTCGACGGCGGCGCTGAGGTCCTGTCTGAAACGCTCGTCGGCGCCCTGCTCGGCCAGGGCATGACCGAGCCACTGCTCGGGGGTGACCCCGTGGGCCGCCGCGGACGCGACATCCTCGATCACCTCGTAGGCAATCGGGTTCAATTGCCCCATCGCCAGATAGGGCACGGCCTCCAGGAGGCTGTCCGAGCCCAACGGGTCCATACCGTCACTCGGCACACGGGCGTCCACGTGTGGCATCGCAGACGCCGGCACGCCGCCAGACACGTCGTCAGTTGGACGTTGCTGCGTCTTGTTCATCGCTTCTGCCTCAGTTTCCCCCGCCCCGGCAAGGACCTGACCGGCTGAGTATACACAAGGGTGTGGCCTCACGCAAACGCCATCATCAACAGACGACTTTTGAAATTCGTATTCATGCACATCTACGGCGGCCGTTCGTGTGTCCATGCGCCTCTGGAGGCGGTTCGGGACCTCGCTGCAACAGTGTTTTCAGCACTGCAAACGGCGTTTCAAGCATTCATTCTCCCCCGGGCTGCGACATCGCTGAGAAGCCGATGCGGGCCTTTGGCGCTGCAGGAAATCGTTTTGAAATGTGACGGGATCACCAGCGGCTCGACTGGCCCGCTCAAGCGCCGGCCGCCAGCGTCGCAGCCATCGGCGCCGGCCCGGCCGTTACTCCATTGATCAAACGGGAGGCAAACAGCAGTCGCGCGGGTGATATTGCCGAATGGGTCAGCCGGTTGATTACATGCTCGGCTGCCGACGTGCCCATCCGACGAGGATCTGACGCCAGCGTCGTGAACCGTGGCTCGGCGGAACGGAGCAAATCCCGTACGACGATGCTCGCGTCGGCAGGGCAGTCAATGCCCCGCAACCGCAACGTCGTTTCGGCTTGGTCGGCCAGCCGCGGATCGAAGCAGATCAGCGCCGTGGGTCGCGGTTTTAACCGCCAGAGCCGGTCGATCGCACCCCAGACGGCCATATCCGAATTGGCCGGGTCCATGTCGCATTCCACGTGATAGGCCGGCGAGCCGTTCAGGCCCATGCGCTGCTTGGCTCGTAGCATCGCCTGACCGAAACGACGGCAGTCCGGATCGATGTTGTCCGTCCAATGTCGCAGTTGCGACGAGCCAAAGCGGGGGGCAAGGTAACCGATGTATCGATGGCCCAGACGGCAGAGGAACTTGATGCCCGCGTCGGCCTCCTTGTCACAGTCCACCGCCACCGAATCCACGCCTTCCACGTCGGCAAGGTAATCCAGCGTCACAACCACCGCGCCGGCTTCGACAAGCTCGGCCAGCAGGGCATCGGGCCCTCCCGAGCGGAACGCTACGGCGCTGAAACGCGACTCCGGCGGCCCGACGGCCACGCCGCCCGGTATGGGCCTCAGGCGAATCGTGCCCAACGACGGGACCACGCTCACCGGCACGCCCTCGTTGCGCAGCGTGCTGACAAAGCTGCCCAACAGCAGCGACATATAGTCTTCACCCGCCAAGTGCATCGTAAAAAAGGAGAGCAGTCCCACGGCGGGGTAGGGCTTGCAGTAGCGGGTCTGGTCGGCCACGCGGCGTCGGACGTATCGGCGGTTCCGGCCGGGCAGGGCGATCTCCCCCTGATCGGTCAGGATCGCCAGCGCTCGACGTATGGTGTTCAGCGACACGCCGTGTTGCCGGGCCAGGCTGCGGACCGACGGAATCTCCCACGCGTTCTCATAGGGCGCAATATCCAGGCGTATCCTCTCGGCAATCCGTTGATAGACAACCGGTCTGGACATCCACCCCACCCTCAACAAGGCGCCGAACGGCTCGCCTGACGGGAATTGTGTTGATGCTAGCTGAGATGATCCGCTAGTGCAAGAACTGTATACCTGGTTCGTCATCATCGTGGCTGTTGCGTAGCCACATCGTACACCGTTGATGCGCAAGCGCTTTGCGACACAAGCAGTTACGAGTCTTGCCCGACGGGTGTTGACCGAGCGCCACGCCCGCAGGAGCAGAGACCCTCTCGGCGGGAGGCTTTCCGTGGGGGGTCGGTGATTGTAACTGGCGAGATTACAACGGCTTCGGATCATCCGCGGGGCGCAGTTCAAAAACTGTCACCCCTTTGCGGCACACTGTTTGCGGGTGACTGGGATCCGGGTCTGTAGATCTCTCGAGGTCACAGGTCCGGCCAGTCGACGAGCGACAGCACAGTATAACGAACGCATTGAAGGGGCCATCGGAGTTTGAGTCGTTTGGTGGCGCGACCGGTAGCTCAAAGGCCTGGCGCAGCGCGAAGTATGTATGTGTGCGCTGTGCCGTTTTTTTGCGCCGCGGGTCCCCACGCTGCGACGGAAGCTGAGTTACTCACGTGCGGTTGGTGAAGACCGCATCCGTCTCGGGCTGCGATAAGACGAAGAATGACGGGTCTAACGGCCAAAGGAGATGCGACGATGCAGGCGAAGGTTAATCGATTCGGGCTTGTGGTGATGCTGATGTTTCTGTCGGGCATGGCGTGGGTGGCGCCCGCTCTGGGACAGAACTACACCAGCACCCACAGCTTCACGCAGAGTTCGGTGGGCTCGCACCCCAATACGCTGACCTACGGCAGTGGGCAGGTGGTGGTCGACCTCAGCGTGCTGCCCACAAACACCCAGGTCTACCGCGCGATCTTCGTCACACAGCGCGGTGGCAACTCGGGGTCAAGTCTGTACGACACGTATGCCGCCGTGCAGGTCGAGGCGGCCGACGACCCGGGCAACTATCTTGCGTTCGCGGAGCCCAGACGCGTCAACCTCGACTGCACCGCCGCGGTCCAGCGCGCCGTCGCCGACGCCGGTCAGACCCTCACGCTCAACGTCATATCGTTCGTGAACTTGGGCAGCGGCAGCCTTCCCCTGCGCGTGGACGTCTGGTGCGATGAGCCCGCCGCAGGCTCGGTCACGCAGGTGACCAGCCTGGCGGCCGTGCACTCCAATGGCGACACGCGCCTCACGTTCACCGAGGTGAACTCGCCGCTGACGGCGACGGACGTGACGTTGGATCAGTACTATGCCGCCTACAACGCCATGGACAACACCAATCAGGTGCGTTACCGCATCTATCGCAGCACGGCGCCGATCGATGCGGTCAGCATCCGTTCGGCTGAGCTGGTTGATGATATTCGGGCGCTGACGTGCTGGAACCCGGGATACTACCCGGCCGGCCAGACGGGCAGCGACCTGACGCCGCGTCTGGCGGTGACCGACTTGAACATCGTCGCACCCCAGACGGGCATCTACGTGCATCGTGCCTCCGCGGCCCAGAACGCCTATTACGCGGTCTCGCGTGCCGTCGATGGACAGGAAGACCTGTCGAGCTTCACGTCTGCTCACGCGCTGACCAGTTCCGTCGCCGAATCCACCGGAACGGGGGCGGTAGTCCTTCAGCGGGTGGAACATCCCTCCTCGTTCCAATATGTCGACTACCCAACGCTGAATTACTACGTGCGGTGGGAATGTCCTCCCACAAGCAGTAGGCCAAGCCAGCCCTTTGACTATCTGGTGGCCGAGCCCAACGATGCCGTCTCGCCGCGACCGGTCGACCTGGCGTTGCACTGCTGGGGCGGCAGTCTCAACGGAGGGTACGCCTGGTGGTACCGCGCCGAGGATGGTGCACTGCTGGTCGCCTCCAACCAGATTCCTTACGACTGGTGGACCAGCTACCACGAGAACTACGGGACGGCCAACTCCTTCAGTGTCGGCAAGGTGTACAACTACACCCAGCAGCGTCTTGAGAGCTTCGTGGACAACTTCGTCAAGCAGAATTTCACCGTGGACAACAATCGGATCCTCCTCTCGGGCAACTCCATGGGCGGGGCCGGTGCCTCGCTGTACGGGATGAAGAACGGCGACCGGTTCGCGTACTGCGTCTCATGGGTGGGCGTGCATCGCCCGCACATGAGCCCGCAGTTCACTGGCTCGTTCGAGGGTGTCTACGGCAAGCTCGCGTGGGACTGCCCCTATTACAGCAACGACATGCCCGTCTTCGACTACGAAGACATGGTTACCTGGCTGAACGACCACCCCACCGTCGACACGCCGTACATCGCCTTCTCCAACGGCAAGAACGACTCGGCGATTGGCTGGCCTCAGGCGGTCGACTACGTTAATGCGCTGTTGGCGACCAAGCGGCCGTTTAACTTCAAATGGGGCCAGTCGGGCCACGGCGAACGCGCCAGCCAGCCCGGCGAGGGTGGCAGCGACCGCTACATCGGGATCGACATCACATTGAACGGCCCGCTGCCGGCGTTTGCCAACTGCTCGCTCGACCAGATCATCGGCAACGGCGACCCGGTCGACGGTGATCTGTCCGGCGAGATCAACGGGTACCTGTATTGGGACACGGCAACGGTTGTGGACCTGAGCAATCAGTTCCAGATGACCTGCAAGCTGGAAAGCGGCGCGCCGCAGGCCAACTGCACCGTGGACATGACCCCGCGCCGTGCGGCCAGCTTCGTCCTCAGTTCGGGTACGAACTGCACGTGGACCAACACCGACCAGGTCACCATGCAGCAAGTCCAGAGCGGTAACGCCACCGCTGACACCAACGGCTTGGTAACCGTCACCGGCCTAGTGGTCAGCAAAAACGGCAACCGCGTGGTCATCACTGCCGGCGGGGTGCCGCCAGACACTACGCCGCCGGCTGACATTACCGATTTGGCTGCCGGCAGCCCGACTGAGACCAGCATCCAGTTGAGTTGGACCGCGCCCGGCGACGACGGCAGCAGCGGCACGGCCAGCAGTTACGACGTGCGCTACTCGACCAGCTCGATCGACGCGGGCAACTGGGCCAGCGCCACGCAGGCGACCGGCGAGCCGTCGCCGCTGGTTGCCGGGACGCCCCAGTCCACGACGGTCAGTGGACTGGGCGCCGGAACGACCTATTACTTCGCCATGAAGACATCCGATGAGGTCCCCAACGAGTCGGGCCTGTCGAACGCGCCCAGTGCGACGACCAGTTCGACCGGGCCGGGTGGCGAGACGATCGAACTGACGCAGTACATGGAATTGCAATTGGACGACGGGACCGATCCCAATGCGACGTTCTACTTCGGCGTTGCGTCCGATCCCCACATCTACCTCTATGGTTGGAACGACGCCCAGCTGCAGGCCGTGCTGGAGGACTGGGTGGCTGTCGGGGCGGCGTTCGGCGTGATTACCGGCGATCTGGGTACCGGTGACAATGCCCAGCCCGACGGTGCCGGAACCACCAACCAGACCGACAAGTTCGCGCAGACCATCGCGGCGGTAGCCAACTGCCCGCCGGTCGCGATCGCCATGGGTAACCACGAGACCGACGGCGACGGCAAGAAGTCGTGGCTGGACGCGATCTATCCGGGCGTCGTCAGCGGTGTGACCGGCGACGGCAACGAGCAGGTGTTCTACTACTCATTCGATTATCACAACTGCCACTTCATCTGTCTCGATGCGACCGTGAAGGTAGGCGGCACGTTCCCATACGACGGCGAACTGCCCGAGGCCGAACTCGACTGGCTCGAACAAGACCTGGCCCTCAACGTCGGGGAGCCGACTTTCATCTTCGTGCATCAGCCTAGTGAGCAAATCAACTACGACACCCCATTCTACCTGCTCAAGAATCGCGGCCGTGTGATCGCCCTGATGGAGCAGTACCCCGATGCGCAGTGGATCTTCCACGGCCATCTGCACTATCGTGACCAGGTCAACTCCTGGGGCCTCAACATCGTCCACTGCAACATGAACACCGTCGTGGTGGGCGTGGACAACGGCGTGGCATCACTCTACGAGGTCGATGTCAACGACAATCTGGTGCCGGTGAGCAGTTGGTACGACCTCGACGCGATCTACAACGCCCGACTGAATCTCGAGGGCAGCGACTACGTCTATCGCATTGCCGAAGACGCCCTGGAATCCGCCGGCCGGGAGGACACGCTGGGCGCTGAAACCAGTCTGATCATCGGCCCGGACGGCGGCGTGTCGCCGGTATATGGCGGCAATATGGTCAAGGTCCTCACGACGTTGACAGCGAGGGACACAAACAGCTTTACCAACCTGTACCGTCACTTGTCGACCGACGTGATTCAGATTCAGGGGGGCATGGTGTTCAGCTACGACGTGCAGTTTGATCCCGCGTCGGTGTACGACAACTTCGCGCTCGAATTGCAGCTCAACACGCCGAATGGCGAACCTAGGCCCGTGCTGTACGACCAGAACAGCGTCCTGATGGACCGCGTCGGCACGTACGAGTCGCCGGAGTTGGGCGGGCTGGCCGACGGCGTCTGGTATCATCGGACCGTTGACCTGTCCAGCCTGGCTGGCGGCGCCGTAGTGGGCATTAATCTGTATGCGATTCGGCCCAACGGCGCGCCATATCCGGCCGGCGACCTCAAGTTTTACATTGACAACATTGCCTTTACCTACCCAGGCGGTGCCTCGGACACCACGGCTCCGGCGGCAGTGACCGATCTGGCCGCCGGTAACCCGACGTCCGGCAGCATCCAGTTGACCTGGACCGCACCGGGCGACGACGGCAGCACCGGCACGGCCTCCAGCTATGACGTGCGCTACTCGATGAGCCTGATCGACGCGGGCAATTGGGCCAGCGCCACGCAGGCGACCGGCGAGCCGGCGCCGCAGGTGGCTGGCTCGGCTGAAAGCTTTATCGTCACCGGGCTGTCGGCTGAGACGACCTATTACTTCGCGATCAAGACGTCTGACGAAGTTCCGAATGAATCGGCACTATCCAATGTGCCCAGCGCTGCCACCTCGGCGGCACCGTCCGACACGACCCCGCCGGACGACGTAACGGATCTGTCCGTCAGCAACGTGGCGTCCACCACCGTCTGGCTGACCTGGACCGCGTCGGGTGACGACGGCAGCACGGGTACGGCCACCAGCTACGACGTGCGTTACTCGACCTCGCCGATCGACGCGGGCAATTGGGCCAGTGCGAGCCAAGCCACGGGTGAGCCGGCGCCGCAGGTGGCGGGGTCGACGGAGACCTTCGTCCTCTCCGGTCTGTCGGAGACGACCACGTATTACTTCGCGGTCAAGACGTCCGACGAAGTGCCGAACGAGTCGGGCCTGTCC
>DATKUK010000039.1:0-102360 GCA_035530655.1 Phycisphaerae bacterium
ATCAGCACGATCTCGACGCGCTGAGCCGCATCCAAACCTGACTGTCTGCCCATCTGCTTGACTCCCTTGATCTCGATATCCATCGATCCAGACCAAAGAAGCCTGACACACCCGCGCGCCCACGGAACCCCGAGCTATACACCATAGCACCTGGAGGATGCCTGAATGGCGACGAAGATCCTTTTCCAAACCTCGAGTCAAGCAGATAATGACTCCTGACCGCCCACGGTGGTCGTGGGCAAGCACTCATTTGGGAAATGTCGGGGTGAAAGGAAAGAGTGCGTAGGCGATCCGTATATGAATGGAAGTGCAAATATGCATCACCGTGATTGCCTTCGAAAGGTAATGACAGGGGAGACGACCTCCTGGGTTCCCAACTATGAACTCGGGTGCTGGAACCAGACAGTTGAACGCTGGCGCAATGAAGGGCTTCCTGAAAAAGATTGCTGGATTGGCAGGGCGGATATGTTCGAGGGCGAGCCATATTTCCATCTCGACCAACGGGCATTTGCCAGGCTGAACGGTAATCTCTGGCCCGCGTTTGCCTACGAGGTTATCGAAGAAACGGAGCGGTATCTGACGGCACGGCATTCGAACGGCATTGTGACAAAGGCGCTTAAGGAAGGCTCTGTAGGCGGAATGCGAATGAGCATGGATGCCTATCTCAGTTATCCGGTCACAGATCGCAAAAGCTGGGAGGATATGAAACGGCGATATGACCCGGCCATTGTCTGGCGCTATCCATTCAACTGGGATGAACAGGTCAGAGCCTGGAAGGATCGCGACTATCCGGTGGTTCTGATGAGTAACGCGACATTCGGATTGTACTCGCAACTGCGGTCATGGTGCGGTACGGAAGGCATCTCCTACCTGTTCTATGATGATCCGGCGCTCGTTGAAGAGATGCTGGAATTTGCGACGGAGTTCTTCCTGACGTTGGTCGAGCGGGCCTTGAATGAGATCCAGTTCGACTATTTCAACTATTTCGAAGACTGCGCAGGCAAGGGTGGGCCGCTTTTCGGTCCGGAGATCTTCAAGCGTTTTTTCAAGCGGCACTATGAACGCATCAACAGACGCCTGAACCGGGCCGGCATCACGAACATCTGGCTGGATTCCGATGGCGATATGGAGGCATTGATTCCGTGCTGGATGGATTCCGGGATCAACACCATGTGGCCGCTGGAGCAGGCGAGCGGCATGGATCCGGTGCGGTTACGGAAGAAGTTCGGGAAATCGCTCCGACTGGCCGGTGGAATAGACAAGCGTGAGATTGCCAAGGGGCCGGGGTTCATAGAGAAAGAACTGAACGCCAAGATTCCGCCACTGCTTGAGCAGGGCGGATACATCCCGCACATAGATCATGCGATCCCGCCTGACATATCACTGGCGAACATGAATTATTATGTGGATCTGAAGCTTAAGATGATCGGACGACCTCGACGCAGTGGTTAGTACTACAACGCTAGATACGTCGGCCTGGGACACTGGTCGATCCTCAAGAAGCCGGCCAGAGAAGCGTTCAGAGGGTGTTTTGCGGCGATGCAGAGGTGTCGGGCACCTCCTGTTGGCTTGGCCGACATCGCTGAGCGGATCTAACACTCTATACGACAAGATGTTACGGGCACGCCGGGATCCGTCTTAGCGTTGTAGAGTTAGTTAACGGCGTTGCATGCCACCCGGGGGGCAAGAATGCAATCAATCATGTCGTCACTGATCCAGAGGCGTTTCAGTTCGTCCGGTCGATGCGGCACGCCAGGTCGATCGTGATCGGCGGCAGCTTGAGCGTGAGATAGTGCTGGGGTGTGCTGACCTGATCGGTACGTACCACCTTGCCGTCGGTCGGGTCGATCCACGTGGCGCGGAACGAGCCCGGGCCGGTTTGAACAAACAGCGGTTCGGTGAATTCATACGCTGTCGTGTGGTCGGCAAAGTGATTGACATAAAGGGTGGTGACTTTGCCGTTGGAAAGCGAGTAGATGCGGATGTCGTTGTGTTCGCTGTAGCCGCTGGCGACAGGCCGCATGTCGATGGGCATGTCGCGAGTGAAGTCGGCCAGCACGCGGAAGTACTGCCGGCTTTCGGGGCCCAGGTAGGCGTTGGCGTTGCCGCGATAGGGTCGCCCGCCCTTTATCTTCCTGCCGGACATACCCCAGAAGAGCATGCCGCTTTCGTTCATGAAGGCCGTCCACACCGCGACGCGCCACTTGATCGGGTCGTAGTTGCTCAGCCAGCCCTGGTTGCCGAACTCGGTATTCTGCACCAACTTGCCGTACGACTTGAACTTACCGATCTGCTCGGCCAGGTAGACGTCGATCTGACTGGCGGGCATGCCCATGTATTCATGCCACGTGACGATCTCACACCAGTCCTGGTCGGGTCGGGCGTAATTGGTGGTGATGATGTGACGGTACGGATCGGCGTCGCGGACGACCTTCGCCAGGTGCGCCAGGTAGTCGTTGGGGGCGTACGAGTCTTCGTTGAACAGCTCCCAGATGTCGACGAAGCACCCGTACCGCGCCACCACGTAACGCAGATACGCGTCCTGCTGCGGCAGGTTCTCGGCCTTGAGTGACTTATACTGCTGGAGGTCGCGAATGTTGCCGAAGATCGTCTCGCTGCTGCCCCACAGGCTCATGTCCTGCAACAGGATCATGATGTGACGGAAGCCGTGGCTTCGCTGAAGGCGAAGCAATTCGTCCATCTGGGCGGCCAGTTCGGTGTCGTATCGGTCGGCCGGTCCGCCTTCGGGTATCAGCGAGAGCGCGCAGCCGGCCTTGGTTCCCGTCCCCAGTTGCCAGCGGACCAGATTGACCGCGCCCTGGAAAGCTTTGCACCACTCGGCGGCCGGCACGCTTCGCCACGGTCCTTCGGTATCGGACCCGTCAAAGCCGACCTGGGTGTATCCGCATGTCTGAACGCCGATGGGGTAGAATGGCGTGCCGTCGTCGAACTCGAAGCGGTACGGATTGCGCTTCGAGACGCGAAGGACCCCGTGATGGTCGGACTCGACGCATCGCAGCGCACCGGCGGCGGTGACGGTCTTGCCCCCGCAAACCAGTCGGGCCGTGTAAGACCAGGCTCCCAATTGATCGGGTGCAAACCGCACCATCCAGCGGTTGTCGCCGTAGTAAAAGCCCGGCACGCCGACCTTCCTGCCGGTCGGCGAGGTGAACTCGGCTGCAACCTGGGCATCGACGAACGGGTTAGCCGCGGGCTGTTCGGTTGTCAGCATGATCTCGAACACGTCATACCGTCCGACGCTCGGCGTTTCGGCTGGGGCGGTGGTGCTTTGGTCGGCCAGGGCGGTCTGACGAATGCACCCCATGCATACGATCAGGGCGAACACGATCCATTCCATGGCATTCATAATGATCCTCGGCAATGGAAAGTCTGGCGGCCCGGCAATCATGCCTGCCGGGCTATCCGTTCAATGGCTCATCTCTACTCGTGCGTTCTCACGGCCGGATGCCCGTCGAGGTGGCCAGACCGGTATAGCGGCGAGAACCCATGGTGGCCTCGGGCAGCCCCTCGGGCCAGGCGGCTATCGAGATGATTGACTCGCCCTCGGTCTCGTCCAGCTCGAACGTCAGGGCTACGTAGAGGCGCGGGAACTTCCGCAGGTATGTGATCGCGAATTCCTCCGTACTGCCTCTGTCGAGGTCAAAGAACTCGCGTACCGCGAACGTATGCTTCTCGCTGATGCGGTAGTTGGCGCCGAAGCCCAGGAGGTTGGAGTTGGTTGCGTCGATGGTCCGCCAGCCCAGGAAGTAGGCCAGCCGCGGCGTTCGCTCGACCGCCAGGGAGATGTTCTGCACATCCATCTGGCAATCGTTGACGTCCCAGTTGAAATCGTACAGCAGTGCGGTGCTGTCGCTCATGCGCCAGATCAGGTTGCCGTTGACGTAGTTGCGGGCGAGCGACGTTTCGGGGCGGCTGTAGAAGGCGTCGCCGTGGGTGGGAACGCCCGGATGCGCGTTGTTGAAAAAGCCTGCTTCCAGGTCCAATGTCAGCCAGTCGACGGTACGCCACTCGCCTGGTCCGCCTCGTTTGGTTTGCCAGCGCTGTCGCAGTCCGACGGTGACGCCGTCGAAGTCGTCGATGGTTTCGATGCCGGGATCGAAAGGCGTCAGCTCGTGGCTGTCCACGTTTGTGTGGCTGAACCAGAACGCGACGTCGGGCTTGATCTCATGCCGCAGGCGATGAAGATCGAGCAGGCGGGATTCCACGTCGTCGAATACGCGGGAGAAGTACATGCTGCCGCGTGCTCCGTAAGTGAAGAATCCGCGGAAGGCAGCTCCGTCGACGCCTGGTGCTCCGTCCCAATAGCTGCCGCGTGCGCTGCCGAACGGCACCACGCGCACAGGCCCGAGCGTCAGGGGAAAGTCCAGTTCTGTACGTGTGTCGCCGCGGGTGGTGACATCGGTGGGTGCGGTGTTGCCCCAATGCAGACTTCGAGCGATCAGGTCGGTGGGATAGGTGAGGTCGTAACGCAGGCCATCGTGAATGGGGCGATCTTCGGGTCGGTAACGAACCAGACCAAAGCGGGATTCGTTGAACAGAACGGCGACATCGCCCAGGGGCTGGCCCAGCCAGCGGAACTCGACGTCGGGCAGGTGCTCGGTCTGGGTATAGAAGTCCAGAATGCGCCAATTGGTCAGGGCCGTCACCGCCCAGTTGTCCTGCTGCTTCTTGAGATAGATCAGGGTCTCCTGATCCTTGCCCTCATCGAACTCCGACTCGAAGTACTCCTCCAGGAACGTGGGGTCGCAGATGTAGCTCAGCTCGGTAGTCACCTCCCACCCGCGCGGCAGGATGTGGCGATGCCGCCAGAGCAGCCGCCCGCGGTTCTCGTCGTCCGGCACGACCTCACGCCCGCGGCTGAGCGTATCCTCGCCCTGGTCGTGGATGTAATAGGAACGCAGAAGCCCGAAGTAATCCTCTCGCTCGTAATCGCCTTCCACGCCGACCGCCGGCCCGCGCCGTCCGTAGTAGTCCAGCCGCAGTGTCGAGTCGAAGCCTTCCGGCTCGAGCAGCCCCATCAGGTTGAATAAGCGCCACCGGGTCTGGCCGGTGAGTCCGAAGTCGCCGCTGTACGAAAACCGCGCCCGCCGCAGGGCCGACTCGCCTCTTTTGAATTGTCCGGCCGAGTAGGGCCAGTAAAGCAGCGGCACCTGCTCGACGACCAGGGCGCCGTGGTGGATCTTGTAGTCGCCGGCCTCGAGGCCGACCACTTGCCCGGTTTCGTCGCGCGGCGTGTTGTCGGTGAAGCGGATGCGGTCGGCCCCGATGTGGTAGTGGGGGGTATAGAACTCGCTGGAACTGATCGTGGCCTTGCGGGCCTCATACTTGTTGGCGGATAGCTGCCGCGCCTGTCGTGCCCGCACGTAAATGGGCACCATGCGGTCGGGCTCAATCACGCGCATGACCGCGTCGAGGATCAAAGCTCGCTCGTGCTCAAAGTCGTAATAGAGTTCGGAGGCGCGCACCATGCGCTGCCCTCGCCAGAGCACGACGTCGCCGGTCAGGTAGACCCCTTTGACGACGTCCTCGGTCTGCTGGCGCATGACGCCGCCGGCCACGCCCAGCGCATCGCCTAAAGCAGCAGGGGCTTGACGCTCTGAGGGAGGTTCGGCTTGGGGTGGCTGATCGGGCTGCTCCTGTGGCGCGGGCTTCCCTTCCAGGGCGGCTGCGGCCCGCTGTCCGAGATAGATCACGGCGCTGTTGGCGCGGGCCTCCAGGAAGTCCCCGGCTTCTGCGGCTCCCTGCCAAACGTACACGTCACCGGTGGCCAGTACGATCGGCTCGCCCTGATAGTCGCTGACGGTGAGCCGTTCGGCTGTAAACCCGACAGGCTGAACGGCGCGGGGCGGGGCTTCGACCTCCGGCTCGACAGGCAGCACGCCGACGGGGCCGGGCGTTTCGGACGGTGTGATCTCGTCGCGTCGCTCGGCCTCCTGCCCGGCCGACGTTCTGGCTTGGTCGGCCCTGCGGTACAGGGCGCTGTCGGCGGCCGAGGCCTTGCTCGTCGCGTCAGCATTGAGCTGCAGGCTTCCCGAGCTGCGTAGCGTGACGAGCAGCATCGGACCCGTGCTGACCGTGCCGCCGGACTCGACCACCTTCGCGTCGCGCCACAAGAACACCTCCAGCGCTAGGTAGGTCACGTCCTGCCATTGTTCCTGCCAGATCCAGATCACCGCGTCGCGGCTGCTGAGGCGCCGCGGCCCCATATGAAGAGTAAAGTCCCCTTCGTACTGCACGACGTTCGTGCCGTCCGGTTGGCGCCACGTCCAGGCGAACCGGCCGAGCAACTCCACATCGTAGTCGCTAATACCTACCGGTACGGGGGGCGGCGCCGCCTGGCCGGCCTGTTCAAACGCGTTCATCTGCCCGTTGGCCGTGCCGAAGGGGCACGCAACCAACAAGACACACACCAAGCTCAACCAGCATGGATTTATGGTGTCACCCCGCCTCTTGCCATTGTGACAGGTCGCTTCAATCTCCGCGCCGTGCCACAAAACCGCCTCTGCGGTTCGGTCAGATTCGTGGGGCGATTATAGGTCAAGGGGGGGTGCTGTCAACGACAAAGCCGCGGCCGAACTTGTGCAAGTCCGGCCGCGGCAACAAGTTGTCGACACCCGTGTGCGTTTAGTCGAACTGAAGGAACAGGTGGCGCGACCCCTCCCTGGTCCTGACAATGAGATTGAGACCCTTGCGCAGGGTCTCGGGCGTTACTCGTTCAGCGAAGTCCTTTGCCGAGAGAATCGCGTAGCGCTTGCCTTCAATCACCACGGCTGTCACCAGGTCGCCGTGGCGCAGGCCCAAGCTTTCGGCCTCGCTGCCCGCCTCGACTTGCGTGATGACAGCGCCTTCGTCTTGCTCGTCCAGGTTGTAGCGCCTGGCCGACCTCGACGAGAGCGTCTCGACGGTAATGCCGAGCTTCTCGCTGGTGGCTGCTTCTGATTTGTGCTGGTCAGACTCCTCCGGCCGCATCAGATCTCTCGGCGCGCCGCGCGGGAAGAACCCCTCGGGCTGCTCACCGATCTCGACGTCGACGGTCTGACGCTCGCCATTGCGGAGGATTTCGAGTTTCACGGTCGTGCCCGGACGGGCAAACGCGACGCGATGCTGCAACTCGTCAGCCGTCTTGACCGCTGCGCCGTCCATCGACAGGATCACGTCGCCTCCTTGAAGGCCGCCCTTGGCCGCCGGGGCATCACGCATCACGCCCTGGATGAGTACACCGTCATCGCCGTCCAGCAGGAAGACCTTCGTACCCTCGCCGGGGAACAGACTGCGGATCGTCACGCCCAGATACCCTCGAACGACTTTGCCCTCTTTAGTGAGCCTTTCCGTCACAGCCTTGGCCAGATTGCCGGGGATGGCGAAGCCGAACCCGTTGTACACCCCGGTCCGGGTAGGGATCGCGGTGTTGATACCGATGATCTCCCCCTGGATGTTGACCAACGGCCCACCCGAATTGCCGGGATTAATGACTGCATCAGTCTGAATGAAATCTTCGTAGCCCGTCAGTCCCACGCCGGACCGACCCTTGGCGCTGATGATCCCGGCCGACAGGCTGCCCTCCAGTCCGAATGGGTTGCCCAGGGCCAGGACGTAGTCGCCCACCTCGGCAGCGGACGAGTCACCAAAGGGAATGTCGTGCAAGCGGTCGGTCTCGATCTGAATAACTGCCAGATCGGTCAGTTTGTCCGTGCCGATCACCTTGACGTGGTCAGGCCGGACTCGGCGCCCGTCCGAAAGATGTACTTCCAGCGAGCCGGCATCCTTGATGACGTGGTAGTTGGTCAGGACGTAGCCTTTCTCAGCGTCGATGATCACGCCGCTGCCAATGCCCCACACTCGGGGGCCCCGGCGAAGCTGATCCGGTTGCCGGGGAGACTCGAAGTTAAACTCGCGCGGACCGCCCTCGAAAAACCGTCTTAAAAAGTCCTGAAAATCTTCCGGTGGCCCGGAAGGCCCTTGACGTCTTGACGGGTCCTCCTCGTCCCGCTCGCCTTGCTCGCCGGGAGGCGGCTCGGGCGAATTGATCACCAGCACGACGGCTGGCCTGACCGTCTTGCCGACCATGCGGAACACCTGCGAAAGCTGCTGCACGCCGGCCAATGCCTCGGTGTTGGCCTCCAGTTGGCCCTTCTCGATGGCGTAGGAGATGCGTCCGATCGGGTCGAACTGTATGCCTACAAACACCGCGCCGGCTACCACCAGCGCGATAACCAACGTCCTGCTTGATTGCCTTTTTTGCATGTTCGTTGCTCCTGTCCAAGTCGTCACGGCCGGTCGCACCGAGACCGTCACTTTGCCTCGCTATGGAGTCTTGTCTGGTTTCACTACGTCATCCAAGACGAATCGTTTGGTCCAGCCCTGTCAAATTCTGTTGCATTGCCACGATGTAACGGTCCGAAGTCGCCGGCGAGCCGCTCTATTGGCCGTGCGATCCCGGCCGGCCGGAGCCTTCGAGCTTTTCGGCCTGGCCGTCTGCCATGTGGTAGCACTGCTCCGGGCTGGGATACTGCCCGCCCGCCACATCGGCGACGTAGCGCTTGAACGCCCGCATCATCTGCCTTCGCACAGAAGTATAGCGCGGTGCGAAGCGAGGGGGCGCGCCGGGCAGCCAGCCGAGAATGTCATGCACGACTACCACGTGACCGTCCACGTAGGGCCCGGCCCCACAACCGATGACAATGACGCGGGCCTGCTCGGTAACGATCCTGGCCGGCTCGGGCGGGACGGCTTCGAGCAGCAGGGCACATGCCCCGGCCTCTTCGAGGGCCTTGGCCTGTCTGGCCAGCTCGGCGGCGGCCTCGGCGGTGCGGCCCTGGGTGTGGTAGCCGCCCAACTGGTGGACCGACTGCGGCCTAAGCCCCAAATGGGCCATCACGGGGATACCGGCCCGGCTCATGGCGGCCACCGTGTCGGCAAGCCTCTGATCGACCTCGACCTTGACGCAGTCGCAGCCGGCCTCGGCCATGAACCGCCCTGCGTTGCGGATCGCCTGCTCGTGACTGACTTGGTAGGACAGGTAGGGCATGTCGCCGATGAGGAACACATCGGGTGCGCCGCGGCGGACGGCGGCGGTGATGGTGATCATCTGGTCGACCGTCACCGGCAGGGTGCTGTCGTAGCCGAGCACTACCTGCCCGTAGCTGTCGCCGACGAGGATGGCATCGACGCCGGCCTCAGCCTGGATTTGGGCCGTGGGGTAGTCGTAGCAGGTCAGCACGACGATCTTCTGGCCGGCTTGTTTCTTGGCGGCCAGGGCTGCCAGGGTGGTCTTCTTTTTCTGGGCCATAATAAGAGCATACCGCGTAGGGCCGGCAGTTCAAATCCAATCGTCCCGCCCCGGGGCGCCGCCAAGACCTGCCCGCCCGCTCCTGGTGCTTGGCCGGTAGCCCTAACCACTGCTCTGGACAGGGCTTGGCGGCTGGGCTGCGGCCCGTGCAATTCAAGTGCTGGTTAACGAATTGTAGTGTCGCTTCAATTGGGAAGCGGGAAAGGAACCGGTGTGTCGGATTTTCTTAGGATGAGTCTCAACCCTCTGGGATCGGCTGCGTCCAAAGAGGATGAGGGGGAGGGGTGTTTGAGGTTTCATACTAGTCATTGGGCTCCTGCGTGGAGGGCTGGCCATGTCGGCTCGAATTCGACGCGTGGACGTAGTCCTGGCTTTTGTTGTGGTGGTGTCGCTGGTGGCGGTGGGTTCGACGATGCTGGCGGGGCTAGGCCCGGCCGAGCAGCAGGCGCGGTGTGCGGCCAATATGCGCCTGTTCGGTGAGGCGCTGGCCGGCTATGAGGCGGTGTGGGGCGTGTTCCCGCCGTGCGACCCGTGGCCGGCGATGCCGGCGTGTGTGGACGGCGCCTGCCGAGATTTGTCTTGGGGGCTCGAGATATGGGATCCGCCGCACGGCAGGCTTCTGTACCACATGGGATACGTGCCCAACATACCGCCAGAGGCGGGGGCGACGCTCAGGCAGTGGTATAGCCAACCGTGGGGGTTCTACTACGCCTCGTTGTTTCTTGGCGTGGATGGAGTCCCCCCGCCGGCGATCTGCCCGTCGGCCATCCTCGAGAATGTCATGAGTGAGACGAGCACTGAAATCAACTTTGGGGGATCAGACAACGGGCAGAACTGGGTGCAGACGCGGTACAAGTACGCCGCTTGCTACACGCCGAATCGGTTGCTGCGCTCGGCCACCTTTCGTGATGGTGCCGAGCGCCGGCTGCCCCGGCTACCGGAGGAAATCCCCCCCTCCCGTTATGGCGAGCTCGACAACGTGTACCATACGCCGTGCGTGCTTCTCGATGTCCCCCCATACGATTGGTACGCCATCCAAGGCGTGAACAGTGACGAAGTGCTCAATCCGGCGGGTACGCTGTATCTGTGCGACTCGCGCGACTATCGAATCGGCCATGGTGATGAGTTGGTCGACCCGCGCTACGGCTCTGCTTACGCAGACACCTCTGCCGGCATGTGGTTCGCCTTGCACTGGTGGACGCCAGCGGGCACACCGCTGGGGGCGCGGCACAACGGCAAGTCGAACGTCCTTTACGTGGATGGACACGTGAGTGACGACAATCAGACGCCGCGGAACCGACGTGGCGAGCTTGTCACCGCGTCGACGTTCGCCGACTTCATCGAGGACTACGGCATCGGCACGCAACACCACCTGATGCCCGGGTGGCGATGGGTGGATCAGACGCTTTCGCCGCCGGACAGCTATGCCCCCGGCGACGATGAGCCGCCGACGGTGATCCGCACCTGGCCTGCCGACGGAGCGGCCGTGGCGCGCAATCGTTCCGTCGAAGTCACGATCCAGTTCAGCGAGCAGGTCTACGTCAACAGCACCAACGTGACGATCAACGGCGGGGCGGTGGTCGCGACGGCGGCGAGCTACGGCACCCAGCAGGCCGGCTTCACGCTGTTTTTCGACCCGCCGCTGGCAGCGGGCAGCTACCTGGTGATCGTCAACCCGGCGGTGACCGATCGGGTGGGCAACCAGCTTGACGGCGACGGGAACGGCACGGCGGGCGACGCGTTCTGGTTCGACTTTACGGTCTACAACGAGGTGATCACCGTCGATCCCAACGACGGCGACTACGCCACCATCCAGGCAGCGATCGACGCGGCCGTCGACGGTGACGTGATCGAGGTGCAGCCGGGGGTGTATGTCGAACGAGTCGACTTTGCCGGCAAGGCGGTCACCGTTCGCAGCGTCGACCCGGCCGATCCGAACGTGGTGGCGGCCACGGTGATCGACGCCGGACCGCTGCCCTCCGGGCCGGTGGTGACGTTTGATGATGGCGAGGGTCCCGGCTCGGTGCTGGACGGGCTGACGGTCACCCACTCGGGCGACTATGGCGACGGGGTCTGCATCGAGGGGTCCTCTCCGACGGTGCGGCGCTGCCGGATCACGGCCAATCAAGGTTCGGGCATATGGTGTTTTGAGGGCTGTCCGACGGTCGAACGCAATGTCATCCTCGGCAACACCGCCGTAGACGGGGCGGGTGTGTACTGCTTCAACTCGGCGGCCGTGATCCGCAGCAACGTGATCGCCGACAACCACGCCTACGAGGAGGGGGCGGCGATCTACACCGGTGGGTATAGCGACGACTGGGTCGTCAGCAATACCATCGTCAGCAATACGGCCGACGGCGACGGACTGGGCGGGGCCGCCGTGGTCTGCGTGCTGGCCGGCAACGCGGGGTTGTTTAACAACCTGTTCTGGCAGAACGGCGCCGAGGATCTGGCGGTATTTGATTCCGACCCGGCGGTGGCCTGCAACCTTTTCAGCGTCGTGCCGATCGACTTCGAGGGTCACGGCAACATCGCAGACGATCCGCTTCTGAGCGACTACCACATCGGCTATAACTCGCCATGTGTCAACGCCGGCAGCCCGTGGTACGGGCCGATGGACGGCGTGACCGACCTGGACGGCGAGCCGCGCATCGGCCTGGGCCGGGTGGACATCGGCGCCGACGAGATCGCCGCGCCGCAGACGTTCATCGTCGACTGGCAGGGCAGCGGTGATTTCCTGACGATTCAGGAGGCGATTGATGCCGCACCGGGCCACCACGAGATCATCACGGTGCTGCAAGGCACCTATGCCGAGAACATCGACTTTCTGGGCAAGGCGCTAACCGTCACCGGCACTGATCTCGAAGATCCGAACGTGGTCGCGGCTACGATCATTGAGGGCGGGCCGGGGACGGTGGTGAGCTTTGTGAGCGACGAAGGTCGCGACTCGGTCATCACCGGCTTGACCATCAGGCATGCTGTCGGCGCGAGCGGCGTGGGCGTGTCCTGCAACCACGGCCCGACGATCTGCAAGAATGCGGTCACCGGCAACGACGAGGGCGGCATCCGCGGCGGTGCGCCGGCGATCCTGGAGAACGCGATCTCCCTCAACGGCGGTAACGTGAGTCAAGGCGGCGGGGTGTATGTCAATGGCTCGGGCGCCCGGATCATCGGCAATCGCATCGTGCAGAACCAGGCGATTGATACGGGCGGCGGCGTGTATGGTGACCGCGCGAGTGCACTTGAGGTCGCCCGTAATAGGATCGAGGACAACACAGCCGGTCAGCACGGCGGTGGCATGTTCCTTGATTTTCGCGATATCTATCAGAAAGCGCCAATCACCAACAACCTATTCGTGCGCAATACGGCCGCCGGGATCGCGGCCTTGTGCTGCTTGCAAGGGACGCCGGTTGTGGTGCAACACAACACCTTCGCGTTCAACGTCGGCCAGTACGCACTGATGACGACGGGCGACCCGGAGCGTTTCGCTTTGGCAACGGGACTTGAAAACTGCGTTCTGTTCGACCCGGATACTGTTAAGGAAGCGGATAGCTTTGGGACCAGCGACTACTGCCTGATTCGCGGGTGGACGGGCGGCGACGAACTGGGCAACTTCGACGCCGATCCGCAGTTCGTCGATCCCAACGACGGCGACTACCACCTGCTGCCGAGTTCGCCTTGCGTGAATGCGGGTGATCCGAGCTACTTCGTCGGGCCGGACGTGACCGACCTCGACGGGAACCCGCGCCTCCAGCGAGGTCGGGTGGACATCGGCTGCTACGAGACGCCGTACGTGTCGCTGCTGGTCAGTGAACCACCCGCCGACGGCACGCTGCCCAGGGCGAGCGACAACGTGATCGAGCTGGTCTTCAACGGCACGATCTCGCCGCTGCCGTCGGGAGCGCCGGTGAGCATCGCTCCGCTGACCGGGGGTGACGAGGTAACCGGCTCGTTCAGCATCGAGCTGGCCACTACGACGGTGGCCGACGACACGCTGCGGGCGGTCGAGAACGGCTCGGCGCTGCCCAACCAGACGTGGTATCGCATCGAGCCGGTACCCGGGTTGGATGTAGTCCCGTTCGTGCTGGACGTGTGCACGCTGATCGGCGACGCCGATGGCAGCGGCCACGTGACCACCGGCGATTATGCTGAAGAGAAGCTTCATCTGGGCCAGCGCGGTGACATCCGCCGGGACCTGGACGCCAACGGGCGCGTCACCACCGCTGATTACACCGTGGTCAAGGCCCATATGGGCGAGGAGGCGCCCGCCAAGCCGGGCCTATAGCACACGGTGATAAGACCGAGTACCGACGCCGACAGGCTGTCGGATCGCGTGCCCACGTCACCCGACGTGGGCACGTTGCCTATGGCGACCGGGGGCGATTCATCGGGCCAACCGGCGGCGTGGGTGGTCTATGGCCGCTGCTCCAGCCTGCCCCTTGCCCGGCGCGTGGCGGGCACTACAATGCATGTTTCGGCACTGAAGCTGGGACACTGGGTAGTCTCGCATGCGAGTTGGAGTTGGATGATGCCAAGCTATAGCACCGCAGACATAAGGAATATCGTCCTCGTGGGCCACGCCGGGGCGGGCAAGACGTCGCTGGCGGAGGCGATTTTGCACACCACGGGTATGACGAACCGCCTGGGCAGCGTTTCGGACGGGAGCAGTCACCTCGACTTCAGCGAGGAAGAGAAAGAGCGAAGCTGCTCGATCGACTCGGCCCTGTGTCACGTCGAGCATGAGGGCAAGCACGTCAACATCATCGACACGCCCGGCGCGCCGGACTTCGTCGGCCCGGCGATTGCGGCACTGGTGGGGGCTGAGACGGCGGTCTGTGTGATCTCGGCGGCGGCGGGGATCGAGGTGAACACACGTCGCATGATGGAGCGTGCCGGCCAGTTCGGGCTGGCGCGGATGGTGGTGATCAACAAGATCGACGCGGAGAACATCGACCTCGAAGAGCTGCTGAAGGGCGTGCAGGAGGTGTTCGGGCGGGAGTGCATGCCGGTGAATTTACCGGCAGAGGGGGGCAAGGGCGTGGTCGATTGCCTGGCCGGCTCGGACGGATCGAGCGATCTGGGCGACGCGGGCGACGCCCATACGGCGCTGGTCGAGGCGGTAGCCGAAAGCGACGAAGCCCTGATGGAGAAGTACTTTGAGTCGGGCGATCTGGACGCGTCGGAGGTCAGGGCGGCGCTGCCGAAGGCCCTGGCGTCGGGCGGGCTGGTGCCGGTGCTGTTTACAGCCGCCACGTCGGAGGTGGGGATCAAGGAGCTGCTGGACCTGGTGACCGGTTCAGCGCCGTCGCCTGTTGAGGGCAAGCAGCGGCAGTTCGCTGGCCAGGACGAGGCGATCAAGCCGACCGCTGACGGGCCGTTTGTGGCCCAGGTGTTCAAGGTGACGACCGACCCGCGGAGCAATATCAAGTTTTCGGTGATGCGGGTCCATTCCGGACGGTTGCGGAGCGACACGAATATCCAGGTGGGTGACGACCGGCGCGGGCAGCGGCCCGGCGCGGTGCACAAGCTCCAGGGCGGCGAGCACACGGAGATCGATGAAGGGATTGCAGGCGACGTGGTGGCGGTGGCCAAGCTGGATTTGGCGATCGGCGACGTTCTGCACACCGGGGTGGCGGGTCAGATCGAGATGCCTGCCGTGCCGACGCCGATGTTCTCACTGGCCATCGAGCCGAAGAGCCGCAGCGATGTAGAGAAGGTGTCCGGGGCGCTGGCGCGCTTCACCGAGGAGGATCCCTGCTTCGTGGCCGATCGCGACGCGGCGACGCACGAGTTGGTCATCCGAGGTGTGGGCGACCTGCACCTGCGGACGATCCTGAGCCGGATGAAGCGGGACTTCAAACTCGATGTCGACACCAAACCGCCGAAGATTCCCTACAAGGAAACGGTTACGGGCGTGGCCAAAGAGGTCGAGTACACGCACAAGAAGCAGACGGGCGGCGCCGGTCAGTACGCCCGTGTAGTGATCACGCTGGAACCCAATGAGCGTGCGGGCGGCTACGAATTCATCGATGATATCTACGGAGGAGCGATCGATCAGCCGTTCCGCCCGTCGGTGGATAAGGGCGTTCAACAGCAGATGCGCGAGGGCATCCTCGCGGGGTATCCGGTGGAGGACATCAAGGTCCGTCTGGTAGACGGCAAGACCCACCCGGTGGACAGCAAGGACATTGCGTTTCAGATTGCCGGTCGCGAGGCGCTGAAGGTGGCGTTTGCCAAGGCCAGCCCTGTCCTGCTGGAACCCATTGTAAACATTGAGGTTACGGTGCCCACTCGCAACGTTGGCGATATCCAGGGCGATCTGGCATCGCGTCGCGGCCGGCCTCAGGGGCAGGACACACTACCGGGCGGGATGGCGGTGATTCGGGGCCAGGCGCCGCTGGCGGAACTGGCCGACTACAGCTCGCGGCTGAGCAGCATCACCGGCGGGCAGGGCAGCTACACCATGGAGTTAAGCCACTACGAGCAGGTGCCCGGCAACATCCAGCAGCAGATCATCGAGCAGGCCAAAAAGGCCAGGCAGGAAGAGCGCGAGAAGTAGCGGCGACGGTTACGCCGTACACGTTCGTCTGTCGGACAAGCACAGGCAGCGGAAGGCGGCTACTTCATGCAGGGAGTAGCCGCTTAGCTTAGAAGCGGACCGAGGGGGCACTCGCCGCGGCTTCGGGGGCCTCGAAGTATTCGAACTCGGCCGCGTCGACGGCGGCGCGCCGGCAGAAGTATCCTCCGAAGAACTCCCGGCTGTACGTCTTGATGGTGCGTACCGCGTCGTTGTAGCGCTTGCGCTCGACGGCGATGCGGTTTTCGGTGCCTTCGAGCTGATCCTGCAACTTCAGGAATGATTCGTTGGCCTTGAGCTGCGGATACTGCTCGCGCAGGACCAGCAGACGCGAGAGAAACCCCTCGATCCGGTTAGCCGCTTCGACCTTTTGGCCGCGCGACCCGGCGGCGAAGTACTGGGTCCTGGCGTCGGCAATGTGCTGGAACAGCTCTTTTTCGTGCTCGGCGTAGCCCTTGACCGTCTCGACCAGGTTGGGGATCAGGTCGTAGCGGCGCTGGAGTTGATTCTCGACCTGGGCCCAGGTGCCGTCGACGTTTTCGGCCATACGGACGGCCTTGTTATAGCCGGCAATGTACCACGCGGCCAGGACGATGATGACGATGATCGTGACGACCAGGACGACCCACAGTTGGGCCGCCGCACGTCGTACTGCGCTCTTTGTGTTGTCAGCAGATAAGGTATTCACGGTACCTTCATACCTCCGTGTCAGGCGTGACTGGCGCTTACCAACTACCTCCAGCGCCACCTCCACCGAACGATCCGCCACCCCCGCCACCGAAACTGCCGAAGCCACCTCCGCCGAAGCTCGATCCACCATGCCGCCCGCCCATCGAGCCGAGTAAGATCGGCAGGCCCCAGAACATGAGCCCGCGTCTTCGGCCGCGGAGAACTGACAGCAGCACGTAGGTGAACAGCAGCAGCGGGAACGTCCCCGTACAGCAAGGCACCAGTGCGCCGGCAGGCCTGCTTACTTGTCGACCCGCCGGCAGGGGCGGCCCCGCGCTCAGCTGGACGTTGTGGGCCTTTGCGATCTGTTGGGCGATGACCTGTGTGCCTTGGTAGATGCCTTCGGCGTAGCGTCCGCGCCTGAAGGCAGGCACGAAATACTTGCGCCCGACCGACCCGCAGTAGGAGTCTGGAACGATGCCTTCCAGTCCGTAGCCCGTCTCAAATCGGTATTCTCGATCGGCCGATGCGACAACGACGAGCAGCCCGTTGTCTTTGTCTTTCTGTCCGAGTTGCCAACGCTCGGCGACAGCCAGGGCATACTGCTCGATCGGCGTGCCGCCAGTCGTCTTCACGGTCAGGACGACGACCTGGGCCGTGGTCTTGCGCTCCAGCTCGGTGAGGATGGCATCGAGGGCGGCCTCGACCTGAGGGTCGATCAGATTGGCGCGATCGGCCACGTGCGTCTGCGGGACGGGCAGGTCCTGCCCCAGCGTGAGGGACGCGATGACCAGCACTGCCGGCAGGACGTATGTCGCGGTGCTAGGCCTCAAGCTTGTCCACCCACTCAGCAAGGGCCTCGACGTCGCGATAAAGCGCTTCGAAGCGAGCGAAGTCGTCACCCGCTTCGAGGTCGACAGCGCCCCGCAGTCCGTTCAGCGGCATGTCTACCACGGGCCGGGCTGCGTCGACCACTTCGCGCACGGAGGCGGGCGCGTCTTTGGCCTTCAGCCACAGTACGGCGCGGAGGATTCGCACGACGTGCTCCGCGGCGGCCTGGCAGAGGTCGGTCAGCACCTTGTCGCGGTGCGCGGCGGCCAGCAGCCCCTGTCTGAGCTGGATGAGCGCCCGCTTGAGTTCACGTTCGCACTGGAGGCGGACATCGGGCCGATGGAAACCTAGGTCCCGGAAATGGTCTTCGCCAAACACCACGGCGTGGCGCTGCTGGATCTCCAGCAGGTCCACGGGGAACACGTCACGTGACTGGTCGATGTAACGGGGCGTCATGATCAGCGGGGCCTGCAAGCCCATCTTGCCGAACTTGACCCCTTTGGTGCGAAGTTCGTTAAGCATGGCCAGGTCAACGTGGTCGAGCACGGCCACCGACTGCGTGCGCATACGCGTCGGGTCGAACGAGTCGGTGAGCGCGGCTCCGAAGACCACGAGGCCCTTGAGGTTGTCGGACGCCAGTTCGCGCAGAATCTGCGCCAGTTCGTGGATGGGTTGCTGGACGCGCGGCGGCAGCGACGAGACATCGATGGCCGGTGTGTCCGCATCGTCCGTTTGTGTGGGCTCTTGTGGTTGAGCAGTTTCGGGCACGATCGCTCCTTCGCTGTGTGTCCAACCAGATGGGAAGGATTCTAACGATAACGGCGATGGGCACAAGATTAACGGCGTCGATTCGAAACTGGACGGCGACGACCGGGTCAGTCGACGCTCAGCACTTGGATCTTCAGTTGGCCGATTACGGGCAGCAGCCTCAGGGCCAGGTTGGTCAGCGTGGCATCGGCCAGATCGGAGATATCGAGAGCGATGTGGGTGGGATCGCACTCCGTCTGATGCAAGGCCGAGTCGAGGTCGTACCATCCGCCGGCCAGGTACACCTGCGTCCACATGTGATAGCCGAACACGTCCTGTCGGCCGAGGGCTTGTTCCACGTGTACGATGCCCACCGCGACGCGCGAAGGAATGGCGCAGGCTCGCGCCAAGGCCGCCAGCAGCACGGCGTGCTCGCTGCAATCGCCCTGACGGGTCTTGGCGACCTCGCTGGCGGTGGCAAATCCAATGCTCAAATCTTTTGTAGTGATCTCACGTGAGACGAAGCGGCAGAGGTTGGGGGCAATTCGAGACGGGTCGGTCTCGCCGTCGCAGCCCTGCGCAGCCAATTCCAGGATGGCCGGATCGTCGTGCTTGAGGTAGAGCGTCGATGCGAGGTAGGGTGCCAGAGCGGGGTCGCGGGGCGATGCTCGCCGCGGCGCGGCATCGGGCAGGGCGACTTTTCGTACCTCCAGGTCGATGCTGTCGGCGCCGCGGGCGACGATGCGCTGCATGGCGGTGGTCGGCAAGTCGAGCGGTTCGGACCCCGACGGCAGCGACAGGCGGAATACGATCCGCTTGGCCGCCTGTCCGTCGACGGGTCGGTCGGCCCGAACAAGCGTAGACACCAACAGCTCAGGGGGCGCCAGATCCTGCATGGCGAACTGCTTGGGGCAGCGGAGCATTCGCAGCTTGAGAAAGGCGAGTTCCATGGTGTTGATCAGCGGGACGCCGTCTTCCCGCAGCCAGGACGTGCTGGTCAGCTGCATGCCCAGATCGAGGGTGGTATCCACGCGGAAGGCTTCCACCTTGCTGCCGAGCAGTTCGACCGGCTCTCGGGCGAGGACGGCGATCTGCGCCTTGATGGGCCCTTCGGGGCGGACCGAGGCGTCATAGGTAAGCAGCTCAAAACGGTCGCCTATGTGCAGGCCGCGCCGGTGCATAAACAGGTAGCTGCCCCAGGCGAGCAGTGCGTCCGGGTTCCAGTCATAGGTCTGCGTGGTGGTCTGCCCGCCCTGCGCGGTGGTGAGTGTGAGCTTGCCGTCGTGGATGATTCCCTCCTGCTTGACCGTCATCAGGCCGGTGTACTGCTCCGACTCGAACCCGAGAACGCGACCGTCGAGCGATTCGCGGTGGACGTTCTTGACGATGATCTCGATGGGCGTCGGTCCGCGCTTGATCTTGATGGTCGTGAAGTTGAGCGACCGGATGACGTTACCTTCGCGTCTGACCGCTATGCGTGCGTACCCGCACTTCTGGCCCTGAAGCTCAATGGCGTAGTAGTTGTCGTCAAAGAGACCCTGGGGTGGGTTGTTCGGATCGAACGCCGCATGGGCGGCGGCCGCGGGCAGAATGACGAGCAGGGCTGCACGGATCAGGGTTTGCATCAGGTCGCTCCTAGCTGCGTCGCCGAGCGTTTTGGGTTGGCGTATCGGCCGCCATCGCGGCCACAGGCGCTTCTGCCCGCACGGAGACGATCAGTCTGTATCTGATGGTATCGGCTCGGCTGGAGCAGGCAAGTAGGGCTGTTTGCAGGTGTACCGATCTGACGGAATGGCGTTGCACGGCTCAAACGGTTGCTCTATGATCTTGCGGAATTTCGCGGGTCGGCGTTGCGAGTTCAGTGCACATTTTCTCGGGGTGGCGTATGGCGATCAAGCATTATCGGTTCCATGTAGGCACGTGGGCATGGGTGTTTCACCGTATCAGCGGGCTGGCGCTGGTGCTGTACCTGCCGCTGCACGTCTGGGTGACGCACCACATAGCGCGCGGGGCGGACCAGTTCAACCGGGTCATGGAGGCTATGAGCACGCCGATGTTCAAGGTCTTCGAGGTTGCCCTGCTGGCGGCCGTGCTCTACCACGCGTTCAATGGGGTTCGAGTGATCCTGATCGACCTGGACTGGCTGGCCACGGCACGGGCGCAGCGGATTGCGTTCTGGGTGGCGGGCGCGATCTGTCTGCCCATCCTGGCGTACGCAGGTTATGCGTTCCTGAGCATGCACGCGGTGTAGATCGGAGGAATGGGTTCATGCGTTACCGAACGGAGACCATACGCTCGGGAGGGGCGCTTGGCTGGCTGGTCCAGCGCTTCACGGGTGGGCTTCTGGTTGTGCTGGTTCTGACCCACTTCTTCATTGTGCACTTCGGGTCGGGCGGCGATCTTTCGTATGAGACGGTGGCCCGGCGGCTGAGCAGCCCGCTCTGGACGACGCTGGAACGGATTCTGCTGGCCACGGCCTTGTGGCACGGGGGGTACGGCTTCTGGCTGGTGGTGCAGGATTACGTCAAGAGTTTCAGCTTGCGCATGATTCTGCTTCTGGTGCTCTGGACGGTGGGTCTGGGTGCGTTCGTGCTTGGGTGGTTGGCTCTGATCTCGTTAGGGAGGGGGCAGATATGAGTGTCAGCGAACGGGAAGCCGAGCGTTTGCACGAGGTCAGCGGGATCGCTCTGCACAACGTGCATCGGCACGATGTGGTGGTGGTCGGGTCGGGTCTGGCGGCTCTGGAGTGTGCGCTGGAGTCATCGCGGGTGGCCGACGTAGCCGTCGTCAGCAAGATTTTCCCCACGCGCTCGCACTCGGGCGCGGCGCAGGGCGGCATCGCTGCGTCGCTGGCCAACGAGGAAGAGGATCACCAGGAATGGCACATGTTCGACACCGTTAAGGGTGGCGATTACCTGGGCGACCAGGATGCCATAGAGATTCTCGCGCGTGAGGCCCGCGACGTGGTCTACCAGTTGGAGCACTTGGGTGCTCCGTTCAGCCGCAACCGCCAAGGGCGGATTGCCCAGCGGAAGTTCGGCGGGCACACGAAGGATTTCGGACGAGGCGGGCCCGTGCTGCGGGCGTGCTATGCCGCCGACCGAACGGGCCATGCCCTGCTGCACACGCTGTGGCAGCAGTGCATCAAGAACCAGGTGCGGTTCTACTCGGAGTTCATGGTCCTGTCGCTGATTATTCGGGAGGGCCGGTGCCTGGGTGTGGTGGCCCTGAATGTCCTCGACTCGACGGTGCACGTGTTTCAGTCGCGGGCGGTGATGCTGGGCACGGGCGGGTATGCGCGGGTTTACCGCATCACCTCCAACTCGTGGGCCAATACGGGCGACGGGCTGAGCCTGGCGCTTCGCGCGGGGTTGCCGCTGGAGGACATGGAGTTTGTCCAGTTTCATCCGACCGGACTGTTCGAGCATGGCATCCTGCTGACCGAGGGTGCCCGCGGCGAAGGGGGGCACCTGCTTAACGGCGAGGGTCGGCGCTTCATGGAGGACTACGCCAAGGACAAGATGGAATTGGCGCCCCGCGACATGGTGTCCCGCGCGATCCAGACGGAGATCGATGCCGGCCGCGGCATTGACGGGCAGGCGTGCGTGCACCTCGATCTGCGTCATCTGGGCAGGGCGCTGATCGACGAGCGCCTTCCGCAGATCACGGAGATCGCACAGAAGTTCATGGGGATCGACGCGACGAAGCAGCCGGTGCCGATCCAACCGACGGCCCACTACTCGATGGGCGGTATTCCGGTCAACGTCAATGCCGAGGTGTTGGAGGATGGCAAAAGCAAGGCGGTCAAGGGCTTGTATGCCGCGGGCGAGTGCTCGTGTGTGTCGGTGCACGGGGCGAACCGACTGGGCACGAACTCACTGCTGGAGGCATGTCTGTATGGTCGACGGGCGGGCCAGTCGGTTGTTCGATACCTGGCGGGCGGGGTGGAGATGCCGACCTTGCCGATCGATGCGGCCAATCCGGTGCTGGACAGGCTTCGTCGGCTTCAGGGCAGCCAGGGGACGGAGCGCGTCGCCTCGCTGCGGCGAGAGTTGCAGGAGACCATGCACCGGCATTGCGCCGTGTTCCGTGACGCGCAGACCCTCGAGGAAGGGCTCAAGAAGGTCAGGGATCTTCAGCGGCGTTACGAACAGGCGAAGCTGGACGGCACGGGCAAGTGCTTCAATACGGAGGTGGTCGAGGCGTTGGAGTTGGGCCATATGCTCGATTTTGCCGAGTTGATCGTCGCCGGCGCGCTGAACCGCACGGAAAGCCGCGGGGCGCAGGCGCGGACCGACCATCCCGATCGCGACGACGACAACTGGTTGAAGCACACGTTGGCCTGGCGCGGCGAGGACGGCGTCCGATTCGATTACAGGCCCGTGGTGATCAATCGCTTCGCGCCGAAGGCACGTGAGTATTGACCGCGACGGCAGAAAAGGAGTTGTGATGGCCAGGCACGTGTTGCGTGTATTCCGCTACGACCCGGAGAAGGATGGGAAGGGCTACGAACAGCGATTCGAGGTTGAGGCCGAATCACACTGGACGGTGCTGGACGCCCTGCATGAGATCAAGTGGCATCAGGACGGAACGCTGAGCTTTCGGCGCTCGTGCCGCCACGGCATTTGCGGCTCCTGTGCGATGACGATCAACGGCAAGAACGGTCTGGCGTGCGAGTTGCAGTTGGCGGCGCTAGGCAGCGAAATCGTGGTCGAGCCGCTGCGAGGTCTGCCGGTGATCCGTGATTTGGTGGTGGACATGCAGCCGATCTACGACGCGATGGTGGCCGTGAAGCCGTATTTGATCACAGGTTCCTCGCCGATGTCGGACCAGGAGAGATTACAGAGCCCCGAGGAGCGGGCCCGGCTTGACGGGCTGTATGAGTGCATTCTGTGCGGCTCGTGTACGTCGAGCTGTCCGTCGTTCTGGGCCGACAAGCAGTATCTCGGGCCGCACGCGCTGCTGTGGGCGTGGCGTTACATCGCCGACTCGCGTGACGAGGGTGAGGCCGACCGCGTAGGCGTGCTGGACGACAAGCACGGTCTCTGGCGGTGCCACAAGATCTTCAACTGCGTGGAGTGCTGTCCGAAGGATCTCAACCCCACCAAAGCAATTTCGAGTCTGCAACGGGCCGTGATCAGCGGGCGGTTCTAGGGTATAGTCGAGCCAGGTTGGTGGCGGCGACTCGACGTGAGCCGAAACGGTTGCGCCGCCGGACCGGGTAGAGGTGTGTGATGGCCGAAACGATGGTTCACAAGATTCTGCGGGAGCATCTGATCGAGGGCGAGCTGGTTGCCGGGCGCGAGATCGGCGTCCGCATCGACCAGTGTCTGACACAGGACGCGACAGGCACGACCGCGTTCCTGCTGTTCGAGGCCATGCAGATCCCGCGCGTACGGTGCGAACTGGCGGTCAGTTACGTCGACCACAACATGTCCCAGTTTGGTCCGGAGAATCACAACGACCATTTGTATCTTCAGAGCGTGGCGACGAAGGTGGGTGCGTACCATTCGCGGCCGGGCAACGGTATCTGTCATCAGGTCCACCTGGAGCGGTTCGGCCAGCCGGGCAAGACGCTGCTGGGCAGCGATTCGCATACGCCCACCAACGGGGGGATCGGAATGTTGGCGATCGGGGCGGGGGGGCTCGATGTAGCGGTGGCCATGGGGGGCGGACCGTTCTACATGACCTGTCCGCGGGTGATCGGCGTGGAACTGACCGGCAGGCTGCAACCGTGGGTGGCCAGCAAGGACATCATCTTCCGGTTGCTGTCGATCCTGACGACCAAGGGTAACGTCGGCTGCGTGGTGGAGTATCACGGGGAGGGTGTTGGCTGTCTGAACGTACCCGCCCGCTCGACGTGCACGAACATGGGCGCGGAGTTGGGCGTGACCACGAGCGTCTTTCCCTCCGACGATCTGACGCGTCGGTTCATGGAGGCCCAGCAGCGAGCCGACCAATGGCAGGCGTTGGCACCCGATCCGGACGCGCGCTATGACCGTATTACCAAAATGCTGCACGGTGCGCGAGACGCTGCGGTCATCGACAACATCCGCACGTACTGCGCAGGGGTAGAAGTGTCTAAGCCCGACAAGAACGGTTTTGTGGAGGTTGGGTTCGACAAGATCGTCATCGATCTCGGCAAACTGGAGCCGCTGTGTGCCACGCCGGGCTCACCCGACAACATCACGACCGTCGGCCAGCACGCGGGCAAGGAGGTGGATCAGGTCCTGGTCGGATCGTGCACCAACAGCAGCTATCAGGACTTGATGCTTTGCGCCGAGGCGATGAAGGGTCGTACGGTGCATCCGAAGGTGGAGATGGGGGTCTCGCCCGGGTCGCGCCAGGTGTTTACGATGATTGGCCGCAACGGTGCTCTGGCCGACTTCATTGCCGCCGGAGCGAGGATTCTGGAGAGCGCTTGCGGTCCATGCATCGGGCAGGGGCAGTCGCCCGGGCAAGACCGGGTTTCGCTGCGGAGTTTCAACCGCAACTTCGACGGACGCAGCGGCACGAAGAATGACACGGTCTACCTGGTTTCGCCGGAGACGGCGGTGGCCTCGGCTATCACGGGTGTATTTACCGATCCGCGGGATCTTACCGAGCAGTTGGGGATTGCCTACCGGCAGGTCGAATGGCCCGAGAAGTTCGAAGTGGACGACAGTATGGTCCTGCCGCCGGTGCCGGCCGATCGGGCAGACAAGGCCGAGGTCATCCGCGCGCCGACGATTGTAACACCACCCGGCGGCCAGCCCGTGCCGGAGGATCTGGCCGGCAAAATCCTCATCAAGGTGGGCGAGAAGATCACGACCGATCATATCATGCCCGCCGGCGCGTTTCTGAAGTTCCGCTCGAACGTGCCGGAATACGCCAAGGCGGTGTTCCATCCATTGAACGAGCCGGATCGACCCACGTTCCACGAGCGTGCGTCGTCCTTGCGCGATGCGGGCGGGCATGGTGTGATCGTTGCGGGAGATTCGTACGGGCAAGGGAGCAGCCGAGAGCACGCTGCGCTGTGCCCGATGTACCTGGGTGTCAAGGCGGTGATCGCCAAGGCCATCGAGCGGATCCACAAGGCCAATCTCATCAACTTCGCTATCGTGCCGCTGCTCTTGGGCGATGTGGCCGACTACGATCGCCTCGAGGAAGGCGACGAACTGCGGATTCCCGCCCTGGCGGCGGCGGTGCGAGACGGGGCCGAGACGGTGACGGTGACCGACGTGAGCAGGGGGTTCGATTTCGTGTGCCGGCTGGACCTGAGCGAGCGTGACCGTCGTACGCTCTCGGCCGGAGGCAAACTGCTTCTGACGGGGCAGAACAGCGGGTAGCCGCAGAGGGGCGGCCTGGCCCGGTCGATCATGCCGACGTGTTCCTGTGTATGGCTCGACGGACGGCGCCACGACGCTAGAATTACTGGTTCGCGATGTGTAGCGTTGACCGACATGATGGACGATCTCGGGCGTATGGGGGTGTGGCCCTCGCGGCGTGCGTCGCTGCGGTGCTGGGTGGGTGCGCCGGCGGGCGGCACATCGCTGCCCAGCGCGAGTTCTTGCCGACGGAGGCGCCGGCCAGCTTGGACGACAGCGCGTGGGGCGAGGTGCTTCTACGGCACGTGCGGGACGGGCGGGTGGACTATGCAGCCCTAAGCAAGGCCCGCGAGCCGCTCGAACGGTTTGTGGCGATGGCGAGCCACGTCGGCCCGCGGTCGACGCCACACTTGTTCACGTCGCATCAGGCTCGGCTGTGCTACTACGTCAATGTATACAACGCGCTGGTCGTCCGTGCAGTGCTCGATCAATGGCCGGTAGACACCGTATACGCGCTGTCGCGGCCGTCCTTGGAGCACGGCTATCGTTTCACGGTTGACCGGCAATCGGTGACGCTGGCCGACCTGCATGAGCAGGCCCTGAACGAGGCGGGCGGCGACCCGCGGGTTGGGTTTACGTTTTGCGCGGCTGCGGTTGGCAGTTGTGAACTGGCGGGCATGCCCTACCGACCGGTGACCCTCGAACATCAGCTTCGGCAAGCGGCGGCTCGTGCGGTAGCCAGTGAGTCGATGGTTCGGGTGGATCATCCCCGGCAGGAACTGCTGGTGGGGCAGGCGGTCTTCGCTCATCAGCGCGAGTTCACGCAGTGGTACCAGCAGCAATATCGGAGCGAGGAGCCGGCTCTCCTGAACGTTCTGCTGGCGATGGCCAACGAGCCCGACCGCCGCCGGCTCAACGACGCCACGGGCTACCGAGTGAAGATGCTGCCCTTCGATCGCGCTCTTAACAGCCAAGCGCAGACGTTGGTCGACGCGGGAAAGTAAGGTTGTAATATGTCTGACATACAGTGCCTGGCGGAGCTTCGTCCCCAGATCGTCGAGTTTGTGTCCAAACGGGCGGCCACGGACGAATATGCGGCATACTGCCGAAATCTGCTGGCTGAGCTGATTGAGATCGATACGTCGATCGGCCCGGATCTCGATCGGCTCGCCCGGAACGAGTCGCGGACGTTCGACGTTCTCGAAAGCGAGATCAAGGCGATCGTGGGTGGCGAGGCGCTGATCGAGCGATGCCCGATCGACCCGGCGATTGAGGCGGACCGCTTCTACTCGGTGCCCTATTACGCGGCCACCACGGCGTGTCCGCGGCCCTCCGCAGAGCGGGTGTATTGCAACCGGGCGAACCTCATCGTGCACGTGGATCGCCAGGAGCCGGGCGTCGGCTGCGTGTACAACTCGCACGTGGACACGGTTGCGCCGTACGTAGCGGGGCGTCCAAACGGCGAGCGGGTGCTCGGGCGCGGCGCGTGTGACGCTAAGGGGCAGCTTGTCCTGATGGTGGCACAGATGAAGCTGCTGGAGGAGCTACGCCGCACGTTCGGCTGGACGCCTTCTGGCCCTCGGGCGTACCACTTTGTGATTGACGAGGAAAGCGGGGGCAACGGTTCGTTGTCGCTGGCGCGTGAGCCGCGGTGGTCGGGCTATGAGGTGGTGGTCCACGAGCCTACGGGCAACATTCCGCACCCGGCCAATCGTGGTGCGGTGTGGTATCGATGTGCGATGTCGAGTTGTGGTGACGAAGGCGTCCATCCGTTGGAGATGATGCCGTTTGTGGTGACCAGCCTGGAGGAGGCCGGTCGGCAATTGCGGCAGCAGAGCCGCCACGAGCTGTTCGGACCCCAGCACGTGCAGACGAATCACGGCGTGTTGGGTGGGTATGGCAGGCACCCGTCGGCAGTCAACGACCACGTGGCGGTTACGGTTACGATCAAGGCGACGGCCAACCCCGAACGCATCCAGATGCGGCTGGTCGAGATGATCGACGCTATGTTGACCGAGTACACGCGGGTGTACGGCGACAAGACCCGCCAGATCGATCCAGCCACTGGTGAGCGAGTCCTTTCGCGGCACTGCGAGGTTCGTTCCGAGCCGTCGGAGGAGGGCCTGCGGTATCGAATCGACTTCTTCGGCAAGGCCGGCCACATGGGGGCGCTGCCCGAGTGTGATGGGGCGATCACCAAGGCAGCCTTTGTGCTGAGAGCCTTGATGAAGGCGGCTCAGAACTACCCCCAGATTGAGGCCGCCGGTCGACTGGCTGATGGACCGTCGTCCGATCCGCTCGTTTTGGAGGGTGGGCAGGGGTTCGTCCCGACCCATTCGTTGGACGATGTAACCCGCCGCCTGGCCGAGGCCGCTCAAGCCGGCGCCCAGCACTATTGCCGGTTCAGGCAAATCCAATTCAAGGCGGACATGGCTCGCATGAGCTTCGACAAGCTGCACAACGAAGCCTATGCCTCCGACCTGGGCTGCTCGGTGTTCCGGGCGTTTGCGGCTGCCCACCGCGCGCTGGGGTTGGCTTGGCCTGAGCCGGCTGGGTGGGGTGTAAGCTGTGATGCGCGGATATACGCCCACTACGGACACTCCGTCGTGACGTACGGCCCGGGCAGCATCGAGCGAGCGCACGGCGACGGCGAATGGATCGACGTGCGGCACATTCAGCAGGCGCTAGTGGCCGCTACGCTGGCAGCAGGCGCGCTTGGGCAAGGATCGGCAGGTTAAAAGCAGGACCGGCTTTCGTTGCTGCTACCGACCTAGGATGCAGACATGGGGTTGCCGAGGGCCGGCTGGCTCGGCGCATTGGGCTTGACTGTGCGACTGTGAGTGTGATAATCGTTGGTAAAGCGTGAATAACAGGCGCAAGAACCGTCCACGGCCTACTGGCCGGGCGAGTTTACGAGTATGCCTGGTCGCCACTCCACACGACGGGTTACCCCCCCTAACTCGTCTAAAGCGACCAGGCTTTTTTTGCGCCATTGCACCGAAACCGGCCGGCGAATTTCGTCTGGGGGCCTTGGTTGCGCCGGAGTTGGGCGCGCCAATGCGCCCTTGCCGTAGGTTAACTTACCGGGGCGGACGGAGTAGGCGTCGGCAGGTCGGCCGCGCGCTCGGCGACGGTGGTTGGGCCGATCTGGTCGGCAAGATGGCAGGCGGCCAGGTGATCCGACGGGGCACCATCGTGGGGCTGTAGTGGCGGGGGCTCGGAGCGGCAGATCCCTTCGGCCATGGGGCAGCGGGGGTGAAAAGGGCACCCGGCTGGCGGATTGACGGGGCTGGGGATTTCGCCGACGAGGATAATGCGACGTCGGGAGCGCCGCATCTGCGGGTCGGGCTGGGGAACAGCCGAGAGAAGCGCCTGGGTGTAGGGGTGTTTGGGGTTGGCGTACAGTTCGTCGCCCGCAGCGAACTCGACGATCTTGCCGAGATACATCACGGCCACCTCGTCGCTAACGTGTTCGACCACCGCGAGGTTGTGGGCGATAAACAGGTAACTGAGGCCCAACTCGTCCTGGAGGTCCTTGAGCAGATTCAGGATCTGCGACTGAATGGAGACGTCCAGGGCGCTGACCGGTTCGTCGCAGACGATCAGCTTGGGCTCGAGGGCCAGGGCCCGTGCGATGCCGATGCGCTGACGTTGACCGCCCGAAAAAGCGTTGGGGTAGCAGGACATGTCTGCCGGCGAGAGCCCCACGCGCTCGAACAGCTCGGCGACTCGCTTGCGGCGTTGGGCGCCACGGGCAATACGGTGAACCGTGAGGGCCTCGCCGACAATGTTGCCCACGGTCATGCGCGGGTTCAAGCTGCTGACGGGATCCTGGAAGATGATCTGGATCTGACGGCGCATGCGGCGCAGTTGCCCTCGGGGCAGGGCAAACAGGTCGATGCCATCGAAGACGACGCGGCCGGTCGTGGCGGGGATGAGCCGGAGGATGGTTCGCGCGACGGTGGTCTTGCCGCACCCGCTTTCGCCCACGAGCCCCAATGTCCTGCCGCGACGCACACCGAAACTGACCCCGTCGACGGCTTTGACCCAGCCGATGGTGCGAGAGAAGACGCCGCGTCGCACGGGGAAGTGGGTCTTCAGGTCGTTGACGGTCAGGATGGAGTCGTCGGCAATCATCAAGACGGATCGACCTCCGGGCCGGGCTGATAGCCAGGCGCCTTCCAGCAGGCGACGGGGTGACCGGGTTTGACCTCCCGGCGGATCGGCTCGACCGTCTGACATCGGTGGTCGTCGCGGCCCAGCGGGCAACGCGGGTGGAACTTACAGCCCGAGGGGAAGGCCCGCGGATCGGGCACCGTGCCTTCGATCACCTCAAGTCGCTGCTTGGCCTCGGACAAACGCGGCAAGCTGCGGAAGAGCCCCTGCGTGTAGGGATGCAGCGGATTGGCAAAGAGTTCGTCGACGTAGGCCGATTCGACGATCTTGCCGGCGTACATCACACACACGTGATGGGCGACGCTCGCCACGACGCCCAAGTCGTGGGTGATGAGCAGGATGGCGAGGTTGGTCTGTCGCTGGAGTTGGCCGAGAAGTTCGAGAATCTGGGCCTGGATGGTCACGTCGAGCGCGGTGGTGGGCTCGTCAGCGATGAGTAGTTCGGGTTTGCACGACAGGGCCATGGCGATCATGACGCGCTGTCGCTGTCCCCCCGACAGTTGGTGGGGATACTGGCGGACGCGCTGGGCGGCTTCGGGAATACCGACCTGCGCGAGTAGTTCCTCGGCCCGCTGCCAAGCGGAACGCTTGCTAAGCCCCTGGTGCAGGCGAATGGCCTCGACGATCTGATTGCCCACGGTGTAGACAGGGTTGAGGCTGGTCATGGGTTCCTGGAAGACCATGGCGATACGATTGCCGCGTACCTTCCGCATGCGGCTTTCAGGCATGGTAACCAGGTTCTGGCCGTCGAAGAGGACGCGCCCCGCGACAATCTGCCCGGGCGGGCTTTGGATCAGGCGCATGATCGACAAGGCGGTGACCGACTTGCCGCAGCCGCTCTCGCCGACCAGGGCGAGGGTCTTGCCCGCAGCTATGCTGAAGCCCACCCCGTCGACGGCGCGAACGACGCCCAACTCGGTCAGGAAGTGCGTGCGCAGCCCTTGTACCTGAAGCAGTGTGCCGTTTCGCGTTGCCTCTTGCTTACCCATATGCCGCTACGCTTGTTGCCCTGCGACCGATCCGGGATCGAACGCGTCGCGCAGTCCGTCGCCCACGAAGTTGAACGCCATCACCGCTACGAAGATGAAAAAGCCGGGCCAGAGTATCCAGGGATGCTGGGCGAGCTCGCTGATGTTGACGGCTTTCTGAAGCATGTTGCCCCAACTTGGCACGGGGTCTTGTATGCCCATGCCGATCAAGCTTAAGGCCGACTCGCCGAGGATGTAGGCCGGTATGCTCAGCGACGCTGCCACTATAGCATAGGACAGGGTGCTCGGCAGGACATGCCGAACAATGATGCGCCAACTGGGCAGGCCCGCGGCGACGGCGGCCGTGACGAAATCCTGCTTGGCGATAGACAGCACCATACCGCGAATGACACGGGCCAGCCCGGCCCAGCCGATGAAGGCGAGGATAAAGACCACGCCGAAGTACACCTGTACCGAACTCAGGCCGGGCGGCAAGGTGCTGTAGAGGATCATCAGCAGGTACAGCCCGGGGATCAGCATAATCAGCTCGCACAATCGCTGGATGAGCAGGTCGATCGTGCCGCCGTAGTACCCGCTGATTCCTCCGATCAGCAGCCCGATGATCAGGCTCACCGACGTGCCCAACAGACCCACAGTCATGGAGACGCGCGAGCCGTAGATCAGGCGGCTGAGGACATCTCGGCCCACGTGATCGGCCCCCAGCAGATAGAGCCTTCCCGGCGTATCGACGCCGAACAGGCGGACGTCTGTGGGGATCAGTCCCAGCAGTCGATACTTGTGCCCGCGGGCGAAGAAACGCAGGTAGTACTTCTTCGACGGATCCTGCTTGTAGATCCTCTGGTAATACTCGTTGAAGGTGTAGCTGCTGCCATAGACAAACGGGCGGAACGAGAAGTTGCCCTCGTCGTCGTAGAAGTGTGGCCGCAGTGGCGGATGGTAGGAATGATCGCGGCGCTGGTCGTCGTAGTGATAGGGGGCAAAGAAGTCGGCGAAGATGGTGAACACGTAGAGCACCACGAGGATCCTGAATCCGTGCATGGCCATCCGGTGGCGGCGAAGGGCGCGCAGGCTCAGACGTAGCGGGCTGAGCGATTCGGTCTGCCCGTTGGACGGCTCGGCTGCGACTGTCTCGGCCTGTTGGCTCATGAGTAGGAGATCCTCGGGTCGACCACGGCCAGGAGCACGTCGGCCAGCAGATTGCCGATCAGCAGCATCAAGGCGCCCATCATGAAGCCGCCCATCACCAGGAATTCGTCCTTGCTGCGCACGGCGTTGAACAGCAGGAACCCCAGCCCGGGATAGCTGGTGATGATCTCCAGCAGGGCGGCTCCGCTGAACAGTGAGGCAAACTGATAGCCGAAGATGGTAATCAGCGGGTTGACGGCATTGCGGAGGGCGTGCTTGTAGATGACGCGGTGCTCGCTCAACCCCTTGGCGCGGGCGGTGGTCACGTATTGCTGTCGCAGCACGTCGAGCATGTTGCCCCGCATGATGCGCTGCAAGCCCGCCAGCGCCCCGACGACCAGCACCGCCACGGGGATAGCCAGGTGGGCGGCAAGGTCGGCGAGCTTGCCCGAGACGGTGAGCTGGTCGTAATCGACGCTCTTCAGTCCGCCGGCCGGCAGCCATTGCAGTTCGCCGCTGAAGAGGTACAGCAGCAGCAGCGCGAGGAAAAAGTGGGGCAGGCTCATCCCCATGAACGAGATGCTGCTAAGCACCTTGTCGGACGGGCGGTACTGGTGCACAGCCGCGTAGATTCCCAACGGGATCGCCACCAGCCACGTCAACGTGATGGCTGCGATGTTCAGGATGAGAGTGTTGATAAGCCGATCGCCGATAAGCTGAGCGACCGGTCGCTTGTACTCAAAGCTGTAGCCGAAGTCGCCCCGGACGAAGCGCGACAGCCAAGCCAAATACTGCACGTACACCGGCGAGTCGAGACGGTACTTCACCCGCTCCTTCTCGATGTACTCCTGCGAGACGCGGCTGTCCTGCTTGAGGCGGTCGAAGTAATCCCCCGGCGCCAGCTTCATGAAGCCGTAGCCCAGGATCGAGGCGGCCAGCAGCATGAGCAGAGCGATCAGGATTCTTCGGGTGATGTAGCTGATCATCGTGCCGCCGGCCAGAGAATCGTGAGGGTGAACGTTCGTGTCTTGCGCTAGGGCTCGAGCAGGAAGATCTCCTCCGCATTGTGCAGTACCCCGCCAATCGGCGCGGGGAAGACGTTGCCGAACTTGTTGCGCAGGGCGACCATGTGTTCGTTAACGGCCGTATAGATATAGGGCTGTTGCTCCGCGATAATCGCCTGCCACTCGTCATAGAGCTTCTTGCGTTTGACGCGGTCGAGTTCCTGGAAGCCTTGGTCGAAAATCTCGTCGATGCGTGCCTCCCATGGCGTGGCCGGCGACTTCTGGTAGGGATACCACACGTGCATTCGCCCACCGGATTTCCAGATGTGGGCCCCCCAATGCGGCTCGGGGCCTCCGGTCAGGCCGAGCAGAATGGCCTCCCAGTCGAAGGTCTTGTCCATCCTGGTGATTAGCGCGTTGAATTCGATCGCACGAAGGTTCGCCTTCATGCCCAACTGTTCCAGGTCCTTGCGGACGATCTCAGCGATGGCTATACGCTGATTGTTCTCGGCGTTGGTCATGAGCGTGAACTCGACCTTGTGACCTTCGGCGTCTTCGAGCACGCCGTCGTCGTCGCGGTCGATCAACTCCATATCGCGCAGCAGGCTGCGGGCCTTGTCGAGGTTGTAGTCGTACGTCCTGATGTTGGGATTGTAGAAGTAGCCCATCGCCGAGGTCGCGGGCCCATACTGCGGGTAACCCAACCCGTTCATCACCGAGTCAATAATGGTCTGCCGATCGATTGCATGGGCGACCGCCTGTCGGAAGCGGACGTCGCTGAACCACCGCCGCTGGTACGGGGCAATGTAGGGTTTGCCGTCCACCGAGGCGCCGGGGTTCACGTTGAACACGACGTACTGCGAGCCGTATCTAGGACCGAGTTGATATATCCGGAAATTCCCTTCGCGTTCGAGCGGCTTGAGTATCGGGAAGTCCTCTCCCCGCATCCTCAGGATCGCATCCGTCTCGGCGTTCCTGAATCGCAGGAACTCGGAATTGAGGTCCTGGACGATGACGTAGATGATTTCCTCAAGATAGGGAAGGCGGTTGCCCTCAGCATCTCGACGCCAGTAGCGGGGGTTGCGGCGGAGGATGACCTTTTGGCCGGTCTCGTGGCTGGCGAGCATGAACGGCCCGGTGCCGACGATGTCCTCGGGCTTGCTGTCGGCGCCCATGGCTGAATCAAACGTACCGGCAAGGATCATCGGTTGGTACTTATGCTTGGGGACAATGTCACTGGCGATCAGCAGGTCGAAGATCGCGCACTTGACGGGCAGCTCGAAGCGGACGGTGAAATCGTCCACTTTGCTGACCTGCCATTGCTTGCCCTCGATGGTGATGATGTCGCGCATGGACGTCGTGATGTCGTCGTTGTAGATCACGTCCATATAGGTAAACACCACGTCGTCGGCGGTGAACGGCTTGCCGTCGTTCCATTGAACGCCCTCGCGGAGCTTGACCGTCCACACCAGGCCCGACTCATCATGCTCCCATGCTGTCGCCAACAGCGGTTTGCGCTCGAAGGTCCAGGCGTCGACAGTCGTCAATCCCTCGAAGATGCTTAAGGTGAACTCCGAGGTGCTCATTTCGCCCGAGGTGATCGGATTGAAACTCTTCGGTGGGCTGATACTGGCAAAGATGATCCTGCCGCCGTATCGACCGACGACGGGCTGGTAGGCCTCGCGCGCAACCGATCCCCAGCGAGTCGGACCTGTCGTCGTACCGGTCGTACTCCCGGATGGTTTCCGCTCGCCCTGCCCGCAGCCGACAAGCGAGAAGGCCGTTACAGCGGTAAGTAGGATCTGTGTCACTCTATCCGCTCTGACTCGGATCAAACGCATCACGCAGCCCATCTCCAATGAAGTTCAGGCTCAGCAGCGTCGCGCTGAGCAGCGTGCAGGGAAACACAATCAGCCACCAGGCGCTTTGGACGTTGTTGATAGCTTCGAGCCCGTCGGCCGCCAGATTGCCCCAGCTTGGCAGCGGCGGATGAATGCCTATGCCCAGAAAGCTGAGAAACGATTCCTGAAGCATGGCCTGCGGCACGGTCAGCGTTGCATAGACCAGAATGGGCCCGATCAGATTCGGCAGCAGGTGCCGCCAGAAGATGCCCGCGCCGCTGACGCCGCCCGCCCTCGCCGCCTCGACGAAAGGCTGGGCCTTGAGCGAAAGTACCTGACCGCGAACGACCCGAGCCATGGTCAGCCAACTGACGGCCCCGATTGCGAGAAATAGAATGATGACATTAGCGGCGGCAGCACCGAAGACGCCCTCCAAGCGCCGTTCAAACGCGAACTTAATCAAGATCACCAGCAGAATATAGGGCAGCCCATAAAGTATGTCCACCAAACGCATCATGATCGCGTCGACGCGCCCGCCGGTCAGACCGGCGAATGCGCCCCAACCCGTGCCGATGATCACACTGATCGCCGCCGCCGCCAGCCCCACGCCCAAACTGATCAAGCCCCCCAGCAGACAACGAGCCCACAAAGGTCGGCCGAGCTTGTCGGTGCCGAGTGGCTGCAACCACGTGGGTGGTGTGCGGGCGTCGTCGAGATGTTGATCGTTGGAGGCTGGGATCGACCACGCCGCGGCCAACACGCACGCCGCGACGATCGCAGCCAGAAAGACCAGCGACGCAATGGCCAGCCGGTTTCGCCTGAAGGCCGACCACCGTCGCGCCTCGTGCGCCACGTCGTACAGCGCTGGCGTGGTCGCGGTACGCGTCATATCGCCTCCGCCGAGATGCGTGGATCGAGCCAGGTGTAGGCGATATCCACGAGCAGGTTGAACAACACGATCAGGCCCGCGTAGACGGTGACGGCGGCCAGGATGAGCATCTGGTCGCGGTTGATCACGCCGTTGACAAAGTGCAGGCCCAGGCCGGGCACGTTGAACACTTTTTCGATCACGAACGAGCCGGTCAGCACGGCCGCCGCCGCCGGTCCGAGGAAGCTCAGAACCGGCAGGAACGCCACGCGCAAGGCATGTTTGAGCACCACCTGCGACTCGCTCAGCCCTTTGGCGCGTGCGGTCCGCAGGAAGTCGCTGGACAAGACGTCGATCATGCCCAGTCGCGTCAGCCGGGCGATGTAGGCCATAAACGGCAGGGCAAGAGTGACGGCCGGCAGCACGAGCTGCGCGGGCGTGCCCCAGCCGCCGGGCGGGAACAGCCGGACCCACACCGCCAGGAGGATCAGCAGCCCCGCACCGATCACGAACGTCGGCACGCTGATGCCGACGACCGCCACGCCCAGCGTCAGGTAGTCCCACACGGTGTGCCGTCGCACCGCGCCGATCACGCCGAGCCCCACCCCCGCAAACAGGGCGATCAGCAAGGCGAGTGAGCCCAGTGCAGCCGATACGGGCAGACTGTGACGGACGATCTGGTTGCAGGTCCAGTCGCGGTAGTGCAGGCTTTGACCCAAGTCGCCATGAAGCAGGCCGGTCAGATACCGCCAGTAGAACTGCCAGTTGTCCTCCATGCCGTATCGCTGACGCAGCCCCATCTCGATGACCGGTGAGAGGTTTCGGCCTCCCTCGTGCTCGAAGGGATTGCCCGGCACGGATACCACCATTACAAACGTGATGGTGTACACCGCCCATAGGATCAGCGGCGCCTGGACCAGACGCGACCCGATCCGCCGGATCATGGCGACACCTCGACGTACTTGAGCATGGTCATCATTCGTGGGGTCAGGTGCAGATTGGCGACGCGATCGGGGTCGAGGGCGAAGATGTTGACGTAGTAGTAGAGCGGCAGCAGCGGCAGGGCGTCGTTGACCAGGTAGCGCTCGACCTCGGCGAGTTTGGCCAGTCGCATCTCGGGTGTCGGCTGGCGCTCGGCCTCGTCGAGCATGCCGTCGTACGTCCGGTCGCGGAAGTGCGAGTCGTTGTTGCCGTTTTCGCTCTGGAACATCTCCAGGAACGTGGTGGGGTCGCCATAGTCGCCGTACCAGCTTGCCCGACAGACCACGTAGCGGGCGTTCTTTTTGTCCTCGCGGAAGAGCTTGACTTCGATGCCGCGGATGGCGGTTTTTACGCCGAGGTTGGTCTCCCACATTTTACAGATGGCCTCGGCGATCTGACCGTGGTTGAAGCCTGTGTTGAACAGCACCTCGACCACGGGAAAGTTCGACATGTCGGTCCAGCCCGCTTCAGCCAGCAGTTCTCTGGCGCGGACGGGGTCGTAGCTCAGACCCTCTACCGCTGGATAGTTGGGGATCGAGCGGGGCGGGATGAAGGTGTCGGCCGGCAGGTTTCCGCGGCGAATCACGCGATCGACCAGTTGCTGCTTGTCGACCGCCAGCGCGAACGCCTGGCGCACGCGTCGGTCGTACCACGGGTTGTCCGTGCCGTCGGGCAGCTTGGGCTCGCAGTTGAAGTTGTAGAAGTAGGTGCCGAAGGCGGGGAAGGCGTGGATGTCGCGCCGCGTTGGTGTGGCCACATGGCGGCTGCTCGCGCCGTTCAAGGCGCCGGGCATGGGCGAGATCGAGCGGCGGATCAGTTCGGGGGCGTAGTCCATGTCGAGGCTGCTGAGCCAATCGACCGCGCCCGCGGAGTACATCAGCCAGGCCGTGTTGGCATCCTCCACGTCGAGCATCTGGATGGTGTTGAGCTTGACGGCCTGGCGGTCCCAATAGTGGGGGTTTCGCTCGAGCTTGATAGAGCGGCGGAAGAGCCACTCGGTCATCACAAACGGACCATTGAAGTGCGTGTTGTACGGCTTGGTCCACTGCTCGTCGTAGTAGATCAGGCCTGTGTCGCCTACGACCTTGAACCGCTCGACGCTCTGCCGATGCACGGGCAGAAAGGTGCTAAAGGCGCAGAGATCGAGAAAGTAGGCCACCGGTCGTTTGAGCGTGACGCGCAGCGTCTTCTCATCGATTACGCCCATGCCGACGCTCTGCCAGCGTGCATCGGCCTCCCGCAGGTGCATGTCTCGCTCGACGATCCGCTGGTCGGCCGGCAATCGGCTGATGCGCTCGACGTTCTCGTATCGCCAAGCGACGTATGCTTCCACGCCTTCGATGAGGTTGAAGAAGAAGGCGTAGTCGGCGCTGGTTCCCGGCTCGACGGCGCGGCGCCAGGCGTACGCGAAGTCGTGAGCGGTTACAGGGTCGCCGTTGCTCCAGCGCGCCTCCGGGCGGATGCGAAAGGTGTAGGTCCGTCCGTCCGAGGAGATCTCGGCCGGCAGCGAGGAGGCTGGAATCGGCTCGGTGGTGACGGGATGGTAGCTGTAGAGCCCTTCCCACACGGTCAGGGCCAGCCGAATGTCCTGCATCCAACTCATTGCGGCCGGGTCGAGGGTGGCTATCGTGCCGCGATTGACGAAGACGAAGTCAGCCCGCGGGTGCTTCACGGCTGCGCCGGCCAGCAGCCATGTCAGCGCCAACGCCGCAACGACGACAGTGACCACATATTTGGCCATGGTTCGTCGACCTGCGCGGGCCCAAAACGTGTGGTCGGATAGTCACCACACGGTTGTGACCGGCCGATCCGCACTTGAGTAACTTCGTCAGGACGCCGGCTGGGTGGTTGCAGGCTGTCCGCCGAGCGGCGCGAGGCCCGCCCCGCGGGGTAGCTGGAACACCTGGTTCAGCAGCCCCTCCTGCTGGGATGAGCCGATCCACTTGGCCAGTTCGGCTCGCGCCTGATCGAGTTCACCGGCCTTGAGCCTCGCCAGCACGTCGGGCGTTGCCGCCGCACCGGTCGGCCGGACAGCTTGGCGCAGAGTCGCTTCGGCCTGCTCGACCAGCAGAGCGTCGACGCGCCGCGCGGGCGACTCGGCGTCGTCCTGCGCAAATCGTCGTAGAGCGTGATAGAGGATCTGAGCCACGGGCTGAATTCCTTGCCGACGGGTATCGTCACCAACCTGCCCGATCAGTCCGGCCAGCACCTGCATTCCGGCAATTTCAGCTTCGACGGGCGAGCGATCCTCGGCTGCGTGCCACTTGATTCGAGCGGTAAGCGCCGACACGGTTGCCCGATACGCCTGCTCCAGCAGGGCGGCGCTGGTGGCCACGTCGCGCAGGTTCAACGCCTTATACATCTGTTTCGCAGCCACCGTGTTGGGTTCGCTACCGGCGGCGTTTTGCAGATCGGCGAGCACGTCAGCGACCTGGGGACTGGCGGACACATCGCGTCGCAAGTTCGTCAGCCCCGTTGCCGCCCAGAAGCGGGCCACGACGTACGGCGAACCGAGCATCCGTCGAAGTGCAGGGATCATCGGTGCGGTCGCCTGCCTGGCCAGGAACATCGACATCATGAGCGCGGCCTGAGGTCCGGTCTGTGGCTGACTTAACGGGGTAAGGAAAGCCTGAGCGCACTGCTCGAGGAACGCGGCCTGAAAAACGCCGGTGCCGCCGGTGTACGCATCGGTAAATATTCTAGCTGCCTGACGCGCCTGGCGGGCATCTTCGGCATTGAGCAGATCGGGCAGTTGCTGCTGGATCCATCGCTGGATGGTCTGGAGTTGATCGGCGCTCAGGTTTGTCGCGGCTTTGAGGCGGGCAAACTCGGTATCCTGACCGAGCGCCCACTGCGCCGGCCCGCCGGCGATCAATACAGCCGCGACCACGCCCGGTCGCCACCCTCCCTGCCAATGCCGGCGACGTCCAAACTTGGTTGCCTGTTGCACTAGCGGCTCTCCGAAGCCTCAGTTCCGATCTCGTGTGCGCAACCACGACCGCCACCCTTCACGCGGCGTGGCGGAACGAACGCTATCACCGCCCTGTGGGCATGTCAAGCGCAGGAAGGCGCCATGCGGCTCCGCGCGAACGTCGGCGGATATACCTCCGCGTCGGGCAGACAACACGCGACGTGCGGGCTCGGGTGCGCCTGCGGGCGGACGGCTCCGTCGAGGCTCATTGACGAGGCATGCGTGTGCAGCTATCGTGCTTAACACCGGGCCGAAGGTGATCCGGGGAGTAGACTATGGCGCAAACGGGTGGTCCGACTCAGGACCGGTCACGCGGGGTTGCCCTGGTGACCGGGGCGGCGAGGGGCATCGGGCGGGGCATCGCCCTGGAGCTGGCTGGGGCTGGATATCACGTGGGCATCGACGACGTGGGAATTGACGCCGGGCAGTCGGGCGATGGGGCCCACGAGGTCAGAGCCCAGGTGGAGCGGCTTGGGCGTCGGGCGATCGTGGTCGATGCGGACGTTTCCAAGGCGGTTGATCGACAGCGGCTGCTCACCACCGTGACCGAGCAGTTGGGCCCGGTCGATTTGCTCGTGAACAATGCGGGCGTGGCGCCGCGCCGGCGATTGGACATCCTCGAAACCTCTGAAGAAAGTTACGATCGGTTGATGGACATCAACCTGCGAGGGCCGTTTTTCCTGACGCAGTTGGTGGCCCGGCAGATGGTCGAGCGGCGAGAGCGAGGCCAGGACGGCCGGATGGCGATTGTGTTCATCTCGTCGGTCTCGGCGTATGCTTCCAGTCCCTCGCGCGGGGAGTACTGCCTGAGCAAGGCGGGCGTGAGCATGGCGCGGGCGCTGTTCGCCGATCGCCTGTCGGCCCACGAAATAGGCGTATACGAGATCCGGCCGGGCATCATCGACACCGCCATGACCGCGGCGGTCAAGGACAAGTACGACAAACTCATCGCCGAGGGACTGCTGCCGCAGAAGCGGTGGGGCACACCTCAGGACGTCGGCAAGGCAGTGGGCGCCATCGCGATGGGCTATCTGGACTATTCGACGGGGCAGGTCATCGAGGTGGGCGGCGGTTTCGGGCTGCGGAGACTCTAGGTCATGATGCCACAAAGCCGGATCCAGGTGGGCAGGTTGACGCTTCCGGTCTACTCGCTGAACACGCTGGTGGTGGGCAGCGGTGCAGCAGGCCTGAATTGTGCCGACCACTTGGTGCGATACATGGAGCAATCTGGCCTGTCCGATGCTTCCGATCGTGTAGCCGTCGTCACTGACCGGCTCGGCGCGGGCACCAGTCATAACAGTGGATCGGACAAGCAGACCTACTATCGGTTGGGCGTGTGCGGAGATACGTCGGATACGCCCCTCGACCTGGCCCACACACTCGCCGACGGGGGGTGCATGCACGGCGACATCGCCCTGTGCGAAGCCGAGAACTCGGCGAGGGAGTTCTATCACCTGGTCGAGAACGGCGTTCCGTTTCCGCACGACGGTCGAGGCATGTTCGTCGGCTACAAGACCGATCACGATCCCCGGCAGCGGGCGACGTCGGCGGGACCGTGGACCAGTCGCTACATGGTGCGATGTGCGGCCGGGCAACTCAAGCGCCACGGCGTAACGATCTTCGAAGGACACGAACTCGTGGCGCTGTTGACGGCGCCTTATGACGGGTCAGGTATTGACGGGCAGGAGAGCGTTTCGCGTCGCTGCATCGGCGCGCTGACGGTCGACCGATCGGCTGCGGGCGAACCTGGCTACGGCCTGACGGTCTGGAACTGCCAAAACGTGGTGGTCGCCACGGGCGGCCCCGGCGCGATGTACAAGGTCAGCGTCTATCCGCAAGGGCAGATGGGCTCGCACGGGCTACTGTTCGAGATCGGTTGTGTGGCCCACAATCTCACCGAGTCGCAGTTCGGCCTGGCCAGCATCCGCCCGCGCTGGAATGTCTCCGGGACGTACCAGCAGGTGATCCCCAACTACTTCAGTACAGACGCCTCGGGCGGCGATAAGCAGTTCTTTATAAATCGCTACTTCGCGCGCGAGTCCGGGTCGCCCGAAGAGGCGATGCGGCAACTGGCGTCGAGTATTTTCCTGAAGGGATATCAATGGCCCTTTGACCCCGACCGGTGCGTGAAGTTTGGCAGCAGTCTGATCGACCTGGCGGTGCATAGTGAGGTTGTCCAAGGCCGACGTGTGTTCATGGATTTCCTGAACAACCCGGTGGCTGAAGAGGGCTTGGCGGAGTTCCGCCTCGACAATCTCGGCTCGGAAGCGACGCAATACCTGGAACGCAGCCGCGCGTTGCAGGCGCGTCCTATCGATCGCCTCGCCCATATGAATCAGCCGAGCATCGACCTGTACGCCGAGCTGGGCCTTGACATCACCACCGAGCCGCTGGAAGTTGCGGTCTGCAACCAACACTGCAACGGGGGCTTTAAGGTCAACCGTTGGTGGGAGACCAACGTCCATCGGCTTTTCTGCGTTGGGGAACTGGCCGGCACCCATGGGGTAAAACGTCCGGGCGGCTCGGCGCTGAACGCCACGCAGGTGGGCGGATTGCGGGCGGCGCAGTACATCGCGCACCGCCTGGCAGATGACCCGGCGGCAGCCGACGCCTTTGCCGCAGGCGCTCAGCCGCAGATTCGCGCGACGATCGATCGAGTTGAGAGGCTACTGACTCTTGGCGAGTCGGCCGGAAAAACCCCCGAGCAGCTGGAGGACGAAATCGGTCAACGTATGACCGAGAAGGGCGGATTCCTGCGGTCGGCGCGAGGGCTGGACGAGGGGGTCAACCAGGCCGAGCACCTCTACCGCGAGTTAAAAGAGCACGGCGTGAAGCTGGGCAAGCGCGAGCAGTGGCCCAGGGCGCTGCGAGCTGAGCACATGTGCCTGACGCATTGGGGGTATCTTGTGGCCATGCGAGAGCGCATCGAGCGCGGCGGCGGGTCGCGCGGCTCGCATCTGATACTGGATCCCATGGGCACGCCGATTCATCCGCTGCTGCCGCAGTGGCGGTTCCGCCCGGAGGACAGGACGCTGCGTGGTGTGGTGCTGGAGATCCAGTGGGGCGACGATGAGCGGTTTCATTTCTCCGTCCGGTCGGTTCGTCCGATTCCGCACAGCGACGCCTGGTTCGAAAACACGTGGAGCGCCTATCGCAGCGGGACGATCTATCAGGACTGAAGGTTCGTGCAGCGCCGAGAACTAGCCGGGAAGCGATGAACCTTTACACACGAACCGGTGACGACGGATCGACGCAACTGAGCGACGGTTCGCGGGTGCGCAAGGACGATCCGCGGCTGATCGCGCTAGGCACATTGGACGAGCTTAACGCTCACGTGGGCTTGGCGGCGGTTGCGTGCACGGACGCGTCTTTGCTCGAACAGCTCCGACAGGTGCAGCGCGAACTGTTCGGCATCGGCTCGCTTTTGGCCCAACCCTCCGGTGAGTCACCCGTGGGGATCACGCACGAGGAGATCCAGCGGCTGGAAGGATGGATCGACGACAGCCAAGCCCGGCTGCCATCGTTGGATCGATTCATCCTGCCCGGCGAGAGCGAGTTGGGGGCCAGACTGCACGTCGCCCGGACGATCTGTCGTCGCGCCGAGCGGGCGGTGATCGCCATGGCCATGCTGAACCGCGTCCCGCAACTGGTTATCGTGTATCTGAATCGCCTGGCCGACCTGCTGTTCTCATGGGCCCGGCTGGGCGACCATCTTGCCGGACGTCAGGACGTTCCCTGGCAGGGGCAATAGCGTCCCACAGGGTGGGTTCTCAGCCCGAACTGTCCGTCCCCACGTCGGACCTCCTGTTGACCATAATGAGCCTGGGGCTGGCGAACCGTGCGCTTGTGTATTAGTCTGTCTCGCCGATGGTGCTGCGGCGATGAAACATGCCCTCGCACACGTTCGCCGCGAATAAGGGTGGCAGGGGTCTGTCAAACAGGAGTGTGTCTCATGTTCCGCTGTATGCATTCACAAGTGTCGAGGATGGGCCTTTCGTTCGCTGCCATGATACTCGGGTCGTTGCTTGCCGTGCCGAGCGGGGCAGCGGCCGGGGATCCGACGGAACGGGCCGTTTCCACCTGGCCGCCCAAGGGCGAAGCGGTTCGCCTGCCGGTCACACGCGACACGTGGTTCGGCACCATCAACAAAGAAGACGTGGGCAACAACGGCGGCGCCAGCCAGATGAAGCTGAAAGGGCAGCAGGAGTACTCGCTCTTCGATGTGGACGTTGTCAGCCTGAAGGGCAAGCTGGTGACCGGGGCGCTGTGGCACGTGCATTGTGCCAGCCTGAACGAGCCGTTGCTGCGCGTGAGCGTGTCGAGCGTGGCCTCGCCGTGGGTGGAGGGCACCTCGTCGGGGTACAAGCCGCAGGATGGTAGTTCCTGCTACAAACAGGCCGAGTTGGGCAAGCGCGACTGGGCGTTTGCCGGCAGCACCTTTATGGAGGCCTGCTTCGGCCGGGGTCACACCGTCTGGCGGTTTGCCGACGCCATGCAGCCCGATGAGAAGGGATGGCAGACGATCGCCGTCGAGCCCGACGTCGTGGCGGCCCGCGTGGCCGGGCTGAGTGAGGGCTTCGCCGTTGCCGACGACGTGGGCAACATCTGGTCCTACAAAGACGACAAGTTCACCTGGACCTACTTTCCGAATCGCTTCATCTACAGCCGTGAGCAAAGCTCGTCGGCGCCCTGGCTGGAAGTCTGGACCGACGGCGAGGATCACCAGCCGCCCGAGGCGGTCGCGGACCTGAAGGCGTCAACCGAGGATCTGCCGGCCGGCGAGGCGCTCGTAACCTGGGCGACCCCCGCCGACAAAGGTGGCGGCAAGACGCTAGGCTTCAACGTGACCTACAAGGTGGGTGACGACTCGAAGCCGATGCCCCGCTACCTGGTTCCCATGGCCGGCAAGCCGGGCCAGCAGGTCCGTATGCACATCGTGGACTTGCCCTTCAAGCCCGGTGAGTCTGTCGAGTTGACGGTAAGCGCCGTCGACAGTGCCGGCAACGTGGGCGCGCCTGTGACCAAGACGGTGAAGCTGTCAGCCACGCCCAGGGTTTTCAATATAGCCGAGACCGACATCAAGCCGTTCCCGCCGTCGCAGAAGCTGCCCGAGGTGGGCGGGCTGAAGGTCGCGGTGGTCGATCTGCTCGACAAGATCCATCCGCAAACCGGCAAGATGATTCCGGAGCACCCGGACGGCTATCTGAGTGGCAACCACATCTGGTCGGCAGGGCAGAAGCTTGTTCGCCTCCAGGCTGCACGTAATGAGGCTGTCTGCTTTCAGGTCAATTTGGCCGGTCAAAGCCAGGGCGTGGGGCTGAAGCTTGCGTTTCCCGATCAGCCATCGCTCCAGACGCGTGTCATGCGATTTGACTACACGGGCACATCGGCCGGGCCGTTGCCCGACGCTCTGCTGCCTCTGCGCGGGAACCTGGCGGTCCCCAACCCCGACGATCCGGAGGCGGCTGGGCAGAAGAATGCTTCGGTGCTCTGTGAAATCTACGTGCCGCAGGACGTAGAGGCTGGAAAGAAGAACGGCACCTTGACGATCACCTCGGCTGGTCAATCGCTGTCGCTGGCCGTGGACCTAACGGTGTGGGACTTCACGCTGCCCAACAAGCTCTCATTTGTGCCGGAGATGAACGCCTATGGTACGGTCACGCCGACAGGGCGTGGCCTCGACTACTACCGACTGGCCCATGAGAACCGCTGTTGCTTGAACCGGCTCTACTACGGGTGGCCTGGCGACGTGGCCATGGCGCCCGAGCGGAAGGAAACCGGGCTCGATTGGGCAGGTTGGGCCAAGTCGTTTGGCCCGCTGTTGGACGGGTCGGCGTTTAAGGGCCTACCGCGCGATGGCGAGCCGGTGGATATTTTCTACCTGCCGTTCAATGAGAACTGGCCGATCAACATTCATGAGCACTATCGCAAGAGCTACTGGCCCGAGGATGCGCTCGACGAGGCGTACAAGGTCGGCCTCAAGAAGGAGTTTGCCGAGTTTGCCGAGTTCTGCGACAAGCGAGGCTGGCACGACACGATCTTGGAGTTCTATTTGAACAACAAGGTCTACTACAAACAGGGCGAAGGCTGGATGGGATCGGCCGCACCGTGGATCTTTGACGAGCCGGTCAACACGCAGGACTTCTGGGCCTTGCGATGGTATGGACTGCTCTTCCACCAGGCGATTCGTCCGGTGGTGGGGCAAGCCAAGCTCTGGTATCGCGGTGACATATCGTACAGCCCCTACGAACGCGACATGTTCTGGGGCGTGATGGACCTGGAGTGCCTCGGCGGCGGCAGCGACTACAAGGCCCGTTTGGAACACGACGAGCACGCGCTGTGGCGCAAGGCATATTTCACCGAGTACGGCTCGGCCAACGACCCCGCATCGCCCAACACCCAGCCGACCAGTTGGTGTCTCGTGGGGTGGAGCCGTGGCGGTGTAGGCGTGTTGCCGTGGCAGACGATCCCCAAGGGGGACGCGTGGCAGAAGGGCGAGCAGACCGGCCTGTTCTATGCCAACAGCGAAGGTGTCTTTCCGTCGGTTCGCCTCAAGGCCTTTCGCCGAGGCCAGCAGGACGTGGAGTATCTGACGCTGCTGGGTGCAGCCTATGGCGCGTCGCAGCCTGCGGTTGCGGCGGGCATGCAGCAGATCGTGGATCTGCGCGGGCGAGTCCACAAGACCAGCGAAACCGACGCGGGCACGCTCCGGTTTGGCCGGGCCGACCCGGCGGGCTTGTGGAACCTGCGCTGTCGAGTAGGCAAGATGGTCTCAGCCAGGAAACCTGCCTATCAGCGATGCGTTCGCCCCATGCCGTCGCCGAAGGTGGACCTCGAGCGTCTGCCGGATCTGGGATACGTGACCGTGGCCCCGAAGGTGGCGCCCGTCACGCCCGAGTAACCTTGCCGATTCCATACGTACGCGCCCGGCCTGCGATCGGGCAGGTGGGCGCCCGACCAACAGGGAGTATGCACAGTGCCGCTGAAGATTGCCTTCATCGGAGCGGGCAGCGTCGGGTTCACACGCAAGCTTTGCCGCGACATCCTGGCTGTACCGCAACTGACCGACGTGCACTTCGCGTTCACGGATATTAGCAAACGCAACCTGGATATGGTCACGCAGCTCTGCCGCAAGGATATTCGCGCCAACAAGCTGCCCGCCAGGCTGACCGCCTCACTCGATCGCCGCCGCACGCTGGCCGACGCCCATTATGTGCTCAACGTGTCGCGCATCGGCGGGCTGGAGGCGTTTGCCCTCGATATCGATATCCCGCTCAAGTACGGGGTCGACCAGTGCGTGGGCGACACGCTGGCGCCCGGCGGCATCATGTATGGCCAGCGGAGCATCCCGTGCGTGTTGGATTTCTGCAAGGACATGCGCGAGGTGTCCGCCGACGACGTGCTGTTTCTCAACTATGCCAACCCCAACGCCATGAACACCTGGGCGGCCATCGAGTATGGCAAGGTCAACACGATCGGCCTGTGCCACGGCGTGCGGGGCGGCTGGCAGCAGATCGCCAACGTGCTGGGCGCCGAGCGAATTGAGGATGTCGATATTATCTGCGCGGGCATCAACCATCAGACGTGGTACGTTCAGGTCGTCTACAAAGGGCGGAAGATCGACAGCCAGGAGTTGTTGGCCGCCTTCGAGCGCCATCCGGTCTACAGCAAAACCGAGAAGGTTCGTATCGATGTGCTCCGCCGCTTCGGCTTCTACAGCACCGAATCCAACGGACATCTTTCCGAGTATGTGCCCTGGTATCGCAAGCGCTCCCAGGAGATACGGCGGTGGATCGATCTTTCGAGCTGGATCCACGGTGAGACCGGTGGGTACTTGCGCGTGTGCACCGAGCAACGCAACTGGTTCAAGACCGACTTCGCCAAGGAGTTGGCAGCCGACGACGAGCCCATCAGCGCGGATCATCGCGGGCATGAGCACGGCAGTTATATCATCGAATCGCTTCAGACGGGGCGCTGCTACCGAGGGCACTTCAACGTCCGCAACAACGGCTGCATTCCGAATCTGCCGGACGACTGCATCGTGGAAGTGCCCGGCTATGTCGACCGCAACGGAGTGAACATCCCACGAGTGGGCCCGCTGCCCTTGGCCTGCGCGGCTACGTGCATGGCCAGCATCAACGTTCAGCGGATGGCCGTTCGGGCGGCTGTGGCCGGCGACGTCACGCTGCTCAAGCAGGCCATGTTGCACGACCCCTTGACCGCTGCCGTCTGCAACCCGCCGGAGATCTGGCAGATGACCGACGACATGCTGGTGGCCCAAGCAAAGTGGCTGCCGCAGTACCGTCACGCCGTGGGGGCGGCCAGACGCCGTCTGGCCAGCGAAAAACCGCTGGGCACACGCAGAGGCAGGGGGGCGGCTCGGCTGCCGTTACGCAGTGTCGCCCAGATGCAGACAGGCAAACCGGCAAAGCCGCGGCGATCGGCTCGACCCCGCCGAGCCCGATAAGGACAGCCGCCCGGGCCCGGCACGAGCCAAACGACCGGCTTGTTGGTTTTCCCGCCGCGATCTGATAAACTTTGTAGTAGGTGGGCGTAGAGGGTCCCGGTTGCCCTCAAATCGGGTCCCTGTGGTACGGTGTGGGGTTAGGAGCAACTATTTAACCATGTTACGTCACAGGCTGTTCGGTGTAGGTCGAGTGTGTCCCAAGACCGGCAAGCGGGTGATTCTGCCGAAGGATTTCCCCTGGGTCCTCCGGTGGCTGGTGCCTGCCATCGGGCTGGTCTCACTGGTGTGGTTTCTGATACGGGTGGTTCCCAAGCCCAGCCGCTATATCTATCCATGTCAACGCGTGGCGGGTCCGTTGGCTGGTGGCTTCGTGGTATGGCTGGTGGGGCTCATCGGGTCGGCGATCACCATCACCAAAGCGCGGCAGTTGCTGGGGCAATCGCGTCTGGCGTTGGCGTGCGTCTGTTTGGTGGTGGCGGCCGGTGGCACGCTGTTCGTCCTGCACTACATGCCGGACGGGCCGGCGACCGCAGCAGTGCCGGGGCCCAATGTGCCCATCGGCGTGGCCAAGGGCATCAATCCCGGACGCGTCGTGTGGGTGCATGACCCCAACGCCAACGACTGGAACGGCTCGACGGGCTACTACTGGGATCCGAATAATCTCGACCAGGACGTGGTTGACGCGATGATGTCGCGAGCGATGCGTGCCCTCACTGACGAGGCCACCGATGCCGACGCGTGGGACGCGCTGTTTCGCCACTACAACGTCACGCACGGGCGCGGCGACGTGGGCTATACGGCCGGCGAAGGTATCTCGATTAAGGTGAACCTCGTTAATTCGATCCAGGAAAGCTGGATGAACCTGCCGACAAGCTACGACCAGATCGACGCGCTGTGGAAGGTCAACACGTCGACGGAGATCATGTTGGCGCTGCTTCGCCAGTTGGTGTATGCCGGGGGCGTGCCTCAGGCGGACATCTCGATTGGCGATACGATCACTTGCTTCCCCAATCACCTGTACACCCGCCTGCACGACGAGTTCCCCGATGTCGTCTACATTGACAAACTCGGAGTCTTCGGGCGCACGCAGGCCGCGCCCGCCGACGATCCGAATCACCGCATCTACTGGAGCGATGGCGTGACCGGCGCGAATCCCGACTACATGCCGCAGTCCTACGCCAACGCGACGTATCACATTAACCTGGCCGACTTGAAGGGCCACGAGGGCGGCGGCGTGACGCTGTGCGGCAAGAATTACTACGGCTCGTTCTGCCACACGCCCGACGCGTCGGGCTACCGCGGCGGGATGCACACGGCCCTGCCGTATTCGACGTCTGGGTATAACCGCTACCGCACGCTCGTCGATCTGCTCGGCCACCCCGACACGGGCGGCAAGGGGTTGCTCTATCTGATCGACGGATTGTGGAGCGGCTACGACGCGGGTTCGGGCGTGATTCGGTGGAACATGCCGCCGTTCGGCGGCGAGTTCGGCGGCGATTGGCCCAGCAGCTTGTTCGTCTCGCAGGACCCGGTGGCGGTCGATTCGGTAGGGTACGATTTCCTGTACTCGGAGTCGGCCATCTATAACAACAGCCAGCTTGGTTTTCCAAGCAGCGTGTACGGCGGCGATGACTACATCGGGCAGGCCGCTTCTTCGTCGGAGTGGCCGGCCGGCATTACCTACGACCCGGACGGCGACGGCACGCCCATGGGCAGCCTCGGCACACACGAGCACTGGAACAATCCGGTCGACAAGCAGTACTCCCGGAACCTCGGCACGGGCGACGGCATTGAATTAGTCGCCATCACGGGCGAGCCGCTATTCGTGTCGAGCGAGCCGGTGGCCGACGGCACATGGTGCAAGACCCAAAACAACGTGATGTTGCTGACGTTTGATGCGCCCATCACGTTGCCGGGCGGCGGGGCGCCGGCGCTGAGCATCTTCGGCGGGGCCTCCGAGAAGGGCAACGGTTTTGCCTACTCGATCGAGCCGGACGGCGTGACGCTTCGTGCCGCGGAAGGTGGCGCGATCCTGACCAACCTGACGTGGTATCAGATCACGCCGGCGCCGGGCTTTGCGGTGCAGCCGTTCGCGTTGGAGGTCTGCACGCTATCGGGGGACGCCGACGAAAGCGGGCGTGTGACGACGGCCGACTACGTCGAGATTAAACATCATATGGGCGAGTACACCGATGGGCGTTGCGACTTGAACGGCTCGGGTCGTGTGACCACGGCCGACTACAGCGTGGTAAAAGCTCACATCGGTGATCGCACGCCGGCCAAACCGTGAGCGCAGGCGGGTGCTGCTCTCCGGGCGCAATGAGTTGCGCCTGATGAAGTGGAGTGAGTACAGGACCGGCTGGCCCTGTCTGCACACCACCATCCGGAACGGGCAATAACAGGCGCCGTTGCTGACCGCTGACCGGCAACGGCGATGGCCGGGGTCGTTGCGGGGCGGCCGGTTGCCGGCTCAGCCAGACGGGTCGGTGGGCTTGCGGGCGGCCTTGGCCCGTTCGATCAATTCCACCAACGAGGCCATCTTCGGCTTCGGCGGCGACAGGAAGCAGCCGATCTGTTCGGGCGTGTAGCGCTTCCTCACAAACGCCGCCACGTCGAAGCATTCAAACCAGCAGTCCAGGATCTTCCGGCACGGCAGACCTTCGGCCACCCGGCGACAATAACGAAACGGCACCAAATGGCCCAGCATGCGGCAATAGGCCTCACGCTCATCGTGCGCTTCAATCGTCACGTCTGTGACCATGGAACGGCCGCCAGCGGTCCTTCGCCCTGAACTTTGCCGTCACACTGCCCGGCGACTACCACTTGCCGGACTTGACCGCCGGCGGTTTGGGCAGCCCGTCCAACGCGGCCAGCGATTCCTTGAGCATGCCCTCCGGCAGCGGGAAATCCTCCAACTGCCCGCTGAGGTAACGCTCGTAGCCGGTCAGGTCCATCAAGCCGTGTCCGCTCCAGTTGAAGAGGATGACCTTCTCCTTGCCCTCTTCTTTGGCCTTCTTGGCCTCTTCGATCACGCAGGCGATCGCGTGACTGGTCTCCGGAGCCGAGATAGAGCCCTCCGTGCGCGCCCACTGTATGGCGGCCGCATAGCACTCGAGTTGGTGATACGCCCGCGGCTCGACCAGGCCCTCGACGATCGCCTGGCTCACCAACGGTGCGATGCCGTGATAGCGCAAACCGCCTGCATGAATCGGCGGCGGCACGAACCCGTGACCCAGCGAGTGCATCGGCAGCAGCGGCGTGGTCATGGCCGTATCGCCGAAATCGTACGCGTACGGGCCGCGGGTCATGGTCGGACAGCTTGTGGGTTCCACCGGGATGATCGCAATGTCCTCGCCGTGGATCTTGTCGTTGACGAACGGGAAGGCCAATCCGGCAAAGTTGCTCCCGCCACCGGCACAGCCGATCACCACATCCACCTTCTTCTCGCCGATCTTGGCCAGCTGCTTCTTGGCCTCCAGACCGATGATCGTCTGATGCAGCAGCACGTGGTTCAACACGCTGCCGAGCGCGTAGCGCGTCTTGCCGCTTGGGTCAGTGACAGCGGCTTCGACGGCCTCACTGATGGCGATGCCCAAGCTCCCGGGTGTGTCCGGATCTCGCTCCAGCACGTCGCGGCCGGCCTTGGTCTCCGAACTCGGGCTCGGAACACACTTCGCTCCCCAGGTCTCCATCATCAGACGGCGGAACGGCTTCTGATCGAAGCTAATGCGAACCATGAACACCTTGCACTCGAGGCCGAGCAGCGCGCATGCGAAGGCCAAAGCGCTGCCCCACTGCCCCGCCCCGGTCTCGGTGGCGATGCTCTTGATGCCGAACTGCTTGTTGTACCAAGCCTGCGCGACGGCCGTATTGGGCTTGTGGCTGCCCGGTGGGCTGACGCCTTCGTTCTTGTAGTAAATGCGAGCCGGCGTATCCAACGCCTCCTCGATGTACTTGGCCCGATGCAGCGGCGCGGGGCGCCAGCGGTATAGAAGGTCCAGCACCTCCTCAGGGATGTCGATCCATCGTTCTGCGCTGACCTCCTGCTCGATCAGGTTCATCGGGAACACCGGTGCCAGCATGTCCGGGCTGACGGGCTTGCCGTCGGGCCCGAGCGGCGGCTGCATCGGCGTCGGCAGATCGGCTGCCAGGTTGTACCATTGACGGGGGATTTCCTTCTCGTCGAGTAGGACTTTCACGTTCATTGGCTGTCCCTTAAAGAGTCGACTAAGTGGTCACCATTACGATATAGAACTCTATGTTCCCGATTCGCTTGGGGCGTGTCAACCCGTCCCGGGCGCCTGCCCGCGGTTCGAGCATGGCTACTTGAGTGTCTTCACCCACACCAGCCCAGCCGCCCCCGTGCCCGGATCGGCATAGGGCAGCACCTCACCTCCGAAGATCCGGGGTCGATGGCCCGTGGCGACGGTATGGCCGACGACCCAGCCCAGCGCCGCGCCGAACACCACGTCGCTGAACTGATGCTCTCGGTCGTCGAGACGCTCCAAAGCCACCATCCCCGCGACCCCATACAGCGGAACGCCCACCCAGGGACCGTACGCCTCGTGCATCACAGCCGCAAAACACACCGAGCTGGAGGTATGGCCCGATGGCCAGGCCCACGACTCGCCGTTGGGTGCGTCTGCACACGCGGCGGCTTTCAGGGCCGCCGTGACCGCGCTGTTGATGGTCAATGCCGAAAACAGCGTCTTGCCGACCTCGTACGTCTTGCTGTCTTGCTGAAGGGTCCCAACCAGGTACCACGCGCCGGCCAGAGCGAAGTGCGTTGCCGGATTGCCCAGGGTGCCGAAAACGTCGCCCCACACCGGTCGCAACGCTCGTGATCGGTGGAACTTGTCCTCGATATCGTCGTCCACTTCCGGCCGCAGCGCCAGCGATGCTCCACCGGCCACCCCAAGGATCATCAGGTTCGTCTTGTCTGTGAACGTGGGCTTCGCGTCGGCCCACAGGTTCTTGGGCATGGCCTTGAGGTCGTGCGAAAGGGTTGCCCACAGGTCACCGCGCGGTCTTGGCTGGCCGTCGGCCCGCCCCGGCCTGGAGGCAGCGGCTGCGTCATCGCCCATGTCGCTTGCAAGCCGCGGATAGTCGAACACGTGCTGGTGGTCCGCCACGTCGGCGTGCGCGCTGTGGTGCAGCCGCTCGCTTGTGCGGCGCTGCTCGGCCCGGGTGATGGCCTGCCGCAGCGTCGATGGATCGTCGTTCAGCCGTGCCGATCCGCAGCCGCACACGATCCAAACAAGTGGCGCAAGCCCACCTGCCATCAGCCATGTTGTAGAAGACCGGGCTCTTATCGTCGTGCCGATCATAGGCTCAGTTGCCCGACAAAAGGTCCGGCGGAGCAGTCTGGTGACGGTACTTGGCCAGTAGCCGCTTCAGTACGGGTTGGTCAGGATTCAGTTCGAGCGATTGGTGCCAACTCTCGATGGCCTTCTCGTAGTGCTTGGCGGCGCTGCTGTCAAGCAGATACATCGTCATGTAGACCACGCCGAGTCCCGCGTGGGCATCGGCCATGGTTTTATCCAGCTCCAGGCTGTGGCCATAGGTGTCGATGGCCTGCTGATACCTGCGCTGCCGGTAGTAGCAGTAGGCCAACCGGCAATAAGCCGGCGCCAGGGTGGGATCGGTCTTGGTCGCCAGTTCCAAGACGCGTTCAGCCGGCAGGAAGCGCTCCTGCTTGAGGTACGTGGTCCCCAGGTTGACCAGCACCATGGGTTGATTTGAATCGTATTCGAGCGAGTTGCGGTAGGCGCGAATGGCCTGATAGTACTGCTCGGTTGCGTCGTAGGCGGCCCCCAGATTCTGCCAGGCGAACGCACTGGTGGGCTCCAGTTCCACGGCCCGCTGGAACCGTTCGATGGCCTCCTGATGCCTGCCCAAAAGGCAGCAGCACACACCGAGCTGCGAAACGGCCTCGTAGCTTGCCGGGTCGAGGTCACAGGCGTGTAGGTAGGCCCGTACCGCCGCTTGCAGGTTGTTGAGCAGCCGATAGACCTCTCCCAGACTCAGGGCGTCCTGGAAATTGAAGGGGTCGAGCTTGACGGCCCGCTCCAAACTGGCGGCCGCCAGGTCGTATTCGCCCCGGCGCTTGTGAATGCTGCCTATCTGACTATGGGCCAGCGCCAGTTCAGGATTCAGCGCCACCGCCATCTGGAACTCGGCCAAAGCCTCAGTGAGTTGGTCAGCCTGGAGGCAGCTCAAGCCGCGGGCCGCATGGTGCGTCGCCGGCTCTACGCCCACGGTTGAGCAGCCGCCCGCTATGCAAAGCCAGGCAGCCACGACAGCGGTGTGACAAGTTGTAAGCCTGCCGCTTCCGATCATCCTCTTCGGCTCGAATACTGCGCGTGCGACCACCGTCTCGCGCAGTGGTTGCCTCGCCGCTATGCTACGCCACGCCGCCGGGAGCGGTCAACGTGCGGTGGCCTCGGAAAGGTAGTCCTAGGTTTTGATCGAGTCGAGCAGGACGACGACGAGCGGACCGAACACGATGATCGGCAGCCATGCGGACAACGCCGGCAGGCTGCTGGAGTAGATTAGATTCTGGCAGACGAACGAGAAGATGAAAAACAGCCCGCCCACACCGATACAGATCGCGCCGCTGGTCAGGACCGGCCGAGGCTCCCGCGTTAGGAAGAAAGGAATCCCCAATAGCAGAAGGAGCATGTTGATCACCGGCTGGGTGAATCGACCATGCTTCGCTTGCGCGATGCGCGGATTCTTTGCACCGCGCTGCTCCAACTCCACCATCTGCCGCACGCTCAAGAAGTCAATCCATTGGGCCGCCTGCCGCAGCACCAAATCCTTCGGACGCAGGTCGCTGTGGTAGCGGCTGATGGTCTGCTTGCCCAATTGGCCTCCGCTGGCCAGAGGTCCAGTCTCGCCCGTCGGTCGCTCGAAGATCGTGCCGCGCCCCAGGTCCCAAGCCTGGGCCTCGGGGTTCCAACGCGCGCTGTCGGCCACGATGAACTGAGAGGCCAGCCCCTGCTGGTCGCGCTGCATGATGATCACCCGGCGCATCTGCTTCGTCTTGGGGTGAAAGCGGGCGGCCGACAGAAGGGCGCCGTCGCGGTCGGGCACGAACCACACGCCGTACGTGCGGTGACCCTCCACATCATCCTGTTCGCGGGCCAGCTTGTGTGCGATGCGTGGGATCACAAACTCCCGGTCGATCAGCCAGAGCACGTTCATCAATACGCCGACGACCACCACGGGCGCGGCCACCCGATAGAGGCTGGTGCCCGCTGCCAGAACGGCCGTCAGCTCGTTGTCGCGAACCATCCGCCCCAGCGTGAAGGCCGCCGCCACCAGCGTGATCGCGCCCGCCAGCCACGCGAAGTACAGGAAAAGGTTGTATCCGTAGTAACTGACGATGTGGCCCAGAACCGTGCCGGACGTCTCGCCCGACTCGGCAAACTCGTCCAGATTGACCAACAGATCCACCACCACAAACAGGCTGACCAACACGGTCAGCGCAATGAGGTAGTTGATTACGAAAGACCGGATGATGTAACGGTCAAGCAGTCTCATCCAATCGCCAGTCGCTCGCGTACGAGTCCTCTGCGTTCGCCGATGACGGCCGGTCAGCGCCGCATAAAGCGCCAGGTAATGGCTGGGTTCAATGCGGCCGTGACCAGCAGGCTGCCCCATATGATGGCCACGCCGATGCTCGCCGTGTTGGTATTCTCCGCCAGTTGGCGACCCATGATGATCGCCACGATGACAAACATCGCCGGAATGAAACTCACGCCGAACGCCGTGAGAACCTGCCCGCCGCGGACGATCACGCCCAGAGCCGCGCCGAGCACCACCAACACCAACGCACACAACGAGTACGCCAGCCGCATGTGTAGGATGCCGTCGATTTTATACACCAGTTTGAACACGTCAGCGCACAGCCCCGTGCGTCCCCGGGCCGGTCCGCCGCTCAAGGGCAACTCTACGTCTCGGTCGATCAACTCTGCGTTGCTGTAGCGTCTCGTCGCGTCGAGAATCGATGGCGGCAGCGGCAGCGGACGAAGATCCTCCGACGGCTTGCTCAGGTTGCCGCCGATCGCTTTCGCTTCAGGATCTTCGATCTGGACGTCCCCGCGCAGGCTCATTTGCAAACTGAACTTGATCGTATCGCGATAGGGCATCCATTGCCCGCGAAGGGTTGCCTCCTTGGCCGTCAGGTGACGCGTTTTGTTCGGCTGTGCATCCACGACCACAGGACCGCGAAGCTTGAGCGAGCCGTCCTCTTCGCTGATCGATACCTCCTGGGCCGCCACGGTGTAACGACGCTGTTCGCTCGACAACTCCACTTGCCCCCCGGGCTCACGCAGCGAATCGGCCAGCGACCTGAAGTACAAAAACGACGCAAGCTCCATTCTCAGCAGCTCAATCCTGTTAATCACGCCCGGGGCCTCAGCCGGATGCCGCCGATACCGCAGCAGCTCTTTCAGGTTCCAGAATTTCGGCTTCTGCTTGATGGGAATGGTGATCCCCGTCCGCTCCACCGGACGGTAATCCTCCTCGATGAACGTAGACCGCTTCCAGTCGAAAACGCGCACGTTGTGCAGGCCGGCCTCGATCTTGTGTTCCCCGCCGACCGATCGAAACTCCACCGTGGCCGTCGCTGCCGTGCCGAACAGAGACGGCTCCTGTCCCTCGTATTGGATAAAAGCCGCGCGATTCAGAACCACATAGTGCCGCAACTGTTCCTGGCCGCTCGGCGTCTGCTCCGCCGCCGACACCTGGTCCACCTGGTCGGCGTAGATCGCGTACCGGTTGCGGACGGTGATGTAGCCGCGATGGGCCAACTCCCGCGCGAAAATCTGCGGCAGGGCCGGCTCAATCATCTTGTCGAGCTGACCGGTTAAGTGTGGCACCACGTAGTTGCTGAAGCTGAACGTGCAGAGCGATACCAGCCCGGCCAGCACCCCCGCCGGAAGAAGCAGCCGGTGCACGTTGATGCCGCTGGCCTTGCATGCGTCAAACTCGTTGTCCGAGGCCAGTCGGCCGTACGTCACCGCCGCGCTGAACAAAGCCGAGATTGGCATCATGAACGAAGCGCAGAGCGGCACCAGAAAAATGAACAGCTTCACCATGTCGCCCGGCGAGAAGTCCTCTACGTTAAAGCTCTTCAACAGCCCCATCCCGCTGGTGAACAGCAGGATCAGGGCGACCGTGCTCAGCGCGAACGTCTTGAGCAGCTCTCGGAAGATGTAGCGTTGGAGCGTCCAGACCATGAAGACTTGGCAACCTCAGGCCGGTGGGGCGGCCCGCTGGCAGTCAGACTGCTTGAGGACAGCCTCCGCCAGACGGCGTATGCCCTCGTGTATGCTCGGAATGTCGACCACGCCGAAGCTCAGGCGCATGTGGTTTGTAGGCACCGGCCGATCCGGTTGCGGCGCGAAGCAATAGTCCCCCGGTACATACAGGACGCCCTTCTCCATGCAACGATTAAATAACTCGCTTCCCCGACGCGTATCGAAGTCCTCCGGAAGCGTCAGCCAAACGTACAGGCCCCCTGCAGGACGCGTCCACGTCACCTCATCGCCCAGCGGGGCAAAGCCCTCTGCCAGTGCTTCCAGCATGGCGTCCCGCTTGGGAATATACGCTTTGCGCACCCGCTGAACGTGTTCCTGATAGACCCCGCTGACCAACGCGCGACAGATGACATGCTGGACCAGATTGTTCGACCCGAAATCATGGTTGCCCTTCTGCTGAAGAACCGGATCCACCAGTTCGTCCGGTAGAAACAGGTAGCCGGTCTTCATCCCCGCCGAAAACGGCTTGCTGAACGTCATCGCCAGCGCAACATATTCATTCTTTGGGTCGAACGACTTCACCGACGGCAGCACCGGCCCGTCATACCGCAACTCGCGGTAGGCGGCGTCCTCCACCACCAGGATGCGATGCTCGCGGCTATATCGGCGAGCCAACTCCACCAGTTCGGCTCGGCGCTCGGCCGAAAGGCTGATGCCCGAGGGGTTCTGGTAGTAGCTGACCACGTAGATCATCTTGAGCCGACTGATCTGACCGCTGCGGTCGAGTTCCGCCAGCATGTCGGCCAGCAGATCGATGCGCATGCCATCTTCGTCGATCGGGACGCTGCGGACGTCGGCGCCCACCGAAGCCAGCGTGCCCGTGAAAACGAAGTAGCTCGGGGCGCTGGTGATCACCAGGTCGCCCGGATTCAGCAGGATGTCGCTGAGGATGTAGAGGCCTTGCTGCGAACCGGTCGTGACGATGCAGTTGTCAGGCGATAAGCACATCTGCTGCGGTGACCGGCCTTCCAGCCTGGCCAAGTGCGACAGCAGCGCTTCACGCAGCTCCATCAGACCGTGCGTCGTACCATATTGGAGGGCGACCTGCCCGCTTTGGGCCTCGGCCAGAATCTCCGAGGCCAGCCGGCCCACCTGCCCGGTCGGCAGCGAGGCATAGTCGACCAATCCCGCCGCCAGGCTGATGAGGTTGGGGTTGGTCACAGCCGCGGCCATCAGGAAGCTGATGGGCTGCTCGTCTGTACGCAACGCTTTGTCACTAAAGGCGAAAGCGGGCACACTCATGCTTTTGGGTCTCGCGTAAAAAACACTGACTCTAGTGCCTTTGCCTGCCCTGTCAACGCAAAAAGCGACCGGCCTGACCGGGCAATGTAACGCCTGAAAGTATGTAAGTACCTATATGGAAGTATCTTACATATCGTCGCCGGCTGACTCCTGGCCCGCCGGCTGCTCAGGCGACCCAGCCAAGTCACCAAAGCCCAGACCGTGTTTCCGCAACACGTGGATCAGCCCGAACAACCCTGCCGCCAGCCCATACCCGACGGCAATGCCGAAGCCGCGGAAGGCGAGGGTACCACCCTCCAGGTCCCACTGCCAGATCATCAGTTCCCGCGAGGGCGGCATCGGTCCCAGGCGGAAGGCATGCTGCATGCCGATGATCGTGAGGCCCGCACCTGCAAGGGCCCAAATACCCGCCGTGAGAAACCGGTGATCGATCAGAGCTACCGATATCCCGCTCAGGATGGTGCAGGTCAAAACGAACCCCGAGTTGGCGCCCGCCAGGGCGTACAGGCCGATCCAGAAGGCGTGAGGGTTGTCACGCACCACGTCAGCCAGGGCCTCGCCGGCGCCTACCTGCCCGTAAAGCAGCTCGCACTTGATCGCCACCCATGCCGCCACGGCTGGAAAAAAGGCGATGGCCACCGCAGGGAAGTGTTTGGGGGGGGTCGCCTCGTAGGATTGGGCAGTGATCACGATCCCGATCCACAGCACAATGGCGGCCCCGGCTTCGATGGGCACGACCGCGGCGATCAATCCACCCACCCCGCCCAGGAACACCAGCGTGAAGAAACCTGCGTTCAGTACCGAATAGCCCGCCCGAGCCCCCAGGCCCTTCCAGCCCGGATGCCCGATGTACATCGTCGTCGGAAAGCAGCTCCCGAACAGCGCCGCCGCAATCGTGCCGATCCCGTCGACGGCCAGGCAACTCGTGGTGTCGAACCGATCGCCGGCTGATGCGGCTGATTCAATATTCTGTAGCGACCCCAACGCGCTAAGCAGTCCCAAAGGCACGGTGACCCCCAGGAAGCGAAGCGCGAAATCGGCGTTGAGAACCGCCACAATCTCCGACCCGCAGAACACCGGCCACCGCCAGCCGCGAGTGGCCCACGCTGCCCCCACACGCTCGGCCGACATCAACGCTTCGCTATCGAACAGGTGCACATCCCAAAGCCCCGACGACCACGCCAGCAGAGTGCCCACCAGAAGCGCCACCAATCCGCCCGGCAGCCCCCACGGAAACCGCACGCGCGCGAAGTACACGAGCAACACGATCGCCATGGGCAACATCGCCACGACCGGCCGCTGGTAAATCCGGTAGCCGAACTCCGACGCGATGAACGCAACGCCCACCGCAGCCAGGACCGACAGCAGTGCCGCGCGCGGGATGATCCGACGCAATCGCTCGGCTGCCAGCGCCGCAACCAGTTCCGTCAGGCCGCTGACCAGACACGCCAACAGACCTACCCGCCAGGCCAGCTCGGCCGCCGCTTGCTCACCACGCGTGGCTACCGCTTCGTGGTACACCGGCGCGATGATCAGCAGGATGAAGGCGAACATCGTCACCGTGTTGACCCCGTAGGGCATGGCCGTTACGTCCGACCGCCCCTCCCGCCGCGCGACTCGCCACGCCTGCCACGCATAGAACAAGTTGCCGATTACGAGGCTGACGGCTATCCCAGGCAGGATCCGGCCGAACACCAGTTGGTCGGGCAGATTGCAGAGTTGCCGGCTGGTACACAATGCGATGATCACAAGCACCTGGACGAGGTTGTCGACCGCCAGGCCGAAGAACCCGTCCAGGTCGCCCTTGACCATCCAGCGATAGCGCAACGCGCCGGGTGCGTCCATGTCAGGCTGCCACCAGGAACACCACAAACAGGGCCGCGAACACCCACATCAAGGGCGGCACCTCGCGGACGCGGCCTTGGACCACCTTGAGGATTGCATAGCTGATGAAGCCCCACGCGATCCCGTGTGAAATGCTCAAGCCGAACTGCATCACCACGATGCACAGGAACGCGGGGATGGCTTCGGAGAAATCCTCCCAGTTGATACGAGCAACCATTGGCAGCATGTAGCAGCCGATGACGATCAGAACCGGGGCGATCACGGGGTGGCACTCAACCGCCCCCAAGACCGATGGCACGGCCCCCAGATGCTCCGGCGGTACCATGACCGGCTTGCCCACCATCTCCACGACCGGGTAGAAGAACAGCGACGCCAACAGCAGCACGCCTGTTACAATCGGCGTCAGACCGGTCCGGCCTCCCGCAGAGATGCCGGCGGCACTTTCCACGTAGCTGGTGACCGTGCTCGTCCCGGCCAGCGTGCCGGCGATGGTTCCGCATGCGTCAGAGACCAAGGCCGCCCGCATATTGGGCACCTCGCCGTTTCGCATCAGGCCGCCGCGCTCGGCCACCCCGACCAGCGTTCCGATCGTGTCGAACAAATCCAAAATCAGGAAAATGAAAATTACCGTCAGCCAGTTCGTCCATCCTGCCCCCAATAGTGAGGCGAAGCCGCCGAAGACCTTGCCGGCCGTCGGTGCCACCGACGGTGGCGGCGCTACGATCCGTCCGCCATAGGCCGCGAGATCGTAACCCCAGGTTGCCCCCCACAGGTGACTGGCGGCAAGGCCCGCGGCCGCCGTCACCACAATCCCGATGAGGATCGCTCCCCGCACACGAAGAACCAGCAGAATCGCGATCAACAGAAGCCCGAAGCACGTCAGCAGCGCCGTCGGGCTGCGAAGGCTGCCCAGCTTGGTATACGCCGCCGGTTCGTGCACGACGATGCCGCCCCAGCGCAGTCCCACGAACGCAATCAGCAGCCCGATGCCGACGGCGATAGCGTATTTCAGCGATTCGGGAATGGCTCGCGCCAGCGCCTGCTGGAACCCGGCTGCCGCCAGGACCAGAAACACCACGCCCGCGATGAGATTGGCCGCCAGCGCCTCCTGCCACGTCCAGCCTAGACCGCCCGCCGTCACTACGCCGCATACCGTGAAGGCGAAGAAGAAGTTGTGACCCATCGCCGGTGCCAGCGCCACCGGCAGATTGGCCGTCAGCCCCATCAGGACGCACGCCAGCGCCGAGCACACACACGTGGCTACCATCACCGCGCCCGGGTCCATCCCCGCCATACCGAGGACCACCGGCTGAACAAAGATGATGTACGACAGGGCCATGAACGTTGCTGCCCCGCCGACAATCTCCCTGCCGACGGTCGTACCGTGTTCCCGCAATCCAAAGAGCTTCTCGAACATGAATGTGCCCCCGAACGGGTTCTAGCTGTCTCGCACCGTCTCGTCCGGCTCGGTTCGCGAGATGATCATGGCGCCAACCGCGTCACCCCAGACGTTGATCGACGTGCGGCACATGTCCAGGACGCGGTCGACGCCGATAATCAGCCCGATCGCCGCCAGCGGAATCGTTCGCGTGGTCGGGTCGGGCCCCAGCACGCTTTGGTTGACGGCTGCCACCACAATCGCCATCGTCACCAGCCCCGCCTCCGGAATGCCCGCCGCGCCAACCGCCGCGAGCGTCGCCGTCAGGGCGATGATGATGTTCTGCTGAAGACCGATCTCGACCCCCCACGCCTGAGCCAGAAACACCACCGCCACCGCTTCGTAGAGGGCCGTGCCGTCCATGTTGATGGTGGCACCCAGCGGCAGCACAAAGCCTGCTGCCTTCTTGCTGACCCCGGCGTCCTCGGCACAACGAATCGTCACCGGTAACGTGGCCGAGCTGCTGGCCGTACCACCCGCCGTCGCCAGCGCCTGCCGCATCTGGTTGAAGAACGTCCAGGGATTCGTGCGGCTGAAGATCCACAGCAGCAACGGCAGAATGATCACCGCGTGGATGCCCAGACCGCTCAGTACGGTCAGCATATAGGTGCCGATCGCCGTGGCAAATACCCCGAAACCTATTCGCGCCAGCGACCAGGCGACCAGGCAGAACACGCCCACCGGCGCCATCCACAACACCAGACCCACCATCCGCATCATCACTTCGAAGATGGCTTCGAAGAACTGACCGACAACCCGACCCTGCGGGCCGATCATGGTCAGCAACACGCCGAACAGCAGGCTAAAGCAGATGACCGGCAGAGGCCTGCCGGCAGCGGCCGCGGCAATCGGATTGGCCGGGATCATCTGATCGACAATGTTCAGCAAGGCACCGCCCAACCCCGGCGGCGCGTTGGCCTCGACACGCTGCTCCTTGCCCGTTTCGCGGTAGGTCGTCGGTGCTTCCTCCCGCTGGGTTTGCTCAATCTTGTCGCCCGGGCGAATAGCGTTCACCAGCACGAGTCCGATCGTCACCGCGACGAACATCGTGGCGAAGTAGTAGATCATCGTCTTGAGCCCGATGCGCCCAAGCCGACTGAAATCGCCCACGCTGATCACCCCCACGATGACACTGCTCATCACCAGCGGAATGATCAGCATCTTCAAGGCCTTCATGAAGATGTTGTTGCCGATGAAGTACAGATAGCGCAGTGCGTCGCCATGCTTGTGGAAGTGCCACGGCTCGGCGCCGGCGAGCTGGCGCAACCTGATCAGACGCTGGGTGCTGATTTGACTCACCGCCTGGTCATCGAGGTGTGCGCGGGCCTGCTTGATCTGCTCGCGAGCTTCGTGGGCCGAGTAGTCCGGGTCGTACAGCCACTGGCCCGCCACGCAGCCGAGACCCAGCCCGATCAGGATCAGTACAGTCAGGAGCCGTTTGCTGCCGTGCATTGCCTCTTCCGGCTCTAAGAATGTGCGTACAAGGCGGTTACGTCAGAGATCAGGATTCGCGGCTCGGTCCGCAAGTGACCCGACGCTCGCGCACCGCCGCGCCCAGCCGCGTCGCGAGCAGGCGCCATCCTAGTAGAGGACTCCGCTGGCCGCAACCGCTTACGCCTCGCGACGATCGCGGGCCTCGTTCGCAGTGCCGGCCAACTGACGAGACCCCGTCGCCGGTGTCGCAGCGCTTGGCGCCGCCGGCGGTCGGTGCAACACTGTCGGGGAATCGTCCGGCTGGAGAATTGCTATGGCTACAAATCTAATGCTTTGCGGCACGGACCGTTCTGCCGGCACCAGCGCGATCGTATTGGGTCTGGTTGGCGCCCTGGCCAAAATCGTCAGCAAGGTGGGCTTCCTCAAGCCCATCGGCCGGACCGACAAGTACGATCGCGACGCCGATCTAATCAAGTCGGCCTATAACCTGCCGCTCGATCTGGCTGACATCTCCCCCGTCACCCTTGCCGAGGCCCGCGACCTGATCGCTCGCGAGAACGAGCAGGAACTCTTCGACCGCGTGATTCGCGGCTACACCCGCGTGGCCGAGGGCGCCGATGTGGTCATTATGGAGGGCATCGATCACCGGCGAGTCAGCTCGCTTTTTGAGCTCGACATCAACGCTGCACTCGCCGAGAAGCTGCGTGCCTCGGTGTTGCTGGTAGCCGGCGGGGAACTGAACCGACCGGAGGTCCGCGAATCAGTCGTGGCCACCATCACCCTCGCCAGGCGAAGTTTCCAGCAGCGCGGGTGCGACGTGCTTGGCGTGATCGTCAACAAGGTCCCCGAAGGCTACATGCAGCAGGCCCGTGAGGAACTGGCAGATCGCCTGAAAAAGGAGGGTCTAGAACTCTACGGTGTCGTGCCGCTGTTGCCGCTGCTGACCATGCCTCGCGTGCGCGACATCGCCGACCGGCTCGATGCCAAGGTGCTCTTCGGCGACCGCTACCTGGATAACCTGGTGGGCAAGACGATCATCGCAGCCATGACGCCTAGCAACATGCTCAGCTACCTCCAGACCGACCGCACGCTGATTGTCACCCCCGGCGACCGCGACGACACCATTCTGGCGGCCATGTGCTCGCAGGTGTCGGCCAGCTACCCCAGCATCGCCGGCATTGTGCTGACCGGTGGGCTCCAGCCCAGCCCCACCATTCTGCGATTGGCCATGGGATTGAGCGAGTTTCGTATCCCCATTCTTCACGTCCAGCCCGATACGTACACTACCACCACGCGAATCAACAGCCTCGACTTGCGAATCCATCCCGAAGATACGCAGAAGATCAACGTCGCCGTCACCGCCGTGGCCGAGCATATCCAGAGCGATCGCTTGTGGGACGCTCTCAAGCTGCCCAGACCGAAGCGGCGGCGAGGCCCGCAGGACTTTCTCGATCAGTTGGTCGAGCAAGCCTCCGCCTACGACAAGCATATCGTCTTCCCGGAAGGCAACGAGGAGCGAACGCTTCGCGCCGTGGCTCGCATGCGCCAGATGGGGTTGGTCCGCGCGACGCTGATGGGCAACGTGGATGAAGTGCTTCAGCGGGCCGAGCAGATCGGCGTCGACCTGGGTGACGCGAGGATCGTCGACCCCGGCAAGTCGGAGCAGTCCGAGGCGTACGCCCAGGCCTTCTACGAACTCCGCAAGGAGAAAAAGAACATCACCCCCGAGGCCGCCCGCGATCAGATTCAGACGTCTCGCACCTACTATGCGACCATGATGGTCCACATGGGCCACGCCGATGGGTTGGTCTCCGGCGCGGTCCACTCCACCGCCGACACGATCCGGCCGGCCCTGCAAATCATCCGGCCCAATCCGGAATTCGGCGGGCTGGTCAGCAGTGTGTTCTTCATGGCTTTGGGTGACCACGTTCTGGTCTACGGCGACTGTGCGATCGTGCTCGATCCCGACGCCGATCAGCTTGCGTCCATCGGTCTGGCCAGCGCCCGCACGGCGCGGGCTTTCGGCATCGAGCCGTGTGTGGCCATGCTCAGCTATGCCACCGGCAGTAGCGCCGGCGGCAGCAGCGTCGAGAAGGTCCAAAAGGCCACCGACATGATTCGCGCCCGCAACCCCGACTTCCTGATTGACGGGCCCATTCAGTACGACGCGGCCATCGATCCTACCGTGGCCAAGATCAAGCACCCCGACAGCCCGCTGGCCGGCAAGGCCACCGTCTTCATCTTCCCCGATCTGGATGCGGGCAACATCGCCTACAAAGCCGTCCAACGGTCGGCCGGGGCGGTGGCCATCGGCCCGATCCTTCAAGGCCTCAACAAGCCGGTGAACGACCTGTCCCGCGGCTGCGTCGCCGACGAGATCGTGCACGTGGCGGCCGTGACGGCCATCCAGGCCGAGAAGCTGTCCGCCGTCGTTGAGCCCGCGCCCGCACCGGCCGGCTAGAGACTCGCCTCAGACCTCTCGTCCTGATGGGCGAAACACCTGGGCAGGTGGGGGTACACAGCTCCAGCCACGTAGCCGCAAGCGGGGTCTCTGCGGGTTGGGGGTGTGCCCTGGGCGGGGCCTGTCGATCCAGTCGGCACAGCGTTCGGTAAGGCACGCCCGACCAAAGATTTACGAGCCGCGCCATCGCCGCAGGTCCTTTGCTCTCCGACGGGGCGGCGCTGAGTGGGCAGATTCCTTGTCGGCAGAGCCCTGGTGGTCTGCACCACCGCCTCACCGATCAGAGAGGGCGAACCTGCCTCGGCTGGTCCGATTGGCCGGCCAACCACCTCGCCGAATGTCCCCGAATCGACCCGTCGAAAACTTTTTTTCTTCCGTAAGTCGTGTTCGGGCAATAAGATATAACGACTCCTGGAAAATTCCCAAAAAAAAAACGCCTTAACGCCTCTCCGTAACAGGATAGAATCGGACCATCCAAGTCGTCCCGGGCGCGAGACTCACATGACAAAGCCGCACCCACACAAATGGGGACCCGCTAACCGCTTGATCGCTGCCATATCCGGCACCCAACGGTGGGCGGCGGCTGTATCGGGACGAATGGCGAAGCCATGGCGTTGATCCCGTGCCTGCCGCAGTTGGCGGAGTAGCTATCTGTCGGCGGCACCGATGTCCTGTTCGAGGAGGCACGTTCGCATGAAACGTTCATCTCTAGTCTTGCTGGCAGCAGTACTTACGGTGGGAGGCGTATATGGCATCGTCGATGCTTGCGTCGTGAAGACGATCTTTACTGTTACTAGTACGTGTGATGCGGACTGTAACGGAACCCGTTCAGAGGTGTGGTCCTACTACTGTGGCGGGAGTTGCCCTGCGTGCAAGAACTGTGACGTTTCGTCAACTGGTAATCAGGCGACCGGTTACTCGGCCGCGTGTGTGCTTAGAGGCACTGAGTGTGGGGTCGGTAACCCCCAGTTCACCTACGGAACCGCTGTTGACGGATGCCAATGCTTTGACGACCCACCCACCTAATAGATAAGAGCGGGATTAGCTCAGCCGCTCAGTTGCTGTAACACTTCACACGGTTGCAGGGGTCGAGCGATCGAGGTACGCTATATCCTGAATGTGGGCAGGCGCCCCCTCCGAAGAGTGTCGGAGGGGGCATAGTTGCCGGTCACATGGAGCGAGGGACTCAGATGCTTACTTCTGTGAGGGCGCGCATATCGACGGTTGGGCTGACCTGGTGTGTAGCGAGGCCGGCTGCTGCGTTTCTGTGCCTCGGCGCGACGGGCAGCGCGGCGGCAAGTGTTGACGATGTAATCGCTATCGCGCGTTCTCAGGAGGGCAGTATCGCTACCGGCCGGATAACCTACCGCAGCTCGGAGCACAGAACGACGCCACTTGCGCGACCGGACCTGTCGGCAGTGGAATGGCCGGACGGCGCGGTGCCCTCGAAACCCTTCGCCGGCGAGGCAATCGTGGGCCGCATTAATCAAGACATATCGACTCGTACGACCCTCGTCTTCGACACGGATCGAGGCGAATGGAAGGCGCAAGCGACTGATCTGCGGGATCTGGACGCTCTGATCCGAGAGCATGGATTGCCTCAGGAGCAGCGACTTAACCTCAGCAGAGGCCAAATCGATTTAGCCGGTCGGGACTCGCAGGTGATGCTGCACCAGGTGGCCGAGTTGGACAGTTCAAACCTGAACTTGATGGACAATCTCAACCCGGATCTACCTTTTCTGCTCAGCCTTCCAATCGATCTCGGGGTGGTGGGGGCCGGCATGGTTAGAGAGCTTGATAATGCGCAGGACGTCGTGGTCGAGCACGGAACGTGGCGCGGCCAGGATGTGCTCAGCGTAACCGTGTACGCCCACAATGGCATTGTCGCTACTTTTCATCTTGATCCGGAACATGGATACGGGCGCAGACTGGCCCAGACGAGCAGCATAGACGGGACTGTAGTAGCTGAAGTCGTATTTGAGGATTATCGCGACGTCAATGGTGTGATGATCCCCTTTCAGGTCATCAACAGACGTTACGACCCCCAGACGGGCGAGCTGTCCTACGAGAACGCTATCACAGTGGAGTCTGCCGAAATCAACGTACCTGTGTCCGAGGAAGAGTTTCGCTTAGAGCTGCCTGCCGGGACGGTCGTCCACGGTCTTGAAGACAATCGCGTTCTGACGATCCCGGTTGATATGCCTTTCGAGCTTGCGGATCGTGCGGGGCTGGGAGTGGCGATTGACGCACTGAGGGAGAGTGGAGCGCTGCCCTCTGCTGAGATCGTGCAGACGTCAGTGGCGGTGGTGCTCGGCAGTCAACAGGAAGCCACGCCGGTGGCCAACGCGGCCGCCGAGCCCATGGCAGGCGGGGTGGTCGCCCGTGCCGACCAAGAGGCCGTCGTAATTGCGAGTGCTTCGCCGCGCCGGGGGGCGGTCTGGCCGTATGTCGTCGCTATCGCTTTGGGGATCGTCTGCGCTGTATCCGCGTTGGTTCTTCGTCGTCGCGGAAGAAGAGAAGGCATTCCGGAGTGCTGACCGGGCCGCGATTCCTGCCAAATTCGGCGTGCCCGGTTTGCGGCGTTCTTGCGAATTGGCGGTCTGCCTCCATCGGTCTGGCCAGCGCCCGCATGGCGCCGGAGGCCGGGCCTTCTGGCCATTGGCCCGATCCTCCAGGGGCTCAACAAGCCGGTAAACGACCTGTCTCGCGGGTGCGTGGCCGACGAGATCGTGCACGTGGCCTCCGTGACGGCCATCCAGGCCGAGAAGCTGTCCGCCGCCGTGGAGCCCGCGGCCGCACCGGCCGGCCAGAAATTTGCTTGAAACCGATCGGCATATCGGTCATCATCTCGGTCCACGGGCCAGTCGAGCCGGGCGGCGCGGTGTCTGGGCACTTTGGTTTGGGAACACTTGTATCCGGCGATAATCGGGGCGAAAGGTGACTTCCAGACGAGCGACGTTGCACACGAGGCTGCGGTCGGTGGGTCCGGCTATATTGGCCGGGGTGATGGTGCTCTGGGCGGGCCGGGCCGTCGGGCAGCCCACACAGGGGTTCCTCCAGCAGCAGCGTCAGGTCGAGCAGCAGATCCGCCAGGAGTTGGATCGCGAGCTGCCCATTGCACAGAAGCTTCAACTTGACTGTGGCGGCTGGTTCAGCCACTACACGCTGCTGTACGACGACGGCTTCAACAGCTCGCGCACCCTTCGGCGTAACGATCTTCGCCTGTGGGGCAGCCTGGTGGCCGACGAGGGGATCCATCAGGGCTACGTCCGCATGAAGCTCGGCTACGTGGACTTCAACTCGGGCGACTCCTACGACGGGCACGACGACGACTGGGAAGGGCCCGACCTCGACCGCGGCTGGTATCAGCTCGACATCACCAAAGCCCTCGACCGCCACGCGGGACTGACACTGCCGGTGAGCCTGAAAACTCGTGTCGGTCGAGACTTCATCGAGTTTGGTACCGGGTATACGCTGTCGTTACCCCTTGACGCAGTCGTGATCACCGCCGAGGCGTACGACGTCGAGGTCCGAGGCCTCTTGGCCCGCACGCCGTCGAGCATTGATAACATCGACACCAGCGTGCCCGGCTGGGACTCCAGTGACCGCACGTTCTTCGGCATCGAAACGCGCTACAAGGGCATCTCGCGCCACGAGCCGTTTGTCTACGTCTTGTGGAACAACGACAACACCTCCGAGGACCCGCCCGACCTGTTTCAGGAGTATGACTACGATTCTTTCTACGTCGGTCTCGGTTCGACCGGCGAAATCGTGGATCGCCTGCGCTACAGCACCGAATGGGTGTACGAGTGCGGCGAAAGCTTCGGTAACCGCCGTGTCTTCCGACGGGACGACGTCGAGGCATGGGCCTTCGACGCCGAGCTCACGTACTTGCCCGACCATCCCACCCAGCCACGCTTGCTTTTGGAGTATATGTTCGCCAGCGGCGACTCGGATCGCATCGGCAGCCCGACCAACGCCGTCGGCGGGAATCGAGGCGACCGGACGGATACCAGCTTTGTAGCCTTCGGTTACCGTGATACGGGCCTTTCCTTCGCACCGCTGCTCAGTAACATCCATATCTGGCGGGCCGGTGCGGCGTTCCTGCCGTTCCACAAGGTGAAGTGGCTCAGGAAGCTCGAGGTGGGCACCGATTGGTTTCTGTATCACAAGCACCATCGCAGCGCGGCCGTCACCGACGCCCTGGCCGATAGGGGAAGCGGCTTTTTGGGCTGGGAGATGGATTACTATGCCAATTGGCGTATCACGTCCGACATGTCCTGGACGATACGTTACGGTGCGTTCTTCCCCGGCGACGCGTTCAGTGACCAAACCTGTAGACCTTTCTTGCTGACGGGCGTGACATGGAGCTTCTGACCGTGTGGGTTTCCAAATCGACAACGCGATGTATTACGGCAGGAATGGTGGGTGCGACGCTGCTGTTGACGGGCTGTACGATCACGGCGCCGGCGCCAAGTGTCGAGCCGGGCTCGCTCGACGACGTGACGTTTCTGAGCCACCTGGCCGACCGTCCCATGGTGTCTGTCGACGAAGCCTACAGGGCCATTCTCATCCTGGCCGACGGGCAGGACGACGCCCAGAGCTTCGCCGAGCGGGAGGAGAAGCTTCTGGCCCGCGGGATGGTCCGCACCGCCTGGGGCCTCAAGCCTTCCCAGGCCATCGACAAGGGTGCGGTGGCCTACATGGTCATGCGCACGTGTCAGATTCGCGGCGGGCTCAACTGTCATGCTTTCGGCAGTTGGGGCCTGGGCGATCGGCGATATGCCTTCCGCGAACTGATGTACCAGGAGCTTCTGCCCGGCGATTCCGGAAGCGATTATCAGGTCATCAGCGGCGGCGAGTTCGTGGGTCTGCTCCACAAAGCCGACGAGCACATGCAAAAAGCCGGGCTCTACGCAGCCGCCGAGGCCGAGATGCCCACGCCGACGCCGTAGCGGTGAACCCGTCTGCGTTGAGCGGCGGCCGTTCGGGCGTTGCGGGTTGGTCACAGCGGAGTGGATGGGCTATCATCCCATGGCGGCTGGCCGACGGGGAGCAATGATGATCAGGCAACTGTCAACGGCGGTGCTTGTTGTGTTGACCGCAGCGTTGGCTGCGCACGGCCAGACGACGCAGCCTGTCGAGCCCCTTACGGCTCAAGTGGCAAGCGTGGCCGGCAACGTCTTCTGGGCTCCGGCGGGCACCAGCCCAACCGAGACCAAAGCGTGGACGAGTGCGAAGGTCGGCGACGAATATGCCGCCGGGACCCAGGTCAAAACTTCCCTGCGAAGCTCGGTGGTGCTCACGTTCGGCGATGACACGGTCGTCAAAGTCGAACGGATGACACTCGCCAGTATCGATCAGTTCCACAAGTCGGCCACGACCAAGACCACCCGGCTCGGCCTGGGCTATGGAGCAGTGCGCGCCGGTGTGGCCGAGGGCGAGCTACGGAGCGATTTCACCATCGATTCGCCGGTAGCCACTTTGTCCAAGCGGGGAACCCAAGGCATCTATTTCTATCAGGAACCTCGCAGCGGGCGGTACTATGTCTCGCTTGCCCGCGCGGGCGAACTGGAGTTGCTCAAGCAGATAAGCCGGCAGCGACGCAGTGTCAAGAGAGGCGAGTCCGCCACGAATCTGATGCTGGGCTTCATCGCCCAGGCTCGGCTGGATCGCAACTTCAACTTCTTCGGCTGGCGTATGGCCGGGCTGGAGCTTCAGTTTCATCTGAAGTATGGGAGCGGCTTGGCCGTGCTGGATCCGGCGGCCGGGCATCAGACCTACTTCAAGCTGGGCCGCGCCGGCCTGGCACCGCCCGGCCAGTTTCCTGTCGGGTCGGCGGCTGCGGCCGCCGCCGCCCTTGTGTTGCCGAACCTGGTGGACCGGTTGACGCCTAACGAGGCCTTTTTCGGCACGCGCCTCGACAATATCGTGCTGCCAAACCGCAGGTAGGGCGACCGTCCAACGCCCACACCTTCGGCGTCAGCGCTGGCCGGAGGTAACCTCAGCGATTCAACCTTGTCACACACGGGGTCACGACATCGCGTTTGGGCAGTTCTGATCGGCCTGGCAGTCACCGTCGCCGTACTGTTGGCCTATCAGACGGCGCTCACCGAACGTCTCGAACTTCAGGCGCTGGATTCCTGCTTCAAACGCTGCGCTCGCGTCCAGGCCGACCCTCGGATCGTCCACATCGACATCACCGACGCCAGCCTCGAGGCGCTCGATTGGCCCTGGCCCAGACGGCTCCACGCCGAACTCGTCGATCTGTTGATGGAGTTGGGGGCTCGCTCCATCGTCTTCGACATCGTCTTCGCCGATCCGAGCGCCCCCAGACTCGAGCTGCCCCAACTCTCGGCCGACTACGACCTCGAGCCCGACCTGGCCGTGCGGGGCGAGGTCACCGCCGAAGATGCGATCTACGACGATGATGAACTGGCCGGCGCGATCGCCCGCGCCGGCAATGTCTACCTGCCGCTGTTCTTCCGGCTCGACCCGCTTGGCCTCACGTCGCTGGACGAACAGATCCTGGGCCTCCTGCGCGACGATTTCACACTCACGCTTGAGCAGTTGGCTGATCGGCTCCACTGCCCCCCGCACAGGATCGATCGCGTGTTGGCAGGGCTGAAACGGCGGGTCGCCGCCCAACGCGTCCGACAGGTCCTGCGCGATCAGCCCAACGCCACCGCCCCATACGTATCGCAGCAGATACAAGGCGACGCTCCGAGCCTGTCCGCTCCGGATCGAAAGGATTTGCTCTGGGCGTACCGTCGTGAGACGGCGTTGAAAATGCTAGAGCGGGAATCCTCAGCTGCGTTCCCGGAGGATGCCCCGCTGCCCGAAGCCCACGACCTGACCCCACCGTTGCCCAAGCTTCTGGCCGGTGCCCGCGGGGTCGGATATGTGATCTTCGAGCCCGACCGTGACGGCGTGGTGCGACGACTTCCCCTGTTCGCCCGGTTTCGTGGCATGGTCCTCAAGCAGCTTGCGCTGGCTGTCGCGTGCGACATGCTCGGCGTCCCCGATGAAGGTATTTCGCTGGAGGCGAACGGGCGCCTCTTGAGGCTTGAGGCGCCTGACCGCGGGGTCGTCGCTGAAGTACCGCTCGACCGCCGCGGCGAACTGCTGATCAACTGGGCCGGCGGCAGCGCCGTCGACTGGACGCAGGTCTTCACGCACGTGCCGATCACCCGCGTCCTGGAGATCTACGACGCCCGCACGGCCATGGCTGAGAACCACACGCGGCTGCTGTTGGACCTGGCAGATATGGTTCGCATATTCACCCCCGCTGCGTACACCGACTACGAGCTGTTGGCAAGACGCCGCAGCGAGATCCAACGGCAGAGCTCCGGGCGGAAGCACGCGGCCCGGGAAGACGCCGCGTCCGAAGCGGCGTTGGCTGCCCTGAACCAGCGGATCAAGAGCCTTGAGGATGGCGCTCGCTATGTGTTGAGCGAGTACTACACGGCCGCCGGGCAACAGGAGCCCTCAGACCCGCAGGAGCGGATGCTGTTTGAAGCGGCCAAGCGTCTTTATCCGCGTCTGATGGAGGGACGCCTGTCGGCCCGGATCCAAACCGCCAATGCCCGGCTCGACGAGCGGATCCGCCGTCGAATCGCCGAGTTGAAGCCTCTCATCAGCCGGAAGATATGCCTGATTGGTTACACGGCCTCGGCGACGGCGGACATCAGGCCTACACCGCTGTTCCAGAAGACGCCCGGCGTGATGGTCCACTCGAACGTCCTGAACAGCCTGCTCCAAAAGCGGTTTGTTACGCCGGCCGGACCGTTCGCCAACAGCTTGATGATCATGGTCTGTGGCTTGCTGGCCACCGCTTTTACGACGAGCCGCGGCCCCAGGCTAAGCCTCCTGCTTGTGCTGCTGATGATCGGGTTGGTCTGGATCGTCCACGCCCAGATTCTATTTGCCCATTACCAGATCTGGATCGCGGTCGTCTCGCCGATCCTTGCGGTGTTCCTAAGTTGGTCGCTGATCACCATGTACCGCCAGCTCACCGAGGAACGCACCAAGCGCCAGATAGCGGCTGCCCTCGCACAGTATACGGCTCCGGCTATCGCCCAGCAGATTGTGCAGGACCCCGCCCATTGCGATCTGTCACCGGTGCAGCGGGTGGTCACGGCGTTCTTCAGTGATCTGCGGGGCTTCACCAGCATCGCCGAGCGGCTGGGACCCGAGCGAACCCGCAGCCTGCTCGGGCCGTACCTGGCCAGGATGAGCGAGGTTTTGCACCGCCACAACGCCCTCATCAACAAGTTCTACGGCGATGGCATCTTCGCTTTTTTCAACCCGCCCTTGCTGGTTGTGGCCCAGCATGCACAACAGGCGTGCGTGGCGGCCCTGGACAGCATGGCGTCGCTCGAACAACTCAAGCGTGAGCACCAAGAAGACCCGCTCGCCGATCAGTTCGAAGAGCTTTACATGCGGATTGGCATCGCCACCGGGCCCGTTTATGTCGGCGACTTCGGCAGCGTCAACAAGCTCGACTACACGTGCCTGGGCGATGCGGTGAATCTGGCGGCCCGACTCGAGTCCGCCAACAAGGTCTTCGGAACGCAGATTCTCATCGCCGAAAGCACGAAGAAGCTGCTCAACGGCGACTTTGCGCTGCGGTACCTCGCCGATCTGCAAGTCAAGGGCAAGACAGAAACCGTCCCGGTCTTCGAGCTGTTGGGACCGTCCGAACACGTCGCAGCCGACCTTCGTGCATACGCCGACTCGTTCGCTGATGGGGTCGAGTTGTTCAAGCAAGCGCGCTGGCCCGACTGCATTGCTCATTTCGAGCGATTGGGCAAGGCCCGACCAGACGATGCGGCTGCCGAGTACTACATCCAGACCTGCCGTCAGTTCCAACAGAGCGGCCCGCCCGACGATTGGCGAGGCCAGTTGCAGTTGCAGGAGAAATAGCCGCCGCCTACTTGAAGCAAGCGGCCGGTGGACATAGGCTTCTAGTGCTGACCCATCGTAATGGGGCTTGGTGACTATGATCACACTGAGTGAGTACCTTATCCGTAGTCTGCACAAACACGGCGTGCGCCACGTCTTTGGTTTGCCGGGTGACTTTGTCATCGGTCTGTACGATCTATTCGAGCGCGACGGTCGCCTCAAACCCATCGTGATGGCCCACGAGCCCGGCGCCGGTTTTGCGGCCGACGCCTATGCACGATGCAAGGGGTTGGGCGTCGCGCTGATCACCTACTGCGTGGGTGGGCTCAACTGCGTCAACGCCGTGGCCGAAGCGTACGCCGAGAAATCGCCCGTGTTGATCGTTTCGGGAGGACCGGGAATCGGGGAACGCAAACCCAATGCGCTCCTGCATCACCGCGTCAAGACCTTCGAGACGCAACGCAACGTCTTTGAGGAGGTCACCTGCAAGGCGACCGTCCTGGATAGCCCCGTGACCGCACCGCGACAGATCGCCGAAACCCTCGCAACGATCAAAAGGCTGAATCGTCCCGGCTATATCGAGATTCCGCGCGATCTGTATCTGGCGCCTGTTTCGGCTCAGCCGATCGATCTGCCCCAGGTCCCGCTGGACGCCGAGGCCCTCGACGAACTCGTGGCCGAGTCCATCGAGATGTGCAACAACGCCGACCGGCCGGTCTTGATGGTCGGCATCGAGGTCCATCGCCTGCGACTGGCGGAGAAAGTGCGGCAACTCGCCGCCAAGCTGGGCGCCCGCGTAGTGACCACGCTCGAGGCCAAGGGCGTCCTGCCCGAGGATGAGATCTTGGGCGTTTATGCCGGAGCCCTTTCCAGCGGACCGCACGTCCGACAGACCGCCGAGGACAGTGACTGCGTGCTGATGCTGGGCGCGTTCATGACCGAATTCAACCTGGGGGTCTACACGGCCCACCTGGATCCGCGTCGGACGATTTCGGTCAGCAACGAGGAGGCACGCATCGGGCACCACGTTTTCCCCGGCGTGGCGCTCGAGCCGTACGTCGACGCACTGCTCGGTTCGAGGCTGCTGCTGACACATTCGATGGGCACCGCGACGGAGCACGTTGACCATCGGCCCGCGCCGGCACGCGCCGACGCCCTCAGTGTCAACGCGCTCTATCGCCTGCTCGACGAGCGAATCGATCGCGATCACTTGATTGTCTGCGACGTGGGCGACTGTCTGTTCGCAGCGATCGGCCTGCACATCCCTCAGGAAACCGGGCTGCTTGCCCCGGCCAACTATACCAGCATGGGCTTCGGCGTACCCGGTGCCATCGGTGCCGAGCTGGCCCTGCCCGAGAAACGCCCCATCGTGTTGGTCGGCGACGGTGCCTTCCGCATGACGGGCAACGAGTTGGCTACGGCCGTGCGGTATAAGCTTTCGCCCATCGTTATTATCCTCAACAACTCCAGCTTCGTTACCCTGCAAAACGTGGCATCCGGGCCCTTCAACGATCTCATCGCCGCCGACTACCGCCTCATGCTCGATATGTACCTGCCTGGCCGCAGCTTCCGCTGCCATACCGTCGGCGAGTTTCTCGATGCCTTCGAGGCCGCCGCTAGTCGCAGGGCTCCTGCCTTGATTGACGTGGTGATCGACCCACAGGATTGCTCGGACGTCCTCAACACCTTCAGTGTCGAGTTGGCCCGGCGCGCGCAATCTTCTTCACAGACAGCGGCGTCTGAGATGACCGATTGATAGCAGTCGGGTATTCGCTTGCTCAGATGCTGGCTTGGGCGTGCGACGGTCGCCTATGTGACGGCATCGATGGCGCTTCGCGCTCGTTCGGTCAACCCGCGTGCAGTCCGCTCGTCTGCAGCCTCGGCGATTACCCGCATGATCGGCTCGGTGTTGCTCGCACGCACGTGGACCCAGCCGCCCTCAAGGTCAACCCGAATGCCGTCGCTGCGATTGATGCGGCCGCCGCTGAACGCCTCTGCCACCGCCTTCAGGGCCCCCGAGACACACGCCAAATCGCACCCGAACTTCTGCTTGATCATCACGTAACGGGGTAAGCCCTGCACCAGCTCGCTGACCGTCTTGCCAGTATCCGCCAGCAGTTGGCAGATCAGCCCAATCGCCGTAAAGCTATCGCGAACGGGAACCACGCGCGGGTCGATCACACCTCCGTTACCCTCGCCCCCGATGATACAGTCGCGAGCGACGATGGCCTGCGCCACGTTCGCCTCGCCTACCGGGGTTCGATGTACGGTGCAGCCGGCCCGCGCAGCGATGTCATCAATCAAGCGGCTTGTGGAAAGGTTCGCCGCCACCGGGCCTGGACGCTGGCTCAGGACCTGCTGCACGGCAAGGGCCAGTGTGTATTCCTCACCGATGAAGCGGCCGTGTTCGTCGACGATAACCAGCCGGTCCGCGTCAGGGTCCTGAGCGAACCCCACGTCCGCCCCTTCGCGCGCGACCGCCTGACAGAGCTGCTCCAAATGGGGTTCGATCGGTTCGGGCATGTGAGCGAAGCGCCCATGGGGCTCTGCATTGATGTGGACAACCTGACACCCCAGCTTCTCCAGCAGCATGGGTGTGCCCACGCAACCGGCTCCGTTAATGCTGTCCAGCACCACGCGGAGTCTGCGGGCGGTGATGGCGCCGGCGTCGACGATCCCGAGCACGGCTGCAATGTGCCCCTCGTGCGTGCCCGGTTCGTGTTCGATCATCCCACTATGCTCACCGTCTGCGAACTGGAAGTCGCCCGCATCGAGGATCTGGCGGACCTTTGCCATTTGCTCGGCCGGAAGAGCCCAGCTTTGACCGGATAGCAGTTTGATCCCGTTGTACTCGGGAGGATTGTGGCTGGCGGTTACGACCACGCCGCCGTCCGCTCCCAGCGAGCGCACCATCAGCGCTGCCCCCGGCGTCGTGACCACAGCGAGGTCCACGACGGTGCATCCGGTTGCCATCAGGCCCGAGGCCACCGCCGCCCGCACCATGGCGCCGCTGGGTCGCGTGTCACCGGCCAACACGACCTTCCCGCCACCCAGGAAACGACCAAAGGCGCACCCAACCTCTACAGCCACCTGGGGCGTCAGTTCCCGCCCGACCACTCCTCGTATACCGGAGACGCTGACGATCAAAGCCATCGCTGCCCACCGCGTGATACGCTATGACGCTGCCGGCATGGTCGCCGGCTCGTCATGGCCTTGGTGGAAGCATCGTCATAATCCCCCTGTAGATCAAGCATAACGCCACGGCGTGTTGATCGCGGGACCTGCTGGTGACAATCTGCCCGCCTGTCAGAGGGTGCTTGCCGGCAGCGGTCGCCACGCGACAGACGTCACCGGGCAGGCGTTCACGCTCCTCTGCACGCTCAACCGGAAGGAGCGCGGACAGCAGAGGCTGCCGGCTCCCGATGGGGCAATGGCGGGTGGGCTCCCATCTGCTCTTCGAGTTGCTCCAGCAGCGGTCGCAGACGGATCTCCTGTCGACCGTTGCCGTTTTGCCACGCAACCATCGCGTTCTCGGCCAGCGTTCGTTCGATCTTGCGGCAGGCGAGAATCACCGTCGAGTGGTTCTTCCTGCCCATCACCCGTCCGATCTCGGGGAAGCTCATCGACGTATGCCGTCGGGCAAGGTACATCGCCACAGCCCGCGCCAGCGCGATGGTCTGGGTCTTGCGCGAGCTGTGCAGCTCAGCCGGCGATAGGCTGAAAAACGCCGACACGATGCTCTCAATGTCGTTGGCCGTTACGAGCCGGTCCGCTCGAGGCAGGTAGTCAGACAGGGCCCGCCGCGCCATGGCCACCGTGATCGGCTCGCGCATGAACGAGGCAAACGCCAGCAACTTCAGCAGCGCCCCCTCCAACTCTCTCACGTTGGCCCGAAGATTGTCCGCGATGTAACCAATCACCTCTTCGGAGATCTGCCGATTCAGCTTGCCTGCACGTCGTCGAAGGATTTCGCACCGCGTATCGTGATCCGGCGGATCGATGCGCACCACCATGCCGCACACAAACCGGCTGACCAGGTTCTCCGGCAAGCGGCCCATCAGCTTCGGGTGGGCGTCCGAGGCCAGCACCACCTGCTTGCCTGCCGCATCGATCGCGTTGTACGTGTGGAGAAACTCCTCCTGTGTGGCCTTCTTGTTGGCCAAAAAGTGTACGTCGTCGATCACCAGAATGTCGAGACTGCGGAACTGTTCGCGGAAGGCGTTCAGCCCGCCGGTCTGAAGACCTGACAGAAAATGGTTGGTGAACTCTTCACCGGACACGTAGCGCCATCGACGCTGCGACCCCCGGTCCCGCAACGCGTTGCACACGCCCTGGAGTAGATGCGTCTTGCCCAAACCGCAGCCGCCGTAGAGAAACAGCGGGTTAAACTGCTGTGCCGTCGCCTCGACGATCGACATGGCGGCCGTATAGGCCAGTTGATTGGACCGCCCCACCACGAAGTCTTCCATACGCCCGCGCAGCGCCCGCGGAGGAGGAACGTAGCCCGTCCGTCGCACCGGGCGTCCCGCGGCCACGTTCTGTTTGGCGACCGAATCGGCCTGCTTGTCCAACTGACTCTTGCGCAACGATGCGTGCAACTGAGGATCGATCGCAAACGCCAGTTGAACGTCGCGCCCGGTAACTTCCTTGGCGGCTTCAACAATGCTCTCGGCGAAATGGTTCTGAATCCACGTGCCCACAAAGTGATTCGGGACGCCCACGCTCACTAAACCGTTCGTCATCGAAAACGTCGTGGCGTTCTTGAACCATATCCCATAGCGCTGCTGACCGATCCTCTCTGACAGCTTCCTCTGGATTGACGCGATCGTCTCCGTCACCGCGCAACTCACAACCTGCCCCCTGCCACCGAGGTGGCCTCTTTACGCTACGAATGAAACGACCAACCGACAGGACCGTGCCGAGGCCGGTTACCGCGCCGCCTCAACCGGCTTACATGAACTTAGGTGGGCCGGATATTACCGCCGCGCAAATCATGCGTCAATACGAAATCCGCCGCGCAATTCATCCACCACGCGCACCGCCTGTGCCTTCAGATATTTAGGCAGTGCAAATTTTTTTGGACTAACGGGTTGTCCACATCGCTTCGCAAATTGTGGGAAAACAGTGGAGAACACGGCGCCGAGCCGATCTATGTGCTACGTGATCGATCTAGAACGTGCAGCCATACCTGACGCTCTGTCGTCGTGCCAAAGCCGTTGGCCGTGTAGACCCGTCGCGCGGGGGTGTTGCCTGCATCCACCGCCAACATCAAGGCGCCCACGCCGCGCTGCTGCGCCTCGGCGATCGCCCGTTGCACAAGCACATGAGCCAATCCGCGCCCCCGTGCTTGCGGAATCAGACCCATGTACACGATTTCCAGGGCGGGACGGTATATGACAGAAGTAAGCAGCAATACCCCAACCGGTTGACCCTCGCACATCAGCAACAACCAGCCGTTGGGTTCGAACACACCGGCAGCTTTGTGCGCTTCGATCACCTCTTCGATCTCGCGAACGCCGGTCAGGGCCGGGCAGTCGAGACTGCCCTCATAGCTCGCCTCGATCACCTGGGCGAATGTCGCGTGTCGCTGGCGCCCGTACGTCACCCATTCCAGACCCGCGTCGGGGCGGTGGCGGACAGGGCCGCCGATGGGGCGCTCCATGTACTGTAACTCGCCGACCCGCGCAAACCCCGCGCCGGCCAGTAGATCCGTGCCGGCAAAATCCATTTCCAGCAGCGCCTGCACCAGCCGTAGGCGGCATCGCCCGGCAGTCGTTACCAGTTCGGCAAGGGCGCTGGCCGCCTCGGCGCGGTCCGCCGGCTCGATGGCGTCCGACAGCAACACGGTTCCGCAACGGCCCGGCGAGCAGATCAGCATGCACGCGGCGCGGGCCCGCCCGTTACGCTCGATAAGCCACTGGAGGTCCAGCGACAGGTTCTGACTCTCCGCAAATGACGCAAACGCCTCAACTTGCCGGCTGACCTCCAGCGACGACAAATCGGTCCGCCTGAATAGCACCCTCAGAACCTTGGCGCACTCACTCGGGCGAGCCCGCCGCACAGAGGTGTGACCGGTAACCGTCATGGCGTCGAAACGTACCTACAAATGCAGGAGGTCCGCCCCTTCGACCGGGCTGTACACATCGACCGAGCAGGCAAGACCGTTTGGCTGATAGTACCCTTGCTGCAAGGCGCGCCGCAGACGCCCAATCGCATCGCGTTCGGCCAGGGCCATTACACACCCCCCCAGCCCGCCGCCCGCAAGCTGCGCCCCGTAGACGCCTTCTACCTCGCAGGCGATGTTCACCATGCGATCGATCCTCCGTGTGCTGCACGGGCAGCGCCCCGACAACATGTGGAGTTGGCCCAGTGTGACGCGATCGGGGCTCTCGCTGGCAAGATCGGCAATCCGCGCCTGGAGGTATGGGTCGGTTGGCTCGCTCAAGAGACTCGCCGCCGAACCACGCCCCGACCCGAGCCTGCCATCGTGGCGAAGATCCGTCGCGCGAGATTCCCGATCCGCCACTCCGGCGCTGCCGACGACGTCGGCCGCCCGCGCCATCCCACTCGGCATCGTCGGTGGCGAAGACGGATCCACGCGATCGGCCGCGTGGCTGATGGTCATAAGCAGCCCGAACGTGGCCAGCTCGCCAGCCTCCAGCAGGTCGGGGGCCATGCGACTGCGGGCGCACTCAGCCGCACCGTATACGATCACATTTCGCAGGTCGTACCCAGCCGGCTCGGCGTGCGTGGCGAAGCATTCGTCGAGTTCGTCGCTGTGGGCCTTGCCGAGTGTGCTGGCTAGTTCCGAGCGCGTGATCCGCTCGGGCACGGCCAGCAGCATGCGGTAGATCTGGCTGAGGGGAACACCGAGTCGGTCGGGGTTGATGTCGCGGATGTGCTCCAGCAAGTGGGCATACTGCGGGAAGCGGTGGCGCAGCACCATCATGGCCAGATCGTACGTGGCAAAGCGTAAAGCCGCACGCTGGTGCGCGTCCGGGGCGGCTGCGCGGTGCGAGTTGGCCACCACGATGGCCGCCTGCTCCGGCAGGGCGACCGTGCGCGCAACTTCGAACGGGAAGAATCGCACGTGCGCGATGCTGCCCCGCCGGCCCAGACGTATGGCCGCATGTTCGGACTGACCGGCTCGGATCCCGGTAAACCACTCGCCCTCGCCGCACAAATCGGCAAGCTGCACCGGGCTGACGTCCAGGCGGTTGATGGCGACGGCCGCCTCGGCCGCAGCTACCACCAACGCCGAGCTGCTGGACAAGCCCGCCCCGGTAGGGATGTTGCCTCCCACGGCACAGTCCATGCCCAGCATGCGCACGTCGGTGTACCGCTGCTGAAGGCGCATGACGGCGGCCTTGACGTAATTGCTCCAGTCGTCCGGGTTTGTGCGGATCAGTTCGCGGACGCCGGCCGAGTTGACGTAGCTGAGCCAGTCGTCCCAGGCCAGGGCCTCGATCAGGTCGCTGATGCGGAAGCTCTTGCGGCCAAAGCGCTTGGGTTCGACGTTGATCAGCCGCACGACGTCATCGTCGCGCGGAGCGGCCGCCAGGATCACCTCGCGGTCGATGGCCATCACGTTGACCGACCCGCCGCGGTGGTCGACGTGCCGGCCCATCAGGTTCAAATGTCCAGGCGCCCGCACCAGGCAGCACGCCCGATCGGCCCCATAGCGGCGGGCGAACAGCCGCAGCACTCGCAGCATGGCCTTGCGGCGGCTGTCGATGACGGCTTCATCTTGCCCATAGATCGCCGCAAAGCGACGGCGGACCGATGGAGCGAATTGCTCCAGCAGCGTCAGCCACCTTTCAGCCGGCTTGAAGCTGCGGCGGTCGTACCGGCGGGCGCGGACCGGGCGGCGTCGGGTCTTGCCGTGTGTGCGGACCCAGTCCTCGATCGCCAATAACTCGTCGGGCGAGTTGAAGTCCTGCACCTCGGACGGGTCGCGCAGGCGGACTTGGTGAAGTTTGTAGCGAGGCTGGCCCCCAGGGCCGCTGGGAGCCGACAGCAAGGCCGGCAGCTCGGTGATGTAGTACTCGCCCTGGGCGTTGTCGGCGGTGAGCCGGTCGATCATCTCATAAAGGGGTGCGGCTTGAAACAGGTAGACGGCTGTGTTGACGGTGGTGCTGAGTTTCTCGATTTGCTCGCCGGTGAACCGTCGGCCGTTGACCTCGATCGTGCCGGGACTGGGGCCTAGACGCCGGTCGAGGGCAGCCGGCTCAATGCGGGGGTGCTGCTGAAGCACGTTCCACAGCGGTCCAAGGGCGGTGGCCAGGCGGGTTTCGGAGCGGATGTAATTCAGGCCGATCTCGACCAGGCCGGCCGATTCGATTGGCCGGCTGCGGTTGCGGGCCAAGCGGGCGAAGTGACCCAGCGCACGAGCCCGGTTGATGTCACGGGCCTCGACGATGGCCAGCACGCGCCCATCTTCATCGGGCAGCACGCGGCCTCGCGATCGAGCGGTGTGTTTGGGGGCGGTTAAAAAGGCCAAGTCGGCGTTGGTGCGAGCGAACTCGTCCTTGAGGCGGGCCAACGCCTGGGGCTGGATGAACTTATCACCCATGGTGATCAGCACGGGGCCGGTGTGGCCCAGCCGACGAAGGGCTTGCACGCCGATCTGCGCGGCGTGGCCGGTGCCGAGCTGTTCGTGCTGGTAGGCGAACAGGGCCTCGGGGAATTTCTGGCCGACGGTCGTGACGACATCGCCGGCCACGGCGCCGACGACGATGACGAAGCGCTTCACGCCGTGGGCGGTCAGCATGGCCAGCGTGCGGTTGATGGCCGGCACGCCGGCGATGGGGAAGCACACCTTGTGCTGCGTGGCGGACCCCATCCTCAGCCCCCGCCCGCCGCACAGGATGACACAGGCTATGTCGTTGCTGGCCATGGCGTTACGTTGCCGACGCCGGTCGTCGCGTGGCACAATGTCCTCGCGCGAGCGCCTAGGTGACTTCAAGCATTATAACGAGTTGGCGATGCGAGGGTGCTGCTCAGTTGGTTGGGCTCGACTGCGTCGGCATGACGTGATCCACGTGGTCGCAGGCACTGGGTTGGCGTACTTGGGATCCGTTGCGTGCGACGTGATGGCGTCACGCGGCGATGTGCGGTGAGCGCTCCCCTTCGGGTCGCGGCGAGACGAGCATGTCGCGCCGGTGGGCAGGTGGTCTGCACCACCCCATCTTTGCTTCGCCAGGCAATAAGCGACCAGCATCCCCATGGCGTTGATGTGGAAGCACTATGCGCACGATGAGGTATGGACTATGACGAGGCGTGCTCGGCAAGGGGTGGGGCACCAGCCGCCGCATCGGGGGTCACCGAGCTGCCTACCCTCAGAGAGGATGGGGACCCAGCTCGGGCAGCTAGAGCATCTCGAGGCCAATGATCTGCTCGGCCTCGAGCACGGTCTGGAGGCGCGACACGCGACAGACGCGAGCCATACGTGAGGTTTCGATGGGCCGGGGTGACCGACGGCGCGGGTCGGTTTGCGGCAGGAACCGCAGCTCGAGCTTCTGACCCGCCACAATCGGCACGGTCAGAGGCAGGCGTACGCAGGCCCCGCCGTTGGAGCGGTCGCGGCCGACCGCGGTGATCGTTCTCCTGAGGCCCGGGTGCCAGAACTCAACGGGCCAGGTGCAGGGGTGGCGGGGCTCCTTGCGTCGTTCTTCGTCGGGTTTCATGGCGCTCCGATCCTTGGCCAAGACAGCGCGTAACACGGGGATTATCGGCATCGAAATGCGGCCAGTTCACACGGATCGTGCAGGCGATGGCCTACTTCGGCTGAATCGTCAGCCGAGCCGAGTAGAACTGCCGGCCACGGCGCGGCACCGAGACCAGCCACGTGCCGTCGGGAGAGACGATGCCCGACCGGCAGTTCACCGGATGGGGCTCGGCGGCGTTGGCCGTCGCGATGAACACCCCGCCCTCGCGGGCCCTCAGTTGGAGGTTCGATTCGTGATAGGGGATGTGCTGGCTGCTGGAGCCGGAGTGGACCAGATGAAAGACCACTCGCGCCCCACGCTGGGCCAGACGGTAGCTCAGCCGCGGGTCGGGATAGGGCCCGCAACCCGGCGTGACCCACATATCGTTGCAGATCAGGCAGCCGAAGCACAATTTCTTGTGGTGGAACACCTGCAGGCGCCTGCCGGGGGTGCAGAACCGTCGGTCGCCGCGAGTAGCCACGATCTTGCTGTGGGTGCCGATGATCTGGCCGCGATCGTCGACCGCCACGGCCTGGATGTAGCACACGCCCCGTCGCGGCTTGTGGCCGGCCCCCACCAGGGCGCAGATGCGGTTCCGCTTGCAGGCTTGGCGGACCCTCACCATGGCCTGGTTGCGGGCAGCCTGGTCGAACCGGCCGTGATAGCCGGTCAGGATCATCTCGGGAAACACGACGAAGTCGCATCGCGCCGCCCGGGCCCGCTCGACGTGCTCGACGATGGCTTGGGTGTTGGCGTCGATGTCGTCCGGATCGACGTGGAGCTGCGCCCCGCCGATGCGGAACGAAAGAGATTGCCTCGGCGCCTTCGACAGAGGCCTGCCTCCAGGCGAACGGTCCACACGAAAACCGCCTGCCTCGGTGCGTCGCCACGAGGCAGCGCGATTAAGCGTCCACAAACATCTGCTGCCCTCACAGCAGCTTATCGACGACGGCGCACAGCTCTTTGACGTGGGCTACGGACGCGTCGAACATCTTGCGCTCTTCGGCGTCGAGGTCGATTTCGACGACCTTCTCGACACCGGCGGCGCCCAGCACGCACGGCGTGCCGACAAAGAACCCACCCACGCCATACTCCTTCTTGCAGTATCCGGCACAGGGCAGGATGCGTTTCTTGTCCTTGATGATCGCCTCGGCCATCTGGACGCTGCCGGCGGCTGGGGCGTAGTAGGCGCTGGTGCCCATCAGCTTGACGATCTCACCGCCGCCCCCCCGCGTGCGCTGGACGATGGCCTCGAGCCGATCGGGCTCGATCAGTTGCGTGATTGGGATACCCGACACCGAGGTGTATCGCGGCAGGGGCACCATGTCGTCGCCGTGCCCGCCGAGAAGCAGCGCGTTGATGTCCTCGACCGAGCAGCCGACCTCCATGGCGATGAAGCATCGGAAGCGGGCGATATCGAGGCAGCCGGCCTGGCCGACGATCCGCGGGGTGGGAAACTTGCTGACCTTCCAGGCCGTGTAGACCATCGCGTCGAGCGGGTTGCTGACGACGATCAGGACGGCGTTGGGGCTTTTGGCAGCCACCTGCTCGGTCACCGACGAGACGATCTTGACGTTGGTCTGGATCAGGTCGTCGCGGCTCATGCCCGGCTTGCGCGGGATGCCTGCGGTGATGATCACCACGTCGCTGCCGGCGGTATCGTCATAGCTGGCCGTGCCGACGATGTTCGCGTCGCAGCGCTCGACCGGCCCGCACTGCATCAGGTCGAGTGCCTTGCCCTTGGTGACGTCCTCCTTGTCGGGGATATCGACCATCACCACGTCCCCCAGCTCCTTGGCAGCCAGAAGCTGGGCACAAGCGGCCCCGACGTTGCCGGCCCCGATGACCGTGATCTTCGCCCGTCTCATCGTGCGCACCTCCGATCGAATTGGGTTTCCGTGTGTACCAATAGACCCGGCCCGCGAGCGTCTGCGCGCCCCGGCCCGACCCGCCACCTCGCGGGCCCCGACGCAGCGCCAACGACATCTATTGCGTCACCGTCAAGCGGGAATTGACGGCCTTGAGACGATCCAGCAGCGTTTCGGCGGCGTTGGCGTCGAGATTGACCACCGCCGGTCGCTTGCCTTTCTCAATCACTTCCACCCGCGCCAGCTTTCCCTGCCCGATCAGCCGCACCTCGCCGGGCACGCCGATGGAATACTCGCGCTGGGCCGCATACTTCTTGTAAATCAGTCGCCGGTTGGTCAGCACGAGGCCGGCCAACCCGGCCTCCGATTTGCTGAAGTCCTCATCCGGAAAGTAGTCGACAAACCGCTCGCCCCGCCGCGGCTGAAACCACTGTCGGATCCGGTTGCGAACGGTCAACGGCAGACCTCGCCACCGATCGTGTCGTTGCTGGTCGGCGGCTTTGAGCAGCTTGCGGTAGTTGTCGGTGCCGCCGCCGCCGTTGTTGGAGTAGACCTCGGAGGCCGTCCGAAGATTGGCGATGTTGACCTGGCAGAACTCGACGCGACCGTGTCGCAGGACGTGGGTGTTTACCTCGCCGATGGCCGAGCAGCGATCGCAGACGAAATAGGGGAACGGCAGGTTGAATGGCTCGGGTAGATGCGGCAGCGTGGGCAATTGCTCGATCAAGTCGACGCCGTCCTCGGCGCGGTCATAGTCGCTGAGCTGCCCGAAATCGCGGACCTCCAATTCCTTGGCTCGGAACGCGTCGCGGGCAGGAAGCTTGTCGGTAAAGACGACTAGATGGATATTCAGCGGTTCGCGACATCCGCACGCCACGCATCGGCGCGGGAACGATGCCCGCAGATTCGCGTCGCGGAGTTGCTCGGTGGCGAATTCGAAGTAGGCCCCCATCTCATCGATACGTTCGAGAATGATGCGCGCCCCCGGCTCACTGGGCTCGGCCTCGGGCATCGGTTGCGGCGCGTCGGGCGCCTTCTTCGCGCCGGTCGAGCCCACGGCAGAGACGGGCTGGTCGGGCTCCTCGCCGCGCAAGGCCTTGGCCACGAAGCTGTCGGCCGGCGATATGCCTGCGAACGTTCCGCTGGCGCTGCGAGCGTCCTCCCCCGGCTCGGCCACCGACCCGGTAAGCGGAAGCTCGTCGGAGTGATCCTTGCTGAGGCTTACGACGAACTTGGTCTTGCACTTAAGGCATCGCGCCTTGCGCCCCACGCCCTCGGGAGGAACGCGGTAGGCCGCGTTGCAGGATGGACATCGCACGATCAGCTTCTCAGCCATCGTTCGGCCCTGTCGACCGCAAGCATCGTCGGTTTCCGTGTTTCGTACACCAGCACCCGCCTGGGCCCCGATCCTCGCCTGCAACCATACTACCGGTGGTGCCCAGCGACCGTCAACGGTGCGGTCGGCGGCGAATCTGCGTGGTGCCCGACCAGGGGACACGGATGCCAGGAAGCGGTTGTCGCGGCCCCGGACGGCTGTAAAATACGGTAGTTTCTGTCTTTGGCGCGGTGCTCGGGCGGATAGGCGGGCGAAGTTACCCCTGCGACCGATTGCGAGAGCAAACAAAGCCAGAGGGCAGCCATGAGAATAGATGAGCGATTCCTGCGCGGCGAGGGCCGCGAAATCTTCAACGGTAACGAGCTGCTGGTCAAAGGCGCACTGGAGACCGAGGGGGGTGTGCATCTGCTGACCGGCTACCCCGGCTCGCCAGTGGCCAGCTTTTTCGACGTTCTCCAGTCGATCGGACCACTGCTGCGCGAAAAGGGGATCGAAGGGACGATCTCCAACAACGAGGCCGTCGCTGTGGCGGCGGTCAACGGTTCTCAGATGGCCCCGTTGCGGGCGATGGCGGTGCTCAAGAGCGTGGGAGGACACGTGGCCAGCGATGGGCTGGCGTTGGGGAACCTTGCCGGCGCCAACGCCGGGGGCGGGGCGGTCGTTGCTTTCGGCGATGACCCGTGGAGCGACTCGACGCAGGTTCCGGCCGACTCTCGCTTCCTGTGCCAGCACCTGCGGATGCCGGTGCTCGAACCATCCGACCCGCAGGAACTGAAAGACTGGGTGGACCTGGGCTTCAAATTGTCGCAGGCCAGCACGTTATACGTCGGCTACATGGTAACCACGACGCTGGCCGACGGGGGCGGAGCCGTTCTCTGCCGCCCGAATCACTATCCGCTGACGAACCGGCATCACCCCATCGAAATCGTCACCAGCGAGCTGGACACGGAGAAGACCGTTCTGCTGCCGCCTCGCACGGGGCGTCGAGAGGAGGAGCTGCACCTGCGATTCGCGCGACTGCAGGAAGCCGCCCGCAAACTGTCGGTCAATCGTGTCGAGAACGCCGACGGCAAGGCGCGCCTGGGTATCATCACGTCAGGAATGGCCTATCAGTACGTGATCCAGGCGCTGGCGGATCTCGGCGTGTCGGGTAGGTTTCCGATTCTGAAAATGGGCATCACGTGGCCGGTCGACGCCGAGGCGGTGGTTCGCTTCGTGCATGGCCTCGAACACGTGGTGGTGATCGAGGAGCGACGGGCGTTTCTCGAGCAGCAGGTCCTGCAGGCGATAGCCGCCAACACCCAAGCCGGCGCGCCGCGCGTGTGGGGCAAGCGGTTTCCCGATTCGCTGCCAAGTATCCCTGCTGTGCGAGGCCTGAATCCGTCGATCGTCACCGACCGCCTTGGCCGGCTGCTGCACGGGCTGCGGATGGACGATGACGCGGCCACGCGCCGCCGCATCGATCGGCAATTGGCGTTGATCGCCGACACGGCCGACGTGAAGGTCGACATCCCCCTTCGCACGCCGACGTTCTGCCCCGGATGCCCTCACCGCGACTCGTCGAGCGCGCTGCTGGAGATTAAGCGCCAGTTCACCGACGGGCGTTACATGCGGAAGCATCACGGCTGCGGCGCGGTGGATCTGGTCTTTCACGGTGACACGGGCTGCTACACGATGATGATGTTCCGGCCCAACTCGGATCTGATGCACAACTATTCGGGCATGGGCCTGGGCGGCGCGACGGGCTCGGGTGTCGATCCGTTCGTCACGAACAAGCAAGTGGTGTTCATGGGCGACTCGACCTTCTTCCACTCGGGGCAGATCGCCATCTCGAACAGCATCAAACAGAACCAGGACATCACGTACATCATTCTGGACAACGGATCGACGGCGATGACCGGCCATCAGCCCACACCCGGTGTCGATCGCGACCTGCTGGGCCGGGTCACTCTGGCGCAGGATATCGAGCGCGTCGTGCACGCCATGACCGGCGACGGGCGGCGCACCGTAATTCGAACCGATCCGTCCAATCGGCGACGGTACAGGAAGCTTCTGGAGCGGGTGATCCTTGCCGACGGCGTCAAGGTGCTAATAGCCGATAAGGAATGTGGGATTACCTACAATCGACGGGTTGTGGCTGCCGAACGCGCCGAGGAGCAGCGGCGAGGGTTCCTGCGGAAGAAGACGTACATGAACATCACGCCCGAGGTGTGTGAGTTCTGTTTGGCGTGCACGCGGGCAACCGGCTGCCCGGGACTCGTGATCGAGGACACGGACGTCGGTGCGAAGATGGCGACCGACCTGTCCTGGTGCGTCAACGACCAGGCCTGCGCAAAGATCCGCGCCTGCCCGTCGTTCGAGGAGATCATCGTAACCCGCCGTCGTGCCCCCGTGCCGCCCGGCGAGCAGATGCGGCTCGACGATCTGCCCGAGTCTCAGAGCCGACTCGATGAGCCCATCTGGCGAGCGTGGCTGGCGGGAGTGGGCGGCATGGGCATCGGGGTGGCCGCGGCGATCCTGGTCCGCGCGGGGCACCACCAGGGCTACCGCGTGTTGTTTGCCGACAAAAAGGGCCTAGCGATTCGTAGCGGGGGCGTCTACTCGCAAGTGATCTTTGCGCGGGACGACGCGTGGGCGTGTCAGGTTATCCCGTTCGGCCGGGCGGACCTTCTGCTCGGGCTGGATTTGCTGGAGGCGGCGCGGGCCGTCGACCCGCGGGTGCCCTTCCGCGTGGCCAGTCCGCAGCACACCGCAGCCGTGATCAATGCCGACAAGACGCCGACGATCACGACGCTCATCCAGGAGGAGGACTTCGACGTCGGCGAACTCGACGCCCTGCTGCGGCGGCGGACGCGCGCCGATGCGTACTTCACCCATCGACTCAGTTATCAGTGTGAACGTCTGTTCGGCACGAAGCTGTACGCCAATGTGGCGATGCTGGGTGTGGCCTATCAAAAAGGGCTGATCCCCGTATCGCTGGACAGCATGAAGGCTGGGATCCTCGAGACCGTCCGTCAGACCGACTTCAAGAAGAACATGCGGGCGTTCAATCTCGGGCGCAAGCTGGTAACCAGCCCCGAGCTGTTCGCCGTGGAGAAGCCTTCGCCCTCGCTGGCCCGCACGGTGCGCGAGAAGGCGATGTATCTGACGGTGCGTCGTGTGGGGCGTCGGCGCGCCCTCCGACCCGAGCGCCCGGGCCCGGCGGCGCGGTTGAAGCTGCCGGACACGAAACGCGCCCGCCAGTACAAGCACCTGGCCTATACGACGCTACGTGCCTGTCGCGAGCTGGACCGCGTGACGATGCGTCAGATCGCCCTGCGAATCTACGATCTGGTCCAATGGGGTGGATATCGTTACGCGCTGGATTACGCCACGCGATTGAGGCGGGTCTTCCTGGCCGACGACGCGGCTATGGAGTTTGAGGCCACCCGAGCGGTGGCGGCCAATCTTGCGAAGCTCATGCTGGTCAAGGACGAGTTCTACGTCGCGCACCTGCTGACCAGCATCGAGAAGCTGCGGCGCGATCGGCAACGTTACCGCGTGAATCCGGCCAACGGCGATCGCATGCGATACCGCCGGACGTTCCATCCGCGAGTACTCGGCAAGCCCGTCTCGATTCGGGTTCCCCACTGGGCTCTATACGTCCTGCGCGAGCTGCGCCTCCTTCGACGCGTCATGCCCTTGTACCATCGCGCCGACAAGAAGTACCTCGACTGGTATCGCGAGATTCTGGACCGGTTCGCCTACACCAACGAAGCCGAATACCGGCGCTTCGTGGAGGCGCTGCGAGGCCCCGAGCAGTTCAGTGGCTACCGCGAGTACCGCTATCCGGATATGGAGACCGCGCGTCAGCGGTCGGAGCAATTGCTGGCCACCATCACGCGCCCCCCAGCCGTCCGGAGCAAGGCCGGCGCGTGAGTGCGGCTCGACGCGCGGGTGCCTACGGCGCGGTACGTAACGATGACGCTTTATCCGATCTTTCTGGATCTACAAGGGCGCGACTGTATCGTGGTGGGCGGCGGCAAGGTGGCGACGCGCAAGGCCGGCGCGCTGCAAGCTGCCGGCGCACAAGTGCACGTCGTCAGTCCGAAGCTCGACGCAGCGATGGAAACGCTGTCCGGCGTGACGTGCCACCGCCAGCCCTATCACCCCTCGGTGCTGGAGGGCGCGTGCATCGTCATCGCGTGCACCGACGACCCGGCTGTCAACGATCGTGTGTACGAGGACTGTCGGGCGAAGGGGATCTGGTGCAACGTGGTGGACGATCCGCTTCGGTGCGATTTCCACGTGCCGGCCGTTGTGTATCGAGGGCGGCTGCAAATCGCGGTAAGCACCGGCGCGGCTTCGCCTTCGCTGGCGGGTACAATCCGTCGGAGGCTCGCCGAGCAGTTCGGCCCGGAGTTCGAGCCATGGCTCGAGGCGCTTTGGCAGGCCAGACAGCAGGCTCTGCATCGCATAAACGACCCCGCGCGCCGGCGTGCGGTGCTGCAAACGCTCGGGAGCGACGAATCACTCGAGCGGCTCATGCAATCGGGGCTGGCGGGGTGGCGCAACTGGTGCGCCGAGCAATTAGCGCCCGAGCGCTCAACCGACGGTGGAACCGACGAGCCCGCCGACCCATAAGGCAGACCCAGGAGTGGATTGGGTGATTACCACGTGGCAGTTGATCCTCTCGGCGGCCGTGTTGGCCTACCTGGTGACGGCGGCGGTGCTGGCGCTGGTCCAGATACGCCGGCAGGCAAACTGGCGCGGACCGGTGATGCGGGTGATGGTCGGCCATGCCCTGGCGGGTAACATCGTGGTGCTCATGTGGCGTGCGTGGCAGGCGGGCGCCGACCAAGCCTTCCGCCACAGTTTCGACTCGATCCTTCTATTCGCCACGCTGCTGGCGGGGTTGGCGGCTCTCAGCCCGGTGTTCGGGCGTCTGGGCGCCCTGCACGTGCTGTTGCTGCCGGTGGCGGCGGCGGTGCAGGCCTCGGCGTTCCTGACGATCGGCGAGCAGGCGGTCCGCTTTTCCTACAAGCCGTGGTTCATCACGCACATGGCCAGCATGATCCTGGGCGCCACGTGTTTTGTCGCGGGCGGCGTGGCGGGGATGGCCTACCTGTGGGTAAACCAGCGGCTGCGCAACAAGCAGTCGCAGCGGGTGCTCGGGGCGATGCCTCCGCTGGAATCGCTGGAGGTCTTCGGACGGCGGACGGTGGCGATCGGGTTCGGGCTGCTGACGTTCGGCATCCTGACCGGGATCTGTGGAATCGCCCATAACGCAGAGCAGTGGCGCCTGTTCGCGCGCGACCCGCTGGTAATCTTTACCGGCGTGATGTGGGTGTTGTATGCGGCGGCTCTGCTGGGGCTGCGGCTGAAGCCCGACCTTCGGGGCCGGCGGGCGGCTTGGCTGGCCGTCTGGAGCCTGGTGCTGCTGCTATTGGTGTTCGTTTTGGCCGACGTGTTTTCGCCGACGCACTGATGACCATGCTCGTTGTCGGATGCAATCATCGTACCGCGCCGCTTGCTATTCGTGAGCGACTGGCTATGGCCGAGCACGAACAGCAGCAAGCCCTGCATAATCTGCGCAGCGCCCACCCCGACTGCGAGGGCGTCATCCTCTCGACGTGCAATCGCGTCGAGCTTTACGTCGCCTGCCCAAAGCAGACCGAGCCCGATGCCGACCAGCTCCTGCGCCTGCTGGCAGGCTGGCGAGACGTCGATCCCGCGGAGCTAAGCGGGCACACCTACCAACATGCCGACGTGCACGCCATTCGGCACTGCTTTCGCGTCGTCAGCTCGCTCGACTCGATGGTGCTGGGCGAGTCGCAGATCCTCTGGCAGGCTCGACAGGCCATCGAAACGGCCGACCGCACCCACGCGCTGGGCACGACCTTGCGCGAGGTGTTCGACCGCGCGTTCACCGTCGCCCGACGCGTGCGAAACGAAACGCAGATCGCCGCCGGCCGCGCAAGCATAGGCAGCCTGGCGGTCGATTTTGCCAGGCAGATCTTCGCCCAGCTCGCCGAGCGAACCGTGCTGATGATCGGCGCGGGCAAGATGGGCCGAACCACCGTGCGACACCTGACCAGCCAGGGCGCCGCCGACGTGATGGTGACCAACCGAACCTCCGCACGCGCCGAGCAGATGGCCGCACAACTCCAGGCCACCGCCGTACCGTACGAGCAGTTGGACGATCATCTGGTCGCCGCCGACATCGTCATCACCTGCACCGGAGCGGACGAGCCGATCATCCGCCCGGCGCAGATCGCTCAAGTCCTGCGCCGCCGGTCGTATCGGCCCATGCTCATGGTCGACATCGCCGTGCCGCGCGACGTCGACCAGGCCGTCGGCGAATTCGACCAGGTCTACCTCTACAACATCGATGATTTGCAGGGCATCGTCGACGCGACGCTGGCCGAGCGTCAGCAGGAGATCGCCGCCTGCAACGCAATCATCGAGGAGGAGTTACTGGCGTTTCTCCAGCGGCAGCAGTCGCGTGACGCGGGCCCGGTGCTCACTTTGCTGCGCGAGCGTCTCGATCAGATCGCCGAGCAGGAGCTTCAGTGGGCCCTGCCCAAGCTTACCAACGACGTCGAAAAGAATCGACAGGTGATTCGGCACTTCAAGCACCGCCTCGTGCAGAAGGTGCTGCATTTTCCCAGGACGTACCTCAGCGAGCGGGCACAAGACGGCTCGAGCGCGATCCACGCGGAAGTGTTGCGCCAACTTTTTGACCTGACCGAAGAGGAATAGCCTTGTCGACGGCGCGGGCTTGGAGCGGCTGGTGGTTTGCGGTGCTGGCCGTCGGTGCGATCGCGCTGGTGGCGTTCGAGTCGCCGCTGGCTGCGGTGATCGTCTCGTCCGACGGCTTCATCGCCGCCGCCATACTGGCAGCCGCCACCGGGCTGGGCCTGTGGATCGTGCGACTGCTTCGCCTGCACCGTCAGCCCATCTCCTGGCAACTGCTGCTTGCAGCCGGGCTGGGAGTGGGGTGCCTTTCGCTTTTGGTTCTGCTGCTCGGGCTAGTGGGACTGCTGCACCGCACGCTGTGGATCGGCCTGTTGGTCGTGATGGGCGCCGCCGGCGCCGTCCGCATCCGGCGCTGGGCCGTCGATCCGCACGTGGCAATCGACGCCAAGCCGCAGCGGGCCGACTGGCTTTGGCTCGCGGCCGCTCCCACGCTGGCCATTGCGCTGCTGGTGGCGGCCGTTCCGCCGGGTCTGCTCTGGCGGGCCGAGGCCGGCGGCTACGACGTGCTCGAATATCACCTCAACGTGCCCAAGGAGTATTTTCAGGCAGGGCAAATCGTCTTCCTGCGACACAACGTTTACAGCAATATGCCCTCCAACGCCGAGATGCTCTACCTGCTGGCGATGGTGCTGCGGGGCGACGTCTGGCAGGCGGCGAGCCTCGCCAAGATGCTCAACGCCGCCCTGGCCATCCTCACCGTGGCAGCCATCTGGCTGGGCGGCAGGCAGTTCGACCGCACCACCGGTCTTATCGCCGGGCTGATGGCCGCCACCTGTCCGTGGCTGGCGTACCTGTCGGGCGTGGCCTACGTCGAAAACGGGATGCTATTTGTCGGCTCGCTGGCGGTGGCGACGCTGCTTCGCTGGTGGTCGCAGCGTCACGACGCCGACGCCTGGCGATGGGCCGCCGTCACCGGCCTGCTGATAGGGCTGGCGTGCGGATACAAATACACTGCGCTCGCCCTGCTGGCCGCACCCGTGCTGGCGGTGGTGACGGTGATGACGCTGCTCGGCCGGCATCGACGTCCGGTGCTGCTGGTGCTGTTTGCTCTTTGCGGCGCGATCACATTCGGGCCCTGGGCGGCCAAAAACTTCCGCATGACCGGCAACCCCCTGTTCCCGCTGGCCTACCGCGTGTTCGGCGCCAAGATCGGCGTCTGGGACGATCAGCTCGCGCAGCGATGGTACGAGGGGCACAAGCCCGACCCCGAAAACCGCTCGCTCGTTGGCCGTCTGCACGCCCTCAACAGCGCGGTGCTGGGCGAGGCGAGGTACGGGCGCTACCTGCCGTTCGCACTGGCCGTGCCGATCCTGCTCAGCCGCCGCCGTCGAGACGGTCGCGACGTCATCATCGCCTGGCTGGTGGTGGCGGCGCTGCTGGCATGGCTGGCGCTGACGCATCTGGTCGACCGGTTCGCGGTGCTGATTCTGCCGCCGCTGCTGCTGCTGGCCGGGCGAGCGTGGTCGGCGTGGGCGCACCGGGCATACCACGCGCTGGTGGCGGCCGCCGTCGCTGCACTGGTGGTGCTCAACGTTGTACACATCGGATCGCTTTACTATGATCACGTCCGAGATTACCCGGTCGAGCCGTTCGGTCTGATCGGTGTCATGCAGGAGCTGCACTGGTCGTATGACCTGCCGGCCGACGCCCGCGTACTGATGGTGGGTGAGGCACGTGCGTATTACGCTCAGCGACCGGTGGGCTATACGGTGGTGTTCAGCCCGGATCCCTTGGTCGAGCAGATCGACCGGGGCGCCACGCCCGACGACCTGGTCCGATGGCTGGCTGAATCCGGATGGACGCACCTGTTTGTCGACTGGGCCGAGATGCACAGACTGCGGCAGACCTACGGCTTCTGGGACGAGCTGAACGTCGATCTGTTTAACCGAATGGAGGCAGCCGGCCTGGCCCGCCAGCGCGACCTGTCCGATTCGTCGGGCCAACGGTATGCCACGCTGTACCGCGTGCCTCAATCATGAACACAGGTATCCTCAACATCGGCATCTGCACCGTCGACGCAATCGGTCAATACGTCGACGAGTTTCCCCCACCCGGCGGGCTGCGAACCTTCGACCGACTCACGCTGACCACGGGCGGTTGTGCGACCAACTGCTCGTTCGCGCTCGCGCGGATGGGCCTGCCCTGCCGCATGATCATCAAGGTGGGCGACGACGTGCTGGGCAGGTTCGTGCTCGACGAGGCCAAGCGGCACAACATCGACACCGCGGGCATCATCGTGGCTGCGGGCGAGGGCACACCGTTCACGTTCGTGTGCGTGCATCGCGGAGGCCAGCGGAGCTTCATCCACACCACGGGCACCAACGCCACCCTCTGCCTGGACGATATCGACATGAATCTCGTGCGATCGGCTCGATTTTGCTCGGTCAGTGGGGCTATGATCATGCCGGAGTTTGACGGCCAGCAGACGGCCGAGCTGCTGCGGCAGGCGCAAAAGGTGGGAGCGATTACGCTGCTGGACACGGTGTACACCGACGCAGCCGATCAGGCCACGTGGCAGGCCAAGATGTTTCCGCCCCTGCGCTATGTGAACTACTTCGTGCCGTCCGAGCCCGAGGCAAGGGCACTCACCGGGCAGACCGACCCGGCCGCGATGGCCCGCACCTTGCAGCAGCAGGGCTGCCGGCACGTGGTCATCAAGCTCGGCGCCGAGGGCGCCTTCTGCCGCGACGCCGACGGCCACGAGCAGCACGTGCCCGTCTATAATGTCGACGAGGTGGTCGACACCACCGGCGCGGGCGACGCGTGGGTGGCCGGCTTTCTGGCGGGTCTAAGGGAGGGCGCGCCGACGGTCGAGGCCGCTCGACTGGGCAACGCGGTGGCTGCCCACTGCATTCAGGCAGCCGGGGCGACGGCGGGCGTCGTACCCCTCGAGCAGATTCGGCGCTTTCAGCAGACGGTGTGACAGACCGGAACGGGCCGGTAGAAATAGACATGTAAAGGACGGATCAGCGGGAGGACCTCCGCATGGACATCAGGGGTATCAGTGTTGTGTCGGTGCAGGTGAACGACATGGAGCGGGCGCGCCATTTTTACGAGCACGTGCTCGGCCTGGGCGAGCCCCACGTTTATCGCGACGATTGGGCCGAGTACGACCTGCCCGGCACCAACTTCGCGCTCTATCGGAGCCCGTCGCGGGCCACGCCGACGCAGCTACCCGCTTCGGGCGGGCAGCGCTTCTGCTTCGAGGTGGGCGACATAGCGGCTGCGCATAAGGAACTCACCAAGGCCGGCGTCGACATCCACTTCGGCCCGAAGGAGGAACACGGGTATCATCTGCTGGAGTTCGAGGACATCGACGGCAACGCCATTCGATTGATTCAGTACGATACGTAGGCGAGACGCTCGCGGAGGTACCAGGGCGAGGGAGGCTAGTCGACCCGGAGCCGAACGCCACGACCGCTCCCGGCACGCGGTCCGGCTCCTCGTGGTTCAGATCGGTCGGCAATCACTCCCGCCACGTCATGATATCGCGACCTTTCGGTAGAGAACCAGTTCGCTGGTCAAGGCGCTGTCCAGCTCGATCGGCAGGCCCGCCACGGCCAACTCCCGGCCGGAGACGCGGAGTGTCTGCGAGGCGTTGTCCAGCGTCACCTCGTAATCAGCCGCCATGTCCACGCCGCGAAGGCGAAGCCGGTATTCGGCCGCACCACCGGTCAGGCGGAACACGCCTGCGTAGCCGCGAGAACGGTCCGCGTCGTCGTACTCCAAGACGCACCAGTCAGCGGGCGTCCGCAGGCCGATATCCGGCGTGTGGTGATACACCCGGGGATGTGCGGCGAGGATCGGCCCGCAGAATTCGTTGGCCAGCCGAATGTATCGCTTGGTCTGCTGGAAGTAAGGCGTGCTCCGGTCGGCGTCCTGCGCCCCGAACCCGACGAAGATCGGCTGGGCGAACAGGGTCACACGCAGGTGTGTCTTCAGGTCGGCCTGCTGGTGCGCCAGCGGCATGTGGTTGTGGTAATAGCAGATGGATTCCGGGGGAATGAACAGCGTCAGTCCGTTGATGGCCCGGATGCTCCGCGGGAACATCGAGAAGTCGGATTCGCAGACATAGTGGAAGCGGGACAGCATGCCCAAGTCGTTCCGCCCGCCGCCGCTGGCGCAGCATTCCAGAGCCACTTGCGGCATGTCCGACCGCACCTGGTCGAAGACGTCGTAGAGGACTTCGTAGTGCCGCCACAGTTCCGACTCCACCAGGTCGCCTCGCCGGCGCTGGCCGCCTTCGCGTACGTCGACGTTGTAATCGAGCTTGAAGAAATCCAGCTTATGATCGCGGATGGTCTTCAGGACGCAGTCGCGGAAAAACGCCGCGGCGTCCGGAAGCGACAGGTCCAGTGCCCGCGCGAGCTGACGGTCGCCGTCCGTCGTCAGCATCCAGTCCGGGTGCTCGGCCAGCAGCCGGCTCTTCGACCCCACCGTTTCCGGCTCCATCCACAGGCCGAACAGCATCTTGTTTTGGTGGCATTGCTCACGGCAGCCCGCCAGGCCGCCCGGCATCCACGAGCCCACCCACCAGTCGCCGCGGCGGTCCGGCCACGCGGCAAACTCATCGCCGTACCATCCGGCGTCCACCATGAACGCCTTCACGCCCATCTCGGCGGCGATGTCGATCTCCCGCAGAATCCACTCGTTCGGCTCCTCGACCACTCGGCCGGCCAGGGTGAAGAATTCCTTACCCTTCGGCCGGGGCGGGATCACGCTGGTGCGCACGTGGCGATGCCATTCGTGCACGCATTCATCAAAACTCCCGTGCAGAATGCCCAGATGCGTCTCGGGCGAGCGAATGGTCTCGCCGGGCTCGATGACGCGCTGGGGTGCGACCGCCTGCGGGCCGGCGCGAAACGCCAGGTTGACGCCGCGAGCCGGCAGGCCGCTGCGATTCAGCGCCGGGTCTCGCCAGAAGTCGGCATACCAGTTGCCCGACCACGCCACCGACAGAAATGCCATTTCTCCGGTCGTATTATTCCGCAGCACGAAGAAAGGGTTGCCGAATCCGCTGCGGCCGTTGACGCTCTCAATGCTCTGCCAGCCGGGCTGCACCGGCGACCACCCGAAATCACCCTCAGTGCCCTGGACCAGGCCGCGGAACGCCCCCAGCGAAAAAGGCTCGTCCAGGCGGGGCGGTTCGGGATGCATGCGATCCGTGCCGCCGGCCCACAGCAACCCGGACCACGGACTGACCCGCGAAAGCGCCGCCGCCGCCTTGCCCGTGTTGGTGATTTCGAGGTAGCGGGCCAAGATCCCCGTGCCGTCGACCCGGGTGACCACCTTCACCATCACCGGCCGCACCTCGTGCCGCAGCTCGACCACCGCTTCGCGCGTGCCCGGGCGCCCGCCCGAACGCTCGCTGCCGCCGGCGAACGTCCAGCGGTTGTGCAGCCTCTGGCCGTCGATCTCCAGGTCGAATGCCGCCAGCGGGACCTCCGTCGGGCTGAGTATCGGCAATGTGCTGGTGATGTTTTCCCGCTGCACCTGTCCGCCGGCAGACCAGTAGAGCCCCAGCCATCGCCCATTCTGTAATGCTTCCTGGCAGACGGTCATGCCCGAAACGTACCGGGCTGCGTCACGCTCGCCGCTCTTGTGAAACGAAATCTCGATGTTCTGCGGGCCGACCGGCTTGACGCCGGCGGTCTTACCGGGCTGTTTCGTCACGTGGGTCTCCTTTTGCCTCTCGGTTGCGTTGGAGTCGATGCGTAAGCCACGTCACTCTCGCCATAAGCCTCTCTGCCGGGCCTGGCGGGGATATCGCTCGGGGTCTTCGACCACCCGGTGAAGCATTTTCGAGTAGTAAGCCGACATTTGCCAGGTAAGCTTTCCCGGCTAAGCGGCCGGGCATTGGTAGGCCATTGTACGGCACCCCCGTTACGCCTGCCATTTTCGCGTCTGGTGGCATGCCCAAGCGAAGCGCGGGTATGTTTGAGGATGGGTACCCCGCCCCGTGTCGGCGTGGGGGACGGATTCCAACGAACAGGATGTGGTGGGTCGACGACCCACCCATCGTCGCGACAGCGCGGGACCGGCTATGGCGGGCCAGGCAAAGCGACCGGTTGTCAAAGACGCCCTGCCTTGACCCTGATGGGCGCCCGAGTTATCATCGCTGCTACATGTTTGCAGGGAGTCGCCTCGTGGTTGCTCGCTGCCCCTCCGACAGGCCAAGTACATCAGGACGCGACTCGGATACGGAGCCGCGCCAGCAGCTTGCGCGCCGCGTGCTGGTCGCGTTCCTGGCCACGTTCATCGCCGCCCGAGTCGTCGTTTTTCTCATCATGTCTCACACAATTCCTGACCTGTTCCTGCACATCGGCGGTACGCATGTGCATCATTTGAACTACGGCATCTTCCTGTTGGCCGGCGTCGGAGCGTACCTGATCTTCCAACGCTCGCCCGGCCGGCGCCTCGGTATCGCGCCGGTCGTGTACGGAATCGGTCTCGCCCTGACGTTCGACGAATTCGGCATGTGGCTTCATCTCGGCGGCGGCTACTGGCAACGAGCCAGCTTCGACGCGGTGGTCGTCATCGCGGCAGCACTCGGCCTGATCGGTGTTGCTCCCTCGATTAGGCGATTTCGGCCACGGCATTGGACCACGGCCGCCGCGCTCGCGCTCGCCTTGGTCGTGTTCGGCGTCCTGTTGGTCCGATCGACCCATTACGCCGAGCGGACCATCGGACCCAAACTCAGGCAGCTCGATGCAGCGGCACCGCCCTAGATCCGGTGTCTGGCTCTGTCTTGATTCGCGACGCTCAGCGGGTCCGGATTAGATCCGCATGCCAACTGTGATGGGAGCGGCGTCCATACCTGTCATTACGCGTGATCCTCCCGGACCTACGACAGCGTCCGGCCAAGCCGGGCTTCAGTCTGACTCAACGACTCGTCAGGGCTTCTTGGCCGGCTCGATCCACTTGCCGAGCTTCTCGATCTCCTTACCCATACCGCCGACAGCCGTTCCGACCTCGTCCTCAGCCCAGCCGGTCCCTTCGACGAGTTTGCCGGCAACCGTGCGGGCCGCATTGATGGTCGCCCGGCTCCCCGCCTCAATCTCGTGGCCAGCCCAGGCCGCCCCGTGTTCAAGGTGGCTGGCAGCCGCTTTCAAGTGGTGACCGGCCTTCTTGTGCTCCTTTTTGGCGAGGTGTGCACGCGACTTGGCCTGATGGTGCTGGGCCAATGCGTGATGCGCGCGGGCAAACACGCTGTCGAACCGTTTGACGTCAACGGCAGCGCCGCTCCTCACATCGGCGGCCAGCTTCTCCAGCTCGTGAACCGATGCCATAATCGTCCTATGGCTGTCGGAGTCGGCCCGAGCGGCTTCGAGTCGGAGGAAGCCGGCGGCCTTGTGGAGTGAGGCGACCGTCGCTTCACTATCCTTCTTCAGAAAGCTCTCACGGGCCTTCTGAAAGTGATGCTCGGGCTCATCGACGAAGACGAACAGGACATCTTCTTCGACCAGAATCCAGCCTTCCGGAGCTTTCGGCGGCTCCTTGGCCGTTGGCTGCTGGGCCGTTGCCAGGGGCGCGTGCCCCAGCATACAGCAAAACGCGAGCGCCGATCCGAGGAACGTGCGTGACGTACACATGCGATTTCTCCTTGTAAAAGTGTGGTTTGCGACACGAGTCGCTTTACTCCCAACCCCGACTGAACCTTCGGCCCGATACTGAAAGACCACGACGTCGATGCGCCACCGTTAGGCGCCTGCGACTAACCCGCGTGTTCCGCAACGTGTTCGGGGCCGAGTGCCAAGCCCAGCGCGCAAGTCGCACCCGCCAGCATCAAATGCCGAACCATCTCTCTTCCCCTTATCTCGTAATCCGACATTTCTCCGGCCACATACTGAGCAGCATACCATCCCCTGCCCACGGGACATGTACCAATACCATCACCTGCTATGTGGTCGCCGTCAAGGGACTGACGCGCCTCGTGCGCACTGACTGCGGCGCCGGCGCTTCGCCTGGAGCGCCCTCGAATACGCGAGGCTCCTGCGGGAACGGTCGGTTTCTGCTTCCCCCGGCGCCAGCGGTATACGAGGGGAAGCGTCACCTACCTAGCACTACAGCGCCGCTTAGTCATGGATTTCACGGTTCATCCGGTACGCAGCAGCGTAATCGATCCACTCTGATGCCGAGCGTGCGAAGGCGTCGGCGGGTCCTTTTCGTATGCGACTTGCGGGCCTGCCGGTTGCGAC
>DATKUK010000040.1:0-19165 GCA_035530655.1 Phycisphaerae bacterium
GTCCATGATCCGCCAGTCCGATGCCCATGGGCCGCCGCAGTCCATGCCGGAACCGCTACTCGTGATCACGATGTGCGGCTTCGGGCGCGACAGATCATCACTTCCGTCGCTGTGGTAATAGGCCCCGATGATCCCCGGGCCGGGATCGCCGATCCAAATTCCGCTGGCCACGCGCCAGGTGTCACCTCGCTTCAGGAGGATCCTCCGGTTGGTTCCCAGCCGCGACATGGCTGCGTCAAGCGTTCGCAACGGCCTGGACGGTGACCGACCGTCGTTCGCATCGGAGCCGGATGAGCTCGACACGTAATAGGTCGTGCCGCCGAAGGACTGAACCTCGATCTGCTGCTCGTACTGATAGGTGGCGCCTGCCGACTCGGTGACCGTCAGCGTCACGGTGTACGAGCCTGGCCGCTCGTAGACATGTGCCGCCACGTAGCCGGTGGCCTGGTTGCGGCTTCTGCCGCTGGTCGACCAGGTGCCGCTGCCGGGATCGCCGAAGTCCCAGCGGTAATAGACGTTGGCGTGGTTTCCGTCGGCCGGCTGAACCACGCCGCTGGCTGCGTCGACGGCATCGAAGAACACCGCTAGCGTGGCCACGCCGCTGGTCCGACTCGCCGCCGCCATCGCCTGGACCGATCCCGAACTGATCCATAGCGACACGGCGCGTGTCGTATCGCCGTTGCCGCTGGTGACGTTGGCAAACTCGACGGTGGCGCCGTAGCCGCCGGCAGGCATGCTGTCGGCTTGGGCGTTCACGCTTACGACGACCGTATCGCTGCCTCCGGGGACCAGCGTGCCTCCCGTCCTGGACAAATCCAGCCAATCGCTCGCGGTCGACACGCTCCAGTCGATGGGCGCTGTACCGGGATTGCTGACGGTGTAGGTCTTCCAGTCGAGACTGAAGGGGCCGCCCTCCGGTCCGGCAACCGCAAGTCCGTCTCCCGGTGTAACCGAAAGCGACTCCGGCGACTCGACGGTCAGATACACCGACCGAGACGCGTTGCCCACTCCGTTGCTCAGGTTGGTGAACGTGACGGTATCGTCGTACGAGCCCGCACCGAGATTGTCGGCCTGCGCGTTGATGCTGACCACCACAGCCTGACTGGCCCCCGCGTTGAGCGTCCCGCCGGTGGTGGACAAACTCACCCAGTTGCGGATCCTTGCCGCCGCCCAGTTCAGAGCGGCCGTACCGGTATTCTGCACCGTGTAAGTCTTGCTGGGCGGATTGAACGGACCGCCCTGGCGGCCTGAGCTGATCAATCCGCCGCCCGGGGAGACGGCCATCTGCGGCGCCGCCGCCTCTACCGTGATCAGCGCGGAAGTCGTCCCGATCGCGCCGGAGTCGTCGGTAACCGTCAGGCCCGCCCAGTACTCACCCGCACCTTCGTAGGTGTGATGGACAACCTGGCCGCTACCGGTTTGGCCATCGCCGAACTCCCACTGGTAATCGATGATCGCGTCGCCGTCGGGGTCGCGACTGAAGCTCGCATCGAAACGCACGGCAAGCGGCGCCGCGCCCTCGGTCGGGTCGGCGTCGATCACGGCTATGGGCGAGTGGTTAACGTCTGACGAGGGACCGTCGACGCTGACCAGCACCTCGGCTGTGTCGATGTCGCCTTCGTCGTCGGTGACCGTCAGCGTCGCGACGTAGTCGCCTTCCTGCGCGTAGACGTGCTCGGCCAGGGGGCCGCCGGCCGACTGCCCGTCGCCGAAGCGCCAGTTGTACGCCACCACCTGGCCGTCCGGATCGGAGCTGTCGCCGCCGTAGAGAAGCACCGTCAGCGGCGCCGTGCCGCCGGCAGGCTCGGCATCGGCCACCGCATGCGGTGGTTGGTTGTAACCAGTGGCCACAAAGGCCTGCAACGTGTCGGTTCGCGACCAGCCCGAATCGGTCACCACCGTCAAACGGATCGGGTAGGCCCCCGGTGCAGCGTAGGTGTGCTGAAAGGCGTCCTCGTCCTCGACCACCCGTCCGTCGCCCAGGTCCCACCGATAGCGAACCGCTTCCTGCTCCCAAGGTAGCCGTACGTCCGCCTCAAGCTGGACGGTCATCGGCGCCCGGCCCTGCGGCACCTCCGGAATCGTCTCGATCTCGACCGCGAACTGGCGCAGGGGAATTTGCAGACTTACATTGTATGGATTATCCGACCCGGCCGGCAGGATGCGGGCCTGCACCTGGTACTCCCCGTCTCGTACGTACGTATGCAGCGCCGGACAACCGCTGCCGGTCGTGCCATCGCCGAAAATCCACGTGACCTGCTCGACGTCGAGCGGGCCGCCGTCGCGCCGGTCGAGATCGAGCCGAACGACCAGCGCATCGTCCGGATCGTAGAGCTCGGCGACGATGAACACTTCATCCGAGGGAACACTTTGACCCTGGACCTCAGAATCGGTCGGCCAGCCTGGAACGAGCGGCCGATAGCTCACACCCGAGCCACAGCCACTCGTTTCGACTAGCAGCCCCACGCCACCCAGCACAGCCGCCAGCACCACAACGACCCGGCGCATGGCTCGGCTATTGCTGTGCCAACGGCCAAGGCCAGCAGGCTGCCGACGGTCGGTTTGCCACAGCCCTGTCGATCGACAACTCGACAACACGACTCGACCTCGGTGATTGCGGGCACAATGCAGCGGTGTGCCCTCGTAACCCATTTCGTGGGGCGGCTGGTAGCCTTGCCTCTGCCCGATGCCGACGCGGTGTCGCCCACGCCGGTCTGGATGGCAAGCCACCCCCAGCCGCTATGGTGGTTGGCGCCGTAAGTTCATTATGACGCAGCCGCACACAAGACGCAATGCTCTCAGTTGAGCCGTGCCGCCCATGTCGGACTGAAAGAGTACCCGTACGGCCCGCCTTTTTTGGGCCTTAGGCGATGCCCCGCCTGACCCGGGCGGCGGCCGTCTCCCAGGGCTTTCAGCTAGTGAGCGATTTCGAATTGCTCTTGAGGCGTGTTTCTCCTGCAAACGAACAGACCAGCCATCTCGAACCCTCTTTACCGCATCCCCATCGGCTTCTCCGCCAAAGCTCGGGCAGCCTCGTAAGAGTTGGTTACTGGCCTTCCTCGTCTTTGGGGAAGACGGCGTCTTCCCCGAACATCCCCACGTCTCTCTGCATCATCTCAAAGGTTTCGGACGATGCTGCCCTGTCCGGGTCTCTATGCACCGTCTTCAGGATCACAGCCTTCTGTTTCTCGGACATGGCGTTGTATTCCGTGTGCATGATCCGGGCTCGTTCCTTAAGGTGATCGAAAAACTCGTCCGGAACAGAAACGTTCCCCCCAATCGAGCCATGCTTGACATGGATCTGCGTGCCGAGCCACGCCCGAGGGTGCTTAATCCCGAGGAAACCGAGTAGCATGATCTTGCCCATCTTTGTGTAAATAAAAGTAGGACGGGTCTCCCGCAGCTCCATATTGATACCACTTCCGCGTGTAAGGAAACGGTTTATATTCGTAGGAAGCGAGCCGGGCTTATCCGTAGCTTCGATGGCATCGAATAGCAGCATGTGTTGCTGGAAGCGCCCTGGATGCGGTCGCGCACCGAGCAAGAAGTCTTTCCAAGCGGTCAGCGCGTTTTCAACGAGATCCCGGGCATTGTCTGTGTATTTCCGACGTCCTCGCGAGAAGTCCATAATATACCACGTCAGTGCGCGCCACGACACGGAGACGGCGAACTTCAGAAGCCATGGGCCATAATCGAATGTCTTTGCCTCTCGCCGGCTCCATGGATGGTAAATCTGAGCGGCGAAGAGCGTTTCCCACTGATTGAGCAGACCCTCACAGTCGCGACATAGCAGGGGCAGCTTAAGGCCGTCTTGGACGCGCCTATTGACGGCTTCGCTCGTTCGAAGAAACCCGGTGGCCGATGTTGATTTCTGATGATCGCTGACGAACTTTGGGATGATGTGACTTTCCTGCAGGTCCGCTCTTCGACCGCATAATCTGCAAATTCCTGGATCACTCATATAATGACCCCACTTAACGCTATGGATGACGCTAAGCTGCCGTGACGGTCAGTTCCCTTGCCTTCTGAGTAGCGCGGGTTGAGTTTGCCGAACACACCGCTCTGTCCCTCGGAAGAACTGACATGCCGCACTGGGCAAGCCTCGGGCGTTTTTCCCTCGTCGAGCCCCCTGCCGGAATGGAACCCACCACGACCAGGTTGAGAGCCGCAGGCCTTTTTTCGACGCTCCCATACTCAACCGTCCAGGTAGCGCTTAACATAGCATTACCATTAGGATTATGGCTCCTCCGAAGAGTGCATGCAATGACGCAATCTCATAGTAAACCTTTGCCAGGCGCGTCAACGCGCGCCGACACCCTTCGCCACGGCAGCCAGCAGCATCAGGACCCACGGCCCGAGGGTCCAACACACCATGTCACGACGGCCTCGTCGAGGCCACGTAGCCAGCCCCAGCAAGGCGACCGCCCCCGAAACGGCTAGCTGTCGCCCCCGCTGAAGCGGGAAAAACATCATGAACGTGCTCATGGCCCCCGAGGCCCCTGCACCCAGCCAGTCGTGCAGGACGAACGGATGGACAAACCAGTTACCCAGGTAACTCGACAGCGCCGCATTGGCGGCCTGGTCCGCAGCCGCCATGCGCAAGACAGCCAGCGTGGAGACGGCGAGCACCGCCAGCCCTGTAATCTCGACAAGCAGAACGAGCCGACGACGGCCCGCGATGGGCCTCAGCACGATCAGCATTAGGGCAAGTGTGGCTGCGGGGAACACGAAGCCGTAACCCAACCAGGGACCGATCAGCAGAAGCAACACGGCTGTGGTGACGACTGCCCAACCCATCCGCTCGCGCCGCCGGACGTGAAAGACCGCAAGGGCAAGCCCGACCGACAGCAGCGCCTCGACTTCGTACTGTCGCAGCTCCCTCGACCAGATCACCAGCATCAGTCCGGTCGAGCACAGGATCATGCCCGCCAAAGCCACCGTTCGAGGAGCCCGCAGGCGCCTGGCGATCGCATAGACCCACGGCAAGAGAATCACGCCGGAAAGGACGGGCAGGAGTCGCAGGCCCACTTCCGCCGGCGCAACGACGGTGCCGGTCGCCTTCGGCGCCACGGCAAACAACGGCGGCGCCGGCAAGGACGATTGGCCAAGCAACTCCGACCACGACAGACGAGTTACGGCGTCGGCGACAGCACATGGGCGCGGCTTTTCACCGCGCCCGGCGAAGCCCTTGGAGACGCCTGTTTCTGTGACCGTGTGTCACGGGTTTCAAGCCGTCTCTTGCCTTGCGCGAACGGACTGTCCATCCGGCTGCGTGCCCCAGCCACGAAAGCCCGCAGACGGCGCCGACTTCAGCGGATAAGACCAGCGCCGCAGAGCGAACCGACTGACTTTGCCGCTATGTCGACCGATAATGCAACATTTTATGGTCCTATAGTGTAAAGAACTTCTCAAAGCCACGCGTTTTGCTTCTGATTTGGAAGTTTTTCCCTCCGGCTCGTTTGACGTCAGCAAGTTGCACGCTTATGAATCCAATAAAGGGGATCGGGGACACAAGTCTCGCAAGGGCAAACCACAGGTAACTGTGGGACGCAAAGCGCAGAGCCCTCTCAAGGTGAGGACAGTCGCGCTGCCCGAAGCCGGTCGCCGCGGCTTCGGTAGAGATTCCGAACAGACCTCATGGGTCCGTCGGAAGCGTCTTCCAGCGAAAGGGTTTGTCCTGATTGTTTGCTCTTCAGGCGTATCTTCCAGAAGACAGCCGAATCAGGACGGGGGGATGCTGACCAGGCGACGACACATGAGTGGTCGTGGGTCAAGGGCCGTCAGCACAGCGAAATCGCCGGGAGGGCCAAGGAGCCATGTTCGCACGTCGTATGGGAAAGAGAAACTTCAGTAGGCGCGCCAGTGCCATGCCGCTGGTGGCCGTCATATGTCCGGTGCTGTTTGCCTTTGCGGCCTTGTCTATCGACGTCGGGGCGCTCTACGACGCCAAGGCCGAGTTGCAGCGGTGCGCCGATGCGGCCGCCCTGGCCGGCGCCGGGGCGCTGATCGACGAGCGACGTCTGCGGAACGACGGCGGAATGGACCTGGAGATCGACTTCGCCGTCCGCCAAACCGCCCAAGCATACGTGCAACTCAACCGCGTGCTCGGCGCCTCGCCGACGGTGCACCTGAATACATCCAACAGCATCGGTGGGGACGTCGTCCTGGGCACGCTGAGCGACCCGACCAACTACCACGAGCCGCTGTCGATCGGCAATCCGGACGACTTCAACTCGGTTCGGGTGCACGTCCGGCGCGATAACGAACGCAACGGACCGGTGGGCCTGTTCTTCGCACGTATCATGGGTCGCTACACCGCCAACGTCCAGGCCACGGCGACCGCCACCATCGAGGACGGCGTGGTGGGCTATACGGTCGATCCGAACAGCAGCAACGCCGAGTTGATGCCGTTCGCGCTGCACGTTGACGTGTGGAACGCCCTGCTGGCGGGGACGTCTCCGATCGGCGACCAGTATGCTTACGATCCGGACACCGGCGACGTCGACTCCGGCAGCGATACCCTCCTGGAGATCAACATGTATCCAGGTAGTGGGATCGATCAGTTGCCGCCGGGCAACTTCGGCACCGTCGACATTGGCGGCACGAACAATAGTACAGCCGATATCGAGCGGCAGATCCGTGACGGCATCAGCGCCGAGGACCTGGCTTACCATGGCGGCGAGCTGAAACTCGGGCCCGACGGCACGCTGACCCTCACGGGAGACACCGGCCTGAGCGCCGGCTTCAAAGATGCCCTGGAAGATATCATCGGCCAACCACGCTCCATCCCGCTGTTCACCAGTGTCGCGGGGCCGGGTGACAATGCCGAGTTCGTTATTGTGGGCTTCGCCGGCATCCGCATCATGCACGTTCGGCTCACCGGGGCACCCGAGCACAAGCATGTGATCGTTCAGCGGGCCGATGTGGTTGATGGCACGGTCATCACCGAGCCGGGCTCGAGTTCGAGCTATGGGGTCTATCATACGCCGCGCCTCACGCGCTGACCGAGCGACTGCGCTCTCGCCGTCGGGCAGCGTTTGCACAATAGCGTGGCCGTGAAATCGACACGTCCACAAATCTGCCTTCTGGAGACAACACGAGCCGCATGGCCTGACACGGCCCTGCGGTTCGATCGCTTTGCGCTGATCTGTCAGACACCGTAGCGCGTACCTGCGCGTCAGACGCCCCCAGGGACCTGGCAGACACGTGCCCTGTCGCGTGCAGACCACGGCCATCAACGAAGCGGGACAGTCACCTTCAGTTGCTCTGTGGCGCTCGCCCGCCCGCGGCAATTCGCTGTGCTTGTTCCCGTAGCTCCACCTTACCGAATCGGGGGGCGCAGGTGGGATCGTCCGACGTCGCTCCAGAGGGTCCGCACGCCTGGCATATTTCGGTCCGATACCGCAAGAGGTTGCCCATCTTCCCGACTTGCTGTAGCCGATTTACACCTATCTTGGCCGGCCAATTTGACGTACCCCAGGCTACATCTTATGAATGAGTTGGAGGATATGGATAGTGGGAATTTCTGGCTGCGAGCCCGGGGGCAACCCTGGGACGCAAAGCGTTGGGGCCGTTGGTCGTGCAGGGTTGTCGCGCTGACGATAGCCGATTGCCGAGGCCCGTGGAGGTCCTGATAACTCGCCGGCAACCTCGGTTCGCGAAGCCTTTTGGAAGGTGGCTTGGTCCTGATGGCCTGCTGTGTTGCCAACTTGACCGGGAAACAAGGGCGTCAGGACCCGATAAGGAAGCAAGACAAGCTGTTCGATGCGAGTCGCAGTCGGCTGGGACTCGCCAGAACAGAGAACGCCTTTTGGCGAATAGACGGACACGGAGATGATGATCATGGCCTCACGATACACACGCAACAAGAGGTTCGAACGTCGCGGCAGTGCGCTGCCGCTGGTAGCCGTCATGTGCCCCGTGCTGTTTGCCTTTGCGGCCTTGTCGGTGGACATAGGACAACTGTACAACGCCAAGGCTCAGTTGCAGCGGTGCGCCGATGCGGGCGCCCTGGCCGGCGCCGCGACCCTGATCGACGAGCGGCGCCTTCAGCAAAACGGGGGAACCACTCTCGAGATCGAAGCGGCCGTTCGCTCGACGACGCGCGACTACGTCACACGCAATCACGTGCTGGGCGAGGGGCCCACGGTGGACCTGAATGTGTCCAACAGCACCGACGGCGATATTGTACTGGGCACCCTTGCCGACTTGAGTAACTATCACGAGCCGTTGTCGACGGCCAATCCCAATACGTACAACTCGGTTTACGTTCGCGTTCGTCGCGACACCGAGCGCAACGGGCCCATCGGCCTGTTCTTTGCGCGGATCATGGGTATATATAGTGCCGACGTGGGGGCCGAAGCGACCGCCACTATCGACGACGACGTGGTGGGCTACCGGGTTACGCCCACTAGCGGCAACGCCGAACTCATGCCGTTCGCACTGCACGTCAACGCATGGAACGCACTGATGGCGGGCGCCTCGCCGATCGGCGATCAGTATGAATACGATCCGGACACCGGCGGGGTCGACTCCGGGACCGACGGCGTGGTCGAGATCAACTTCTATCCGGGCGGGGGAGCCACCCAATTGCCGCCGGGCAACTTCGGCACCGTCGACATCGGCAGCAGCAACAACAGCACCAACGACATCCGGCGGCAGATCCTCGAAGGCGTCAGCGCCGAGGATCTGGCCTATCACGGCGGCGAACTGAAACTCGGCCCCGAGGGGACGCTGACGCTTGGCGGCGACCCGGGTCTGAGCGCGGGCTTCAAGGACGCCCTGGAAGCAATCATCGGACAGCCCCGGGCCGTCCCACTGTTCTCCGAGGTCTCCGGGAACGGCAACAACGCCGTGTACACCATCGTCGGCTTTGCCGGCATCCGCATCATGGACGTCAAGCTCACCGGCTCGATGGACAGCAAGTACGTGATCGTTCAGTCGGCCTACGTGGTCGACGACGCCGTGATCACGCAACCGGGCGCCAGTTCCAGCTACCTGGTCTACCGTGCGCCCATCCTGACGCGCTGACCCACCGACTGCGCTCTGGCGGTCGGGCAGCGTTTGCACAATGGCGTGGCTGTGAAATCGACACGTCTGTACATCAGCCTTCTGGAGGCAACACGAGCCGCCTCAGGAAACATACAGTCCAGCCGGCTGATCGGTGGTCGTCTATGGCGTTTGACGATATCTTCCGTTGATAACGAATCTTACGTTCGGTGTAAGCGCAAGAAGTCTGAACCCGATTCGTCAACATGGGCACGGGCGGGGCGCCTTGGACGCGGGGAGGGGCGATCTTTCTGGCCTGCTGGCGGATTTCTACTTGACGCGTTCCAGCAAAAGTAGTATCAGCAGAAACGCATTGGCAACAATCGCCGGCCTGCGAGCAGGGCGGCGAGACGCGGTGTACAAGTCGCAGCCCTTCGCATGTTTTGTCGTATCGCGCTTGGGTGAACGCCGCGTCGGCCGCCGGAAACCCTGTTCACAGGTCGCGCCAGCGTGGGTTTGTGGCGGCGCGAGCGGTGAAGTTGTCTGTGCGCCCAATCTCGGGGCCGGCTGTGTCGTGTGCAGTCTGGATGCAGCACGATTGGGCGGCCGTAACTGGAATTAGGAAAGCGAGCAGTTGAATCACGCGGGGCTTCTATGCTCGTTGCGAGGGGGCCGCGTGTGTTTGCTGCTGTAAGACGCGTGGGCGGCGGCGCAGTGGGCTGCCCGACCGCAGCGCGGGTTTGCATGCATGTTCAGGCTGACAGTTCTGTCGGAATGATATCGCGGGCGGCGCGGTCGTCAAGTGCGTCGCACAGAACAAGGAGAGGTGTGATGTACAGGTCTGCAACGATGTGGGTGGGTTTGACCGCGGCGGCGCTCGTGCTGGGGCTCAGCCTGCCTTCGACGGCGACTGATTACTACGTCTCGCCGACAGGCAGCGACGCCAATGACGGGCTAACCGAACTGACGCCCTTTCTGGAGATTCAGACGGCGCTGAATGCGGCTACCAGTCCGGGCGACACGATCTACGTCATGCCCGGCCTGCACATTCCGGTGGAGTTCTACACATCGTCCACCCAAAAACGCCTGCGGTTCATGGCCAGCGGCGCCGAGGGCAGCCCGATTACCCTGACCACGCTGCCCGGTGCGACGCAGAAGGCCATCATCGACCTGCGCAACGTGAGCCCGGAATGGTGGGGCTTCAGCACCAACAACTACAGCTACATCACCGTCGACGGCGCCGGCGATCCGGATATTCTCGACCCCAATTCGTTCCTGTTGGAGATCACCAACGTTCCCGGCTTCGGGACGACCACTTGGTGCTTCAACATGCGGTTCGGCAGCAATCTGACGCTGCGCAACGTGGCCTTGACCGACGCGGATCAGGGCTGCATGCAGCACTCCATCTACGCCAACGGCCTGATCGAAAACGTCTACGCCCGCAATCGCGACGGGTCGAACTCGCACGTGCTGTATTTCGTTGCCGATTGCGACGGCATCGTCGTCCGCAACTGCCACTTCAGCAACGGCGGCAAGCACGGCGTACAGATCAACGGGGCCCAGCCGGGCAACCACGTTTTCGATCGCTGCATCGTTCACGACAACAAGGGGGCGCCGTTTGCGATCTTCGCCGGCACCGGAACCGTCATCAAAAACTCCTTCCTGTACAACATTGCCGGCTTCAGCGAAAACCCCGAGTTGGTTCGTATTACACCCGAGTATTCGCCTGTAGAGGTGGAGGTCACCAATTGCAGCCTGTACACCAATGCCCCGACGGGCTATCCGGCCTACATGGGGGCGTTCACAGGCGGCACGCTTGACTTTCAGAACTGCGTTATCTACACGCCCAGCAACTCGTATGTGGAGTCGGGCAACACGCTCACCGGCGACTACAACCTCTTTTACGGCGGCACCACGCCGTTCGGCACGAACACCTTCTCCGGCGACCCGATCTACGTAAACCCCGCTATCGGCGATCTTCACATATCCGACGGTTCGGCGGCGATGGACGTGGCCAGCGCCACCTACGCGCCCGCATATGACATCGACAACGAGACCAGACCCGACGGGGGTGGGTATGATCTCGGTGCCGACGAGTGTGTCGGCTGCGAGATCTCACCCAACCAGGCGCCGAACGTCTACGCCGGTCCGGACCAGGAAATTTGGTCGCCCAACGACACCGTCAATCTCGACGGTACGGTCAGCGACGACGGCAAGCCCGTCCCGCCCGGTGCGGTAACCACTACGTGGAGCAAGGTCATCGGCCCTGCCGCGGTGACCTTCGGCGATCCGAACGCGGTGGACACCACGGCCACCTTCACCCAGGCCGGCGAGTACGTGCTCAAGCTCGAGGCCTACGACGGCGAGTACACCACAAGCGACACCTGCACGGTCTGGTTTGACGTCGAGCAACCTCCCGCCGATCCGGTGACGATACAGAACCCGTGGATCGTCAATGACCGCGTGGCCGATTGCCGTACGTTAACGACGATAGGCAACACATTCATCAACTCCTACCAACCGGATGGCGTGACGGTCCCATCGAGCAATGAGGAAAAGGCGATCAACTGCTACGATAACGTCAAACGGCGGATGTATCATTGGGGCCAGATGCCGCCGGACTACCGTAACACCCTGAAGAACATCAACGTGTTCGGATGGGCGCTGTGCGGCTCGCACGCGACTTGGAACACGAAAATCCTGGAGTACGTCGATGGCATCAACGGCCGGCGCGTCTCGATAGCCAGCGGTGCGCACACCTGCTATGAGGCCCAGTACGACGGGGCGTGGCACTTCTTCGACACGATGTGCACGTTCTATGTATTCACACGAGGTGCATCACCGCACGTGGCCAGTGGCGCGGAATGCGCGGCCGACCATACGTTGATCACACAGGCCGTGGCGGAAGGGCGGGCCTGCCCCGGGTTCCTGCTGTGTGGCGACGACCCGGTCTGGTACGCCAATGGCATGGACACCCTCAGTGTCCTGGCCGGTCCCGATCCATCCGATCACTCGATGGACATGGAACTGCGAACCGGCGAATCGATCACACGTACCTGGGAAAGCTGGGACGATCAGCACTGTCCGCCGCTGACCGGCGACCCGCCCTACCACCACGAAGCCCAGCACGACTGGAAGGATACCGTCAACTTCCCCTACTGGGAGCCCTACGCGCTATACGGCTGGGAGGGCAAGAGCGTCACCTACCGTCGCTTTGCCAACGGCACGTTCGTGCTCGAGCCCGACTTCCGCAGCGCCGCCTATCAGGCCTGTGTCGAGAGCAGCACCAACATCGCCACGTACCACGACGACGGTTTGACTCCTGATCTGCATCTCGCTACCACTGGTTCGGCGTCCATCGTGTTCCACATTGACTGTCCGTTCTATCTGACCGACGGATGGATCGACGGCATCTTCTACCGCAACGACAACGGCGACGCCAACCGAATCTACTTCTCCGATAACGGGACGAGCTGGACACAGGTTTGGGACAATACGGCAACCGGTACGACCCAGCTCGAGGGCCTTAGCCTGCGCAGCCAGGTTTACAATCGTTTCCGCGAGTACTGGATCAAGATTGAGCTGGATGCAGACGGCTCCAAGACGGATGCGGGCGTGAGCCGCCTGGCGATTACGACGGTCTTCGAACACAACAAGGGAGCGATGGCCTATCTGGACAAGGGTCAGAACAACATCACCGTGACGCTGGACAATCCTGCGGTCCTCAGCCAGAACGTCCGCTTCAAGGTAACCTACAAGTGGAAGGAATTCGACGGAGCCGACTGGACGATCGACAAGATCAATGAGCAGTATGTCGCCGGCAGCCCGACTACCTTCGCCATCAACGTGGGTGGTGCGAAGGTGCCCAAAACCGAATACGTCGAGCTGTCGCTCATTCCGCCGCCCACGCCCGACGGCAACCCACCGGGACAGATCACCGACCTGGCGGCGGCAAATCCGGACTCCACGACAATCGATCTGACCTGGACGGCGCCGGGCGACGACGGCTATGCGGGCCGAGCCATGTGGTACGACCTGCGCTACAGCACTAGTACCATCAACGAGGCTAACTGGGCCAGCGCCACGCAGGTCGACGGCGAGCCATCGCCGCAGGCGGCGGGCAACCCGGAGGCCTTCACGGTGACGGGGCTGAACTCCTCGACCACGTATTACTTTGCGATCAAGACCTACGACGAAGGGGCGGAAGAATCGCCCCTCTCCAACGTAGCCAGCGAGACGACGGCTGCGCCCGACGTGACCGCGCCGGCGGCAATAACCGACCTGGTCGCTGAGGCCGGCATTCAGTCCGGCTCGGTAGAGCTAAGCTGGACGGCCCCCGGCGACGACGGCAGCACCGGCACGGCCGCCAGTTACGACATCCGCTACTCCACCTCAACCATCAACGAGGCCAACTGGGCCGGCGCTACGCAGGTCAGCGGCGAGCCCGCGCCGCAGTCGGCCGGCTCACCGGAGCAGTTCACCGTCACGGGCCTTACCGGTGATACGACGTACTACTTCGCCATCAAGAGCAGTGACGAGGTGCCGAACGAGTCGGCGCTCTCCAATGTGCCCAGCGCCGTACCGCCTGTGATCGGGGAGTTGACTCTGTCACCCACAAAGGACGCCTATGTCGTCAACTTCAGCCCCGACAGCAACTACGGCGCCAGCACGCAACTGGTGGTTACCGGGTACGACCTCGATCCATACTACGAAGTGCAGCGAACCTTCGCACAGTTCAACGTCGCGTCGATTGCGCCGGGCACGTCCATCTCCTCGGCCAAATTACGACTGTTCACCTGGAGCGAGAACGGCGGCAGTGCGGTATATGCAGCCCACCAGCTTACGCGCGACTTTGTCGAAGGCGAGGTGACGTGGAACTCATACGCCAGTGGTCAAGCGTGGACCAATCCCGGCGGCGACTACAGCGCCCCGGTGGTAGGCCAGTGCACGAAGGACCCGACGGCGATTGATGTCTGGATGGAGTGGGACGTCACCGCGGTGGTGCAAAGCTGGGTCGACAACCCCGCCAGCAACTACGGGCTCGCCCTGAAAGTGCAGGACGAGACCGTCGGCGTGCAGAACCGGTTCCGATCGAGTGAGTACGGCTCCAACGGCCCCGAGCTGTTTATCACCGACCTCAATAGTGCGCCGGCCGTCGACGCCGGCGCCGATCAGCAACTTGACTGGCCCACCCAGACTACCGCCAACCTGGACGGGACGGTGACCGACGACGGTCTGCCCGATCCGCCGGCCGCGTACACCGTTCTGTGGACCAAGGACGCCGGGCCGGGCAATGTAACCTTCGGTAACGATACGGCTGAAGACACAACGGCTACCTTCGACGCCGAGGGCGTCTACATACTGAAGCTTGAGGCGGACGACAGTGAACTGACCGGCAGCGATACGGTGACCATCTCCGTCCTCACGCCGGATGTTACGCCGCCGGGAGATATCACGGATCTCTCGGGGCAGGCCAGTCTTCAGTCCTACGCCGTGGACCTGACCTGGACGGCGCCCGGTGATGACGGAAGCAGCGGCACGGCCAGCACGTACGACGTGCGCTACTCGACCTCACCGATCGACGCGGGCAGCTTTGACACCGCCACCCAGGCCACCGGCGAGCCCGCGCCGCAGGCGGCCGGCTTGGCCGAGTCGTTTACGGTAACGGGGTTGGCGGCGGGTCAGAATTACTACTTTGCCGTGAAAACGGCCGATGAAGTGCCTAATTGGTCGGGCCTATCCAACGTAGCCAACGCCGATGCCTCCAACCTGGGCGAAGTGACCGTCATCAGCACGGTGGCCACGTACCTCAGCGACGTCAACCCGGACACCAACTACGGCACCGACACCAACATGTGGATCTCCGGCTTCTCAACTTTCAATGAGGTCATGCGGTCTCTGGTCAAGTTCGACGTGACGAGTATCCCGCCGGGCACCAACATTACCTCAGCCAAGCTGATGTTCTATACGTTTGAGGAGAACGGTGGCGCGCAGGAATATCAGGCCCATGAACTGACACAGGTCAACTGGACCGAAGATGGCGTCACCTGGAACACCTACGACGGCAGCAACTCGTGGACTAGCCCCGGCGGCGACTATGATGCCGCCGTGATCGGCACGTGCACCAAGGATGCCTCACAGACCAACTACTGGCTTGAGTTCGACGTTACCGCGACGGTGCAGGACTGGATCAACAATCCGTCCAACAACCTGGGCGTGCTGGTCAAGGCTGGCGATGAGGCCCTTGGTTTCAACAACAACTGCCGATCCGACGACGCCGCCGAGCAATCGCTTCGTCCCAAGCTGGTCGTCACGGATGTGCCGGTCGGTGTCACGGTTCAGTTCGACCTGGCCGGCTCCAACGGCGACGAGTCCGTCACGCCGGCCAATCTGAGCGTCTCGCTCAGCCAGTCATCGGGCCAGACCGTCACCGTCGACTACGCGGTCACCGGCGGCACGGCCACCGGCGGCGGCGTGGATTACACCCTGGCGGCCGGCACGCTGACGTTCGACCCCAACGACATAACCAAGCAGATCGCCGTCGGCGTTGTTGATGATGGCCTGGTCGAGTCGGACGAGACCATCGAGGTGACGCTCAGCAACCCGACCAACGCCACGCTTGGGACGACCCCTGTCCATACCTACACGATCAACGACAACGACGCGCTGCCGACGGTAGCGTTCGATCTGACGGCCTCAAGTGGTGACGAGTCGGCCACGCCGGCCAATCTGAGCGTTTCGCTCAGCGCCGCCTACGTGCAGACGGTGACTGTGGACTACGCGGTGACCGGCGGAACGGCTACCGGCGGCGGCGTGGATTACACCCTGGCGGCCGGCACGCTGACGTTCGATCCGAACGACGTGACCAAGACCATCGATATCACAATTGTAGACGATGGCGTGGCCGAGTCGGACGAGACGATTGAGGTGACGCTAAGCAACCCGACCAACGCCACGCTGGGGACCAACACGGTCCACACTTACACGATCAATGACAACGACGTGCTGCCAAGCGTACAGTTCGATCTGACGGCGTCGGCCGGTGACGAATCGGTCACGCCGGCGAGTCTGGCCGTTTCGCTCAGCGCCGCCTACGTGCAGACGGTGACTGTGGACTACGCGGTGACCGGCGGAACGGCTACCGGCGGCGGCGTGGATTACACCCTGGCAGCCGGCACGCTGACGTTCGATCCGAATGACGTCAACAAGACGATCAACATCACCATCGTCGACGACGGCGAGTCCGAGGCGGACGAGACCATAGAAGTGACCCTCAGCAACCCGAGCAATGCGACCCTTGGTGCGAACACGGTTCACACCTATACGATCAACGACAACGATGCACCACTTCCGACGGTTCAATACGACCTGACGGCGTCGAACGGTGACGAATCGGTCACGCCGGCTCAGCTTACGGTCGTGCTTAGCGAGGCTTCGGGTTCCGTGGTGACGGTCGACTACGCCGCCACCGGCGGCACAGCCACCGAAGGCGTCGACTACATCATGCCGCTCTCCGGCAGCGATGTGGTGGCTCTGAAGCGCGACGCCGGCCTGACCGCCGGCGGGGCGTTGTCGGCGCAGTTTGCAGCCCTGGGCAGTGGAGACGTGGTCCTGGTCGACGTCAGAGATGCCTGGCTCTTCTCATCCGGCAATGCCAGGTACATGAACTACGGCCTCACGACCAGCGCACCCAGCGGCTCGGGCGGCCCGCATGTGCAGTTCTTCGACCTTTCGGCCTATGCAGGAGCGACGATCAACAAGGCCGAGCTGCGACTGAGCTGCCTCAACGGGTACGGCACGATTGCAGTGGCGGCCATCAAGAGTCACGCCTGGGCCGAAGGCAACAAGAACGGTGATTATCCAGGCAATCCACCGGCTGCGCCCGGTGCATGCTTTGCCCATCCCAACGGGATGTACACCTCGGCGATCGGTGACCTCGGCTGGGGCCCTACGGCCGATCAGTTCCTCGATGAAACCGAGAACGGTGGCGACATCTACGACCTCTATGACTTCTTCAGCAACCCCACCGGTCTGGGCTTCTGTGTGGGTGACGTGACCAGTGTTGTGCAGGACTGGGCTTCGGGCACAAAGAGCAACTATGGCTTCTATGTAAACCGTGGCCCACGCACGATTTACCTCAGTGAAGCCGGAACTGCCGACCAGCCGGTGCTGTTCCTGGATTACTCACTGCCCGGCGGCCAGGTCACCTTCCAGCCCGGACAGACCAGCAGGACGATCGATATCGACATCGTGGACGACGGCGATGCGGAGTCGGACGAGACCATCGAGGTCACGCTGAGCAATCCGTCTAACGCCACGCTCGGCGCCAACACGATGCATACGTACACCATCAATGACAACGACGGCGCCGTGCCGCCGACCGTCCAGTTCGACCTTACCAGCTCCAGCGGTGGCGAGTCGGTCACGCCGGCTTCTCTGGCGGTCTCACTCAGTGCCGTCTACCCGGCCACGGTGACGGTGGACTATGCCGTTACCGGCGGGGACGCCACCGGCGGCGGGGTGGACTACACCCTGGCGGCCGGCACGCTGACGTTCGACCCCAACGACGTGACCAAGACCGTCGACATCACCATTGTGGAAGATGGATTAGTCGAGTCGGACGAGACCATCGAAGTGACGCTGAGCAATCCGTCGAATGCTACACTGGGCGTCAACACTGTCCATACCTATACGATCAACGACAACGACGCGTTGCCGACGGTGGCGTTCGATCTGACGGCGTCGGCGGGGGCTGAGTCGGTCACTCCGGCCTCTCTGGCGGTCTCGCTCAGTGCGGCGTACGTGCAGACGGTGACGGTGGATTACGCGGTCACCGGCGGCACGGCGACTGGCGGCGGGGTCGATTACACCTTGGCGGCTGGCACGCTGACGTTCGACCCCAACGACATCAACAAGACAATCGACATCGCGGTCGTCAATGACGGTCTGGTCGAGGCCGATGAGACCATCGAAGTGACGCTGAGCAATCCGACGAATGCCACACTGGGCGTCAACACTGTCCATACCTATACGATCAACGACAACGACGTGTATCCGACGGTCGAGTTCGATCTGACGGCCTCCAGCGGCGACGAGTCGGTGGCGACGGTGAACCTGAGCGTCTCACTGAGTGCGGCCTACGACGAGGCGGTCACGGTCGACTTCGCGGTAACGGGTGGCACGGCCGTGGATCCGGACGACTTCACGATTGCGGCCTCGCCGCTGACGTTCAACGTGGGCGTCACGCAGCAGGATATTGTCGTCACCGTGGTGGACGACGCGTTGGTCGAATCGGACGAGACCATCGAGGTGACGCTGAGCAATCCGAGCAATGCCACGCTCGGCGCCAACACGGTGCACACCTACACGATCAACGACAATGACGTGGTCGTGCCGGAAGTGCAGTTTGACCTGACCAGCTCCAGCGATGACGAAGGAGTAGCCACCGTCAACCTCAGTGTGTCGCTGGATCAGTCGACGGCGGCGACGGTCACGGTCGACTTCGCAGTGACAGGCGGCAATGCCGTCGATCCGGACGACTATTCGATCGCGGCGTCACCGCTGACGTTCAACCCGGGCGTCACGCAGCAGGACATTGTCATCACGGTGGTGGACGACGGGTTGGTCGAATCGGACGAGACCATCGAGGTGACGCTGAGCAATCCGAGCAATGCCACGTTGGGCGCCAACACCGTCCACACCTACACGATTCTCGACAACGACGTGGCGGGCGGCACGGGTCTGACCGGCGCCTACTACGACAACATCGACTTCACGGCCTTCGCGCTGAGCCGCGTGGACGCGACGGTGAACTTCAACTGGGGCAGCGGCTCGCCGGATCCGTCGATCGGTGCGGATACCTTCTCGATCCGCTGGACGGGCCAGGTGCAGCCGCTGTACTCGGAGACCTACACGTTCTACACGAACACCGATGACGGCGTGCGGCTGTGGGTGGATGGTCAGTTGATCGTCGACCACTGGGTCGACCAAGGCCCGACGGAGTGGAGCGGAACGATCGCCCTGTCGGCGGGTGTCCAGTACGACATCGAGATGGAGTACTACGAGAACGGCGGCGACGCGGTGGCCGAGCTTCGCTGGTCGAGCGCGAGTCAGGCGAAGGAGATCATCCCGCAGACCCAGTTGTATCCGGGCGAGTTGCCTCCGCCGACGGTGGCGT
>DATKUK010000041.1:0-7296 GCA_035530655.1 Phycisphaerae bacterium
ACGTCCGGATCGTGTAGAATGCTTCACTTGAAAGGCCTCCTTGCCGGCGGGTGTTGTTTTCTATCAAACTACAGTATACCGCCGCTTGAAGGCCTTTTCCTGTGCGAAACGCGATCGGAGATCGCTTATTCTGGGGCTAGCCTCGTCGGCAGATGGACAGACCTCCCAGGGTAAGGCGTTTGGCTTTCGCTCCATATACCCGCCGCATCTACGCCCGTTCGAGTCCGGATGACATCGGGCTTTGCGTCCTCTGGCCCGCTCGCCCCTCGACGGACGCCTCGTATGCGGTTCGTGTTCCTCGGGCCGGAGCTTTGCTTACAGCTTCCTTCAGACCCCGCCTCGCGGCGACGCCCTTGCTGTTCGGCCAGGGGTTCCTGCCATCAAGGTCCCCAGAGGACTTGCACCTCCAAGTCAAACGCCACGCCTGGCACACCAGCAAAAAGGGCGTTTCCGTCGTTCACGGTCACGCCCTTGCACTCAACCCGATTGAAGATAAAGAACAGGCGGCGCCGAGGTGGGCAGCTATGACCTTCGTTACTCGACGGTGGCCATCACCGAGGGCAACTGGGCCAGCGCCGTCCAGGTCACCGGCGAGCCCACGCCGTCGGTTCCCGGGGTGACCGAGACCTTCATGGTAACCGGCCTCGACCCGCAGACGACGTACTATTTTGCCCTCAAGTCGGTGGACCTGGCCGAGCCGCCCAACGTGTCCGATCTGTCCAATGTGGTCAGCGGCGAGACGTTGCCGCCGGTGCCGGCGGTAACGGTCCACAACCCCTGGATCGTCAACGATCGCGTGGCCGACTGTCGCACCGAAACCACGATGGGCAATACGTTCATCAACTCCTATCAGCCGGACGGCGTTACATTCCCGACCACCAACGAAGAAAAAGCGATCAACTGCTACGACAACATCAAGCGGCGGTTCTATCACTGGGGCGCGTTCCCGCCGGACTATCGCAATACACTGAAGAACGTCAACGTCTTCGGCTGGGCGCTGTACGGCCCCAGCCCGGTGGGCGCCAGCTTCATCGACCTGGTGGCCGACGAGGATCAGGCCAACGACACGGAGCGTAGCCACACCACCGAGCAGGTAGGCTACATCGTGTTGGCGGACTGATGGGCGGCCGGTCAGTTGAGCTGAAGTGAAGTAAACCGAGGCCGTCGGGAGCGACTCGCCCCCGGCAGCCTCGCTGGTTTCGGTTGGCGCGCCCCGCCCGGCTCCCAGTTACTGAGGCTGGACCTGGACAGGCGATAGAGGACGATCGCGTCGCTACGGCAGACCCCCTGTAGCGATGCCGTCGATTCGTGGTGCGTCGGGCCGCCGGCTACACCAGACGAAGACAGGACCGAAGGGACGTCGGTTCAGACGCTGGCCCAAAGGTTACGGTTGGGGCGTGGCCCAAACGGCGCTTCTGAACTTCGCTCCGCCCTTCACATCGATCGCCGCGGGCAACACGGGCAAGCGATCACCCGGTGGCAGAGCAGCAGAGGCACCTCTGTTGTGTAAGTTCTCTTCCAAAAGGATGTTAGGCAGGGGGCGCCTTGGCGCCCGGGTCGTGGGTGGCTCCCCGGTGGCTACGTGGGGCCAAGGCGGGCGACCCGCGTGAAGCCAGCTTGCGGTTTCTGCTTGACTGCCGGTCTGCCCGGGGTTATGTAAACACAGTCGCTCTTCGTATGCCGCTTGTATGCGTTCGGGCGCTGGAGCCCATCAAAAACGCCACGGAAGCGGGTCTTCTTTTTGTTGCCGTACGTTTTTACTGGTGTTTCGGTGCCGGCACGACATGTCACGGCCGGGATCCGTGATGACGTCATTATTACCTATACGGATGCCGAAGCAGAAAGTAAAAACACGTGTCACACAGGGGCCTCGGAGGAGCATCCAGCACTGTTCACCGACTCTCGTGAGATGGGCCATGTGGCGCCCGTCATCCGTCTCCTAGGCGACCAGCATTCGAGCGAACACGGCGTCTTGAGGGCGGACCGCCGGCCCTGTCGAGCGTGGCGGGCGAGATGCTCTTTGCGTTCGGTCTGTCCGTATGTGGACGTTACGAGTGATCGAGTGCCGGCAGGGGACGGACCGAACCTCTAAGTTTTGAAACAGCCCTTAAGTGGGTAGGCAGTCGTCATGACGATCTGAAACAGGAGGGTTTATGGCTTATGGAAAGTCCGTGAATCCGAATGGTCGGCAAAACGCCCATGATGTGAGCGGAGTGATAGGTACAACTAACGTTCGCCAACGCAAAGGAGACTACGTGATGAGAGGCATGCTTGTGGTTTGTCTACTGGTAGCGGTCGCCGTGCCGGCCCAGGCGGTCATCGTGCAACACGTGACCGACCATAGCTCCGGTTGGCGCGGTGGGACCAACATTTCACCGAACTATGCCTGGCTGACGAACTGGCCCAACTCCAACGCCGACGGGACGTTGGGCGAGTTCAGCCACACCGACCTGCAGACGGCGATCAGCAACACCCTGGCCACCTACGGGGGCTGGGACGCCAAGGTGATCGTCTCGCAGGTGAGCTGGATCAGCGATCCGATTCCTGGAGACCTGGACCCGGTTGTGGTCGCGGTCGACATCGACCAGGACACGCTGGTGTGGGGCAGCTCGAACGTGGTGAACGCCGGCAGCGGCAGCTGGATGTACGACGGCAGCACCTACGCCAACTTCGTGGCGGCCGTCAACGCCGGCGCGGCCAATGGCGATTCGGTCATCGTCGACAGCGCCAGTTGGGAGGCCATTTGGGATACGAGCCTGCCTGCGGCGTGCTGGAACATCGTGGTCGATGTCCCCGAGTCGCTGATCCGGTCGTACTTGGACAACCCCAGTTCCGACGGATTCTTTGTCGGGGCCCAGAAGACCGACGGCTATGTAAACGTTTTCTACGGCGACCAATGGGGCCAGCAGGCGAACATCCGCGTGTCGATCGATCAGCCGCCCCAGACGGCGCCGTGGATTACGCTGGATAAGTATTCGATCGACCTGAACGTTTCACTGACCGACCCGGTGGCGCCGCCGCAGACCGTCACGGTCACCAACGCCGGCACCGGCTCGTTGAGCTGGACCGCCAGCGAGAACCCGAATGTGACGTGGATGAGCCTCCAGAACGCCTCGGGCGGTCACGGCGACTCGTTCAACGTGCTGATCGACGTGACGGGGCTCTCGCCGGGCGACTACAGCAGCTCGGTGGAGGTAACCGACAACAGCGCGAACAACAGCCCGCAGGTGGTTGCGGTCAACGTCACCGTGCTGCCGACAACCGAGCCGGTGATCGAACTGGTGCCCGACACGCTCGACCTGAGCCTGGCGCCGATCGATCCGGCCCCGGCGCCGATCCCGGTGACCGTCAACAACGTCGGGCTGGGCACATTGAGTTGGACAGCGGCCGAGAACCCCGACGAGACTTGGATGAGCCTGACCAGTGCGAGCGGCAGCGACGGCGATGCGTTCAACGTGGTTATCGACCACAGTGGTCTGTCACGTGGGATGCACACCGGCTACGTCGACGTGACCGACTTGGGCGCGACCAATTCGCCACAGACGCTGACGGTCAACCTCGAGATCCGCGATCAGGACGCCAACATCACGACGGCCAACAGCTACGACGATGCTTGGGAGAGCGGCCCGAGCGGGTGGGTCGACTATTGCCAGAGCCTCTACACTGCCTGGTCGGGCACCACCGGGTTTGTGGTGCACCTGGGCGACTCGATCACCTATGCCAACCCCTTTGGCCAATGGGCTCGTTACGGCTCGGGCAAGACGGCTGAGGACATCGCCGTCTGCAACTGGATGCACTCGGACGTCTGGGGCGACGGCACGAACAACAGCGCCAACGGCTGGTACCTGGCGGCATACGACCAGCCCGGCGGGCGGAGCTTCACGGCTGAGAGCGGCATCCGCGCCGATCAGTACCTGGTGGGCGCCGCCGATCTGCCCAGCATGGACGAGATGTACACCCCGGGATTCACCAACCCCGACGGCAAGCAGTACAACGACGCCGTGATGGGTGTGCTCATGCTGGGCACCAACGACGCCAGCAGCAACCGTACGCCAGCGGCCATGATCGCCGACCTGGAAGCCATCGTGGACAAAATGCTGGCGCAGAACATCATCGTCTGTCTGTCGACGCTTCCGCCCAAGCGGAACGATCAGACCGACGTGCAGAACTACAACGTCGAGATCCGCAACCTGGCGCAGACCAAGAAGCTCCCGCTGATCGATTTCTACGAGGAGTGTCTGCGTCGTCGGCCCGGCACGAGCTGGGACGGCACGCTGATCAGCAGCGACGGGGTACACCCCAGCACATCGGGCGGGGGCTTCACTTCCAGCAGCGATCCGTACGCCAGCAACGGTGCGGCGCTGAGCGAGGTGGGTTACCTGCTGCGGTGCTGGCTGAGCGTGCAGAAGATCAGGGAGATCAAGGAGAAGGTGATCGACGCGGGTCCGCCGGACACCACGCCGCCGGCTGACATTACCGATTTGGCGGCCAGCAACCCGCAGGCCTATAGCGTCGATCTGACCTGGACGGCACCGGGCGATGACGGAACTACCGGTACGGCCAGCAGTTACGACGTGCGGTATTCGACCGCTACGATCAGCGAGGCCAATTGGGGCAGTGCCACACAGGCCAGCGGCGAGCCGTCGCCGTCGTCGGCCGGCTCGCCCGAGAGCATGACCGTCAGCGGGCTGAGTTCGGAGACCACCTACTTCTTCGCGATCAAGACCCGCGACGAGGTGCCCAACGAGTCGGGCCTGTCCAATGTGGTGAGTGAGACGACGACTGAGGGTCAGGCGCAGACGTGGAACGTCACGACCATCGGCGAGTTGGAAACCGCCACGCGGAACTACAACGCCGGCGATGAGATCCTGATCGCCGCCGGCACGTACGTGCTGGATTCCTACCTGAACCTGAACAACGGGCAGGTGCTGATCCACGGCGCGACGGGCAATCCGAGCAACGTGATCCTGCAGGGGCCCGGCATCAACGCCGACGTGGATCCCAAGAACGGCCTGCTGGTCGGCTCGGATGACGTGACGATCGAAGACCTGATGATTACCGGCGTCTTCTGGAACGGCATCCAGATCCGTGGTGAGATCGATACGGATCGCACGGTAATCCGCAACCTGCGTCTGATCGACTGCGGCGAGCGATACATCAAATGCTCGACCAACGGGAGCGATGCGAACAGCATCGCCGAAGACGTGCTGATCGAGGACGTCTACATGGAGCAGACGCAGGATCTGACCGCGCATCCGGACAACGACTACATCGGCGGCATCGACGCGATGGGAATCCACAATTGGACCGTCCATAACTGCGTCGCGGTGAATATCCACGGTGCGACAGGCGGCGGCCGGGGCGGGGTCTTCTGGTGGCAGGGAGTGACCAACCCGACGGTGGAGCAGAACCTGTTGTTGAACTGCGACCGAGGCATCGCGATGGGCAACGCCTCGCCGCCCACCCACGCCTATGCGGGCAACAACCACGTCAACGGCGGCATCGTCCGCAACAATTTCATCGTCCGCGGCGTGGGCATCGGCCTGGAACTCAGCTACGTGGCGAACCTGAAGGTCTACCACAACACCGTCTACAGCGACGATGCCAGCTACTGGCGGACGGTGCAGATCTACGACAATGCCGGGCAGACGACTAGTCTGGAGGTGGCGTACAACCTCATCCGCGGCCAGATCGATGAAAGCTCGACGGGCGACTACACGCTGACGGGCAACATCACTGGCTCGAACGTCTGGCCGAGCTGGTTCGTCGATCCGCTCAACGGCGATCTGCACCTGACCAACCAGGCGACCCCGGCGCTGGACGCCGCGCCGTCGCTGGCGGAGGTGACCGACGACTACGACGGCGAGGCCCGCAGTGCGACGCCCGATCTGGGTGCCGACGAGACGGCTCTGTCGCCGCCGGTGGTGCAGTTCGACGTGACCGGTTCGTCGGGCGACGAGTCGGCCACGACGGTGTACGTGACGGCTTCGATGGACCGGACGCATGGGTACACGACGACGGTGGACTACGCGGTGACCGGCGGGACGGCCGTCAGCCCCGACGACTTCACGGTCGCCGGGACGCAGTTGACGTTCGATCCGGGTATAACCAGCCAGGATATCGTCATCACGGTGGTGGACGACGGTCTGGTGGAGTCGGATGAGACGATCGAGGTGACGCTGAGCAATCCGAGTAACGCCACGCTCGGCGCCAACACGGTTCGTACCTACACGATTCAGGACAACGACACGGGTATGCCGTTGGTGGCGTTCGATCTGACGGCCTCCAGTGGTGACGAGTCGGTCACGCCGGTCAACCTGAGTGTCTCGCTCAGTGCGTCGTCGGCTCAGACGGTGACGGTGGACTTTGCGGTGACGGGCGGCACGGCTGTGAATCCCGACGACTTCACGATCGCGGCCTCGCCGCTGACGTTCAATCCGGGCGTCACGCAGCAGAACATTGTCATCACCGTGGTGGACGACGGGTTGGTCGAAGCTGATGAGACCATTGAGGTGACGCTGAGCAATCCGAGCAATGCCACGCTCGGCGCCAACACCGTTCACACCTACACGATTCTCGACAACGACGTGGCGGGCGGTACGGGTCTGACCGGCGCCTACTACGACAACATCGACTTTACGGCCTTTGCCCTCAGCCGTGTGGACGCGACCGTGAACTTCAACTGGGGCAGCGGCTCACCGGATCCATCGATGGGCGCGGACACGTTCTCGGTCCGCTGGATCGGTCAGGTCCAGCCGCTGTACTCGGAGACCTACACGTTCTACACGAACACCGACGACGGCGTGCGGCTGTGGGTGGACGGTCAGTTGATCGTCGACCACTGGGTTGACCAAGGCCCGACGGAGTGGAGCGGAACGATCGCCCTGTCGGCGGGTGTCAAGTACGACATCGAGATGGAATACTACGAGAACGGTGGCGGGGCGGTGGCCGAGCTGCGCTGGTCGAGCGCGAGTCAGGCCAAGGAGATCATCCCGCAAGGGCAGTTGTATCCGGGCGAGTTGCCTCCGCCAACGGTGCAGTTCGACCTGACCAGTTCGTCGGGTGACGAGTCGGTGACGCCGGCGAGCCTGAGCGTCTCGCTCAGTGCGGCGTCGGCTCAGACGGTCACGGTCGATTACGCCGTAACCGGTGGGACGGCCACCGGCGGCGGGGTGGACTACACGCTGGCGGCCGGCACGCTGACGTTCGACCCGAACGACGTCAGCAAGACCATCGACATGGCCATCGTCGAAGATGGGCTGGACGAACTGGATGAAACCGTGGAGGTGACGCTGA
>DATKUK010000042.1:0-2733 GCA_035530655.1 Phycisphaerae bacterium
CTGCGCGTGAGCTACGGCGAGACCGGCCTCCTGAGCCTTTACCGGCTGATCGTCCAGGCCTCGAACAAGATCACCTTAGTCAACCGCGACGGCTCCAAGATCGCGCCTCTGAACGCCAAGGCGCCGCTCTCGCTGCGTTGGCCGGAATGGTATGACCAGACCGCAGCCGACCGGCAAGCCCTGGCGACGACACTCCGGACGCTGGTTGACGCGGGCCTTATGAGCCGCGAGACGGCGATCAAGGTCATCGCCGCGCAGTACGACATCGAAGATTTACAAGCCGAGCAAGCGCTCATCAAAGCCGAGATGGCCGAACGCAATGCTGCGGCGCAAGTGCAGGAGAAAATCAAGCTCACCGAGTGATGAATCACTCTCAACCGGCCTGACGGCCAGAAGGAAAGGCAGATGCCACTAGATGCAAACGGAAATGAGATTCCACCGGCCCCCCCTGCTCCCCCGGCCACCAAAGATCCTGAGACGTTTTCTCGCGAGTACGTTTCTGAGCTTCGCAACGAGAACAAGGGCTGGAGATTAAAGGCGGCCGAGATGGAAGGCAAAGCCAAAACCGAAGCCGAAGCCCGCACCAAGGCTGAGGCCGACGCCGCGGCAAAGATCACCGAAGCCAACCAAGTGGCCAGCCAGCGCATCCTGATGTCCGAGATGAAGGCCCACGCCCTAGCGGCTGGGATGGTGGATCTTGACGGCTTGAAACTGGCCGATCTCTCGACCGTGAAACTGAACGACAAGGGCGAAGTGGAGGGGGCCGAGGCTCTTTTCAAGGCGCTCAAGGAAGCGAAGCCTTACCTGTTCAAAGAGGTCAAATCCACGTCGAGCACCGGCGAACCGCCCAAGCCCAAGCCGGGCACCAAAACGGGCGGCTTTAAGGACATGACACCCGAGCAGCAAACCGCCGAGCTACGCCGGCGCGGAGTACCCGTCTAAGAAACACCAGCACGTCCCACCGGGCGCAGACCGCCAGGGGACAGAAATCCCCTTTCTGATCCTTTGGAGATACGGCTATGCCTCTCAATAACCTGCCTGCCGCACTACAAGACGTCATCCAGCAGAATATGCTGGAAACCGCATTCAAGAAGCCGCTCGAAGCGAAGCTGGGTTATCGGTCGATCGCGGACCAAGAAAACTTCCCGGCTGAGATCGGTGAAACGATCACCAAGACCCGTACCGGGTTATTGCCAGCCATTACCACGCCGCTTCCGCCTGCCGCGAACAGCGACATCACCAGCGGTTTGACCCCTCAGAACTGGGCAACGGAACAGTATGTGCTGGGGATCAACCAGTACAGCGCCAACCAGATGTTGAACGTCCGGACCAGCCGGGTGGCGATCGCGGACATTTTCCTCCGCAACGCATTCACCTTGGGCAAGCAGGCGGCGTTCTCGGTCGATACCCTGGCCTACAACGTGCTCTTCAGCTCGTACATCGGCGGTAACACTGTCGTACGCGTCACGCTCGGGGCTGCGGGCACCGCCGTCAGTGTCAATGACATTCGGGGTTTCCGGACGACCTTCAACAACGAAGGGCAGCCGGTCCCGGTCAGCGCGACCTACCCGGTCAACGCCAATGTCGGGAGCGATACCTATGCGGTTGTGGGCGCGGCGGCTGATGCCACCAACGTCTCGACCACCCCGGGCGGTATTTCCGGCGTGCTCACCTTCTCCAGCGCCGTCAGTATTGCCGACGGCACCGCGGGCAATGCAGTGGTTTCCGCTGTCGCGCCTTTGTTGGTCCGGCCTTTCATCACCGCCAGCGGCGCTATGGTCGCCACCACCGGCGGCATCAGCGGCGCGAACGACCAAAACAACGGCAAGCTCACGATGGAGATGCTGCTGTATGCCCGCGCCACGCTGGCGGATAACGGCGTGCCCGGCGTGCATGGCGACACTTACCGCTTCTTCTGCTCGCCTATGCAAGCGATGGGGCTCTTCCAAGATCCGGCCTTCCAGATGCTCTTCCGTGGTCAGCCGAATACGGCCCCGTTCCGTCGTGGTGTGGTGCAGGACATCCTCGGCATCGACCTGATCGAGACCAACCTGAACATCGCGCAGGCCTACGCGGGCGTGGGCAATGTCCAGCGCGGCATCTTGTGCGGGCAGGGCGCCTTGATTGAAGGCACCTTCACCAACGAGGCGTATAAGGCGGCTGACGACGCTGACGACGATCTCATCACGGTTGTGGACGGCATTGCCCACATCATCCGCGAGCCCTTGGATGCGCTGCGCCAGGTCGTGACGCAGACCTGGAGTTACATCGGCGGGTTCGTGGTGCCGACCGATATGACCACCAACCCACAGACCGTGCCGACCGCGAGCAACGCCCGTTACAAGCGCGCCGTCATGATCGAGAGCCTCTAATATGGCCGACGACAAGCGGAAGTCTGAACAGGGGGCGCCCAAGGCGCCCTTGGAAGTGGTGGTGGAAAAGACCGGCACCGAGACGTATGTGCTCACCAAGAACTTTGGCGCCATCGTCAACGGCCGGTCCTTCCACTGGCCGAAGGGCACCGAGTTTGTGGTACCGGAGGACGCCGACGAGGTGACCCTTCTGTGCCAGCGCGGCGCGCCTTTGAAGCTCAAGGTCTAACGTGTCAAGCAACGGCATCATCCCGTACACCTTCACCGACGCGCAAAAGGTCGATATTCGGCGCTTTTGCGGCTTTGAGAGTTACGGGACGGGCACCGTTGTCTTTCCGTTCCCGTGGATCGAGCGGCGCTA
>DATKUK010000043.1:0-5437 GCA_035530655.1 Phycisphaerae bacterium
GGCCGACAGCCACGACGTGTACTTCGGTACGAACCCCAATCCCGGACCGAGTGAGTTCCAGGGCAACCAGACGCAGACGACGTTCGTGCCCGGGTATCTGGGTAAGAACACCTGGTACTACTGGCGGATCGACGAGGTGAACGCCGGCGGGACCACCACGGGTGTGGTCTGGAGTTTCAGGACCGGCAGGTAGTCGATTCGGCGGGTCTGCGGGCTCGCCCTGTGCAAGCAAGGTAGCCGAAACCGAGGCTGTCGGGTGCGATTCGCTCCCGGCAGCCTCGGTCTCGCATGCTGGAAAACCTAGACCCGTAGCAGCCAGGCAGGCTGGGGCTGGGAATAGCCCGATCGGCCCGCAGGCTTGGCGATTCAGCCAGCGCCATAGGAGAAGCCCCGTCCACCGCGTCCCAGCGGCGACGCGGCCACTGGGCGGCAAGCCGGGCGCCAGCCCGTCGGGTCACAGGCATCTTCCGGAGCCCGGCTACATTGTGCCTTGACACGAATCGGCTCGGACCATAGAGTGGTTGCTTAGCCCTGAGAGGGGCGCAGAAGCAGTTCAGGGGCCATTCTGTTTAGCCGTTCGTATTGTTGTTCACGCAGTTTGCGTATTGTTGGTGTGGCTTCGGTCGAGACGTAGCCTTGAGCACTTTTGGCAGGTCGGATCCTATAGGAGGAGCGACTCTGCGCCGTAAGGTTTCATGTCTGCATAGTGAGACCGGAACGAATGCGCGGGGATGGCCGCGCACATGACACGATCCTGTCAGGAACTGGAAAGGATGGTCTGACCATGAGGACAATTCAAACATTCATTGTTGCTCTAGGCATGAGTATGGCTGCCTCGGTGGGGTTCGCGGACGACTTCTATGTCAACCGCGACAACTGCAATAACGCCGACGACGCCTACGACAACCAGGGGGCAACGAGCACGGTCCGGGCCGCCAAGTGGGGCTGCAAAGAAGGTTACTACATGGACTTCGACACGGACGCGGTCCTGACCTTCATGAACGGAAATCCCATTTCGGATCACAGCTTCGTGCTGTACATCATGCCCAGCAGCGGCTGGGGGGCGTCGATCCTCGACTTCACCGTCCAGACGCTCAACCTGATGTACGACTGGGCCGAGGGCGACGACCCCAACCGGTGGAACTCCTTCGGGTGGACCAGCGGGACGCCGGCGGCGACGAACGAGTACGCCCAGTGCTATCACATTGACGGGATGCTGGACGAGCCCAACTGCGTCAAGTGGACCGAGCAGGGCGGCACCGAGCAGAGCGAATTCAGATTCGTGTCGACCGGTTACACCAACGCCAACACTCTATCCGGCAGCGAGTCCGACCACGGGACCTACATCAGCGTAGTGCTCGACGAAACGGTCGTCAACGACCTACTGAACAACTCCAGCAACCGGGGTCTGAGGCTCTACCGCGACGGCGACAACACGGCGGAAGTTTACACCCGGGAGGCCGCCTCCAACCAGCGACCTTACCTGGAGGTCATCTATCTCGGTGGCATATACCCGACCGTGACGATCTCCGCCACCGACGCCAACGCCGCCGAGGAAGGCCCGGACAGCGGGACGTTCACGGTCAGCCGCGACGGGTTCTTCGACGACGACCTGTCCGTGAACTACACCGTCGGCGGCACGGCCTCCAGCGACGATTACAGCGAAACGCTGAGCGGTTCCGTGACTATCCCGAGCAGCCAGGCCTCCACGACGATCACGATCACCCCGGTCGATGATGCCGAGCCGGAAGGTTCCGAGACCGTCAAGCTGACGCTGGCGAGCGGCACCGACTACCTGATCGGCTCCCCGAGCAGCGCCAGCGTGACCATCACGGACAACGACACGGGGCCGCCGGAGACATTCTACGTCACCCGCGACACCGGGATGAACGCCAACGACCCCTACGACAACCAGGGAGCCCGCAGTGAGGTCCGCAGCGCCAAGTGGGGCTGCTATGAAGGTTACCTGATGGACTTCGACACGGACGCGATCCTCGCTCACCTGGGCGGCGATCCGATTTCGCAGTACGTATTCACCTTGTACATTATGCCCAGCAGCGGCTGGCCGGCAGGCGGGGCAGACGTCGACGTCCAGACGGTCAACCTGCAGTACGACTGGGCCGAGGGAGACGACCCCAACCGATGGAACTCCTTCGGGTGGACCAGCGGGACGCCGGCTGCGGTTTCCGAGTACGCCCAGTGCTACCACATTGACGGGACGCTGGATGAGCCCAACAGCGTCAACTGGACCGAGGAGGGCGGCACCCAGGACGCGTACAGGTTCATGACGCCGAAGTACACCAACAGCCTCTCGCTCTCCGGTAGCGAAGCCGACCACGGGACCTACATCAGCGTCCGCCTGGACGATGACGTGGTCGACGACCTGCTGATCAACTCGATGAACCGCGGCCTGAGGCTCTACCGCGACGGCGGCGGGGACAACATGGAGAACTACACCCGCGAGGCTGCCTCCGGCCAGAAGCCTTCTCTGGAGGTGGTTTACCTCGGGCCGACCGTCCAGTTCGACAAGACCCGCACCTACGGGGTGGAAAGCGAGACGCCCGTCAACGTGGCGGTCTCCATGAACGGCAGTTCCGAGCAGACGGTAATGGTGGACTACAGCGTTACGGGCGGGACAGCGACCGGCGGCGGGGTGGATTACACCTTGGCGGCGGGCACCCTGACGTTCGATCCCAACGATGTGAGCAAGACCATCGACATCACGATAGTCAATGATGACGACGACGAGGGTCCCGAGACGATCGAGGTGACGCTGTCCAATCCGGTCAACGTGATTCTCGACGATAATACCGTCCACACCTACGTCATCCTCAACGACGACATGTCGGCAGGATGGGTCGAGGAGATGCAGAAGGTCCATGCCAACTTTGTCGGCAATCCGGGCACGATTGCCCGCTTCGGCGACAGCATCTCCTACAGCGCGGGGTTCTTTAAGCCTCTGCAATGGAGTCATGCCAACACCACTGCCGAGGATGACGCGGCACTGGCGTGGATCCAGGGTTACATGACGGCCGACTGCTGGACCTGGCAGGATGACACCAAGGCCTACGATCACGGCTGCATGAGCGGGAAGACCAGCGATTGGCCGATGTCGGTCGAGCTGGATCCGGTCAACATCAACATCGATTACTGGCTGGCCAAGCACAAGCCCGAGATGGCCGTGATCATGTGGGGCACCAACGACCTCCATGCCGGGCCGGAGCTGGCCGGGTACATCACCAACATGACCCACGTCGTGCGGGCGTGCAAGGCCTACGGGACCATCCCGATCCTCACGACGATCCCGCCTAGGCGCAACTACGAGACCAAGTCCGGCGAGTACGCCGAAGCTGTCCGCCAGATCGCCTCGGATGAGAAGGCGCTCCTGATCGACTATAACGACGAGATCCTGACCCGTCGGCCTGACGATTGGGACGGCACGCTGATCTCCGGCGACGGCGTCCATCCTTCCAATACGGCCCCGACACAGGACTTCAGCCAGACCATGCTGAGCCTCAACGGCTATACGCTGCGAAACTGGATGACGCTGCACAAATGCCACGACGTGTCTGAGCAGGTCCTCGGCGGCGGGCCCACGACATGGCACGTCTATACCGTCAGCGACCTGGAGAACGCCGTTAGCAACTATGCCTCCGGTGACGAGATCGTGATTCACCCGGGCACTTACCTCATTGAAGCCCAACTGTACCTCAGCACGGACGACGTGGTTATGCGCGGCTCCACGGGCGACCCCGACGACGTGATACTCACCGGCCCAGGGATGAACGTGGACTCCGACCCCAGGGAGATCGTGCATATCAACGCCGATGACGTAGCCGTCATGGACCTGACCGTCCAGGAGTGCTACTGGAACGGCATCCACATCCGCGGGGAGAACGACATCGACCGCCCGTGGATCTCCAACGTCAAGATATTCAACTGCGGCGAGCGGTATATCAAGGGCTCCAGCGACAGCAGCAGCACCACCAAGATCGTCGATGACGCCGTCATCGAGTACGTGGTGATGGAGCAGACCAAGGAGCTGTCAGGTCACCCCGACAACGACTACGTCGGCGGCATCGACGTGATGGGCTTCAATAACATGATCATCCGCGACTGTGTGGGCATCAACATCCACGGCGCCAGCGGCGGCGGCCGGGGGATGATGATGGTCTACCAAGGCCAGAGCAACCCCACCGTCGAGCGGTGCAAGGCGTACGGGTGCGACCGGGGTATCTGCTTCGGCAACCCCTCCGGTTCGGGGCACTCATACATGGCCCCGTGGTGCGTGGTCGGCGGGATCATCCGCAACTGCTTCGTCACCCGCCCCGGTGCGTCCACCATCGCCCTGGAGCTGTGCGACACTAAGGACCTGAAGGTCTATCACAACAGCATCTACAGCGAAGACGCCAGCTACTGGCGCGTGGTACACCTGTGGGGCCCGAACACGGAAAACCTCCAGTCCAAGTACAACATCATCCGCGGCCAAGTGGCCGAGGTGGGTGGGGGCACGTGGACTGACACGGGCAGCATCATCGGTTCGACCCCGCAGCCCGACTGGTTTACCGATTGGACCGTTGCCGACCTGCACCTGACCGCCAACGCCACCGATGCGATTGACGGTGCTTCTCCGCTGTCGGAGGTTCCCGAAGACTACGACAAGGAATCTCGAGGCAGCTCGCCCGACATCGGTGCCGACGAGTACCAGGGCGTGGTCTTGCCGACCGTGACCCTCTCGGCCACCGACGCCGACGCGGCCGAGGAAGGCCAGGACACCGGGACGTTCACGGTTACCCGTGACGACACCAGCGGTGATTTGTCCGTCAACTACACCGTCGGCGGCACGGGCGGTGCTGGCGATTACCAGGAGACGCTGAGCGGGCAGGTGACCATCCTCGATGGCCAGCCGTCGGCGACGATCACCATCACGCCGGTCGATGACAGCGAGGTCGAGGGCGACGAGACGGTGGTGCTGACGCTGACGGCGGATCCGGCGTATACCATGGGCTCGCCCAACAGCGACACGGTCACCATCGCCGACAATGACGTGTATCCCACGGTTCAGTTCGACCTGACCAGCTCCAGCGATGACGAGTCGATCACGCCGGCGAGCCTGAGCGTCTCGCTCAGTGCGGCGTCGGCTCAGACGGTCACGGTCGATTACGCCGTAACCGGCGGGACGGCCACGGGCGGCGGGGTGGATTACACCCTGGCAGCGGGTACGCTGACGTTCGACCCGAACGACGTCAGCAAGACCATCGCCATCAGCATCGTCGACGACGGCCTGGCCGAGTCGGACGAGACCATCGAGGTGACGCTGAGCAATCCGAGTAACGCGACGTTGGGCGTCAATACGGTTCACACCTACACGATTCTGGACAACGACGTGTATCCGACGGTCGAGTTCGATCTGGTCAGCTCCAGCGGGGACGAGTCG
>DATKUK010000044.1:0-2194 GCA_035530655.1 Phycisphaerae bacterium
ACGCTTCCGCTGTGTGCAGGACGATCAGGAACCGGATGCGAGTAGCCCCATCCTGGATCCGCCGGACCCGGCCCCGGAACGCCTCTTTCTCCTGCCCCGTCCATGCGGTAGGATTGCGTTGCATGGTGGTGCTCCATCACCTCGGCTCCGCCGAGGTTGTCATAACTGCTATGGAGCACCATCTTTATGCGCATGACAGAATCACGCAAAGTCATTTAGCAGGCGAGCATAGGCCCCCGCAGGAGCGTGCCGACTATGGCCAAACTGAAGGCGGCGGTCATCGGCGCAGGAGCGATTGCACATCACTGTCACCTGCCCGGCTACCAGGGGCATCCGGACTGCCAACTGGTGGCCCTGGCGGACATCGACCCATCGCGTGCGGCCCAGGCGGCTGAACGCTTCGGCGTGCTCAAAACCTACCAGGACTACCGCCAGATGATCGAGCGCGAGGAACTGGACATGGTCTCGGTCTGCACGCCCAACTACCTGCATCGCGAGATGGCCGAGGCCGTTGCCCGGCGAGGGATCCATGTGCTGCTGGAAAAGCCGGTAGCCCTGTCCGTGCCCGACGCGGTGGCGATCCGCCAAGCCGTGCGCGCCGCCCGGGTGCAGTGCATGGTGGGCTTTACACACCGGTTCTATCACGGCAATCAGCAGGCCAGACAACTGATTGCTGACGGCGCGATCGGCGAGCCGTTCATGATGCGCGTACGGTTCGCCCACAAGGGGCCTCAGCCCGGCTGGGCCATGAGCGACTGGTTCTACCGTCGCGCCAAGTCCGGCGGGGGGGCTCTGCTCGACATGGGCATACACGCCATGGACATCTGCCGCTATATGATCGGACCGGTCGGATCGGTGTCCGCTCTGATCGGCACCCTGCGCAAGGACATCGAAGTGGACGACAACGCCGTGCTGAGCCTCGATTTCGCCCCCAAACGAGCGTTTGGGTACGTTGAGGTGGGATGGACCAGTTGCCCGGGCTTTACCGGACTGGAGATCTATGGCGACAACGGCACCATCATCGTCGACTATGCCAGACCCGTCGAACTCATTCTCGGTTCGGTACGGCCCGACGGTGTGGACCGCACCCAACGGCAACACCTGCCTCCCCCGCCAGGACCGCAGGGCTGGCCCCGCCAAATGGCCAGTTTCATCGACTGCATCAGCGACGGCCGGGACGTGCCGGTGGGCATTGACGATGGCATCGCCGCCACAGCGGTGGCCGAAGCCGCCGCTCGCTCAGCCGAATTGGGCCAAAGCATCGAAGTTGACGCCACCTGACCCTCACCTGCCCCGTGCGTCCTACAATAAGATTGGGTGGTACCGATAACGTGTCGTTCGACCGGGCTCCCGGCGATATCCTGGGGAAAGTCCGCCAAGCCCGGCGTCGATATACCGGATGGGATAACGTCGTCCCCCGCGTCAGGTAAGCAGCGATGGCTTGGCCCTTCAGCAAAGCACTACGCATCAAAGGCAAGCTCGACCGAGCCGAGGTCGACCGACTCATCAACCAACTCGACTTCCAGAGCCAGTGTCACGAACGTCTGCTGCCGAGCAGTCGCCGGCAGAAACGCTGCCCCTACCGGGTTCCGGCCATCTCCATGGTTCTGACCCAAAACGGTCAGGACGCCACCTTGATCGTCTCCGGCAGGAATCTCAGTACCAACGGGCTGGGATTCCTCCTCGCTGGGCCCGTTCCGGAAGGCACGGCGTGCCGCGTACGGCTGGTGGACGCCCAGGGGCAGGAAGAAGATGTGGACGCCGTCGTTGCCCACTGCCGGGCCGCCAAGGGCGATCTCCATAGCGTCGGCGTGAAATTCACCCGTTCGATTGACCTCGAACGGTTCACCCCCAAATCGCGTTGAGCGTCTGAGGTGCCTGCGTGCGTAGGCGGCCGGCGCACCGGCCGCTTGGCGCGTACGAGTCATGCAGGCTACGCCGCCTGCCGAGGCGGCCAGGCTGGCGCGACATTGACATTGTCGTAACCTTCGTTTCGATAGTTACTTGCAGCGCAGAAGAGCTCAGTTTGTCCGTTGCAGCAATGCAACGTGTTCTTAGAGCGCCTAACATAATGGATTTTCAAGTATCCGATGGCAGATCAACACGCAGCCGATGATAAGAAACGCCTGGTGGATGTCGAGACGACGTTCGTAACGGATTCGCAGGCGGCGGAACTGATGCAGCCAACTCAAGG
>DATKUK010000045.1:0-53942 GCA_035530655.1 Phycisphaerae bacterium
ATCAATTCACCGTCGCGATGGATATCGACTGACACGTCGTTGAGGTAGTCCTGGGCGTCGGCTGTGACCTTCAGGCTCACCTGGCCGCGCGGGCCTTGTGTCACGCGAAAACCGATGGCCGTAAGCCGAGACGCCTGAGGAAGAATAAGCTTAAGACGGTGAGGCCCGGCCGCCAGATTGTCGGCCAGCGGGATCTCGACCGGCGCGGTCCGCAGATCTATTCGTCGTTCTTTTCCCCCATCGATGCTCACCACCAGTTCGCCGCGGACCTCAGACACCGGTCTGGAGACGACCCGGTCGCCACGAACGCCGAACGCCTCACCCGCCGACGTCGGCCAGCCCCGCCAGGGCGAGCCCCGCAGCAACGAAACCGCCTCGCCCTCGAAGGTAAGCTCCAGTGTCGCATCGGCCGCGGCAGGCATGAGGCTGCAACGGAAGCCGGAGAGCCGCTTCTCCTCCAAGGCCCACTCGCCCTCACGCTGTACGCACCGGTCGAAGACGGAAATGATCCGATCGTCCGCTTCAACAGGTTGACTGACAGGCATGGTGGCTGCCCTTTCCTTCTCGACCTGGCCTACCGCAAAACACGCTGGCAGGACCAGACAGATGGCATGAACGATCAAACCAAGACCTCTCTCAGGCAGCATGCTGTTGCCTCTCGATCAGTTCCCTTTCCTCTGGTCACGCGAACGGATTATGCACCGGTAGCGGGCGGTAGTCGACGGATCGTCCGACCGGTGCGCGGGATCGACGCAGTCATCGTGTCCCCCGCCCTTAAAAGGACGGGCCACCCGCCACCCGCTCCGTCCGGCCGGTACACTGGCTCGATGCAGTCATCGTCTACCCCGCCCTTAAAAGGACGGGGCACCCGTCGCTCCTGCTCTCGGGAGGATGGCTTGCCATGAGAAAGGCCGTTCGGGCTTTTCGCCCGAACGGCCGCGTCGAGTGGAGACGAGGGGACTCGAACCCCTGACCTGCGCATTGCGAACGCGCCGCTCTCCCAGCTGAGCTACGTCCCCAGGACCTCTGTACTATAGCAGTTCTATCGGCCCGTACAAGCGGGCCCTCCAGGGGGGCGGCGGGATGGGGCCGCCGACGGCCTCGGGCGCGCAACTGCCGCCGCTGCCGGAATTTCGGCGGGACGCTTGACAGCCCGCAGGTCCTTGAATAAAAGCTTGCTCGGTAGTTTGTGGTCGTAGATGCTGACAACGACCGAGAACTGAGGAGACTCAGATGAGTGGGACAGAGTTGGCCTTCCTTCTGGAATGGTGGCAGTGGCTTGCCCTGGTCGCGCTGATTGTGCTGATCATCTTTTACAAGTGGTACCGCGGCAGGTCGGTGTGAGTCGAGCGGCGCAGCGAGGCGGCTGAGACGCCGTGGCGGCGCGGACACGGCGACTTCGGTACAAATCGGATTCCGCAGCCCTGCCTCTGACACGGGTCGGTTTGCGGGCGCCCCGGGGGGCGCCTTATATGGCTGTCTCCGGGTCGTGCTCGAAACGCTCCAGCGGACAGTCGTCGCATCGGGCGCGCCGACGGCAATGTTCCTTGCCCACGCGCACCAGCAGCGCATGGTACTCGTTGTAGAGGGCGGCGTCGGTTTCAAGTGCATCCTCGAAGAGCTGCTTGAGATCGTCGTAGCTGGCTTGCGCATCGAGAAGCCCGTGCCGAACCACCACCCGATAGGTGTACGCGTCCACTACGAACGTGGGATGCCCCCCGGCGTACAGTAGAATCGAGTCGGCCGTCTCGGGCCCCACCCCCCGTACCGACAGCAGCGCCTCGCGCAGCTCGGCCATCGGCTGAGCGAACATCCTCGTCAGGTCGCCATCGTAGCCCTGCCAGATCATGTCGATCAGTGACTTCAGGCGCCGGGCTTTGACGTTGAAGTAGCCTGCGGGGCGTATCAACTCGGCCAGCCGGTCGGTCGGCACGGTGTGCAGGGCGGCTGCATCCAAAAGCTCGGCGGCGCGCAGCCGAGCGATGGCCCGCTCCACGTTCTGCCAATTCGTATTCTGTGTCAGCACCGCACCGACCATGACCTCCAACGGCGTGTCGGCAGGCCACCACTGTTGGGCGCCGTATCGCTCGTACAGCGCGTCATAGAACTGTCGCAGCACATCTGCCGTGTATGTCGCCATGAATCACTCCGTTGCACTTGATGATTGCACCACGCCACAGACGGCTCATAATGATACAAGCATGGCTGCACGCCGAGCCACAACCCGGGTATATGCTCCGACTTATTTCGAGGAATCTCAACAACCGCTGGCGAGCCTGGGCCTGCTGCTGCCGCTGGTCTTTTTGTACGAGATCGGTGCGTTGGTAGCCGGTCCGTCTGCGGTGGTCGATCCAGCCGGTCGCGTCGTCGCGTTCCAGTTGCTGGCGTGGTTCTTCACGGTCTTCGGCGCCACGAGCCTGCATCTGCCGGCGCTGGCCGTGGTTGCCGTCCTCCTGGCCTGGCACATAGCGTGCCGCGATCGCTGGGTGATCCACGTGCCGACGATCGGGCTCATGGCTGTCGAGAGCATCCTGCTGGCTGGACCTCTGCTGGTGATGAGCCGACTGATCGGCCCGCCCGCACTGGCCGCGACGGTGCAGCGGGGCTTTCTGGGCGAGGTGGTGGTCAGCGTGGGTGCGGGGATCTACGAAGAACTGCTGTTCCGGCTGATCCTGATCTCATTACTCGGCATGCTGCTTGTCGATCTAGCCGGAATGCGCAAACAGGCGGGCTACACCGTGGCGATACTCGTCTCGTCGGCGCTGTTTGCAGGGCATCACTACCAGCCCGTCGGCAGTGACGTCTTTGATTCGGCCAGCTTTGCCTTTCGATTGGCGGCGGGCATCTATCTGGCGGTGGTCTTCGTGTTGCGGGGGTTTGGCATCGCCGTGGGCTGCCATGCGGCCTACGATTTGGCGTTGGTAATGCTGGAAACGTGGGCGCCGCGGTAAGGGCGCCGGCACGCCCGCGGAAGCGGCTTGGCGACGATGATCGACCTGATCGTAAACATCCTGTTCGAGAGCCCGCTGAAACTCGCGCTGGTGCTGTTCTTCGTCCTGCTGATCTGTCTGATTGTGTGGCGACGACGGCGGACCGATCGCACGCGTTGGGTCTTTCTGGCAGCTGTGGGGGCCTCGATCATTCTGGTGATCGCGCAGGGGCTGATTACAACCGATCGCGAGCGGATTCGACACGTCATCGACCAGCTCAGGGACGCCGTCGCACAGAAGGACGTGGCGATCATCAGCGCATACGTCGATCTGGAGTATGCGTTGCATGGTCGCGACCGCGATCAGGTCTTGTCTCGCATCGATGCGGCGCTCAGACGGACGGACGTGGACACGCCCTACCTCTACAACGTGAGGATCACGACCGAGCAGGACCGGGGCGAGGCCAGCCTGACCGCCATCTCCAACGTCATTCTGAACGGCACCTCGTTGGGCCAGATCGTCAGCGCCTGGCGGTTGGAGTTTGTTCGCCGTCCGTCCGGCTGGCGTGTGACGGGCATCGACCCGGTAAAAGTGCAGGGCCAGAACGTGCGCAGCCTGTGGGATCCGATCCTGCCCTAGGGCCCGGTATCCTGAGGGTGTGGCAGTGGCCACGACCGACTCGCTAGCAGGCCCAAGCCCGCCCGGTCGGTCAGGTCGAGTCGAACCGGCGTGAGGGTCACGTACCCGTCTCGCAGGGCGCGGAGGTCGGTCTGATCGTCACCTGCTGTTGTGCCGAAGTCGCCGTTGAGCAGATACGACCACTGCTTTTCGCCCTGTCTGTCAGGCTCGAAGCGATCGACCACCGCGTCGGTCGCCTGCCGCACAACCTGCACGCCTTTGGGCCATCCCCGCGACAGCGCGGGAATGTTGATGTTGACCAGCCGCCCCGGCGCCAGGTAGACCTCCAAGAGCTGCTCAATCAGCCTGCGGGCAATGGCTGCGGCGGCGGCGAAATTGGGGTTCTCCTCGCGCTGAAGCGAGACGGCTACGGCCGGGATGCCCATCAAAGCCGCCTCGGCTGCACCGGCAACCGTACCCGAGTAGAAAAGATTGACGCCGACGTTGGCACCGTCGTTGATACCGCTGACCACCAGGTCGGGCGGCTGATCGAGCAGCACCTGGACGGCCAGCTTGACGCAGTCGGCCGGCGTGCCCTCGACGCTGAAGCCGATCAGGTCGCGGTCGAGCTGGACGCGACTGGCCGCCAGAGGCCGATTCAGAGTGATCCCATGCCCTGTGGCCGAGCGACACTCGTGCGGCGCGGCCACGCTTACCTGCCCGAGTGGGCGCAGTGCCCGGCAGAGGCTCAGCAGCCCTTGTGCCTGTATCCCGTCGTCATTGCAGAGCAGCAGATGCATGGGCAGCGATTCTAGGTGTTTGGCGCAGTCGGCGTCAATTGACCCGATTGCGGGGCGATTCTAGAATTCGCTCGCATGAGTCATCAGCTTAGCCTGTCACGCGATCAGGTAAGAGAAATCGACCGCACTGCCATCGAGCAGATCGGGATTCCCGGTGTCGTGCTCATGGAGAACGCGGGCCGAAATACGGCTTGGGCGACGCTGGAGTTGCTGCCCGACCCGGCGGCGGCGCGTGCGGCGATCGTGTGTGGCTCGGGAAACAACGGCGGCGACGGATTCGTGATTGCGCGACATCTGCACAACGCCGGGGTGTCGGTAACGACTCTGCTCGCCTGCGAGCCGGAGCGAATCGGCGGCGACGCACGCATCAACTACGAGGTCATCGAGCGCATGTCCCTGCCGATCCACCCCATCCGAACGTCCGAGCAGCTGGCAGCCCAGCGGGCGGTTCTGCGCGAAGCCGACGTTATCGTCGATGCCTTGCTGGGTACCGGGTTTTCCGGTCGGCCCCGCCCACCGCTCGACGCCGCCATCGAGGCGATCAACGCCGCCTCACAGGCCAAAGTGATAGCCGTGGACGTGCCGTCCGGCCTGGACTGCGACACGGGCCGCCCGAGCCGTCCGTGTGTTCGGGCTGATCTGACCGTCACTTTCGTCGCGCGTAAAACCGGCTTCGACAAACCTGCGGCGTGCGAGCATTTGGGCCGCGTCGTCGTGGCCGACATCGGCGTGCCTGTCGAACTGCTCGGCCAATACGCGCGTTAAGACGGCAACGCCCCGTTGCAGCTATATGGGCCCGCTCTATAATGGCCCGACGAAGGCGCGGGGCCAGCCCGTCGGAGCATACGACCATGGCGAAACTGGGAGTCAACATCGACCACGTGGCCACCGTCCGCCAGGCCCGCCGGACTGATGAACCGGACCCGGTCTGGGCCGCCACCGAAGCGCAACTTGGCGGGGCCGACTGCATTACCTTCCATCTTCGCGAAGACCGCCGCCACATCGTCGATCGCGATGTGCGGCTCCTGCGCGAGGTCGTCAACGTCAAGCTCAACATGGAGATGTCGGTCCACACCGGCATTGTCCGCATCGCGTGCCACACCAAGCCCACCCAGTGCACACTGGTACCCGAGCGACGCGAGGAGGTGACCACGGAGGGCGGGCTGGACGTGATTCGATTCCGCTCGCGGATCAAGTCGGCCGTCAAGAAGTTGCACGACGCCGGCGCGATCGTCAGCGCGTTCATCGAGCCGATTCCCGACCATATTCGCGCGTCCGCGGACGCGGGCTGCGATGCGGTCGAGCTTTGGACCGGCAGCTACGCCAACGCCCGCTCCGCGGCGGCTGAGGGCAAGGCCCTTCAGACGTTGCGCGAGGGCGTCGCGGTGGGCATGCAATGCGGACTGACGGTGCACGGCGGGCACGGCCTGACGTATCGCAACGTCGACAAGATCGCCGCCATGCCGGGGTTTGAGGAGTTCAACATCGGCCACAGCATCATCGCACGGGCCATCTTTGTCGGCCTGCGCGAGGCCGTGCGGCAAATGAAACAACTGCTGGTCCTTCACGCGCCCAAGGAGGCATGACGCATGTTTTCGGGAACGATGGTAGCGCTGGTCACGCCGTTTCGTGACGGGCAGGTCGATTGGAAGACGCTCGATCGGCTGGTGGACTTCCACCTCGAGCAGGGCACCGACGCTCTGGTCCCGTGCGGGACGACCGGCGAGTCGCCCACGCTCTCGCACGAGGAGCACGACAAGGTCATCGAGGCGGTGATCAAACGGGTTAAGGGCAAGGTGCCGGTCATCGCGGGCACGGGCTCGAACAGCACGGCGGAGGCGCTGCGCCTGACGCGGCATGCCGAGTCCGCCGGCGCCGACGGCGCCCTGCTGGTAGCCCCCTACTACAACAAGCCGACGCAGGAGGGGTTGTACCGCCATTTCGCCGCCGTAGCCGAGGCGGTGGCCATCCCGATCGTGCTGTACAACATCCCGCCGCGTTGCGTGGTCGAGATCAGTGTCGAGACGATCGTACGACTTCGGCAGGACTTCCCGAACATCGTCGCGGTCAAGGACGCCACCCTCAGCACGGACGGCGCCAGCGAGCTTATCTGCCGGTCGGACATCGCGATCATCTCAGGCGACGACTCGATGACGCTGCCGCTGATGAGCATCGGCGGCAAGGGCGTGATCAGCGTCATCGCCAATCTGATCCCTGCCGAGTGCAAGAAACTCACCGATGCGGCGCTGAAGGGTGATTTCGCCGCCGCCGCCGCCCAACATGCCAAGCTGTTCGGGTTGGGCAAGGCGATGCTGTCGCTGGAGACCAACCCCATTCCCATCAAGACGGCCATGGCCATGAAGGGCATGATCGCCGAGGAGTTTCGCCTGCCATTGTGCCCCATGCAGCCGGCAAACAAGGATAAGCTGCGGGCGGTCCTGAAAGACGCCAAGCTCCTGTAGCGGCTCGGGGGTTCAGAAGCTCAGCATCGCCCCTGTGCCGACACCGAGCAGCATTGCCAGCACGAACGTCAGCCCGACCTGGACCACGATCGTGCATAGCAGCACCAGCAGGGCCCGGCCGAAGGTCGTTTTGAAGATCCCCATCACGACCACGGCGGCCAGGGCGACCCCTAGTAGGAACCCGCCGATCGACCCGGCCACCGGAACGACCCCGCATCCGACGCTGCCCATGGTATACATGATTGCCGAAAGGCCGGCAGCCACGACCGAGCGGGCATAGCCGGCGCGCGTCACGCCGGCCATCCGCGCCGCCAGCATCATCACCACGCCGCCCACCAACGCCGACAGCGCAAGAAGCACTATCAGCACGAACAAAGGCGTGACGACCTCGCTACCCATCGGCTGCACCCGGTCGATTGGAGTCAACGCTTGCACGGGCCGAAGCGCCCGCAACGTGGAGGCAAGCTTGCCCACCCCTGCGGGGAAACGCCCATGATGAAAACGCCTGCGCGCCCGAGGCTAGAAGCGGAACAACTCGCTGCTACTCAGGCCCGTGAAGTAATCGATAACCAGCCAGAGAAGACCCGAACAGAACTGCCCCACGATCATCCCCAAGAAGAACGGAATGCTTCGCCGGTAGAGTCTGGGCCCGCCGTAGCGCAGCACGACCTCCTTGATGAGCCACGCCAGGAAGATCGGCAGCCAGAGCCAGTCCATCAGCCACGTGCCGGCCATCGGCAGCCCGATTGGATGCAGCGGCCAGGCCACCACCGCGTTACGCAGGAGAATCAGGCCCGCCATGATGGCCGCCCCCACCCCCGAAGCCATCCACCCCTTCCTGTATGGGACGATGGCCTTCTCCTCCTTGGTCAACTGCGCTCCTTTTTGCTCGATGCGCTTCGTGGTGCGCACTCGCTCGGCTGCGTCGGGCTCGGCCTGGAGTTCACGCTCAAGGGCAGCCATGTCGCGCTCGGTTCGGTTTACCCGGTCGATGGCGTCGATCTTGTCGCTGACGAACTGGAAGGGTCTGGCTGGCCCGGCGCGATAATACCAGTCCTCCAGGTTCAGGCCGCCGTCACGGTAACTGAGGACCATGACGGTGCCCATACTGATGACAATGCTGACGAGGATCGCCACCACAAACGCCCAGAAGATGCGCCTTCGCCCTTTGCGTACGCCCTGTGCCAGTTTCAGGCCGCTCGCAGCTTCGGCCATCACGAAGACGCGGATGTCGGCTGCCCAGATGTAGGTAAACGACAGCGCTACCAGTCCCGCCGGCCCGATCGCCGCCGCCCCGAGCTTGGACACCGCAAACTCCGGGGCGATGGCCGGTGACACGCAGCAGGCGAGCCCGCCCTCGGCCACGACGCGCGACAGACCCAGGAAGATGACCATCGCCGTCGTCAGGAAGAATAACGTTACCGACCACGACAGCCCGCTCTTGTTCAGCCAGACGGCCATCACGACGAGCCCGAGGATCATGCCGAAGAAGGCAACTCGGTAACTCATGATCTCGTCGGAATCGTCAACGTCCCGCCCCGCCCCCACGGCCTTGCGGACGACGTCGGCCAAATGCCCTCGCGCGATCCACAGCCCGTAGAAGACGAAGACGAACATCGCCCCCAACTCGGCGTGGTACAGGCGCGGTGCTCCGGATACACCGTAACCGGTAAGCGACTCGGTCCACCTAATGCCCAACTTGATCAGAATGCCCTTCACCATCAGCGCGAGAATGGCGAACCACCACAAGCTGAACGAGACGTCCAGGTTTATCAGATACACAAAGGCCAGCATCGCGAAGCTGGGATAGAGAATAATGTTTACGGTGTTGTCGAGCAACTGGTAAACCGACAGGTGGAAGATCAGCAGCAGCCCGATGAAAACGGCCTTGCGCGCATCCGAGATCAGCGCTACCACCAATGCGGCGAACAGACAGAACGTGATGATGATCCACCAGTGTGGATCCTGCCATTGCCCCTGTCGTTGACCGAGCTGGCCGAAAAGCTCGGTGAAATGCGCTCCGAGCCCGCGGAAGGAGAAAATCACGAACGGCACCGCGAAACCGAGCCACATCATCGGGTTGCGCACCAAGGGGGTCAGCAGCGGGCGAGACTGGCCCGCCTCATGCTCGGGTTCGGCGGTCATCTCCATCGGCACGCGCGTCAGCGGGTAGATCAGGATTTCCTTTTCGATCCACTGACGGCGAAGGATGACCATCATGCACATGCTCGTGAAGTACAGCGACAGTGCGAGGACGGTCCAATATCCCAGACAGGGAAGCCACGCCATCCACGGGATGTTGCGCAGCACGTACCCGATCGAGGCGCCCTGCACGCCCAGGCCCTCGTAGAACTGTTTGACCGCCTGTTCGTCGCGTACGGCCAGCCAGTCGGGCACGTAGGGGTCGATCAGAACCGACCAGCGGTTTTCCGCCGTGGCGAAGTAGGTGTGCGTGGTGATGATCTGCGGCAGGATCATCGACAGGCCGACCGTGCAGACGGCCGTCGCCAGCAACATCATGGCGAAACTGGTCAGCAGCTCGGACTGACTCATCGCCACGTATCGCCCGGGGCGCAGCGGCCACTCAATCACCCGTGCCAAAGCGATCAAGGCGAAGCTGCCCCAGCCCAAGCCCACCAGAGACAGGACAACCTGCAAGGCTTTCTTGCCCACCCCGTCGGCCATGCCCGCCGAGTGCGCACCCAAAACCCAGATCAACGCAACGCCGGCCAGGCCCAGCAGGCCGGCAGCGGCCACCGCGGTGCGATTGAACCATCGCTCGAAGAGCTTGGCCAGACCGTTGCCGCAGACCACCACCACAAACAGCAGCGCTACCGCTCCCATGGCGTTGTGGTCTTCGGTGATCGTGGTGCCCTTGACGGCGTTCACGCTGAACGCCGACAGCCAGCTCAAGAAAGCCGCCAGGCCCGCTCCCACGACGATGGCGCGGAGACCGATCGCCGACGGTTGGGGCGACTCCGAAAGCTCAGGTTGCGCTTGGTTCTGACTCATGCTTGCGGCCGCATAAAGCCGGTGCGGACACCCTCCGAAACGTTTATTGCTCGACCCTCATGGCATCAACCGGCTTCATTTTCGCGGCAACACGAGCCGGATACACAGCCCCTGCCACCGTGAGGCCTATGCCGATTACCACGGTCCAAACAACGGCGTCGAGGACCGACGCCACAGGGAAGTAGATCAAGACCTCGGAACCGAAGGTAATCAGTTTCGACACCGACGCCAACAACAGTCCGATCACGCCGCCCAGCACGGCACCGATGGCGCCCTGAAACGCCGATTCGATCAGAAACAACTTAATGATGAAGCTATCCAACGCCCCCAGGCACTTCATGGTGCCGATCTCGCGAAATCGCTCGGTCACCGACATCAGCATGGCGTTCACCACGCCGGTTACGCAGACAACCAGCGACAGCGTCACGAGCATGGCGTGACGGTTCGCCAGTTTCTGAGCCTGCTCGGCGGTGCCGATCTTCTTTTGCAGGGCCACGCGCGTGGCCGGCTTCAGATCGTCCGCATGCTGCTGGAGGGCGTCGAGGATGGCGCTGTTCGCCCAGACGCTCATCAGGAACGCCAGCGCCAACACCACCCCGCCGGTCGCCAGGATGGCTCGGCCCAGTCGGATTTTGAGGCTGCGGAAGCTGATCTCGACGGCCTTGCGCAGCGGCAACCGAATCTGCTTGCCGATCTTGCCCCGCTGTATGACCGATTCTTGTGCGGACATTGTCTGCTAGAAAATCACTGCGCTGACGGCCTTGCCGATCAGCGTAATCCCGATGGTTACCATGGCGATCAGGCCGAAGCCACACGAATACCCGGCCAGCACCACCGGGCGGTAGTTCCTCCAATGATCCTCACCGAACCTCCTGGCGAAATAATACTTGCCCAGCAACGCACCAATCATCTGCGGAATCACGAAGTGAGGCCACTGGGCAAAGCCGCCGACCACCCCGTAAAAGAGCGTCGAATGCAGTCCAAAGATCGATAGGATTCCAAACAGGCCGAACGACACCATCGACCCAACCGCAATGTACGTAAAGTGAATCGCATCCAGGAGGAAGTTCTTCCGCGGCTTGACGCTCACGTCGGCCTCGAGTTGACGCAGTCGCTCAAGCTCCTGTTCGCCTTCGCGCCCGCACCAGTATGCGGCGATCGACGAGACAAGTTTGCCGGCCGCCGCCTCCGCCCGCGCCATGCCCTCCGTTCGAGCAATATGACGATCGGTATTGTCTGATTGGGCCACCAGCACGACCACGGGCGGCTGTACCTGACGGATCCGGTCCAAGGCCTCGGAATCGTCGGCCGACACGACAACGATCGAGTCGGCCTCAATCGCTTCGGTCGACTGAGGCCCGATGTGGACCACACGCCCGGTATGCCCGTCCAGCGGAATGGGTGAGCTGCCCTCGGCCGGCAGGATCGGCTCCAACTCGATCGGTTCGTCCGACATCGGACTGTTGGCCGTGTGGCTGCCTAGCGTCGAACTCGCCCAGATGCTCTGCCCGTAGGCGTGGAACGGCCACATCTTCTGCACGAACGGGTAGGCGCCCGACGGGATCGGCGCCAACCGCCAGATCACCGACCAGTACACGAAGCTGCAAATCAGCAGCAGTACGGTCGTGACGGCCATCTGCTTGATCTTGGCGATGAACTTGGTCCGCGTCAGCTCACACACCTTGAAGTTCTGCGGTTCCCAGTCGGGCATGAACAGCGGCACCGGCGCAAACCAGATGTCGACACCCTTGTAGTTGGACAGGATGAACGACGCTTCCCGAATGTAAGGGAAGTTCGCCCCTGTGGCCTTGCCCGTGATACCGACCATGCGACAGCGAATGTAGGTCAACAGCGGACTGACCACAAAGCCGAAGAGGATCAGAATCCACAGCGGGAACGGCTCCTTGCGTCCGAAGTCGCTGGTCAGCAGCCAGCAGATGGCTACGTACACGGCGATCGACGCGGCCCAAATCAGCACGGCCAAGGGTATCGGAAACTCGCCCCGGCCGCGCATCCGGGCCCAGAACTTCTCGTCGCTTTCCTCGGACTGAAACTCTCGCTTGCCTCCCACGAAGACACGGATGATGCTGCCGATGCCGATGGCGGCTACTCCGACAGCCACCCCGATGCCGAAGCTGATGTAGAAGTCGAGCTGGTTGACCACCTGCGTCGGAATCACCGAGAACCCCTGCGACCACTGATGAAGAATCCCGTACTTGTACAGGATGGGGTTCATGATGACCTGGCAGGAAATGCTGGCGATAAACATGCCGAGCACCAGGCGGAACGGCAAGATGAACCCGATCATCACCAGCGTCAGGTCGAACCCGTATCCGAACACCGCAGCCGGCAGGTAATTGCCGACCGAGGCCGTGGCGTCGCCAAAGGGGATAGGTAAAATCATAAAAGGTCGGGGCGTGAAGGCCCCGGTGATCGTGGGCAGGACCACATAGATCAGCCCGAACCCGATGCCCACCACCGACCCCACGCTGAACGCCCGCCAGCGCCAACTCTCCTTTTTCTGGCTGGTTTCGGCCAGGGCGATGGCGCCTCCGGCGAACACCGGTGCCATCGGGAACGGCAATCGCTCGATGTCGTTGGTGACGCGGTACATCACGTACCCGAGCGACACGTTCACCACCACCGACATGATCGCGTGCGTACACAGGATAGCGATCGGGATGATCCAGGCCCGATGCAGGAAGCTCCGCGACTGGAGGATCGATCGGTCCTCGGGCACCAGCCACCACGGGATCTTGTCGGCGATGCCGAGGTTTTCCGCCTGCGGCGACTGGGCCAGGTACTGATCCCAGATCGGCCCGCCGAACGGCCCGCCAAACAGGTTCACCATCGAGCCGAGCTTGGCCCCCATGGCCACCAAACCGGAGGCCGCCCCGAACAGGATGATGATCTCCTGCTTGCTCATCCGCACGAAGCTGCGCTTGCTGATCTCGATGAACAGGATGATGGTGACCCACTCGGCCGCCCCTCCCAGCGACTGGCCCGTCACCAGCCCCATGTAGATCGCGCCGGGCAGCATCACGAAGCCGACGAACAACGCCCCGATCACAATCCGCCAGTTGAAGCTATCGACGTATTCGTCGAGTTCGAACAGCTCGACCGGTTCCACCGTCGCGCCGTTGGCGGCTGTAGATGCTGTTGGTTTCTCGTCTGGCATAGCGTACAGACTACCGAGCTACAGCGCCCGTCCACAAAACACAATCATGCCGGCACATGGTCCAGGCCCAGCAACCGGCTGCCTTCCTCGGCATACTGCTCCTTCACCGTCGGGGGTACGGTGCGGAAAATGAGAAACTGCTTGCGCACTTCGCGCAAGAACCTGCGATTCAGACGATACCAGGCTGCGTGTTCGCCTGATTCACGATCGATCTCCACCTCGATCTGGCTGATCCCCTCGTCCTCGGTGGGCATGGTGCGGAACTGCACGTGTTGGCTTACTCCGCGGTCGAAAGGCGCCAGCCACATCGTCAGCGAGATCACATAGGCGCGTCCATACTGGGCCTGTTCGGTGTGGAAATCCAACTCCGTCGTGTAGAACGCTCCTACCGACTCCTCACGGTAGCCGTCGAACCAATTGTTGAGGAATACAAACAGCGACAGCACCTGTCGGCTCGGCACGGTGAACGGGAACCGGAAGAACCAGCGATCGCCCTCCGGGTCGGTCAACACCCATCGTCGGGTCACGTCGGGCACGGCCATCTGCGACGCGATTCGCGACGGGTACAGCGACGAGAGCAACACCACGCCCATTACCAGCACCGTAGCCAGCATGGTCGACGCCGACGAATAATTCAGTTCGACACCCACCACGCCGTAGGCCACCATGACCTTGGCGGAGACCTGCCCGATCAGATAGCCCACGATCGCGCCCATCACCGCGTACACGAAACTCTCCGCGATGAACAAGGCCGACACGTGCACCGGCGCCAGGCCCACCGAGCTGTAGATGCCGATCTCGGTCTTCCGCTCGTATACCGAGCCCATCATCGTGTTGACGATAATGAACGCGCCGATGAGGATCGGCACCAGCAGATCGCCCAGGCCCGACACCCCCGTACGTCCCATGGACGTCATGGCCTGCGTCGTGCCCTCCTCGGCCAAAAAGACCAGCGCATTGGATCGCTTTAAGAACGCACGTACGCTGTCTCGTCCCTTTTGGGCGTCATCAAACCCGACGGCGATCGACGCGACAACCCCGCCCAGATCGTTGATGCGCTCGAACGGCATGAACACCACGCGGGCCGGGTCCAGGTGCTTGTAATCGCGCAACTCCGTCGAGGCCATCGCCACGGCCTCTTCCTGACGGATCCGGACCTCGTCGCTGCTGTCCTCATCCACCTTCGTTCGCTTCGGCTCCAAAGGCGAAATCCGTCCGCCGTCCAGGTCGAAGAACGTCCGCAAACGATCGGTCGCCAACAGGCCGACGACCCGCCATTCATGGGCGAATATGCGAACCACCGCCTTGCCCGAGGCCACGTCTTCGTCGCTGATATTCAACTGCCGGGCGAGCCGATCGGGCATGACACACTCGTCGCCGTATACGCTCGACAGCCAGCGTCCGGTCCGCAGCAGTTGGTCCAGCTTCGACACCTTGGGCTCCCGCTCGGTCATACCCACGAAGCCCGTCGCCAAAGCCTGGCCCAACTTCACCACCGTCGGGCGATGCTCGCCCGCCAGGGCGACGCCCTGCGCGGCTTCGGCAAAGCCGGCAAGTCGCGCCTGCTCGCCAGCAACCACCTGCATCGACGCGGTCACCTCGCCCAGTTGGCTCAACATCGCCTCGCTGACGAACAGGGCCCGATCGATGGCGCCAGCTTCCGCTCCGTCGACGGCCTCCAGCCCGATCCCCGCCAGGAGCGAAGAACGCAATATCCCCGCCAGCAGCACGTCCTTGCCGGCGATACGCAGCGTCACCGACCCGACGTCCTCCTGCTCCAGGCCGAACTGATCGGCCAGCGCCTCGGTCATCACGCACACATCGGCCTGATCGTCGCGCGGCCAGGTGACCCGGGCACCGCTGGCCGTCATCAGCAGGGCTTCCAGGTTGGTGCCTTCCACGCCGGCCTGCGCCTGAGACACGTGGATGACGGCCGTCGGCTCCACCGCAACGCGGCGATCGTGAAACACCAACTGCCCAAGTGTGTTATCGCGTTTGCTGTAGAACCAGGAACGCGGGGCCACCGTAGCGTGCTGTGGGTCCACGGCGGCTTGCACGTACTCGACCCATTCGCGCGAAAGGTCGTTCCACATGCGGTCGCGAACCAACGCCCCTTCATAGCTGGGCGAGGCCTCGATCGGCAGCTCGAAAAAGTGCGTGTAACTGGTCAGCGACGTGAACGAGAGCACGGCGTAGGTGATCAGCACCAGCGTTACCGTCGTGAGGAACGTCCGCAGGCGACGCTTCCGCATGTTGCTGATGCCCAACATCACCGCCGCATACGTCGCGCTGAGGCGTCCCACATCCGTGTGGTGAATGCGCGAAGCCGCCCGCTTCAACTGCGCCATCTGCTCGTTGAACTTGCCCAGCACCAGCCACAACACGATGATGGCCAGCGCCAGGATGATGAACGCCAGGAAGATGATATACGGCGATCGCGAGATCATGAACGCCGGATGCACGATCCGCATGATCACGAACACGGCCAGGAAGATCGCCCCGATGGTCAGGATCTGCTTCTTGATATCCGCAAAGCCGAACAGCAATCGCTCGCAGAAAAACGCAAACGGTATCAACAGGGCAAAATACAGCACGATGCCCTGCACCGTGTCGTTTTCCAGTTCCTTCACCAACGGATAGGCCGCCGTCACCAAACCTCGCGCCCGACGGATGCCGTCGGCATACTGATTGTACCGGCGCTGCTCGAAGTGCTGCCGGGCGGTCTGGTACTCCGACGAGCTGTTCTCGATCATCCCGTCGATCAGATCACTGGTGATCCCGTACTTCCGCAGAGTGGCCGCCCGCTGACGGTTGAGGCGGTTCATGTCGCCCGTGACCTGCTCGGCCGCTCGAAACGCTGACGCCCGCAGATCACGCCCGATGTTCAGCCCGAAACCCAGCGAGTTCTCTCGCCCCTCTTCCTCGGTGTTCAGGAGCAGGTATTGAAAGTCCCAGAACCCGCGCTGGAGGCACACCTTGATCCGCTGATGCGGCTCGAAAAACACTACATGGCCGGGGGGAACCTCGGTCTCGCTATTGACCCAGTTGTACCCGAAGCGAGGCGGCGGCGCGTCGTACTTGTCGAACAGACTTACCTTGCTCAACGGCCTGATCAGCAGAGGGTCTACATTGTCGTAGATGTCCAGGCTGCGGCACTTGAACAGCACCATGTTGCCCGTCCGCAGGGCGCCGTCCAACGGATACGTCCCGTGTCCTTCGTTGCCGCGGTCGGCGGCCTTGATGATGTCGCCGGCCCTGTCCAGCAGATACGCATAGCGCTTCACCTTGACCAGCCACTGAAACGGGTCCCAGAACTTGCCCTCATGGTTGGTGATGCCCACCGTATTGCGGTGCATGCCGTTCAGCGGTGTGTGTCGATCCGTCACGACCAGCGCGCCGGCAACCGGATAGTTGGCAATTACCGACTCGCCGATCTTCTTTTCCATCACCACGCCCACGAAGCCGTGCTTATATTTCCGCTCGACGCTGGTCTTGTATCCCCGGGCCACGAACAGCGGATCGCCCAACGCCTCGCGCATCAGCAGTATCGTCGTACGCATCTGATGCGCCAGGTTGTCGAAGTTCATCCACTCCGGCTTATCCGAAGGCGTGTCGATGGTCTCCCGCGGGTCGTACGCCGTCGTCAGCGTCATGCCCGGCCGGTTGATCCATATCAGCCCGTTGGTGCCCAACGCCATCGGCGTGGGAATCAAGCTCTCAAAGTCCAGACCCTTGGTGGGCGTCACCCCGTTGAGATAGTACGGCGCGTCCAGCGAGGCTTGCTCGCCACCCAGTATGCCGTGCATGCGCCGCTCGTACTCGCTCAGAAGATCGGCATAGTCAGCCAGCAGACGCCGATGCTTGATGTTGACCACCGCGCCACGGTTGGCGGTGTAGATGGACGTTACAGCAGGTGAGCGACTGCTGAGCTGGAAATCGATCAGCAGCTTGAAGTCGTATACTCGGCCCCGGCGGAACTGCTCCGGATCGAACAGCCACACCCCCGGACAATCGCCGTTGTAATCGATCGGCAGGTCGGCCTCGTCCAACTCGGCCAACTGCTCGCGAACACCACGAAGCACGTCCAAGCCGGCAGCTGCCGTAGTCCCGCCCCCCTCGCGCGAAAGCCGCTCGTGCAGACGCCGCAGGATTCGCCCCGCCGCCAAGCGCTTCTGGCCGCGCCCCACGCCGCCAGGACCAAGCGCCGCGACATACCCCTTCGAACAGTCCGCACCTCGCTGGGCCAAGCGCTCCAGGAACTTGATCGATTCGTCCAGATACGCGACGGCTTCATCCGCCTCCAACGACATGTCGGCAGGCAGATAGATCTGGTCGTCGAAGACCGACTTGGTCAGATGCTTGGGCAGCCACTGCGACAAGCCCATGTTGCTGAAGCCCTGGCCGTCCAACGCCACAAACAGCACCGGCCTAGCCTGGACCTCACTCCCCAGCGCAGCTAGCGCCTGCTCCAGCCGGCCCAGCATCGCCACCGTGTCGGGCGGCGATCCGCCCCCGACCGCCTCGTCCAGTTGTTGGCCAACTTGCTCCAGCACCGCCGTGCATGCCCCGAGCAACTCGCCCAGCCAGGTGGCATCGGCCCGAACCGCCGTCGGACCAGCGGTCGACACACGGCTGCATAGCTCGACGGCCTCGCCAGCCGCAGTCCTGACCCGCTCGAGCAACGGCACGGCTTCGCCGTACTTCTGAAGTTGAATCTTTTGACGAAGCCTGACACCGACGCCCAGAACCGTCGCCAGGTGATCCTGCAAACCCTCAGCCGCCTGGCATATCGCGTCGATGCGTTGGCGCTGCCGACTGAGCAACTCGGCAAGCTCCAGGAGCATAACGATCCCGCACGATTCCTCCGCCCCCGGCGCCAGCGACGGGACCACCGAAATGCTGTCGTAATGGGCCGCCAGCACGATCAGCTCTCGGCCCAGGTCCTGCATGTCCTTGTACTTCTCGCTCTTGCCGGCCTCGCCAGCCGGGATGGGCGGCACCGCGCCGTCCAGCCGCGCCACGATGTTGCGCGCCAGGGCGTTCTTCCACTGCATCTTGCTGTGCAGCGTGACGGTTGCCCCCTCGGTTACGCGCAGATCCTGCGGGTCGTCGGGGTTGACTCGTCGCCCCGCAATCGCCAGCAGCTTGTCGGCCTGCGATCGGCTGACCCAGAACCGAGGAACGTTCAGCGGAGCAGCCAGGACCGTCGCCTCGGCGTGCGGCCGCAGCGCCTTGTCCGGCGGCTCGATAAACAGGATCGCGCCGGCCCCCAGGGAGCGGAGTGTCAGGTAGTTGAACGACGTGTTGAACTCGATCAGGACGACGGCCCCCCGCTCCTGCGACACGCCCTGGTCGTCGGTTGCCGTCCGCGTGATGGCAAAGCCACTCAGATCCGTCAACTCGCCGCGACCGACGTAGATCAACTCACCGGTAATACCCGAGGGCAATGTGCTGACCAGCCGAATGACGTTCGGCCAGAAGGGGTGAATCGGCACCGCGCCTTCGAGTCGCTCGCTCTCCAGCCTCGCACCCTGATCGACCGGGGTGGCCAACTGAAACGTCTCACGGTGCACGTAGGTCGACCCCAGTTCGCGCAGCGATTCTTCGATCATGTCTGCGGCGCTCTGGTGCCCGGGATAGCCCACGACCCGGCTACCCAGCCTCGCAAACCACGTCACGCGCTCGCGTACGCTCTGGGGGGTGATGTTGCGGACAAACTCAGACGAACTGGTCTGCCCGAACGACTCGAGCAGTGCCGCCCTGGCCGGACCTGCCGTCAGTATGCACACCGAAGCAACGGCCGACAACCACAGGAAAGGGCGAATGTTATGGCTTTTGACAGCTCTATTGCTCAACGGCTTTGCCTACTGCCGGCCGCCTTCCAGGTCGCAGGCCGCAGAGGCATAACCTAGCGTCGCATGTATATGCCTGCAAGGGTGACTAGACCTGAGGAGAATAGAGACTGATTACCCCCCGTCCGGGACCCGATCGGTGCGATCAGTTGGCGCGACGGAAACGGCGGACGACCGCTTGACGCATAACTACTCCGCGGTCACACCGTCGCCAGGCGGGCGCTGCGGGTCATTGGATGACTCCTGGTCGACCGTTCGCCGACCCCGGTGCGCGCTCGACAGCGCTATGGACCCGGTTTTCCCAGATGACCTGGCAGTTTACAGGCACGATTCTGGTTGTAGGTGCGTCTAACCGTGCGGACGCGATGGTTTGGGGCATTCTGGAGGACGCACCTGATGGGTGAACACACGAACAGCGGATTGCCGGTAAGTTCTGACGGTCGTTTTCGTCTGGCGATTCATGGCTGTAACGGCTCATGCCGCGCGGAAACCGACGAGGCACGTCGTTCCTGAGGCAACAAGGGCGGGATTCACCTAGTGGAGCCGGCAGATGGGCGTGGTCCGCCCCGACAGAGGCCGTTCTCGCTTGACTGGAGTGCTTTGACTGGGCACAATCACGACCAGATGTCCGACAAATGGAAAATCCCGAGTTTAACGGGTGCGCAGTGTGCAGATCGCGTGGTGGCGTCAAGGGATACGTCGCGCCGGGCTCGGCCCTGGAAAAGGAGATGTTGGCGGGGCCAGCCGGCCAGGCGACCGGCAGCGCTGCCGGCGTCGCCGAATAGGCATGTTGGCCCGGCGTTGGGTGGTGAGCATTGTCGCAGGGGGAGTGACTCGCCGGATTGAGTGGCCCGGTGCTGCTGATCAGGGAACACGTGGTCTTTGCTTGTGAAGGTGGATCGACGGGGCAGTGGCGGACGAGCCCCAGTGGCGCTTGGTGTCACGGCCATCGCCTGCCGTCTCAGTGACGGGCGTTTAACGCTTCGCCGATCGAGCGCAGGCGAAAGGGCGTGAGGGCGTCGCGGCGCATTCGGTGCTTAGAGCAATGAGGTGAACGGATGAGCAGTCCGGTATTAGAGAGGAAGACGTGGTCGACTGGCACACTTACCTACACGAAGCTAGGCCTGATCGCCCTCTTCGCCTGGCTGCTGTGGGGTGACTTCTGCTTCACCCTGATGGAGCGTCTGCGCCCGGCCATCATGCCGCTGTTCCTGATGGGCGAAGCCGGTGGCATTAAGGCATCGAACAAAATCGTCTATGCCATGATGGTGGTCATCCCCGGCATCACCGGCCTGTTCATCGGCCCGGCCGTCAGCTTCAAGAGCGACCGCCATCGGGGCCCCAAAGGACGACGCATTCCGTATATCATTTGGACCACCCCGCTTCTGGTGATGGGCCTGGTCGGGATGGGCTTTGCACCAGGGATTCGCAATTTCTTTGCCGGCACGTGGTACAGGGCGCAGACGGTTACCGTGACAGCTACCGGGGACGCGCAGCGCAAAGGGGATCACAACTCGCTGATCACGCCCAAGGTTGCCAGCGCCGACCCGACATACGAGGGCGCCTCGCTCGACGAGATGACGGCACCGCTGACATACTACACGACTGGCGTAGCGATCACCGAAACCGACGATGAGACGAAGGTCGACGAAACCGCACCCTATTGGGGGTGGTTCGGGCCCTCGTCGGACGAGTACACCCTCGTTCTGCGCAGTAAGCCGACCGCGGACGTGACGATTACCGTGGCCCCCGATGATCAGGTCGACCTGGGCCAAGGACCCGGCAAGGCCATCAGCCTGACGTTTTCCGCAGATAACTGGGATTCGCCTCAGACGGTGAAGGTACGTGCCATCGACGATGACAAGCCCGAGGGTAAGCATGTCTTGACGATCAAGCACACCGCAACCAGTGACGATTCGACGTACAATGGTATTACGATCGATGATCTTGCGGTGGAGGTAACCGACAACGACGGTGGTCCCGGCGTGACCGTCGAGCTGCACCGGGGCAAGAAGGAGGTTAAGGAGAACGGAGCCACACCGTATAAGTACTATCTCGTTCTGGACGTCGAGCCCACAGCGGATGTGACAATCGCCGTCACGCCCGATGCTCAGGTAGACCTGGGCGCCGGACCCGGCAAGGCGATCAGTCTGACGTTCACGCCGGAGAACTGGGATTCGAATCAGGCCGTGACGGTCACTGCCATCGATGATGCAACGCCGGAGGGTCCGCATACCTCGACGATCACACACGCGGTGACCAGTGCCGATCCCCGCTACAACGGCATGGAGATCGATGACGTCGTGGTGAAGGTCACCGATGACGATCTCGGCGTGATCATCACCCAGACCAAGGCCACCAAGACGAGCCCGGAATCGACGGACGTCCGCGAGACCGGACCCTCCACGGATGGGTACAGCGTTGTGCTGGGCACCGAGCCGACGGCGGATGTGACCATCGTCGTGTCCTGCGATGACCAGGTTGAACTGGACGAAGGGCCCGGCGAGGTCGTCGAGCTGACCTTTGCCCCCAAGAACTGGGCGAAGCCTCAGACGGTTACGGTAAAGGCGATCGACGATGACAAGGCGGAAGGTCGGCATACCTCGACGATCACGCACACCGCGAGGAGCGATGATACGACGTATGACGGCATTGACATCCCCAACGTGGTGGCAAACGTGGCGGACAACGACCTCGCCGGCGTGACCATCACCGAGGTCGTCGATGAGGATGACGCCGACGCCGACGCTGACGCTGACCAGCCCAAACCCGCGCCCGCATCGCGCCAATACACCGTCGTTCTGGACAGTAAACCAGCCGACGATGTGGCCGTTACCCTCACCCCCGATCCGAAGACGGACCTGGGCGCCGGGCCAGGTACACCCGTTACCCTTAACTTCTCGAGGCCGCGCGGTCAGTTCTTGGGGCTGGACCCCTTCGCGATCACGCTTCTCGCGATCGGGATTTTCGTCGTGATGTTCCACTTCTTCGACGAATTCGTCAACAGTGTCTTCTGGTATCTGTTCGCCGACGTGGTGCCCGACGAACTCCTCGGCCGGTTCCTTGCCCTGTTTCGACTGGTCGGTACCGCTGCGGGCGCGCTGTTCCAGGCATTCGTCTTCCCTCACGCTGAAACGCACATGCCCCACATCTTCTTCGGTATCAGCATCCTCTATCTGTTCGGGTTCACTGTCATGTGCTGGAGGGTCAAGGAAGGCGAATATCCGCCTCCTGACGATCTCGGCGAGAAGCCGAGTGTCTTCAAGCAGATAAAGGTCTACTTGTCCGAATGCTTCAGCCACCCGATCTACATCTTCATGTTCTCGTTCACGGCCCTGTACTATTCCGCCAACGTGGTCGCTTTCGGTCAGATCATCTTCATCAGGGATGCAATCCAGTTGAGCATGAAGCAAATCGGAATGGTCGGCGCGGCCGTTGCCATCGTTACGATGATCTTTCAGTATCCAAGCGGATGGCTTGTCGACAAGTTCCACGCAGTGCGCGTCACGTTTGTCACGCTCATTTTCATGATTCCGCTCGACTTCTTTGCCTTCTTCTACCTGCGGGACCTGAACACGTACATCATCCTGGCGGGGCTGAAGCTGGTTGTTTTCGGCCTGCATGGTGCGGCGGGCATGCCGTTGTATGTGCTGGTGTTCCCACGCGACAAGTACGGACAGTTCGCTTCCTGTAACGGGATGATGCGATCGACTTCTTTGATGGTGACCGGCATAGTCGGCGCCATGTTCATGGACTATTTCACAAACAACAGCCAAGACCCCTGGGGGTTCCGATGGATGTTCATCTGGATGGCCATCTGTCAGGCCCTGGCCGCAGTGGCCCTATTCATCGTTTTCGGCATCTGGAAGAAACGCGGTGGTGCTAAGGGCTACGTGCCGCCGGGCTCGTTGAAAGAGCGGGAGATGCTGGCCGCGGCAGCGGCCGGCGGGGCGACTGGCAGTGTTGAGGCAACGGACACCGTTGCCCGTGACAACGCCGCCGCCGAGGCGAATGATGCCGTTGTCAATGGCGACGATGCCGGTAAGGCCGACAACGGTGCTGCCGATGACGACGAGAAGGGCGGATAGAGACCTTCGGTCCGCGTCGATGGACGAGGATTGTCACAATAACAGGGGCCTGGCCGACTGGACGGGCCCTTGTTATTGATTATCGTTCATCAACGGCAGCGTGTGAGTATGTCGCGGCGATCCGGGCTTATCGCTCGCTGATTCTGAAGATACCCGATTAAATGGGAAATCCGATGCGGACGGCCTGAGCACGGCCAAGCCCTGCCGCACGACCAGACTAACTCGCGTCGTCCGAGCCGGGCTGCTTGGTTGGCTCGCCCTACGAATCGGTGGCGGCGGGCTTGTCCTTCTCGGCCCGGCCTCGCGGGCTCGCCTCACCCGCCGGCCGCCGGCGCTCAGCAGGGGGATCGTGGACCTCAGAAAGCTCGCCGAAGGGCACCTCGATTTCCATGGCTCCCACGCTGACCGAGGCCACTTGCTTGTCTCGTTTCAGCCGTACCAGCGTGCCGCGACGGCGGAAGCGACGGACGAATACCTCTTGACCCACCTCCAGGCAGCTTAGCTGCTCCGCCGACAGGGCGGTGGGCACTGGGCGAGGTGGAGGCTTGCGGTCGGGCCCGGCAGGCGCCTTGCGCTTGCTCGAGTGATCCGTACCCTCAACGTGCTTCTTGTCTCGAGGCTGCTGACGGGGCTGTTCCTGCGGCCGAACCTGCTCGGGAGCCTTGGGGGGCGGCGGCGAGCGCTCGGGCTGCAACTCGGCCAGCGATACATCAACGCTCATCGAGCCGAAGTCGATCTCCGCCCTTTGGCGCTGCAGCGCCATCCGTACGACCGTTCCGTGTCGATCGAAGCTGCGGACGTAGACCTGGTCGCCTCGCCTGAGCTGCACCACTTGTTGGGCCCACCGCTCGAACTCGGCCCGCTTCTTTTCCAGCATGTCGGCCTGCTGCTGGGCGGCCTCTTTGGCCTGCGTGGCCTCAAGCTTGGCGACTTCGGCCTCGGATCGAGCTTCTTCGGCCAGACGCTTGCTTACCAGGGTTCCGGCGATCGCACGCGTCAACGCGCGATACTTGCCGGAAATGTTCCGCTGGGCGGACGCGGTCAGTCGACGCGGCATGCCCAGCCGTGTGGCGATGGCGATCGCGTTGCTGTTACCCGGCTCGCCGATTCGCAGGCGATACTTCGGCTGAAGCGTGGCCGAGTCGAAGTCCACGGCGGCGTTATCCACGCGCGGACGGCGAAACGCCAGGCTCTTGAGCGTACCCAGGTGCGTGGTCACCAGCGTCGGACTGCCCCTGCGCAGCAATTCGTCCAACACCGCCTGGCCCAGTGCCGCCCCTTCATCCGGATCGGTGCCCGCCCCCAACTCGTCCAGCAACACCAGCGTCGTCTTGCGCGCCCGACGTAGCATCCGCAGAATCTGCGACATATGAGAACTGAACGTGCTCAGCGATTGCTGAAGGCTCTGCTCGTCGCCCACGTCGATCAGCACATCGTCATAGACCGGCAGGGCCGAACCCTCCGCCGCGGGGATCGGCATGCCCGACTGAGCCATCGCCGCCAGCAGCCCCACCGTCTTGAGCGCCGCCGTCTTGCCACCCGTGTTCGGACCGGTGATCACCAGCATGTCGAAGTCGTCGCCCAACCGAACGTCGATCGGCACGACCTCGCGGGCCGGCCGCTCCGCCTGAACGTCGGCCAACTGCATGGCCAGCAGCAGCGGATGCCGCGCCTCGCGCAGATGCAGAACGCCGTCCTCCCCGATATGGGGCACGGTCATATCAAACGCGCGGGCCATCAAGACCTTGGCCGTCACCAGATCCAGCGCGGCCAGGGCATCGATCGTCTTGAGGATCTGATCGCGGTTCAGATGGATTGTCTGGGCCAGATCCCACAGAATTCGCCCGATCTCCTCATGCTCGTCCTGCCGCAGGTGGATGATCCTGTTGTTCAGCTCGACCGCCTCGGCCGGCTCGATGAACAGCGTCGCTCCCGAGTCGCTCGTGCGGTGGACGATCCCCTCCAACCGCCCGCGATGCTCGGCCCGCAGCGGCAGCACAATACGATCGTTGTGGAACGTCGAGTTGGGGTATTGCAGCAGTCGCAGCACGTGCGGGGCACGCAACAGCCGATCGACAACCTGCCCGATGCTCTCCTGAGCGTCGGCGATCTTGCGGCGAATCGACGCCAGTCGCTCCGTGGCGTCGTCGCGCACCTGACCGCGGCGGTCGATCACCCGCCAGATCTGCTCGGCCAGCGGAAGCAGGTTCCCGATCCGTTCAGCCAGCCGCGCCGTATGCTCGAACCGTTCGGGCAAATCAGTAAAGTACTTGTTGATGGCGTCGGTGGCCGCCAGCGTCTCGGCGATGGTGGCAAAATCCTCCGGCTTCAGCGGCGAAGGAGGTTCGGCTTTGCTGATCAGTTGTCGGATATCGTGCACGCCGCCGAAGGGCGGGACGCCTCGCACCTCGATCAGGGCTAGCATCTCTCTTACTTGGCAAAGCCAGCGGCGTATCTGATCGCAATGCCGCACCGGCGCTACGCGCAGTGCAATCTGCCGACCCAGCGAACATCTCGCGTAGCCGGCCAGAAGGTGACGTACCTGCTCGAATTCGAGTTTCTCGAGCGAATGGGCGTCCATGCAAATCCTATCGTACCGTGCGGGGACAACGGCCACAACGAGCCCCCGCCAACCTCCGCTTCAGAACCGGGAAGCCAACACCGCGTCCGATAAGAGCCAGTCCATTTCTATTCTATGCGCGACCCGCATCGATCTGCTGGCGAGCCGCCTCCGCCGTGTTGCGCAGCAGCATCGCCGTGGTAACCGATCCCACGCCGCCCGGGACCGGGCTGATAAAGCCGGCCACCTGGCTCACCGCCTCGAAGTCGACGTCGCCCACAATGCGCCGACGTGGTTCGCCGTCCGGGCCAGTCTCACGTATGCGGTTGATGCCTACATCGATCACCACCGCCCCCGGCTTGACCATATCAGCCGTGATCAGCGCGGGTTTACCCACCGCCACCACCAGGATCTCAGCCCGACGCGTATGGCCGGCCAGGTCGCGTGTGGCAATATGGCAGGTGGTCACCGTCGCCAGCTCGTTGACCAGCATCAGCGCGACGGGCTTGCCGACGATGCGGCTGTGACCCACCACCACCGCCTCGGCGCCCTCGATTTGCACGCGGCTTTCCCGCACCAACGCCATCACCGCCAGCGCCGTGCACGGCGCGATTATGGGCTCGCCCTCGAACACCATGCCGATATTGACCGGGTTGACCCCCTCCACGTCCTTGTACGGATCGATGCAAAGCTGCACCTTGGCCGGATCGATCCCCTCCGGCAGCGGCAGTTGCACGATGATGCCCGTGACCGTCGGGTCGGCGTTCAATTCGCCCAGGCGGGCGGTCAGGTCTTTGGCGGTGGTGCAATCCGGCAGTTCACAGAGCTGATAATCGATGCCCACCAGTTCGCACTGCTTCTGCTGACTGGCTGCATACGCCTTCGCCGCCGGCGCGCCGCCCACGAGCACACCGGCCAGCTTCGGGCGCCCTTTGCGCGCCGTCACGTCGCGGACGATCTGCCCAGCCTCGCCACGAATGCGAGCCGCCACCCTCGTGCCGTCGAGTATCTTCGCCACCATGCCGCCGACGCCTCACAGAGCACACGATCGCGCCACACGGCGCGGATTATACGGTGAGGGGCTCCACGGGCCAAGCAAGCATTCGACACCCCGAACGGCAGCGCCGCATCCCGAGAAGGCTCTAACGGGCAGAGTAGAACAGTTCCCTATGAGGAAGAGAAAGGTGTCACCCATTAGCGCCCGCCTTGCAGACGGTGGTCGCAAGTAGTATACTCTGGTAGTCGGCAAGGCAGAACACTGCCTTGCCGCATCACAAGCTCTCGGGGAAGTCGAGAGAGCCGCCTTCGGCCGTGGTTGGCTTTCCATCTACCGGGGCGATCAGGGCTTTCGAGGGGTCCAGCCATGACGACCCAGGGCTCTTCCGGATTGATCCTAACCCTAACGTTCCTGGTGGGGCTGCCAACCGCCTTGGCGGGGGGCCTGATATTCTCGGAAGATTTCGACGACGGTGACATAAGTGATTGGACGGTCACGACAACCGGCGATGCGGTGTTTGAGGTCTCCGCTCTGGTAAGCGTCAGTCCTCCCTATAGCATTCACATGCGATCCACGGGCGATTACATGGCTATGGGCGTTTCACCCACTTATGGTGGTCTGGATCTGGCAAGAAAGTACAAGGCCTCATTTCGTTTCCGCATCCCTCACGACAACAACCATTGGTTCGAGGTGTTCAACAACCATCAGACCTATCTCGTGATTGACGACGATACTAACCTGACATGTTATGAGTCACCCCCTCCAACGTCGTACTTGCTGGCGACGTTGAATACAGGTCAGTGGTATCTTGTAGAGCTTGAGGCCAATCCTGCCGCGGAGACGTATGATGTTTATATAGATACTCAGTTCATAAAGACGTGCCCCATGTGGATTCACGGCGGCTGGGAGACAACCTTCCAACTGGGAGACAGGGCTGACGGATCAACCGATAAGGGGGAGGCCTATTGGGATGATATCGTGATCACTCAGGGCCCCCCGGGTGACCTGGACTACGACTGCGATGTGGATCTTGATGACTTCACCGTTTTTGTGGCGGCGATGAGCGGTCCTGGTCAGCCCATTGCCCCTCCGGGTGATCCCGCCGCCGATCTGGACCTGGACACCGACTGCGACCTGGCAGACTTCGCCATCTTCGGCGCCAACTTCACTGAGGAATAAGAAGGTGTCGGGATTGCTCCGTAGAAAGAATTCGGGGCCCTTTGCAGGCGCCTGCTCACCTACAGAACAAGATCCCAGAGGCCACCCGTTCTTGACGTCGCGATTCGCAGGCGATATCTCTGCCCGTCGCGCTGGTTGGGATGGGGCGCCCTGTCGTTGAGAGTACGTCGTGACAACGTCCGGGGCGGGCGGGGAAGCAACGGCTTTGGCCATGTTCCACGCAGGGCATTGTTTGGCGGTGGCACCATCGGGAGGACTGTAGGCGTGAGAAGGTTGCCGATCTGGGCGTGCCTGGTATTGGCGCTGTGGGTTGGACCTCCAAGTGGTCGGGCTGACCCGACGGCGTCTGCGCCAACCCAGCCCGCTGCCCCTATCCAGGCAGCAGAGGCGTCCATGGAAGTGGTGGTAACCGGCTGTGAGCGCGAAGTTGCCGATCGCATGGCTCGCGGCGGCGACGACCACGCAGACCGCCAGTTCGCCAATGCTCTGGATCAGACACTTGCCACTCTAGTAACCAAGGTCTATCCGCAGCCCAAGGCGGAGGTATTGGCAGCGAACGCAGTGGCAGCGGTGTGCAACGAGTTTGAGCGCATCTCCGAGCGCAGCGTCACCGCAGACCAAAAGCAGTCATGGATCGGGTTGGCGCATACCAGCGGCAGCTTCGAGCCGATGCTCAAGGAACTCGAGGACAGCAGCGCAAAGCCAATGAGCCGGCGCTCGCTGATCGACGCAGGCTTGATGGGGATGCTCGAGTCAGCCGGATGGTTGCTGTCGCGGGACCAAGTGGCGGAACTCACAAGCATCGTAGAAGCCCGCGAGACGGGGACCGAGCCGGGTGTGCTCGGGCTTAACTTGGGTGGCTGGCCGGCTGTCAAGCCGATACCCGATAGCCCCGCCGCCAAGGCAGGACTGCTGGACGGCGACACAGTGCTGATGGTCAACGATAGAAACGTATCCGACATTACCTCAGGCAACGACGCCGCCAAGCTCCTGGCAGGATCCGCCGGGGAGCAGGTAAAGCTGACGGTCAGGCGGCAAGATAGGACCTTCACGTATCAAGTCAAGCGAGGCCCCAAGGCGGTGTGGATGGTCGGCCAGACGCAGGTGGCGGCCGGCGTTGTCCATATCAAGATCCCATCGTTTGAAGGCTCCGGTGTGGCCGACAAGGTCAGGCAGATCCTCCGTCAATGCGCTAGCGAGCGTATGTCTGCTGTCATACTCGATCTGCGTAACAACCCTGGCGGGCGCCCGGAGGAGGCCAACGGTATCGCCGACGCTCTTCTGGATGATAAGCGTCTCCAGATATTCGAGTTTCGTGGCGGCAGACGCGTCGCGTTTCAATCAAACGCCGGCGCGCTCAGCCTCACCGTATTCGTACTGACCAATAGCATCACCGGCAGTGGCGCAGAAATGCTGGCGATGAACTTGCGCGACAATAAGCGTGCAACCATCGTCGGCGAGCGAACGGCTGGTGCGCTATTTGGCAAGGACATCCAGCATCTCGACGACGGGCGGGCCGTTTTATTTCGCACGGAACCGACAATCCTCTCGCCCACGGGTCAGGACTATTCCACAGCCGGTGTCCCTCCCGACGTCATGGTCGAGGACGCGAAGTCATCCGGGCGTGACCTCGTGCTTGAGCGGGCGATCAAGCTGGCTCGTACTTCGACGGAAACGGGTGATACGAAGCAACTGAAGGAATCTCCAGGCGAGTCGCCGTAGGGATGGAGTCCTTCTGCCGATCGTATCCTGTCGGCTCGGGTGCTTCGGCCGGGTGGCCCGTCCTCTCTGAGGGCGGGGGACTCGATGATCTTGGGTGCGCCGCCGCGGTGGGCTTCTGGAGCAGTGTCTGGGTGGGGTAGAATATTGTTGACCCGCTCTGGAGACAAGCGGTACCATTACGACGTGCTGAGGCGGCTGACCTCGATGGAAGGTGCGGGTGCCCCATTCTTTGGCGAAGGCAAAGGGTGGGGGATGGCCCTCAACACCGACGTCTTCTCGGGTGGCATGGCCTCGCCAAGCGCGGCCATGTTCCGCGGGTGATGCGATGGACGATTCCGGCAGATGTCGCATGGCGCCAGATTCTCGTGACCAGGACTGCTCACGGTGTCAAGAAACGCATTCTGACAGCCTTTCTTCGCGCGAGCGATTACTGAACGGCACATGTGATGACATCGATCACTGACTTCTCCAGTCGGGTCGAACGTAAGGTTCGAGAGCAGCTTCGCAGCCAGCGTGTCGGATATCTCTTGGGTGCTGGGGCATCTTACCTAGACGGACAAGGATACCCGCTTGCAGGTGAGATGTGGGACTGCATCCGGGATCGCATCGAGTTGTCGGAACGCGCCGCAATTGAGGCCAAACTCGACGATGGCGCAGAGGGCATTGAACAAGCGCTCGATCTTTTGGATAGAGGTGGGGTGGAGGACTCCCCGCACAGGCACAGCGTGGCTGCGGGCATCGCCGACTACTTTGCCACACTTGCGCCGCCACTGGACAAACACGGGGATTTCATGGCGCGTATCGCCCGGCGGACGGAATCCGCGATTCCAGTGTTCTGCCTGAATTATGATTCGCTTCTTGAGCGCGCAGCGGAACGAAGTCGCGTGCGCCTAGTGGACGGCTTCATCGGTGTCGAGGAGGCCTACTTCGACCCGGCTGTGTTCCAAGAGCGGACCGGCACCGTACAACGCGGGCGCCGATATGCTCAGGTCCGCTGGGTTAGCGGGGTCATTCATCTGCTCAAACTGCATGGATCAGTTGGCTGGTACGAATGTCCTTCAAGGGGAATCCGGAAGTGTTCCTACACCGGCTCGATCCCGGCTGACACGAAGCGCCTTATGGTCCCACCTCAATATCGTAAGGCGATGGATACGACCCTCCCGCCATACGCCGCGCTATGGTCTGAATTCAGACGTTTGCTCCGACACGGCCCGTCCCCCATTCACCGACTCGTATGCATCGGTTACGGGATGCGCGACGAGCACGTGAATGCGGTCATTGAGAACGGGCTCGCCCGGTCCGACCTGACTGTCATGATTTTCTCTCGAGACTTGGCGACAGAAGTGTTCGATCGCTGGAGCTCTCGACAGAACGTTATCATTGTGACCCGCGATCGCTGCTCGTTGAGTGGAGAAACCGGGCCCGGACAAGCCGACTTGTGGAGCTTCGGACGCCTCAGCACGGAGGTTTAGACCTATGTCGGACAAATCGGAAGCAGTCATTGGCCATATCATTGATGTCCAGGGGAGCGTGTTGACCGCATCGCTGGTGGAGGACGAGCAGGAGCGAATACCCACAGTTACAATCGGAGACGAGGACATTCTGGTCGGACAACTCGGGACCTACGTTGCGATCCATCAGGGCGAGGTTAACATACTTGCACTTGTAAGCCGGATGACCGAGCAGGAGAAAGTGGCGCCCTTGGCACCAGGGGAAAGCGGTGCCGAAGTGGTGCGCCTCTCCTTTGCCCAACGGGTCGTGCGGTTAGTCCCCGTGGGCACACTGCGTCCTGACGGCGGATTTGAACGAGGGGTCAGCACCTACCCGACAACCGGTGCTGAGGTTCGTGCCGTAGGCTCACGCGAGTTGGAGCAGATGTTTTCAAGGTATCGCTCCAAGGGGTACGAAGTCGGCGCGCTTTCGTCTCATCCGGCGCTGACAGTGTGTCTTGACCCAAGTTCGCTGTTTGCCCGTCACTTCGCGGTCCTTGGACAGACTGGTGCCGGCAAGTCGTGGACGGTGGCGAGTCTCGCCCAGCGAGCGGTGAAGGTGATGCCACGAGCGCACATCATCCTACTAGATGTGCACGGCGAGTATTGCTGGACGGCAGGCAAAGGTAATAGGCACTCGGCGTTCGATGACTCGATTTTTCGGTATGTCGACGCGCGGGAGCTGGAAATTCCCTACTGGCTTATGACCTATGCCGAGTTGTGCGATCTGCTCATCGATCAGACAGACTACAGCGCGCACAACCAGACCGCCGCCTTTCGTGAAGCTTTGAATGCGCTGAGGACCGAAGAAGGGCAGGCGCTTCGTCTTGAGCGAACCACGCTGGACACCCCGATATTCTTTGATCTCATGAAACTGCGTGGCATCATCGAGGCGAAGAACGGAACGATCCCCAGCCCCACCAGCGGCAAGCCGATCAAGGGTCCTCTTACCGGCGCTTTCGACAACTTCCTCATGCGCCTGGACAGCCGTCTCAACGACGTGCGCTACGACTTTCTACTCAAGCCTAAGATCCGGTCCTCTTCCGATTCGCTGTCGGCGCTCCTTCGCGACTTCGTGGGCCTTGGTAAACCTAAGCGCCCCGTCACCGTCATAGATCTCAGTTCTGTCCCCTTCGACGTTCGCCCGACGGTCGCCGCTCAAATCGGACGACTGGCCTTCGAGTTTAACTATTGGAACCCTCAGTTCCGTGATTTCCCCATCCTGTTAGTGTGCGAAGAGGCCCATGCCTATATTCCCAGAGCTACCGTATCACAGTTTGCCGGATCCCGTAGGTCGATGGAGCGCATCGCGAAAGAGGGTCGCAAGTATGGCGTCGGGCTCGGCGTGGTAAGCCAGCGCCCCCACGAGGTCTCCGAGACGGTGCTATCGCAATGCGGCACCTTTCTGTGCCTGCGGCTGACGAATCCGGATGACCAGAGCTACGTGCGCAGCCTAGTACCCGAGGCTGAGCGTGATCTCGTCGACATCTTGGCTGGTCTTGGGCGCGGGGAGGCAATGGTGTTGGGCGAAGCCGTCCCCCTCCCAACACGCCTGCACTTCCACAGACCCAAACCCGCACCAAGCAGCGATGATGTTGATTTCTACGAAAAGTGGCGGTCCGGCCCTGAGGATCTCAATGTGGACGCCATTGTTGATCGGTGGCGCCGACAAGAACGCGGGGCGCAGTAGCGTAGGTCTGTCGTCGACAAACTACTTGCCACTTCCGACGCAGAAAAGGTGCCAGGCTAGATTTGCGGGTCCTGCCCCGTGGTCTGATGGTGATAACCAACCCCGGGCCTTTAGCGACTTACCCAACTGCGGAGATCAGATTGCCGCGACCGGACATGCTCACGATGTCAGGAAACTCAATCCTGACACCTGCCCTACAGGCTAAGGAGCTTGTACTTTCCCAGCCAGCGATTCGGGCAGCACGCCATAGAACGCAATATCGTCGATGGCGACGTCGGCGGCTTCGTTCGCCTTGTTCGTGACGAACTTCATGCACGTCAGATGCTCGGGTCGCGCGGGCTTACCGGCCGCCGCGTAGGCCTTCTCACCTTCGGCACCGAGCTCGAGCTTCGTCAAATCCAGAGCGATCCACTTCCACTCACCGGCCTTTGCGCGCAGGTAAGCGGTGAACTCGAAGTAGGATTCCTCCGTGCGAGGCAGGCTGTCGGGCCTGGTGATAAGCGTGACAACCAACTCCATGTCTCGGTCGGATCGACCACCACCCCCGCCGCCACCACGCTGGTCACGTCGCGATGGAGGATGGCACTGGGGATCACCGAAGAAAAGGTGTCAGGATGAATTTTCCGTGCCCTTCCACGGCGGTTGGAGGATGATTACCCAAGAAAATCATCCTGACACCTTTTCTGCCTCAGGCGCCCAAGGCACGGGACGGCGCGGGTTCACCGGCGGGCGATAGGTAGCACTCCCTCGGACCGAAGGTGCCAGGGAAACAACCGTGGTCATGAAACCACTGGCGGACGTGGGTGCACAGGTGGCACTTGCCGGCGTAGCCGTCGGGCAGGGGCTCATAGCCCAGCTCGATCGCCTGCTGCATCAGTGCGCACGGCCCGCCAGTCACCAAGGCACGCAGCACGGGATCGGCGTCCCACTGATCACCCAGCCGCTGCCACATCGCGTCGATCGGCTCGTGGCGGGCGTTGCTCAGGATGATGCCGCTGCACGTGCCGGGGAAGACGTTCCCGTACGGATCGACGTGAACGTGGCGACTTTTAAGAATGGCCTTCTTGCACCGCAGCCGAGCGAACGTCTCTGCCGGTCGACGCTCCAAAAGCGGCGCCAGTTCGAACGCCGCCCGACCCGTCAGGCGCTCGCGATGCTGCGCAAACGCCCGTCGAAACGCCTCGGCCAGCGAAGAACCTGAGCCCGATGGGGTGCCACTGGGGGCTTGTCCCCCAGTGCCGGGCACTCCAGTGCAGGCATCGGGTGCAAAGACCTCCGGAGCCGACGGCTCATCCAACTCCTCCGGCCAACGAACGTGAACGTGCTGTTGGCCGAATACCTGCCGCCCTATCCGCTCGCAGCGGCGGGCCGCCTCGATCGGTACGAACTGCTGGTGATAGATGTCCGTCGAGACCACCAGCGACTCGACGCCCCAATCCCGCACAGCCGTCAGTCGCTCGGTCGCCACGTCGTCGTCTGTAGCCCAGAAGGCGTTGGTCTCCAGCTTTTCGACCGGGCCGAGGCCCGCCTGCTGCACGGCCGACAGGATCGAACAGAGGTGCTCGAAATCGCCGAACGGCTCGCCCCCGGTGATGTGAATGTGCACCCGCTTGCCGATGGTGGCAGCCACGCGGTCAAGCTGCTGCCACCACGCCACCGCATCGGCTGGGGCCAGGCGACCACCGCGATCGGGCGAGCCGTGTACGTAACAGCACGCACATCGGGCGTTGCACCAGTAGGTGGTCATCAGCCCGGCGAACTGCCAGGCCCGCAGTTTGGGTCGATCGGCCGCCATCGACGTACTCGGTAAGGGTTTCTCCACGAGACTCGCGCCGCTACTTGCAGGCCAGCACCTGGATATCCGCTCCCGCCCCCCACAGGTCGCGACAGGCGCGGAGCTTCTTCTCGGTGGCCAGCATCTCGGCGAACTGTTGCGGATCGTCCCGGGCCTCCTGCAACACCTCGTCACCCAGCAGCGCCCACAGCAGGTTGCCCGGCATCGTATGCACCGGCCGCCATCCTATCTCCTGGAGCAGCAGGTGCAGTTCGGTCGGCTCGAACATCCGTATGTGGAAGTCCGGCGCGTCGGGCATGGTTGCCTGGCCGGTCCCCAGCACCTTGTGGAGCTCGGTCCAGCCGCTGCCCCGACGTACGCCGGGCCTTCCGGCGGTGAAGCGGTTCTCCACTTCCGCAAAGAGCATGCCGCCCTTGCGGGTCACGCGATGCAGCTCGGTCAGGCCTCGCGCCGCGTCGGTGCAGTAGCTCAGCGGATCGCCCAGCGCCAGGGCAAGGTCAAACCGATCATCAGCCAACTCGGAAAGGTCGCAAATATCGGCTTTGACGGTATTTACGCGATTCGCAACGCCAGCCTGGTCGGCTTTGTCCTGCGCGATCTGGAGCATCTTGGCCGACACGTCGGTGATCGCGACCTCGTGACCGCGCTCGGCCAAAGGCACACCCACCCGGCCCGTGCCGCCACCCGCATCGAGCACGCGCCACGGCTTCGGCCCCAAGGGCAGATACTCGATGGCTTCCAGCACGACGTCCAGCCAGATCCTCGCGCCGACACGGTCTGCTTTGCGCCGGTCGTAGCGCGAGGCGGCTTGGTCGTAGAACGGCTCTGCGGGCTGCTTCATGGTTGGTACCCTCGCCGGATGTGCTGGGAGGATAACACAAGGGGTGCGACGCCGGAACCGACGGATGTCACGCTCCAGTCGCCGTGGTTTCGACCCCGGTAGTATCGCGCGTGGCCTGATGAACCGCCCGCACGCGATGTTCGGGCCTGCGCCGCTTGGTGAACGGACGAATGAACGGCTGGTAGATCAGGTTTCGCGCCAGACGCATGGATACATAGCCGATCGCCAACAGCACGGGCAGATAGGCCCGGTCGAACACGGCGCGGACAGGTCGTGACAGGGCGATATTGACGAACCGTCTTGCCGCCCGGGCCGAAAACCCCCAACGCTTGAGTCGCAGCACCATCGTCAGCAGCACGACCAGGTAGTCGCCCAGCGCCTTCCACGTCTGCGACTGCCGCCACACCTCGCTGTAGAGTTCTTCCTGCTCGCCGCTGATGACACCCTCCTGGACCGCCCGTTGGTGCAGCGGTGAGCCCGGGAAGAACGCCAGCGGGAAGACATCCACCTTGAAGTGGCCGCGGTGATGCTCAGCGGCGAAGTAGAGCGTCTCGATCAGTTGCTCTTCGGGCTCGAATGGGTTGGCCACGATGTAGTGATACTCGGCCTGCACGTGCGGATAGTCGGCCAGCACGTCGATGGCGGCCGCTACCTTCTGGCGACTGGTAGGCCGGTTGAAGATCTCGAAGTTCGTCTTGTCCGACCCGCTCTGGATGCCCATGTTGACGCGATAGAGACCCGCGCCTACCAGGGCATCGATCTTGGCCCGGCTCATGGTGGCCGGATGGGCGTCGACCTCGAAGGGCAGCCCGACACGCCGCGAGTACACGTCGCAGAAGTGTTCCATCTCCTCCTCGCTGCGAACGAAGAAGAGATCGTCGACGATCTTGACGGCGCGAATGCTTTCAAACCGGGCGGCGACGGCCTCCAGCTCGGCCACCACGTTCTCGACGGAACGTTTGCGCACCCACTGCCCGTTTCCCTGATAGAGTTTCTGGATGGTCGCATTGTTGCAGAACGAGCATTTGAAGGGACACCCGCGCGTGCTCAACAGGCGATAGCGCTTCAGCGAGTCGCGCATGAGCTTGGGTCTGGCCGGCACGAGGTGCCCGTCGTGCAACACGTAGTGCTGCTCCAGGTCGAAGTCGGGAAACGGGTAAGTGTCCAGGTCGTCGGCGAGCGGCCAGACGCTTGCACCGACCAACTTGCCGTCACGGACCGTGGCGATGCCCGGTATGTCGGCTGGATCGCGACCGTCCCGAAGGCGGTCGGCAAGCTCGAGCATGGGTTTCTCGCCCTCGCCGATGCAAAGCATGTCGACGTGTTCCGTGCAGGTTTCCGGCGCGACCGTTGGGTGCACGCCGCCCCAGACGATCGGCAGCGCGGGTCGGGCCTGGCGAATGGCGCGCGTGATCTGGGCCGCGCGACGAAACGTGTTGGTCATCAGAGAAACGCCAACCAGATCCACGCCGTCCAGCCGTTCGACAAGCTCGCCCAGGACTTGCGGCGAGTAGCATTTCTTGCCGCGCTTGCCGCGCCGGCCGGTCAGGAAGATCAGACGAACGTCGTGTCCGGCGCGTTTGAGGTAACTGCTGATATAACGCGGACCCAAAACGTCGACGCTTACGTACATGGAGACCAGCGCAATTTTCATTACCGGCCCTCCAGCCCCCACTCTTTCACGCGACCCGACGTACTATACACGCTTGCCCAGCTCCAGACAACCGGGCTGCACGAATGGGGCGGATCGGGTGATGGATGCGTTCGAAGCAGGTCGCCCGCTCAGCCGCGCGACGCACGCGTTAAGGCATTGAAGGCAGACGGTTAGAACTCCGGATCGATCGATACCGCTACGCCGTCCAGCGCCGAGGCCCGCGCCAGTTCGTACGCTTCGGCGTACTGTTTGGCCACAACTTGCCAGCTGACTTTCTCGGTCAGGTAGTGATACAGGTTGTAGCCGAGGTCCCATCGCAAGCCTTCGTCGGTGGCGAGGCGCAACATCTGGCGGCGCAGCGTGCTGCGATCGGTAAACAGCAGCCCCCCTTCGCTTTCGACCGTCTGGCTGGTCAGCCCCTCGAGTGGGGCTGTGGTGATGTACGGCTTGTTCAGGGCGATGATCCGCGCCAGCGTGCCCGACTGCGTCTCGTCGAGGCTGGGAAGAATCACGTAGTCGCAGATGGCCATCACCTTGTAGTAGATGTCGCCTCGCGGCACGAACTGGTAGAAGTGTGCCAAGCCCTTCTGGGCGAGTAGTTGAATGCGGGCTACATACTTCTCGAAATCGGGACGATGATTCGGGTCGCGCATATCTCCGGCGGCCAGCAGGTACCAGTCGTCGCCGCTGATGGCCTCGATTTCTGAGTGCAACTCCTCCCACATGTCGGTGACGATGTCCCACCGCTTGTTGTTCTGGATCCAGCCGACCAGGCCCGCGACGTGCTTGCCTTCGAACACCTCCAGCCCCAGTTCTCTTTTGAGTTGTGGGATCTGATCGGCGGCGTAGCGGCGATCCGGTCGCGCCCCGTGCGGGATGATCATGATGTTGGTCGGCAGCGGCGCCCCGCGCCCCGTGAACGTCCAGCCCAGACGCCACTTCTGATACGCGCACTTGAAGATCAGCACGTCGCACAGCTCGGCCAGCGACTCCAGGAACGACTCTTCGCTTTCGCGCAGCCGGCCATGCACCGTGTGCGGCTCGACCACCGTGGGGATATGTCGCTGTTTGAGTTCGTCCAGCAGACGCAGAAACCGTCGGTTCTCGTCGCCCTGCCCCAACTGATCGACGTACTCGTACAGCCCGTACTCGTGCTGGAAGTGCACGACGTAGGGGTCCAACTGCTCGATCTGAGCCAGGGCTCGCTCGTGCCACGCACCGTCAGCAAGGTCGATGACGGGGTAGACGTCCGTGCCCGCACCGTCCGTGTGGCAGACGACCTTCAGGGGGTGCTGCGGAAGGGCTTTGCGGATGAACTCCGCCGCCTCTTCCGCAAAGGTGCCAATCCCGCATTTGCGCGGAGGCCAACTACTAACCAGCACTACCGGTTGTCTCACACAGGAACCTCTGCATCCCTCTGCGCGGCCGCGGTGTGTTGACGTGCGGCGCGCGCCCGACGGATGCGATGCTCCTCATCCTCCGGGCTGACCTCCGTCAGCGTCAGCAGCGCCATGATGTATGAAAGGGTACTTTCCGCACCTTGGTTGTGGTTCACCCCGTCCGGCTCGAGTCCGTCAAAACAGCCGCCCGTCTTGGGATCGTACAGCGGCGCACCGACGTCGTTGTCGCCAATGAACCAGTCGAACGCGCGTTGCATCCGCGCCAGGTACTCCGGCGATTTGGTGCGACGATAGGCCACTTTGGCCAGCTCAACCAGCCCGCAGGCGTCGATCGGCTGCTGGTCGAAGTGAGCCTTCTCCTTGGCGTCCTTGGGATGCCACCCGGTGTTGCCCACGAGGCTGACCCGCCCGTCGCGCGTCGTGCGATCGAAGAGAAAGTCGGCCGACTCCTGTGCGATCGCCAACCAGGGCTTTTTCTCCAGGTGCCAGGCGGCCAGCCACAGCGCCTGCGGGATGACCGCGTTGTGATACGTAAGGATCGGCTCGAACCACTGCCACGAACTGCTCGCGTGGTCCTTGTACGAGGCGACCAAGCGTTCGGCCAGTCGGTCTAGCCACGACCGGATCTCCAACGCTCCCGAATACGCTTCCAGGTAGTAGTGCAGCCCCAGCAGCGCGTAGGCCGAGCCACGAAGGTTCAAATCGCCCACCACGCCCAGCGCGCGATCGAAGCACTCCTTGGCCAGCGATGCAAAAGTGGGTAGACCCGACGCCATCACGTACCCCAGCCCCCACAGGGCACGGCCCTGGCAGTCGTCCGAGCCCAATTCGTCGAGGAACCGGCGATCGATGGAAACGAAGTTGCGGAACGCCCCGTCGGGGCGTTGGCAATATGCCGTGAAGGCCAGATACCGCTGCAACAGGGCCAGCGCAGCCGGATCTTGTGTCAATCTATGGTACTTGGTTACCACCACCAGTCCCCGCGCGCTGTCGTCCACGCAGTAGCCGTGGCGATAGTCGGGCACGACACCCCGTGCATGCTGGATCAGACTGAAGTTGTCCGTCAACGTCTGAAGGTGAGACAGCGACGGCTCGGGCAGGCTGCGCGGCGAGATGATGGTGCTGCGGCGCGCCGCCGCCGCCCTGCCGCCGCGCAACTGATGACTGGTCAGCACCTCCTCGGCCAGATTGAGGTAAGCCTTGCCCACGTTCGACCACACCATATTGCGACCGAGTTGATACGCCCGCTTCCGCATGGCGTGCATCTCAACCTCGTTGTCGAGCAGGTATAGGACCGCCTCCGCGAGCGCCTCGGGATCGCGGAATGGGGCGAGCTTGCCTCGGCCGTCGGCCAGCAGTTCCTCGGCATACCAGTACGGCGTGGAGATAACGGCCTTGCCCGCGCCGACGGCGTAGGCCAACGTACCGCTGGTGATCTGCTCACGGTTCAGGTAGGGCGTTACGTACAGGTCGGCCGCACACAGGAACTCATGCAACTCCTGGGTCGAAACGAACTTGTTGTGAAAGACAACGTGATCGCGCAACCCCAGCCGCTGAACCTGGCGCTGGAGACTCAAGCGGTATTCCTCGCCGCGCTCACGACGCAGCGCGGGGTGGGTCGCGCCGACCACCAGGTACACCACCTCGGGATGCCGAGTTACCACCGCGGGCAGGGCGTCGATCATTACTTCGATCGCCTTATTCGGACTCAAAAGCCCGAACGTGAGGATGACCTTGCGCCCGGCGACTCGGAAATTTTCCTTGTAGTAATTCGAGTCGACAAAAGGCAGATCCGGCACCCCGTGGGGAATGTGTACGAGCTTCCTGGCGTCGACCCCCTGGGCGGCGAGCATGTTGCAGGCCCGGTAGCTCATCACCACCAGCCGGTCGGCCCTGTCGGCCAACTCGCGAAGAACCTCGCGGTACGCCGGATCCGGATCCTCCAACACCGTGTGCAGCGTGACGATGACCGGCAGGTGCAGTTCACGCAACAGCGTCAGCAGATAGCTGCCCTGCGTGCCGCCATAGATCCCGTACTCATGCTGGACGCACAGCAACGAGGCTCGGCTATGGTTGAGGAAATCGGCCGCCAGAACATAATCCGCCTGCACGTGCTGACGGATTTCCAGCTTGACCCGCTCCGGATACTTGTACCCCCCGGGCCGGTCGGTTATCGCCGCCGTGAACAGCCCCCGTTTCTGTTGGTCATGCTGCGTGATGGCGTCGCAGAGCTCTTGCGTGAACGTACCAATCCCGCATTGCCGAGGCGGGTAGGTACCCAGAAATGCGAGCATCCGCTTCCTCCTTGGGTAGCCGATGGTCGGTCCGTGCCCGATCACGCTGCTTGCCTGTCCGGACCCAACCACAACCCTCGGACCCGGAATCCACTTGTTTCCCCTCAGCCAGGCAAGACCGCTATCGACCGGCCGCCCATCATCCTTACCAATTTAACGGCCTCTGTCCAGTCCGAGTTCACGCGGCGCGGCAGAGATCGGCGCAAAACCAGCATAAGACAAGATTATAAATACTCATAACATCCTTTGAATAAAGGGTTTAAAAGTTACAGGACATTGGTGGGATGACTATATCTCGGTGTAGCCTCCCTGCACTGCCAGCCGGGCTTGGCACCTCATCCCGCGGCGGCACCGGACTGGAGCGTCCGATAACGGGCAAGGACGCCTGCCACGTTGCGTAATGGCAGGAAAACACTAGCATGTTTCGCCATGATGGGACTTTACGAGACCAGGCGCTATCTGACCAACTTTGAGCCGCGCCGCGTGCCGCACATCTTCACCGACGTGCTGGTCATCGGCGGGGGCGTGGCTGGCCTGTGCGCTGCGATCGAGGCGGCCCGCCACGGCCCAGTGCTGCTGGTGACCAAGGGCAAGCTGGAGCAGTCGAACACCTGGCAGGCCCAGGGCGGAGTGGCGGTGGTGCTGGATAAGTCCGACAGCTTTGAGGCCCACGTGGCCGACACGCTGCGGGTGGGCTGTGGGCTCTGCCGTCGATCGGCCGTCGAGAAGGTGGTGCGAGAGGGGCCGGATCGCATCGGGGATCTCCTGGACTGGGGTGCCAACTTCGACCGCCAAGGCGGCAAGCTGGTGTTCGGGCGGGAGGGGGGCCACGGGGCGAACCGCGTGCTCCACGCCCATGGTGACGCGACCGGTCAGGAGGTGGCTGCCACCCTGATCCGGCGGGTGCGCGAGGAGCCCGCCATTCGCATCTTCGAGGACTGCTTCGTCATCGATTTGCTGGGCGTCGACCAGCGGTGCAGCGGCGTGGTCAGCTATCACCCCAAGTACGGGCATCAGCTTCTGTGGGCGAGGCAGACGATCCTGTCCAGCGGCGGGATGGGTCGGCTGTACCGAGAGACGACCAATCCCGAGATTGCCACCGGCGACGGCTTGGCGATGGCCTACCGGGCTGGGGCGATCCTACAGGACATGGAGATGGTGCAGTTTCACCCCACCACCCTGTACGTGGCGGGGGCGACACGGGCGCTGATCAGCGAGGCCGTCCGCGGCGAGGGGGCCTATCTGATCGACCGCAAGGGCGACCGTTTTATGCCCGAGTTCCACTCCGACGCCGAGCTGGCTCCGCGCGACGTGGTCAGCCGGGCGATTCTCACGCAGTTGGCCCGCACGGGGGCAACCAACGTTTATCTCGACGTCCGCCACCTGGGGCGCGACAAGTTCGCCGCGCGGTTCCCGCAGATCGCTCAACTCTGTGAGGAGTTTGACATCGACGTGGCGCGCGAGGGGATTCCTGTCCGTCCCAGCGCACACTACATGGTCGGTGGCGTGGCCGTCGATCTGGAGGGGCGGACCAACGTGGCAAACCTGCTGGCGTGCGGCGAAGTGGCCTGTACGGGTCTGCACGGGGCGAACCGTCTGGCGAGCAACTCGCTGTTGGAGGGGCTGGTCTTCGGGCAGATCGCCGGTCGGACGGCCGGTGAGGCGCTGGCCGACCTTCCCAATCAGCAGCGTCCGGCCGACATTCGCAGTCAGATCGAGCCGTCGCTGCGGACGGCGCTCGACCTGCCGGACGTCCGCAACAGCCTGCGCAGCGTGATGTGGCGCAACGTGGGCATCGAACGAGTAGGCGAGCGGCTGGCCGAGACGGTCGAGATCATCGAGTTCTGGGCGCGGTACGTGCTGGACAAGCTGTTCGACGAGCCCGGCGGCTGGGAGCTGCAAAACATGCTGACGGTGGGCCGGCTGGTGACCATGTCGGCGGCGGCGCGGCTGGAGAGCCGCGGCGTGCACTTCCGCACCGACCTGCCCGAGACCGACGACGTCCGCTGGCGGTGTCATATCCAGCTCCAGCGCCAGGACACCGGGCCGAAGAGGACGCTCCGCCCCTGCGAGGACTAGCAGCACCCCCTCGTCGGTGCATCCGTGCAGAGGCTCGATTGGGCGATCGCGTCTTTTTTTGCGTAACCTCGTCTGTTTGGCCGTACATTTATTAGAGACATGGGACAAGTACCTCTGGAACGGCAGCGGGTCGAGATCCAACGACTGCGCGATCGAGATCCAGACGCTGTCATGGCCTGGTTTATGGGGCATGCAGACGCGGTGTATGCGCTTGCGTTCTATCGTGTCGGTGGAGATCGGGAACTGGCGGCTGATGTCGTGCAGGAAACGTTCCTGAAAGCTTTGCAGAGAATGGAAGAATACGACCCACAACGAGGACCCATGACGATGTGGCTTGGCAACATTACCCGCAACTGCATCCGCACGGTGCGGCGGCGAGCTGGTAGGGACGAGGTTGTCGGCACGGCAGAGCACGTCGACGGGCAGATGCTATCGGCATTGAGGAACGTGGGCTCATCGCCGTTACCGGAAGAGATACTCCAGCGACGTGAGACCCGCGAGCTGGTAGCGGTAACGTTGTCGAAGCTGCGATGTGAGTATCGCGAGGTGCTGATCGACCGCTACTACGAACAACATCCGGTGAAGGCCATTGCCTGCTCTCGCGGTGTTACGGAGGGTGCTGTCAAGAGCCTCCTTCATCGTGCGAGACAGGCCTTCAAGAACGCGTTCGTGAACAGCGCGGAGGTGATGGTGCGGGATGCCGACAGCAGAGGGAAGGCCCGATGATAAACGGCGATGGGACAAGTGAAGACCCACTGGAAGGCAACATCGCCAGGTTGCTGCCTGTACACCGACGGGATGCGTGTATGCCGGCCGACGTCAAGGAACGGATCGCGTCGGTTCTGGTAGATCGCGTGGAAGGTACCGACCGGGCGTCAGGGCGGACGAGACGCCGAAGGTTTATTCCATTCAACCGACCGGCTGCCAAGATCGCCGCGGTGGTTGCCGTGGCAGCTATCGTCACGCCGATTGTGCTATGGCTTCTCTGGCCCCAAAGAACGATTGCGTGGACGGACGTGGCGTCGCGCGTTAGAGGGTCGCACACTATGCGTGCCCAGTTCGTGGAGGAGGAGCGGGCGGCCACTGATGGCGAGGAGGACTGGCGGCCGATCAAACGGGGTCAGTTATTTCAGAAGGATCCGGGGTTCAGTCGGGTCGAAGAGCATAGTCTACCTGTTGTGGAGCCAACAACGTCACAGCCGAGAACAGATCTGCCGTCAATGATCTGGATCCTCAAAGAGCATGCGAACGTGTCCGTCACCATTAACCTTGAGCCGAGGTGGCGGACGGCGTTCCGCTCTACTTATCTCCGGCAAGCTCCGCTCGACGATATACCTATGCGCGTCACGGAATTCTGGACAAATCTCGGAACAATTACTGCCGACGAGACTCGCACGATCGGTCGGAGATACCAAGACGGTGTAAGACTGATCGGCTTCGAGGCGCCGCTTGAGGACGTCTGGGGGTCACGGCCGTTCGACGGCACGGCACGTATCTGGGTTAATGAACGAACGGCTATGCCGACACTTATCGAGATGGAGTTTTGTGAGGGAGAAGGCGTTCTGCATAGATACACATATAGCGAGATCGAGTGGGACGTGCCACTGTCCGATGGGCTGTTCGATCTTCCGGATCTGGAGGGATGGACGTTCACCGATGCCGTCATAACGGAGGTGGATTTCTCGCACAATGCGCTGAGAAGCGGCGTCAGCTTTTGTGTGCGAACGCAAGACGGCGCGACCGTCCTCACGGAAGACGACATTGCCGCTGTGCCTCGCGGGACAACGCTTACCAAGCTCAAAGACGACCAGAAGACCGGCTGGATGAACATAGAGGTGCGCCTCACAGAGCAAGCCCAGGACAGACTGGAGGCTTTTGCCGCAGCACATGTGGGCGAGAAGCTCATCATCGACTTCAACGGCGAGGTGCAGAAGGAGATTGTCATACACGAAGGTTTGAAGAGCATCGGGCGCATTAACGTGAGCCCTTTGGCGGAGACGCTCGAGGGATTCGAAGCGCGGTATCTGACCGAATCGGACCCGCAGGCCGATCCGTGACTGCGCAGCCGCGCCGCTCGCATCCACCTCAACGCGTAGCGTGGGGGCAGCAATGACGGCCAGAAGGCGAAGTTACTGAGAGCCTGCGCGATCCAGCGCCTCACCCAGGGCGCGGCGGAACTTTTCCCAGGCCTCGACGTCGTGCGACCAGTGAGCGTTGGGGTCGACGCCCGCGTAGGGCTTGTCGATGCCGACTACGTCGTCCTGTAGGTCCTTGATGTCAGCCTTGACCTCTTTGAAAGTGGCGCCGCAGACCGCAGCCGCGAGGGCCTGGGCGCGGCGCTCGTGGCCGTCCTTGGCCGCCAATAGCCGCAGCATTTCGTAGTCCTGGGCGCCGCGCCGCATGCTCTTGAGGCGCAATGACGCAAAGACCTTGCCCGGCAGGCCGATGTGGTCGCCGCGATAGACGTAGAGCGTGCGACCCACGGAGTCGTTGGTTTCGTAAAAGATCTGGTTGTCGGTCTCGCGGCGGAACTGCCAGTCGGCCCACCCGGAAAGCCCGCTCCGCCAGGCGGCCACGGCCCAGGTCCGCAGGCCGATCAGCTCACCGTGGATGGTGTTGGGACCGGTGCGCGGATGGTAGCCGTTGTAGAAGACCACCTTGGTACCGACGCTTTTCATGTGCGGCCCGAGCGCGTCGAGGTCGATACACAGCCCTTGGATGCTGAACATGTCGACGACCGGTGCGAGGTAGTTGGCCACGTCACGCGGGCCCTCAGCCTTGCCGTTGCCGTCCAGATCGAGCTTGTTGGCCCGGAAGCCGCTGCCGATGTCGAGCTTGTAGATGACGAGTTTGAGCCCGCTGTCCTTGATCAGCCGGGCGGTCTCGTAGATGGCAGCGCCCTGTTCCTTGCCGGCCGCCAACCCCTTGCCGCTCTTGTGGAAGCCGGGCTCGTCGAGGCAGTTCTGGAAGACGCCGTGAACGGTTCGCGTCCAGCCTCGCTCGACGAAGTGGGCTTCCCACCGCTTTACGGCTTGGGCCAAGTCTTTCTTGAACGCGTCGGTGAACTGCACGCCGCAGTTGCTCGGCGTCTTGGGGGCGAGGACGGGCCAATCGCGTCCGGTGCTCTTGCTGGTCTTGTCGGGCCGGTCCACACCGTAGGTGATCGGGAGCGTCCAATAGGGGATGGGTGTGCCCGCGCAGGGTCCTTCGGTCAGCACCGAGCCGTCAAACAGCGGGCCGAACCTCGCGTCGAATTCCTTCCAGTCGTAGCCCGTGGCCGGATCGTAGGGAGGCTTGGCCTTGTCGTCGCTGATGACCAGACGGTGTTCGTGCGTGAGTTTGAAGTACTCGTGCATCATCTTCGGGTCGGGCTCGCGCGAAGTCTCGCCGTAGTTCATCAACTCGGCGTGCATGTTGATCGTTGACGGGACGACAAAGTTCCAGACGTGCAGCCGGAGGGCGATCGAGGTTTTCGCGCCGTCGGCGTCGATGGTGACTTGCCCGGTGTAGTCGCCGGTTGGAGCGTTGGCGGGGATATGCAGGTCGACCCAGACCGCCTGATTATTCTGATCGCAGAAGCGGGTACCGGACGGATCGTGGAAGTCCTTGCTGGGGATCGAGAATCCGCTGCCGTGCTTGGGTTCGGACAGCGGGATCGCCGCATCGGGATACCATCCTGCACCCAGCGGCGCCATGCAGGCCCTGTCTTTCTCGGTGCCACGTTTGCCGTCGATCCAGATATACCATTCGCGGAACAGCTTGAGTTGCTTGCGATCGATCGCCGCCGAGGCGGGACCGGCCAGTGGCGAGGCGTCGACCATCACGCGTTTGGCCTGTCCTTCGAGGATGAGTTGGAAGGCGACCACCTCGTTTCGGCCGCCGGCCAGGTGGACGGTCTGGTCCTTGCCAGACCAGACGGAGCTGGCGCTGCGGTAGTCGCCGGTGAAACAGCCGGGCAGCGCCTGGGGATTGTCCTCGAAGGCGCGACCGGTCTCGGGGTTGACCCGGGCGTTTTCACCGATGGCCCACACCGTCAGTTGGCCGGCGATAAGTTGGGCCGTATTCAGCAAGAGCACAGCAACCGCGGTCGACACCACGATCGTTCGTACGGTCTGCGTTTCCATGTTCGTGGCCTCCCTTTCGTCGCCGCGAATCGAGGACGTGCGCGATATGCGTCGCTATCGACTGAGCTAGTCCTCGACGAGGATGGACAGACGCCAGTGTGCCCGATCAAGCGTACACTGCCTGCCGCTTGCTGCGCCGCTCAGGCTGACCTTATTGCCGGTAAGCAGCTCGGTGCAGGTCGGGCCCGCAATGAGGCCAGGCGCGAAGCCAAGTTGCACCGTCTCATCGTCGGCTGGGAAGAACACGAAGATTACGCGCTTACCGGCAGCGGTTCCGGTTCTGGTGTAGACGAACGCATCGTGGTCGGGCTGGGGCGAGATCACCTCGATCTGGGGCTGGTGGCCTGCGCGACAGGCAAGCAGTTCGACAAAGCCCTCGAAGTCGGGGTATTCGTCCGCCAAGTACGCATCCCCGAGGTAGCTGCCGCACAGGATCACGCGTCCCTTGCCGACCGGCGCCTCGGCCACCAGCGCCCCGTCGGCATGCTCGGCAAAGATGCTGGCGCTAGCGGCCTGCATGGGGGTGATCCACTGCGTCAGTTGCAGCCTGAACCGGCTGCGGTCAATAACCACTTCCATGGTGTCGGGTTGCAGGTCGCGTCGGCCTACCTCGCGGATGCCGGTCAGGTCGGCGAGGAAGCGGTCCTCGGGATAGCGGTAGATGCCCTGCGGACTGAACGCCCCACACTCGGATTCGCAAACCAGCGTGCCACCCGCTCTGACGAAGGCGGCCAGCCGCTGCTGCGTCACCTCGCTGGTGACGATGGTCCGCGGCATGAACAGCACCTTCAAATCGCGCAGCACATCAAGGTGCTCCTCCTCGACCACCAGGTAGGGAACGCTCCTGCGGATCAACGCTCGGCAGTACGCGCGGAGCGCCTGAGAGGCCCGAACGCCAGAGCCCTCCTGAGCCCAGGTCAGGTAATAGGTCTGAGGGCTGAAGAGCACGCCAACATCGGGCTGCGACGGACGATAGGCATCGAGCAGCGCGCGGTGCTGCTCGATGAGTCGACCGGTGATTCTCATGGCCGCCAGGCGCTCATCGGCCAAGCCGTCGTTGCCAACCAAGCCGAAGCCGGCCGACTCGCGGCCGAACACCTCGTCGCGCCAGCACCAGAATAGGATCGTATCGGCGCCGCACGCGATGCCGTTGTAGATCCACCGCTGCTGCGAGCAGGCATCGACACGCTTGAAGACCTTAAAGCCCACCGCCGAGCGGCCGCCCTGCACCTCGCTGAGCCAGACGGCCTTGCCCCGCGACGCTGACCGCACGAACTCGACGCGGGCGCCGAACTCGGCGTCGTCAATGCCCTCCCATTTGGGAAAGCTCGAACATCCCACGCCGTCGAGGTCGTCGGCAAAGAACCAATCGTTGCCGCGGTTGACGGGCTGATCTTCCGGATGCCCTGCCGTCAGCGGCGACGGACTGCCTGCGTGCACAGTTACCGCACGATCGGGATCGATAGCCTTGATGACTTCGTAGCGGGCCTTGCCATGCTGGTTCGCCCGCCAGGTGAGGAAATGCTCGAAGGCCATCATCTCGGTGTAGGGGCGGTCGTGCCACTTGCCGGGCCAGACCTCTTCAAGACAGCCGTAACGCCTCAGCCAGGCCTTGTTCAGGCCCTCAAGCCCGCCGTAGGTGTCGCCGAGCCATTGCCGGAAAGCGGCAAGCGTGTGCGAACAGAAGCACACCAGACCGTCCGCCTGCACATTCCAGCGCAGCTCGTTCCAGGCGTCCCAACCGCGGAGGTGCGGGGCGGGCTGGTAGCGGGTCGCCACCTGCTGGAGGAACCCACGCATCCTTTCCCACACGCCCGGATGATCGGTGCACCCGCCGGGCGTGATGCCGAAGTGACACTCATTGCGATTGGAGGAGACGACGGTGCGGCCCATGTGGTCGATCATCTCGCTGCCGGGCACCTCGCGATGGATCCAATAGGGTTGAACCTCGGCGATGGTGCTGAGGATCACACCCAGCCCGTTGGCCTCGGCCAGTTCGACGAGCTGATCGTAGTCGTCAAAGACGAACTGGCCCGGCTTGGACTCGACCCACGCCCAGATCACCCAGAGCTGGACCGTGTTGAGTCCCGAATCCCTGATGCGGGCGAAGTCGTCCTTCCAGTACTTGGGCTGGGGGAAGGGAGGTCGATAGTATTGCACACCCAGATTCATATTGGTCTCCACGCCGTCGCAAGGTTACGCCCCGTTGATCCGCCGATACGCCGCTGCGGTAGCGCAGCCGCTGAGAGGAACAGTCATCATCACGATATTGGCAAGCAGTTTCGACCGGAACGAGACGACGCGTCTTCTGAACATGGCCGCGCCCTCCCGAGCCCTATGTTGGCGCCGCGCCGCCGCGGCAGGGGCAGCATAGCACCGTCTGACTATGGCTACACCCTCCGTACCCTCTTGGGCGGCTATTGTAGCGAAGGGGCATGGGGCCACAACGCCCGACGAGAAGCGGGTCAATCGATACGGCGTTGCCGACCACCATCGGAGTGGACGCACAAGGGCCGATCGTTGTACGGCGCCGAACGGCGAGCATAATACCGGTTGACAGGCTCGTTCATGATCGGTTTGGGTTTGGTTGGGTGATATTGCCATGGCTGAGGTGATGCGCTTTCTCGACGCGAACCCGTTCTTCTGGCCCGTTTTCATCGTGTGCGCGCGTGTCGTCGACGTCTCGCTCGGCACGATGCGCACCATCTGTGTGGTGCGAGGCTACCGCACGGTGGCTGCGTGCCTGGGCTTTTGCGAGGTGGTGATCTGGGTGGTAGCCGTCTCCGGAGTGCTCCGCGAGTTGACGGCTGTCAAGATCCTATCGTATGGGCTGGGCTTTGCCCTGGGTAACGCATGCGGGGTGTGGCTGGAACAGAAGATGGCACTTGGCACGCAACTTGTGCTGATGATCTCGTGTGGTAAGGCGCATGCGGTAGCCTTCGGCCTACGTCTGGCCGAGTTCATTGTCACCGAGATCCCGGCCCGCGGCGGTCGGGGCGACGTGGCGCTGTGCTTCGCGGTCGTGCCCCGCCGACGTACCGCGACGGTCGTTCGCATTGCTCGTGCCGTGGACCATGAGGTAATTACTGTGGTCGAAGACGTTCGCGATACTTCGCTGGCGCGACATCCCACGGCCGTGCCGGCGACTGGCTGGCGTGCTCTGGTGAAGAAGAAATGACCCGCGCAGAGTTGTACGGCCCCAAGCGCGATGGATACGGCCTTCGCCAACGGGCCAAGCGTTGGACGAACCGTGTGTCGCTATAGGGTGTGCACCACGATGGTGTTGGTGCTGCCGGGCTTGCCCAACGGGCGGCCGGACACGACGACGATCTTCTCGCCTTTCTTCGCCCACCCAAGTGCCCGAATCCTTCTGGCGGCGCGGCTGAGCACCTCGCGCGTGTGGGCGGGCGTCTTGGCCAGTTCGGCGTCCACACCGTAGAACAGACAGGCCTGCTGCATCACGCGCCGATCGGGCGTGAGGGCGAGTATCGGCACTTCCAGACGCATCTTGGCCAGCATCCGCGCCGTCGCGCCGCTGATGGTGAAAGCCACCACCGCGCGCACGCGCTCGGCATGGATGATCGAATGCACCGCCTGGGCGATGGCCGCCTCGGTTCCGCTCAGCCCCATGTCGCTGGGGTGCTGACAGGGCCCTTCGGCCAGGTACTCCTCCGCGCGCCCGACGATGGCGTTCATTGTCCCGACCGCTTGCACCGGATGCTTGCCGACGGCCGTCTCGCCTGAGAGCATGACCGCATCAGCCCCGTCGAAGACGGCATTGGCCACGTCCGACACTTCCGCCCGCGTGGGCATGGGCTGCTCGATCATGCTCTCGAGCATCTGCGTGGCGATGATGCAGCACTTGCCCGCCTGCTCGCACAGCCGCACGAGGCGCTTCTGGGCGATGGGCACCTCCGGCAAAGCCAGTTCGACACCCAGGTCGCCCCTGGCCACCAGCACGGCGTCGGCCGCATCGATGATCGACTCGATGTTCCTGACCGCCTGCGGCTTTTCGATCTTGGCCACGATCTGGGCGGTGCTGCCGCCGGCGTCGAGCAGCTCGCGCAACTGCGCGATGTCATGGGCTCGTTGAACGAATGATAGCGCGACGTAATCGAAGTCCTGCCGGACGATCCACTCGGCATCGGCGCGGTCCTTTTCGGTCAGCGCGGGTAGTGACAGCTCGGTATCGGGCAGATTCACCCCTTTGGAACTGCGCAGCGTACCGCCTGCGGTCACGCGGCAGACAATTCGGTCGCGGCGGCGAGCGTTGACCACCTCGACCTCGATTCTGCCGTCATCGAAGCTGATCCGATCGCCTTTATGAACCGCGTCCATCAACTCCGGCAGCGTGGTGCTGATGCCTTGCCGCGTTCCTTCGACCGGCTCGCGCTGGATAACCAACTCGTCGTCCGTGTGAAGAATGACCCCCTCAGCTTCGACTTTGCCGACGCGGATTTTCGGCCCGCACAGATCGGCCATCGCCGCCAGTGGCACGGCAAGCCGCTTCGACACCGCCCGAACGTTCTTCAGACATCGAGCGTGCTCGTCGAGCGTGCCGTGGGAGAAATTCATGCGGAAGACGTCCAGGCCCGCCTCGACCAGCCTGGTCATGGTCGACGCGTCGCAGCAGGCCGGCCCGAGCGTGGCGATGATCTTGGTCTTGATCGGCATGGTCGGATTCCGCGAGGCGCGAGGCCTCCGGCGCTACCGAATACCGAACCCGGCGTGGTCGGTCAATCGTCCAGACATGCGGGCCCACGACTTCAAGCAGACACCCTGCAGGCAGCGAGACCAGCCCATCGGCCATCCAGGCAACAGAAAGGAGCTGCCCCAGATACCGTTCGCTCGTCTGGCCCGATCTAGGACGGCAGGGGAGCCCCCCACGATGCCGAGCGGAAACGGCTCGGTCCGATAAATGCTTAACTGCCTTTTTGCCAGCAGGTTACAAACGAACGTGGCTGAGCAACCTGTGTTGTCATGACGCAACACAGTCTAACCACTTTCTCTGCAAAGGCTTACACGGTTTGGCTCTCGAAAGGGGCTCCGTGGATGGTGAAAAAACTCAACGCGAGCAGGAGCACCCGGGCCGTGCCCCAAACCGGACAGCATTAGGGGTTTCCCTTACTATATCTTGGGTAAGTACTTGGGATAGTTAGGGAAGACGTGCCTCACCGGAGCACTGGTGGTACGGCCTTTGCGGCTACCGGTAACCACCTGGGTTAATGCGCGGCCGGGCCGCCGCGCTGCGAGCGGCGCAGACAGCGCGCCGCTGACGGAGAATGAGGGGACAAACTCATGAACACCTCATCAAGATTTGTGGCGTGCGCAGTGTTGGTTCTGATGGTGGCAGCGCTGCCCGGCAGCGCCTGGGGGGTTCCGGTCATACCCAACGGGGTCATCGACAGAGACATCGTTTTCACCTTCGACAACGGAATCCTCGGGTTCGACAGGAGCGTCGGGACGTTGGGAGCGTTGACGTCGATGCCGGGCTTAACGGGGGGCGGCGAGATCGAGCCCCCGGAGCGCTACGGTGACGGGTATACCTTTGACTTCGTGATCGAATCGCTCCTGCTGCAAGATCAAAGCGACCCCAACACTGGTACGGCGAAGGGAAAGTTCGCCGCCGCGGGGTTCACCTTGACGGACCGGGAGAACGCCAACGTGGTTCTGTTGCAGGGCGCGATCGACAACGATTTCGTCCTCTACGAGTTTTTCTCCTTCAGTCAGTCGTTGTTCGCGGGGAACATCCCGATCTCGATTTCCGGCGGTACGCTATTCGACGAGTTCGGCCCGGCGGGCTTTATCGCCTTCAACCTGCCGGTGATAGACCCCAGTCCGCTCGTGGGTTTCAGCGAGGACCTGTATTTTACAGGCAGCATCACGTTGAGTGTACCCGAGCCGGTAAGCTGCGTCCTGCTGGGCGCGGGAGCGATGTTCCTGCTGCGGCGCCGTGGATGAGGCGCAGACCTGCTCCGCACGAATCCGCCTCTGGACCAGACTGGAGCGTTCAGAGGCGTCTAGCATGGGGGAGCCAGAGAGCACAGAGGGATGGAGAGGTGCCGGCCGGGTGCGCCCGACGCAGGGTTCACCAGGCAGGAGCGGAGTTTCTCCTGGGTAGCCCGGCTGGCGTTGTGGGTGTAAGGCTAGGAAACAAGGCGGGCAGGCTTAGGCGTGAAGGAGGAGATCATGGCTCGGGTTGGGACTGTTTGCGTACTGTTGGTCGGGTTGGCCGGTGCAGCCCAGGCAGGTCTGCCGCCCGATTACACGGGCGGGCCGATCGATCAGATCACGGTGGCTAACGCGGGAGTGGAGTTCGGGCCTGGCGGAGTGGGCAGCACACTGTCGCTGGACGCCCATCCGGGCTTGACGACCATTTACTACGATGCGGGTGGCGGCCAGTCTTTCCAGCTTGAGTTTGATCTGGATACGTTTCTAGTCCACTTCGTGGGATTGGACGGCTCCTTCGAGAACGGTGCGTTTGCGCTGTTCTACGACGACCCGAACGATCCATTGCTGGCTGGCAACGTGGATTGGTACCGTGTAGCCGAGTCCGAAGAGTACCCGGGCGTGCTGGTCGGCGTGGGCCTGCTGCACGCCTCGGACGGACTGCTGGTGGATGCGGGCGATGCGGGCGACTGGCCATCCGGGCCTGGCTCGACCAGCTCGATCATGTTCATGCTGGACCCGCCGATGCCGGATGACTACGGCTTGCCTTTTAGTGGCAGCGCGATGATTAACATCGCGCCGGATGAGCGTTACATCCCCGAGCCGATCACGGCGATGTTGTTGGTCGGCGGGCTGTTGGCGATTCGGCGTCGCATGTAGTCTGCGCGCAGGCATGTCGCGGGTGACCGGCTGGGCTTCGCCGGCGCGCAGTCTGAGTTGAACCTCACGTGCCGCGGAGCGCACGATTGATAGGGCGGCCCCAGGGCAGGCCGCCCTTGTTCTGGTGTGCCAGGCATGGCGTTTGACTTGGAGGTGCAAGTCCTCTGGGGGCCTTGACGGCAGGAACCCCTAGCCGAACAGCAAGGGTGTCGCCGCGAGGCGGGGTCTGAAGGAAGCTGTAAGCAAAGCTCCGGCCCGAGGAACACGAACCGCATACGAGGCGTCCGTCGAGGGGCGAGCGGGCCAGAGTACGCAAAGCCCGATGCCATCCGGACTCGAACGGGCGTAG
>DATKUK010000046.1:0-2823 GCA_035530655.1 Phycisphaerae bacterium
ATCAATTCAAACCTATTCAAGAGCCAAGGTCTTCACTACATCGCCCCTGCAGCAGATCATCCCTTCTGACGATCACAAAAACGCCGATCGCACCCCAAAGATTCTTTCAAATTCGACTCAGTTGCGTAACTTGGGCTAGACGTTGGCGTGTGACGCTCCTGTCACACGCTCCGGTTCGGGTCGCCGCTGAACGGAACGGCGCGCACGCCTTCGGCGTTGCCGCTAGACGTTGGCGTGTGACGCTCCTGTCACACGCTCCGGTTCGGGTCGCCGCTGAACGGAACGGCGCGCACGCCTTCGGCGTTGCCGCTAAACGTTGGCGTGTGACGCTCCTGTCACACGCTCCGGTTCGGGTCGCCGGTAAACATTTGAATTCCGCGCGCTATGCTTCGGGTCGCCCGCTCAGGTCCCGCCATGCCCGGCAACGCCACTACCGTCGTTGCCGGAGAGGGCGTAGTCACGTGATGCTTCGCAGATAGTCAAGCGTCTGGCGGACGACCTCGAGCACCGGCTCTTCGACGTCGGTAAGCTTATCCGCTTCGGCAAATTGGCCGTAGTGCGGGTCGATGGTGACGGTGCCGTCGAAGCCGCTGCGGTCGAGTGCGGCCAGCAGTTCGACGTGAGGCACGTCGTCTTTGCCGGGGACGGCCATGGTGGCGAACGATCCGTCAGGTGCGGCGCGGGCGCCTTTGACGTGGATGTGGGCGACGTGGCCGGCGATCTGATCGAACACGCGCGGCGCCCAGGGCAGCTCACCCGCGCGCCAGCCGTTGACGATGTCCCAGTTGATCTTGAGCGACTCGTGTACGGGACGACGCATCAGGTCGCCCAGTTCGGCGCAGGTGGCGGTGAGAGTGGGGGGTTCGTTTTCGATGACCAGCAGCCGTTTGCGCTCGGCGCAGATGGCGGCCAACTCATACAGAAATGCGGCGTTGTCGGCGCGGTGCTGCTCGGTGACTGGGTCGTCGGGTCGTTTGAGGCTATAGACGCGGACGCTGGGTGCCTCGAGTAGCTCGGCGAGTTGAGCGAGGTGGGCCGTTCGCTCGCGCATGGCCTGGCGATAGAGCGGCTCGGCCGGGTCGTAGTCGCCGCTCATCGGGTTGACGCCCCAGCTTGCCACACAGCCCACGCGCAGGTTGCGTGATGCGATGGCCTCGGCGGCGCGCCGTGCGGCCTGGCCGCGCAGGGTATCGACGTTGTCCTGACCGATTTTGGAGCGTAGGTCGATGCACCTCAGGCCCAGGCCGGCCAGGGCGTCGAGGGCCGATTCGAACGGGCGGTCGAGAATGTCGGTAAACGCAGAGAACTGCACGGGGCGTCTCCTTTACTTGCGGTTGCAGTCGAGATCGTTCAGCCGGACGGGTTGGCGGTGGCTGAGCAGGCCGGCTTCGTAGCATTCCATCACAGTGCGGGCCAGCTCCAGCGTGCCGCGTGTCGGCGGCGTATCGCTCAAACAGGCGCTGACGAAGTGGTCGAGTTCCTGAAAGAAGCCCTGTAGGAATATTGCCTTGTTCTCGAGCGTCGAGAGCGTGTGTTGCGGCTGATAGACCAAGGCTGCGACGTCTGGGTCGCCCGCGGCGAAGTCGCAGCCGTTGCTGTAGTCGAACGGGTAGCCGGGGCGGTGCACGGTGAGTCGCACGTTGTTGTCGAGCACCATGTGGCCGTGTTCGCAAACGATCTCGTATCGTTCCATCGGTCCGGAGGCACCGTGCCCCTCGGCCATGTGCAGGCTGCCGACCGCTCCGCTGGGGTGGTGCAGGATGACGAAGCCGCCGCCGAGTTCGGATCGATGGACGATGAGCGAGTCGGGCCGTCCGCCGAGATGCACCATCAGGCTGATCGGGTGCACGCCGTTGCCCAGCCAGTTGGTGAACCTGCGCTCGCGGAGGACAAGCGGGCCGTCGGACGGAACGTCCATAGGGAAGCGGGCCTGTATGGTTCGGATGCGGCCGAACTTTTCGTCGGCCAGGAAGGCGGTCGCGCGGTCGACGATGGGCATGAAGACCTTCTTGAAGCCCACCACGACGTGTTTACCCGCTGCATCGCGTGCGGCGATCATCCGGTCGACGCCGGCTACGTCGATAGCGGGGGGTTTCTCCATCCACACGTGGAGGCCGCCGACCAGCGCTTCGCAGGCCAGGTCGGGATGTTGGACGGGGCCGACCGAGAGAATCGCTGCCTCGACGTCGCCGCGGGCGATTGTTTCTTGCAGCGATGCGCACGCGGCCTGGGCGCCGAAGTGGGCGGCGTATTTCTTTGCTCGCGGCAGGTCGATATCGCACGTGGCCACCAGCTCGACCGGAAGGTAATCGAAGCACGGGAAGATGCTGCGGTAGGCGTGATTGCCGCACCCGACGACGGCGATCCGCAGTCGGCGTCCTTCTTCGTGGGCCAGTAGCATTTGCGTGGACTTCCTTTCGATCCATACAGGCTGCGTCGGATGACGAGGTCGCTGCCTGCCGACGGTTGACAGGGGGCAATTTAGCTACCTGATAAGCAGCGGGCAAGAAAGACGGAGTTTGGCAACGGCGAGGCGACTGTGGGGTGTGAGGGTATGCGCGGTTTGCACGCTAGTGCCGTTTCCAGTACAAGAGTTTCGCGCCGTAACTGCTTAAACGGGCGAGAGTTGGCGAAGACAGGTATGGTCGTTGGCGGTCGTGCTCCCTGTGGCGAGCCCAGTAGCCTGTGTCTGCAGCCCCAGCGAACGAGCTCGGAGATCAGGCCGACGCAAAAGGCGCCTGAGCCTTATGTGAAACCTGAGTGTCGAATGGACGTAAGTGCCCATTTCGGCGACGGTTGCGAAACACGAAACTCCCCAAGTGG
>DATKUK010000047.1:0-17930 GCA_035530655.1 Phycisphaerae bacterium
ATCAATTCAAACCTATTCAAGAGCCAAGGTCTTCACTACATCGCCCCTGCAGCAGATCATCCCTTCTGACGATCACAAAAACGCCGATCGCACCCCAAAGATTCTTTCAAATTCGACTCAGTTGCGTAACTTGGGCTAGACCGCAGTGTAATCGACCCCAGCCTGCGAGCAAGCCGCAACGGACGGCGATCGGTACCGCAACCGCATGAGAGTGTAATCGACCCCAGCCTGCGAGCAAGCCGCAACCGGTGCATTATCGGTGTCCACACAGCGAGGAGTGTAATCGACCCCAGCCTGCGAGCAAGCCGCAACCCGGCGACCGCCGGCCCCAATAGCCCTACCAGTGTAATCGACCCCAGCCTGCGAGCAAGCCGCAACCCCTCCAACAATGGGGAGCGGCAGAGGCGAAGTGTAATCGACCCCAGCCTGCGAGCAAGCCGCAACCACTCGGGCGCGGGCACCAGCGGGTCATCAAGTGTAATCGACCCCAGCCTGCGAGCAAGCCGCAACAACTTCGGTTTGCGGGCCACCGCGATGGCCAGTGTAATCGACCCCAGCCTGCGAGCAAGCCGCAACTACGGGCTCGCTCATGCGTCACCGCCTTCAGTGTAATCGACCCCACCCTGCGAGCAAGCCGCAACGCAGGCGATTCCTGGGTCAGCGTCAACCTCAGTGTAATCGACCCCAGCCTGCGAGCAAGCCGCAACTCGCGGGTTGAAGTCGAGTTGACGGAACCAAGTGTAATCGACCCCAGCCTGCGAGCAAGCCGCAACCCGCCTGCTGCTGCATGACTGCCCGCAGTGAGTGTAATCGACCCCAGCCTGCGAGCAAGCCGCAACGGAAAAAGTACGCCGCATGGGGCATCCACTAGTGTAATCGACCCCAGCCTGCGAGCAAGCCGCAACCGCCTCCCAGTCGCGGTACGCCTCGCACACCAGTGTAATCGACCCCAGCCTGCGAGCAAGCCGCACACTCGTAGCTTTGCCGATGGCCCGGTCTGCAACACCCCGGGCATCGCGGCTATTGCTATGATGGAGTGAGAGGCGAAAGAAGCATGCTTGGCGGGGGCCAGGCGGTCCTGAGGGCACGAAAGGCCGACCGCGATGATTCGATACTGCTGTGACGGCTGCGGCAAGATGATGAGCGCCAACGATGCCAATCGCTACATTGTGCGGCTGGAGGTCTTTGCCGCGGCCGAGGGCCTGACGATCAGCGAGGAGGAATTGGCCAAAGACCATCAGGCCGAGATCGAACAAGTCGTCAATGACCTGCGGCAGGCCGACCCCGACCAGATCGAGGATCAGGTATATCGATCGTTCCGATTCGATCTCTGCAGCGCGTGTCACCCCCGATACCTGGCCAACCCGCTGGCCGCCCTCACGCCGACGCAATGAAGCCGCACGGCTTTGGGCTCTGGTTGGCACGCGCCCAGCGGGGCTCGACCCGCCGTAGTGAGCTTCCGTCGCCCGCCCCGAGACGGGGCCGGGCACCCGTAGATTTCCCACCCTCGCTGGCGCAGAAATGGGGCGCGCACATACGCGCGGGGTTGCCGTGTCAGCAGACGGCGCGAAATATGAGACTGGACTATCGCCACCTTTGGGCCAAAGATCAGGAGCCAGAGCGGATCATCCTCGGAATCGCGGTGTTGGCCCAGGTTGCTGTGAGATTGAACCCCGAACGGAGGTGTTGGACATGGCGGAACAGACCCTGCCGCACAACGAAGCGTGTGAACATCCCGGACATACCAAGCACCTGTGCTTCCTGATGCACGATGGTTTTCACTACAGCCAGAAGGAGCAATACAAGGCCATGGTGCAGAACGCGCGGTTTCGCTGCCAGAACTGTGCCCGCACGGCCGGCAACGCCGAGAACCTCTGCGCGCCGGTGGAGCTGTAGGCCAAACAGCCGGCTGCGAGGGTTGGCTGTTTACTTGGTTGCGATATTGTGGATCTTGGTCCGTCCGGCCAGTTCCAGCCGTTCGGATCGAAGCGACTTGAAACCAGCCTGCGCGGCGGCGGCCTGATAGTCCTGCCAACTCCAGCGATAAAGCTTGACGTACCGCGCCGTTTCCAGACGTACCTGGCCGGCCTCTTGGGCGACGTAGAGGTGATGGCAGACGATGGCATCGTCCAGACGCTCGTCGACAGTCAGCTCGATCATGCTGACCTCGTGGCGCTGCCATCGGCCCGCCAGTCGCGGATCCGGGCCGTGCCAGTTGGCCTCGATCAGTTCAGCCGCTGTCCGCGTCGGTTCAAGTTCCGACGCGCCGGCGAACAGCAGCACGCCGCCGGGCTTGAGCACGCGACAGAAGCCTCTCATCGCCGCGTGCAGCGCATCCTTGGTCGGCACCCAGGCGAGTGCGTCGTTGATCACCGCGTCGAACGAGCCGTCCCATTCGCCGGGCAACGCGTCCCACGCGTGGCGATGAATGGCGAGGTCGGCACCTTCCTCCGTGGCGATCTCGCCTGCGATATCGACGGCGACCTGGCTGGCGTCGGAGGCTATAACCTCGTACCCCCGTTCGTATAGCAGCACACTCTTGCACCCGGGGCCGCACGCAACGTCGAGCACCTTCTTGGCGCCCGCCTGGCGCAGCAGATGGTCGAGGTGCTCGGCCGACGGCGTGAAGTAATCGCGGAACTTGCCCTCGGCCAGACTGCCCTTGAACCATTCCCACTTCCAGTAGACGTCCCAGTCTGTCGTCGCCGCGTCCGACATGTTCGGACCCCTTACGAGCCGATCAGAAAGCCACCGTCCACGTAAAGCACCTGCCCCGTGACAAACTCCGATGCCTCCGAGGCCAAGAACACCGCCGCCCCAACCAGGTCTTCCGGTCGGCCCCAGCGGCCAATGGGTGTGCGCGAGAGCACCCATTCGTTCAACTTCTCATCGTCCAGTAGAGGCTGCGTCAGTGGTGTGGCGATGTAGCCCGGGCCGATGGCGTTCACCCGTACGTTGTACCGGGCCCACTCGGTCGCCAGCGATTTCGTGAGCTGCTTGATGGCCCCTTTGCTGGCGGTGTAGGCCGACACACCCGGCCGCGAGATCTCGCTCATCAGCGACGCGATCATGATCACGCGACCCCATCGCCTGGCGATCATCCCGCGGGCGACCTGCTGGGTCAGCGCGAAGACGGCGCGGACGTTGACGTCCATCTGCCGATCGAACGCATCGAGCGGCATGTCCTCAGCCGGGCAGCGCATGGTGGTTCCGGCGTTGTTGATCAGGATATCGATCGGGCCGAGTTGCTTCTCGATGGTCTCGACGAGTCGCTGTCGATCGGTCTGATCGGTGATGTCCGCCGGAACGCCAACGACTCGGTGCTCGACCGCCTGTTGAAGATTCTGTTCGGCCTTTCTGAGTTGCCCTGCCCGGCGGCCGCAGATGGCCACGTCGGCTCCGTGGCGAGCCAAGCCTTCAGCCAGGCCGTAGCCAATGCCCTGGCCACCGCCTGTGACCAGGGCGACTCTGCCCGTCAGATCGAACAGGCCCGGCATCTGCACCTCCGGCGCGCGGACGGCGCCGCCGAGACGACTCGTCGAAGGACTGTCCGTGCCGCTACCGCTTGATCCTGGCCGACGCGCCCTTCATGACGGCCATCACTTCGTCGAGCGTCACCATGCAGGTGTCGCCGCGGGTCGTCTGAAGCATGGCTCCGTTGGCTGCGCCGAACTCGACGCATTCCTGCGGGCTCATGCCGGTCAAAAAGCCGTAGGTAAACCCGCTGGCGAACCCGTCACCGCCGCCGACGCGGTCTTCGATCTCCAGCCGCTCGTACCGCCGCGACTCGTAGAACTCACCGTCGTAGTAGAGGATCGCCGACCAGTTGTTGATCAGGCCGCTGACCACCTCGCGCAGCGTCGTGCCCACGGCCTGGATGTTCGGGTAGGTCTCGACGACCTTCTTGACCATCCGTTTGTACCCCTCGACGGGCAGCTCGCGCAGGTGTTCGTCGACACCCTCGACCTTGAAGCCCAGGACCTTTTCGAAGTCTTCCTCATTGCCGATCAACACGTCGATAAACGGCACGAGCTGCTTGGTGGCGGCGATCGCCTCGGCGCTGGTCCACAACTTGCTGCGGAAGTTCAGATCGTAGCTGACGATGGTGCCCGCCTCGTGGGCGGCCTGCATGGCCTCCTTGACCACCTTGGCGCAGTCGGGGCTCAACGCCGAGAAGATGCCCCCCGTATGCAGCCATCGCACGCCGCGCTGGCTGAAGATTCGCTTGAAGTCGATTTCGCCCGGCTTCACGTGCGAGCAGGCCGAGTGCCCGCGGTCGTACATGGTCACGCTGGCGCGGATGCTCGTACCCACCTCGGTAAAGTTCAGGCCGACGCGGTCGGCCCGCCCCACACCGTCGTAGGGCACCATGACGACCTCGCTGATGTCCATCCCTACGGTCCGCGCGTGGTTGAGAATAAACTTGGCCAGCGGATTGTCGACCATGCGCGACACCCACCCCGTCCGTAGCCCGTAGCGGGCCAGCGCGTAGGCCGCGTTGTACTCGCCGCCGCCCACCCACGCTTCGAAGTACGGGGCAAACTCGATGCGCTGCCGCCCCGGCGGGCTCAGGCGGATCATGGTCTCGCCCAGGGCCAGATGGTCCAATTCACATTGCTCTTTCGGCTTGATCTTAAGTGGCATGGATCACTCCTTAACCTGGCAGCCAGGTGGAAAACACGTCCCGCTTGCCGATTCTCCTCGCGTCGCCAAACAGGCTCGTCGCCATTCGTCGCATTCGCCGCGAGTCAGACAGGATATCCGTTGCCCGACGATCCGCAACTATCGAGAACCGTCGTCTATTCCGGAAACTCGACGCCGAGTTCGGCGCCCAGATCGCTGAGCAACTGGTGCACCTCCGATGGGATCGGACAGCCCTCTCGCTCGCGCCGCGCCTGGGTCCGCAGCTCCGGCTCACCCGGCAGCAGCACTTCGTCGAATCCCGGCGCGGTGGGGCAGGCCTTCAGTTCGGCGAACATCTTATCGACGTTGCGGCGAAACGCGTCCAGCGGCATGAACGCCTCAACGTCGATCACCTGTACGTAATGCCCCAGCGCCGCCTGCTGCTGCCAGTTGTCGAACTTGCGGACGATGTGCGGGCCAAACGGCATGCCCGTCAGTGCCGAGCACGTCAGCTCGATGAACACGCTCACGCCGTACCCCTTGGCTCCCGCCATGGGCACAGCCGAAACTTCGGCCAGTTCAGCCGCCTGGCTGGGTGGATGCGTCAGCACATTGCCGTCCTTGTCCAGCGCCCAGCCGGCGGGAATCTCCTTGCCCGCCAGACCGGCCGCCCGGATCTTGCCGAACGCCACCTGGCTGGTGGCCATGTCGGCTGTGTACATCGGCGTGTTGTAGCCGGCCGGCGCGGCGAAGCAGATCGGATTGGTCCCGAAGAACTTGCGCTTCCCGCCGAACGGCACGACGTCCGACTCGCCGTGCGACCAGAGCATACCGAGGCAGCCCTGCCTGGCGGCCATCTGAGCATAGTAGGCGGCTGCCCCGAAGTGGTTGCTGTTCCGCACAGCCACCACGCCCACGCCGCCCGCCTTGGCCAGTTCGATGGCGTGGGTCATCGCATGGTAGGTCGCCACCTGCCCCAAACCTCGATCGCCGTCGAGGATGCCCGTCGCCGCGCGCGTCTTCTCGAAGGTGAGCTTCGGCCGCGGGTTCATCAGGCCCCGTTGGAGGCGCCGGCAGTAGTTGTCACACAGGAACACGCCGTGCGTGTCGACCCCGCGAAGGTTGCTTTCGATCAGAATTTCGGCCGTGATCTGCGCGTGCTCGTGCGGACAGGCGGCGGCCCGCAGCGCCGCGCGGGCGAAATCCCTCAGCGCCGAAGCCGGGTACGTTTTCTGCTCGCTCATCGCTGGCGACCCTCGTCCCTTACTTGCCGGTCATCCATTCGGTGTGGAAGAACTCGCCGCGCGGCTTGTCCACCCGTTCGTAGGTATGGGCACCAAAGTAGTCGCGCTGCGCCTGAAGCAGGTTCGCCGGCAGGCGCTCGGCCCGGTACGAGTCGTAGTACGCCAGCGCCGAGCTGAACGCCGGCGCGGGCACGCCCAACTCGGCGGCCGTCATTACCACCTTCCGCCAGTTGTCCTGGTTGCTCTGGACGATGTTTTTGAAGAACGGATCGAGCAGCAGGTTGGCCAGGCTCGCGTCGCGGTCGAACGCCTCCTTGATTCGATTCAGGAAGTGAGCGCGAATGATGCAGCCGCCTCGCCAGATCATGGAAATCTCGCCGAAGTTCAACTCCCAGCCGTGCTCCTTGGCCGCGGCGGCTATGAGCTGGAAGCCCTGCGCATAGGAGCAGATCTTGCTGGCGTACAGCGCATCGCGGATGGCGGTTACGAACGCATCGCGGTCGCCTTTGTATTTCGCCGCCGGACCCGAGAGCTGCTTGCTGGCAGCCACCCGCTCTTCCTTGATGGCGCTGATGCAGCGGGCGAAGACGGCCTCGGCGATCGTCGGCGCCGGAACGCCCAGATCCAGTGCGCTTTGGCTGGTCCACTTGCCCGTGCCCTTCTGGCCGGCCGTGTCGAGCACCACGTCGACGATGGGCCTGTCCGTCTCGGGATCCTTGCGACTGAGGATGTCCGCGGTAATCTCGATCAGATAGCTGTTCAGGTCGCCCTGATTCCATTCGGCGAAGACCTTTTGCATCTGCGCGGTGCTCATCCCCAGGGCGTGGGCCATCAGGTAGTAGGCCTCGCAGATAAGCTGCATGTCGCCGTATTCGATGCCATTGTGAACCATTTTGACGTAGTGGCCCGCGCCGTCGGCGCCGATGTAGGTGCAACAGGAGGCGCCGTCCACGTGCGCGGAGATCTTGGTGAAGATCGGTGCCACGGCCTCGTAGGCCTCCCTGTGTCCGCCGGGCATGATGCTGGGGCCCATCAGGGCGCCTTCCTCGCCGCCGCTTACACCCGTACCGATGTACAGAAAGCCCTTTTCCTCCACCGACTTGGCTCGCCGAATCGTGTCGGGGAAGAAGGTGTTGCCCCCGTCGATCAGGATGTCGCCCTTGTCCAGGTGCGGCAGGAGCATGTCGATAAAGGCGTCGACGGCCGGTCCCGCCTTGACCATCAGCATGATCTTGCGAGGCTGCTCGAGCGCATCGACGAATTCCTTCACCGAATAAGTACCGACGATGTTTTTGCCCTTGGCTCGGCCCTCGATGAATCGCGTGACCTTCTCGAGCGTGCGGTTGAAAACTGCCACGCCGAAGCCGTTGCGCTCCATATTGAGCACCAGGTTTTCACCCATCACCGCCAGACCGATCAATCCGATCTGTTGCTTGGCCATCGCTGCACTTCCTCCACTACACGTATGCTTTAGTTTCCGCTGTGTGCCGAATCAACCTGACCGTGTCTCGACCCCTCTACCGGGTCGGTGCCCGGGCGAGCCCGGCGCACAGAGCAGGCATCCTAGCAGAATCCCACCGGCCGAGGTAGCCCGGTGCCGGACACCGTCCGACGTCGCCAGAGCGAAATGCCGCCGGCGAGTCCACGTCGGTATGGTCGTCGTGTGCCTTTCGCGTCTATACTCTCGCCCCGTGCTTAGCGCAAGGGAGGACGACAATGCCTAAGATCGCGATTATCGGTGCCGGATCGATGGTGTTCTGCAAGAACCTGATTTCCGACATCCTGTCCTTTGATAACTTGAAGGGTTCCACCTTTGCCCTGATGGACATCGACCTGGAACGGCTGCGCGTGGCGCATGCCCTGGCCGAAAGCATCAACGCGACACGCAAGGCCAACGCCAGGGTCGAGGCCTACAGCGGACGTCACGAGGCGCTGGCGGGCGCCGACTATGTGGTCAACACCATCGGTGTGGGCGGTTTCGAGGCGACGAAGACCGACTTCGACGTGCCGGACCGATTCGGGCTGCGCCAGACCATCGCCGATACGCTGGGTGTCGGCGGGATCTTCCGGTCGCTTCGATCCATTCCCGTCGTGCTAGACATGTGCCGCCAGATCGAGAGCGTGTGCCCCCATGCCCTGCTGCTGAACTACACCAACCCGATGGCCATGCACTGCCTGGCCATTCAGCGCACCAGTAAGGTCAAGGTGGTCGGGCTCTGCCACGGGGTGCGCTACACTCGTGGCCGCATGATCCTTCTGGCCAGGCTGGCGGAGATGGGCTCGGACGAGGCGGCCAGGATCCTGAACGACTACGAACCCACCGAGTCGGGTCCGTCGGGCTTCATGCGTTTCTACCATGAGTGCGTCGCGGACGAGAGCGTTCAGACGCTGTGCGCCGGCATCAACCACATGGCCGCCTTCCTCGTCTTCCGGGAAAACGGCCGCGATCTCTACCCACTTCTGCATCAGGCGTACGAGGACGAGGCCCTGCGTAAGCTCGAACTTGTTCGACTGGAGCTGATGGCCCGGTTCGGCTACTTCATGACCGAGACGTCCGGTCACATCGCCGAGTACTTGCCGTGGTTCCTTCGCAGCGACGACGAGGTCGCCCGATTGGCCCTGCGCCCCGGCGCGTACATCGGAACCTGCGAAGTGCTCGATCAGCAGTTCCAACAGTACAAGGCCAACGCCGAGACCGGACAGCCCTTCATTCAACCCGACGAGCCGACCAGCATCGAGTACGCCTCGCGCATCATCAACGCGATCGAAACCGATCGGCCCTTCATGTTCAACGGCAACGTGCATAATCAGGGCGGGGCGCTGATCTCGAACCTTCCCGCCGATTGCTGCGTGGAGGTGCCGTGTGTGGCCGATGGCATGGGGGTTCGGCCGACGCGGGTGGGCGAGCTACCCCCGCAAATCGCCGCCATGATCCGCACCAACGTCAATGTGCAGGACCTAGTCGTCCGCGCCGTCCTCGAGGGCAAACGCGAGCACGTTTACCACGCGGCGATGATGGATCCCAACACGGCCGCAACGCTGACGCTGCCACAGATCGAGCAACTCATCGACGCCATGTTCGACGCCCATGGCGATCTCGTGCGCTTCTGAGCGTCGAGTGACACCGGTGGGGCTGCCGGCCTAAGTGTACCGCCCTAACGTGCTGTCTTTTAGAGACTTAAGAGTGGAACGCGCCGGCACAGGGTTTCGGCCTGGCCGTGGCTTGCCCCACGATGGGTTGCGTGGCCGTCGCGTCGGCGTTTGGTTCCGTCAAGTCGCACCGCAGATTGGCCTACGTGGCTCGACCTTGAGAACCTGCTGACGAGACTATTGAAGGGTTAACGAAAGTGGCGAGGCACAATCTGTGGCTGTGTGCGACTCGGTACCAGCGCCGCCCCGCCCGCGTTTGGCTTCTCCCCGGCCCGGTCTTGCCCCCAGCGACTTAGCACCTCAACAACGGCAATATCGGAAAGATGTTTCGTGGCATGAAACGAAATTCAAGGGTTTGTCCCAACTCCAATAAGCTAAATCTCGTGTGCCGACCCGGTTATGGGACGCGGCGGGAAGGTGCGGCAGGGTCGAGGTCAGCCCGGATCTTTACGCCGGGACTCTTGCGAGCTGTGGTGGAACGCTCAGGTCGGTAACTGCACGAGCGAACGGGAGATGTTGTCGGCCATTTGAGCGCACAGAGGGCCTGGGGATTCTGCGTGGTTCGGATCGAGGAAGGGCTCGGCGAAGATCACACCGAGGCTGCCGCAGGGACGGCCACCGTCGTCATGGATCACGCTTGCGGCACAATGCAAGCCCGGGCCAAGGAAATCCCGGTGTACGTGGAAAAGCCCGTTGGGTTCTCGTTGCGTCTGGGGGGCTGCAACTTCGCCTTCGGTGCCGACACTGTCGACGAGGCGTTTCCGTGTCGGCTTGGCCACGACGCGCTCCAGGCGCGGAGCCGGCGCGCCCCGCAGACCGGCCAGGCCCGCAGGAGCCTGATCGGCGGGAAAAACCCATCCGAGGCACGAGTCGATGTGCGGAAGTTTTTGGCTGGGTTGCTCGGCGACCACCAGCAAATGCCTGCCGTCCGGCGACAATTGGGCAAAGAAGGCGTGGCCGCCCGTCCGCTGGCTCAGTTCACGCATGGCGGTGTCGACGCGGGGGAGGTGGGCTCCTGTGAGCGCTCTGGCTGCCAGTCCGTACAATCGCCAGCCTGCATGGTAGCGTCGGGTACGATCATCCTGTGCCGCGAAGCCACTCGCCATCAATGATCGACAGATCCTGTGTACCGTTGCCTTGGGCAGGTCCAACTGCCGCGCCAAGGCACTGACTCCTACGGGTTTTCCCGCAGACGCTACCGCCTCGATGATCGAAAGGCAGCGATCAACGGAGGCGACGGCCGATCCTTCACGCATCATTCCTGTCCCCAATTGAGCGCCCGCTGCACTTCCGGATTGTGCGTCCGCAGACGTCGGCGACATCATAAGGTGTCTGCGCACGTCACGCCTGCAGTGTTCACCCGCCCTGCCGGCGGGCGGCCTGATAAAAGTATCGGCTTAACTGAATCGGATTATTGAATTTTTTGACGACATAATCGGGCCGGAAACGCTTTCATCGCGCCGCATGCTCGGCAGGGCGATATGGGGACTGGGCGGGGTGGCAGGACAGTGCTAGTGAGCCGGCCAACAGGCCCAGCGACGGCCCCCCATTCCGCTGGGCTCGGCGTCTCGGTGCGTACCGGGCCGGGCGGGCCGATCGGTAGCCCGCAGGACCGGCTTCTGCGATGGGGGCGGGCGTACCCTCTTGGGCTGCTTCGGACAGTCGCCGCGGCGAGGAGGCGATTGACAGCATCCCGCCCGACGGATGTAATGCAAATTCATGTCCGACGACGTGGATCTGCCTGTTGCCGAGTCGCTCTGCGTTGCCCTGTTGGCTGATGGGCGATGCTTCGAGCTTTTTCCCTCCGTCATTCGGCGGTTGTGCGTCGGCCTGATCGACGAGGCTGTCCGTATCGTCCTGATCTGCGATGAGGCCGAATTGCCGCCCTCGTTTCCCTCCGGACCCGTGCGGCATGTGACCTATTCGAGCGGTTGGTGGGCGTCCCAGCGGCGGCGTGCCGGCGAGGTGATCCAGCAGATCGGCAGCGACCAGCCGATGTTGCTGCATGCCCTCAGCGGCCGGCTCTTCGGGCTTGCCAGGCGGCTTGCCGCAGCATGGCAGGTGCCGGCCGTGGTGCAGGTCTCGGCCCTCGGCGAGCTGCGAGATCGTCAGCCTGGCGGTCCGCCGGGGGTGCACTTCGTCGCGCCCAGTGAGCCGTTGCTCGACTACGTTCGCGACGCGAGCGGGTGCCCCCCGGATCGATGCGTCCTGATTCGTCCCGGTCTGCACTGCCAGAGCGAAACTGCATGCCTGCGAGATTCCAGCAAGACGCCCGCGATCATGGCGCCCATGGTACAGGACGGCGGGCTGGCCTACCTGGTTCGGGCCTTCGGTGCGGTGCTTGCAGCCGGTCATCAGGCGATGCTGTTTGTCCTGGGTGCGGGCGCGTCCGAGGCCGAACTGCGCCGCTTGATCGGACAACTCGGGTTGGTTCAATCGGTTACGTTTGCCGGCAGGCTGGCTGAACCGATGGCAGCCATCCGTGGCGGCGATTTCTTCGTCCTGCCGGCCAAGGTTGGCCAGATGATGGAACTGCCCTTGGCGGCGATGGGGGCGGGCCTGGCGACCGTGGCTACCTCCGGCTCCGTGTTCGATTTCCTTACGCACGAACAGACGGCCTTGTTGTATCCCGACCGGGACGAAGCCGGCCTGACCGAGCAACTCATGCGCCTGCTGGCCGATCCGCCCTTGGCACGTCGGCTGGCGGCACAAGGGCAAGACTACGTCAGAGAGCATTACACCGTCAGCGCCATGATCCGCGCCACACGCCAACTCTACAATCGAATCACCCTGCCGCAACGGACGATTCGCATTCAGCCGTCTCGATGAATCGCCAGGCCTCTTCCATCGCCGGCGAGCGCCGATGCGACAGGTCCTATGGCGATTCGATGCTCCGAATGACGCGGGTCAGCTCGGCGGTCACGACCGCCTCATGTCCGCGGGCGAAACGGTTCTGACGCAGCCACTCGGCAGGGGGCACCTTCGCCTGGCTGGGCTCGTTGTTGACCGGCTGGAGGCCCTGACCGCGCATCAGCTCCGCCAGATCGATCGACGGCACGCGATTCAGTTTGGCGGCCTGATAGATCACGGCGTTGTAGATCCACGCGAACGGCTGCATGTGTGAGCAGGGCGGCAGCGTCACGCACACGGGAATGCTGCCTGCGGCACGGATTCGCCCCACCAGTTGCGTGTAGTTGGCCTCGAAGTCGAGCCGCTCCGGATGGCCGCTGGCCAGATCCGATCCGCCCAGCAGCACGACAGCGTAACGAGGCCTGTGTCGTTTCAACAGGTCGTCGACAGCGCCCAGCACCTCGCTCAGTCGCCAGCCGGACTCGTTGCCGAAGCTCCGTCCTCGCATGGTCGGCGGCGCGCATGCAGCAGCCAATTCGTCGCCCAGGAAGATCGTGCCGGATCGATCGTCGAAGCGCGAGGCCAATTGCCGGCAATCCGTAAGCCAGCCGCTAACCGGCTCGACAGTCGCGAAGCCTTTTTGCTTGTCCCGCGGCTGGATCGCCCCTTCCAGATAGGGCAACACCATCGGCGCGTAGTAGGTGCCCTGAGCGACCGGCTTGAGCATATTCAGGTCACGCGCCTGCTCGGCGACGCGGGCGAGGATCTTGCCGATCACGATTAAGTACTTCCCGGCGCCGGTCAGGTGGTAGGCCCGCGCGAGCGTCAGCACGGCCATGTTCCCCATCGATTTGCGGTATACGCTGCCGGTGGAGACGTACTCGCACGAATCGGCCGAGCGCTTGGTCAACTGAGCGTGCAGGCCGTCGAGTTGGTCGGTAAAGGAATGGCTCAACAGGAAGTCAGCCAAATTTGCGATGGCCGCCTCGATCTGAGGGCGGTACGCGTATCCCGGGTAGACCTCGAGCAACTGCGTGTATCCGTTGGTGATCGAGTCGGCCAGCCAGGGCTGACAGATATAGTCGTCCGTTCGCTCGCGGTTCCACCAAATGCCGTCGCGGTGGCGCGACCAGTTGTTGACCATGTACTCGCGGGCGGCCCAGATCATGGGCTCGACGTAGCGGTCGTCCCAGGTCAGCTCGTAGGCGTAGGTCATCACCGTCCAGAGATAGCCGCCCAGGTATCGCCACGTGCCCCCGCCGGTGATGCGATACCAATCCTCCGCCAGGTAGATCGGCAGTGACCAGGTAATCACGTCGTGCGCCCGTGGGTCGGCGGTCAGGAACCAGTAATTCGCCAGGCCCGCGATGAACACATGCCCCGGGTCGGTGTCCATGCATCGCTGTCCGTGCGAATCCTCGCCGGCAAAATGGCTTCCGCTCTTGTCGTGCGAGCGTTGCGGATAGTTGCTCGTTTCGGGCGTATGGGTGTGACTGTACAGGATGTCGTACTGGCTGCGGGCGCACTCCGCCGCAAACTCCAGGTACCTCAACTCGCCCGTGCGGTAGAACTGCTGGAGCATGCAGAAGCTTGGATCATACTCCTGGCACCCCCAGTAGTCGCCCACCATAAAATCGCCGAAGTTGAAGTAGCCGTAGTCATCCTCCCGCTCGCGGAAGTAGTAAAAGCCATCTCGAACAGTCCGTTCGCGATTCAGGCCGAGCGTCAGCAGCTTGTCGTGCTCGGGATGCATTTGCTTGCCGTTCTGCACGGCCGGGGTGAGCGGTTGATGACCGTACGCTTGGGTCGCGCAGTAGTACGCCGGCTCGCAGGTGGCGAACAGTTCGAACAGGTGCCCCAACGCGTTCTTCTCGGCTTTGGCGGTCGCCGCATCGCCGGTGTGGAAGTACAGCCACACGTCATGGGTCTTGGCCATGCCCATCCAGTTGTAGTTGCGGCTGAGCGGCTCAAGCTGAGCGCCGGCTGCCCAGTGTTCCAGTCGAATGCGGTCGGGGCACGCCACCAGTCGCTTGGGAAAAGTCTGCCAGAAGCCCCGGACTGCCGCCGTGATACCCCACCTGTCGTCGGAGACATCCATCCAGCCGGGCGCCCGCCGTCCCTCGTGGACTTGCTGGTCACCGGCCCACACGCGATAGTGAAAAGCCTTGCTCAGACCATCGGAGCCCACGTTGCCCTTGATGCAGGGGTGGCTCAAATCCTGTTCGAGGGTTGCCTTGGCGGCGCCATTGAGGGGCACCTCTCGACCTTGGAACGTCGCTGGTTCGGGCAAGGCCTCGCCCACGCCCATCGTGGCCGCTGCAAGCTTCGGGTCGAGACTGATCGGCAGCTCGAGCGCGTGCGATTTCATCACGACCGCCTGGCTCTGCACGGCCGATCGATCCTGACCCGTCGGACCGTGGATCAGCGTCTCCTGCACGCGAACGCAGGTCGATCCGGCATACGCAAAGATCCGCACAACCGATTCGAACCTTGCGTCGAGTCGGGTCCGGATCCGCACAACGGCCAGCACAGGTCCGGCCTTCTCTACGGTCACCTCGGGAGTGGCGCTGTTGATGCGCGCGGTGCGGTGGTCGTAGTCCACCCACAGATTGGCTGGCTCTCGCGGCGAGACGAGCCGGTCGCCGGACGAAAACCCGTCGCCGTCAACGTCGAGCCACACCTCATCGAGGATGTTGCACCTTCGCTTGGAGATCAGCAGGCGTAACGCCCCGGCTCCACTGCCGGTCGTGATGGTCACCGAATCCGCTGCATCGTCGACTTTCAGGCCCGTTTGGGTGGAACCGGCTTTCACGTCGCCGTACTCGAATCGGTACTGTCTCGTCTGGCCGGCGGGCACGTCGGCCAGGAAGTGCAGATGCACCCACTTGGCGAAGCCGTTGCTGCCGGCCGGGTAGCTGCCCCACGTGGCCGCCACGTCGGCCTGACAGGGCACCGCCTTGCCGTCGGCGCCGACGAGCCGGAACCGTCCGTCCTTGATTGCATCTGTTCGTAATATCTTGTCAGAAAAGGGGATACCGCAGCTAACGGGCCATCCCTTACGATCGAGTCCGCCGGTTTCTCGCACTGTCAGCAACACTTCATCCACCTCCGGCTTGGCAGCCGCGGCCCCAGCCATCGCCGCCAGGACCAGCAATCCAGAAGCCGCCAGACATCTGCCAGACATTGGGTACATCCTGACCGGGCTCCAACACCGTGCTCTCTCGGCGACTCGAACCCTTTCTGAGCCGCCGCGCAATACGTCAATCGCTACTGTTGCACGCTATGCGCTTGTTGTCCACCAGCACCTGGATAGTTGGCCAAGGGCAAGTTTGTTACCGGGTTCGACAAGTCAATCGAAGTTTTTCGTCGCGCCTCCGACGCGGCCAACGTCTAAACAGAGGATACGTTGGCGGGTCATCCTGCGAGGTAAAGATTGCGCCGGCAGAAGAGTAACGTTGGGCTTTTGGCTTGCCATACGCGGCCCATCTGGGCGATAATCGCGAAAGCGGCCGACGGAAAGGGCGCGCCGTGAGTGGCCGCAACCGTTCGCATCGCACGCAAAGTCTGAGTCGTGCTTTTCGTGGGGCCGGAAGCGCAGAGGTAGGTAGCAGGCGCAGGCCGGGCGATCCCGAAGTTCAGGTGGCAGACCATCATGGCTGATCCGTTGGTCACTATTGTCATACCCACGTACAACCGCGCTGACCTGCTGGCTGAAACACTCGATAGTGTGTCGGCCCAAACGTTTCGGGATTATGAGATCATTGTCGTCGATGACGGATCGACCGACCACACGGCCCAGATGATTGCGCGCCGCTCCGAACCGATCCGGTACTTCCGTCAGCGCAACGAAGGTGCCAGCAGTGCCCGCAACCACGGGCTGCGCGAGGCGCGCGGTTCGTTGGTGGCGTTTCTGGACTCCGACGACCTCTGGTTGCCCGAGTATCTGCAAGCCTGCGTCGAGCTACTGCGCCAGCGAGACGAGTTGGCGATGGTCTACTGTGATTTCACGTGCATCGGCGAGACCGGTCAGCCGGTAAACGGGCATCGCAAGGTGCAGCATGACGGTGACGTGGTTGAGCGTCTGTTTGCCAGCACCTTCGTGCACACCTCGTGCGTGACGGCGCGCAAGAGTGTTGTGCTCGACGCGGCTGGGTTCGACGAGTCGCTTCCCACGAACGAAGACTACGATCTCTGGCTTCGCTTGGCGTTGCAGTATCCGTTCGGGCTCGTATCACGCGTGCTGTGCAAGCGCAGGACGCACCGTTGCTCGCTCTCGCGGAACGGTCGATCCGGGAACCTGCTGCGCAAGACGGCGCTCCTGGAGGATTTTTATCACCGGTACGGGGACGGCCGAATCGGCCGTCGCATTGCCCATCGCCGCCTGGGCAAGGTGCACTACAGCGCCGGCAAGAGCCTGCTGAAGGATGGGTGTTTTCACCAGGCTCGTTACCTCTTGCAGCGAAGCCTGCACTATCGTTCTATCGCACCGAAGACATGGGCCCTTTTCCTGCTCAGCGCGACGTTGGCTTTTGCCGACCGATCGGGCAACGGATCGTCGAGGTCCAGCCGGGTGGCCCTTTACGGCCCGAAATCCAAGCAATAGCCGAGCCGACGGCATGGGGACTGGGACGGCGAGCCACCTTCCACCCATTTGTGGCCTTCCCACGGGTGGCACGGTCCGGTGAAGCCGGGCCGTGGTTCGCCAACCGAACATGACGCGCCGGAATAACACGGCCGAGCCAACGCTCGACCGTGCCACCCATCCGGGGTTGTTCGCGAAGGAGAAGGGGTGGCATGGTCCGGCGCAGCCGGGCCGTGATGTGCCAACGAAACATTACACGCCGCAATAACACGGCCGAGCTGGCGCTCGACCGTGCCACCCATTGGGATCGACCGTGCCACCCAGCGTCCTGCGTTTTCTCAGGGGCTTCACTTTCGCTGATAGCTAGTCTCTTGTAGAATTAACCGATATCATACGGGACGAATCATGCACGTTGTCGGTTAGCGTTCGTGCCGACATGGGGAACCCATCCAAGGAGACACCGGCCATGCGATGGTGCTTAATCGTGATAGGCGTGATGGCGATGGGAGCGTCGGGCTGCGCCAGCGGGTCAAGTATGCACGGCCTCCCACCGGGCCATAGCGGGCGGGCAGACACCGACGGCTGCCGGATCGTTCCCGAGGGATCATTGCACGGGGCACAGGTCACGCGCCTCGTGGGCCCTGATCCCCTTCGACCTACCGGCTTCCTTCCGGAGATAGCCGTTGACGATATGGACCGTGTCTACTGCTCATGGCAGCCCGGTCCAGCGCCAAGCTTTGACGAACCGCGGGCGCGATACGTCGAGGTACGAGACAAGGGACATGTGTGTCGACTCAAGTTCGAAGGCGAGCACCTCTCCTTCATCAGAAACCCGGTGGCCATACTGGACAGGGCAGGCGACCTGCGTTTTATCGACGCGGGACCCACACAATTCTCGCGCGAGGATCGTCGATTGAAGAGTGTTTTCACGATCCACCGACCACAGTCTGACTGTACCAGCACCGCCAGCACGACGCGCCCGGCCACGAAGATCGTGGAGTGGAGCCTGGACTTGCCAGAGGCAATAGCGGGAGCCCGTTCTCCCCGTCTCACCGAGGTCGTTGCGTTTCCCGGCCAGGCGGATCGCTACCTGCTGATCGGCATGTATACCGAGGTCATCTATTGGCCGGGAATACTGTTTCTCTGGACCGGTCATGGCGAGGAACGCTTCGTGAAACGGTTTTCCGCGATTCTGGATGAGGGTAGCATTGTACCTAGCAGTGTGGTGGCGTTCATGGGGCCCGGGAAATTCCGTGTGGAACGTCCTTTGGTCTGTATTGACCAACATGGGGTTGTTCATGTGCTGGTACGAACACAAAGTAGGACCACAACCGAGAGTCGAGGTAGTATCGAATCCTGTGGAAATTGATTGAAAGAAGGGGCATCCTCCAAGGAGTTTTCAGTCCAACACACTACAAAGGAGGAGCCCGATGGCTACTAAAGCAAAACGAGGCGGTGACGTCAAGCGGGAGGGTCCAGGA
>DATKUK010000048.1:0-17943 GCA_035530655.1 Phycisphaerae bacterium
ATCAATTCAAACCTATTCAAGAGCCAAGGTCTTCACTACATCGCCCCTGCAGCAGATCATCCCTTCTGACGATCACAAAAACGCCGATCGCACCCCAAAGATTCTTTCAAATTCGACTCAGTTGCGTAACTTGGGCTAACCTATGATGGTTCGCCGCGAGGGGCTCGCCGCACGAATCGGCTGACCCATGGCGAGGTTTGCTGTCTATAGGAGGGCAGCTTAGAGCTGCCGCGGAGAATCTGTCGGGTGCCATGATGAACGTTGTGTGGATCGACGTCGATACGTTGCGAGCCGATCGTCTGGGCTGTTACGGATGGGACCGAGGCACGTCGCCGAATCTGGACCGACTGGCATCGGAAGGCGCCCTGTTTCGCCGGGCCTACACGAGTACCACGCCATCTCCGTCTCGCGTCATCCGAACTGCTGGTAGTACTTCTCGACAGTCTTGAAGTCGACGGTCGCGTCGGTTGGCATGCCGAGCCGCTCGTAGAGTTTGGCGCGGTCTCGCATGTCAGCCAGCAGGATGGCGCGGGCGTGGACGGCTGCCTCGCCGGCGATCTTCTGTGGCACGACGACCACGCCGTCGTCGTCGCAGCCGACGATGTCGCCGGGCTGGACCTGTGCGCCGCCGCAGCCCACGCGGGTTTGCACGTCGGCCACCTCGATTCGACCAGGGATGATGGTGCGACCGCGGGCGCGGGCGCAGATGGGCGTTTTCTGCAACGCCACCTCGGCTGTATCGCGGCAGTACCCGTCGGTCACGATGCCCACCGCGCCGCCGGCGACGACATTGAGGCTGTTGGCCGAACCCCAGAAGCCCACCTCGCCGGCGCCGCCGGTGTCGGTCACAATGACGTGACCGGGACGGATCTGATCGCCGAAGTTGATGTGGCCCACCTTCCGGAACCAGATGCCGTGGGCGTCGACGATCTCGTCGGTGGTCTTCAGCGGCCACATCGGTCGGTTGGCCGGCACGCACCGCACGGTGAATGCCACGCCCCAGAACTTCATACCCGCCCAGAGCGGGCGGACCTCGGACGACATCAGCCCGACGTCGAAGTAGCCAAGCCCGTCCATCGCGTCGCACACGTCGACGACGCGGAGGTATTTGTAGAGCTTACGCAATTCGAACGGGTCCACGTCTTGCGGCGACTTCTTCCTGGGCATTTTGGTATCCTTCGTCCCAAAAGGCACCGCGCCGAGCGATGCTCGCCTCTTGCGCTACGATGCCGACGGGGAGCCCTGGCGGTCCTGATCGGACAGCAGCTTGTATTCCACGCCGTCGACCAAAGCCTTCCACGAGGCGTCGATGATGTTCTCGCTGACACCGACGGTACCGAACAGCTCGTGGGTTTGCTCGTCGATGAATTCGATCATCACGCGGACCTTGGCCTCGGTGGCGGCCTTGGGGTTGACCACGCGGACTTTGTAGTCCAGCAGCCGCACGCTGTCCACAGCCGGGTAGTGGGCCCGAAGGGCCTTCCACAGTGCCTTGGCCAGCGAATCGACCGGGCCGTCCCCTTCGGCGACCTGCAACTCGGGGTGTGCGTTCACCCGCAGCTTGACGATGGCCTCGGAGGTCTGGATCTGCCCCTGGAGGTTGAGGATGACGGCCCGCCAGTGATCGAGGTCCCAGAATCGCTTGTGGCGGCCCAGCTCGCGGCGGCAGATAAGCTCGAAGCTGGCCTCAGCCGCCTCGAAAGCGTAGCCCTCGTTCTCCAGGTCCTGCACGCGCTCGAGCAGTTTGCGCAACATCTTACGGTCGTTTTCGATGCCGAATTTACGTCCGATGGTTTCGGCGATATTGCTGGCGCCGGAAAGCTCACTCACCAGCACACGCCGACGGTTGCCCACAGCCGACGGATCGACGTGCTCGTAGCTCTGGACGACCTTGCGGACCGCGTGGACGTGCATACCGCCCTTGTGGGCGAACGAGCCGGTGCCGACGTAGGGTTGGTTCGACGGCGGGATCAGATTGGCTACCTCGTAGACGTACCGGCTCAGCTCGGTGAGTCGGGCAACGGCCCCATCGGTCAAGACCTTGTAGCCCATCTTCAGGGCGAGGTTGGCCGCCACCGTCGTCAGATCCACGTTGCCGCAACGTTCGCCGATGCCGTTGATGGTGCCCTGCACGTGGAGGGCGCCGTGCTGCACGGCCACCAGCGAGTTGGCGACGGCCAAGCCGCCGTCGTTGTGCACGTGAATGCCAAGCGGCACGGACAGATGCGGCTTGACCGCGTCGATCATCTCGGCCACCTGCTCGGGCAGCGATCCGCCGTTGGTATCGCACAGCACGAGCCTGGTCGCGCCGGCCTCCTGGGCGGCCAGCAGCGTCTTGACGGCGTAATCGGGATTGGTCTTGTAGCCGTCGAAGAAGTGCTCGGCGTCGTAGATAACCTCACGTCCAGCCGAAGCGCACAGCCCGACCGACTCGCCGATCATGGCCAGGTTCTCTTGCTCGGTGACACCCAGCACTTCGCTGACGTGCAAATCCCAGGTTTTGCCTACAATGGTGATCACCGGAGTTTCGGCCTCGATGAGCGCCTTCATACCTGTATCGTCTTCGGCCTTGATTCCCCGGCGGCGGGTCATGCCAAACGCGGCGATTTTGGCGTGCTTGAATCGCTGGCTGCGGATCTCCTCGAAGAAGGCCACATCCTTGGGGTTGGACAGGGGGTAGCCGCCCTCGATGTAGTCCACGCCCATCTCGTCCAGCCGAGCGGCGATCAGCAGCTTGTCCTGCAACGACAGGGACACCCCCTCGCCCTGCGTGCCGTCCCGCAACGTGGTGTCGTAGAGTTGAACGCGTTTGCCCGCATCGCTCATGGTTCGGTCCTCACTCGACTGCACCCAATAAAAAAGCCCCACCCGCGACGGGCAGGGCTTACATGCTTGCGGCCTGTGGCCAGCCCTACCCGTCCTGCTCCCGAATAATGATGATGGCCTCGATGGCAGCGCGAACCATGGCCACTGGGCTGGCGATGATTGACAAATTGGCCACGTTACCGCTCATGATCGTTGAAACCACTATAGCGTACCTATCGGCTGGGTCAACGTCAAGATCAAGCCGACCACCCACGGGTCGCGGTGGATATCGGCCCCGACGGCTGCGCCCTGGCGGCCAGCCGGCCAGAACCGCCCACCGGGCTACAGGCCGCACGATCTTGACCGGCCGCCGCGAACTCAGCTAGCATGGTCCTATGCTCCGCTACAAGCCGGATCGAGATGCCGTAAGGAAGCTCGCCGAGAACGGCAACACCATCCCGGTCTACGCCGAACTGCTCAGCGACAGCCTGACGCCGGTCAGCGCCTTCGCAGCCGTGGCCCGCCACACCGATCACGGCTTTCTGCTGGAAAGCGTGGTCGGAGGGGAGAACATCGCGCGATACAGCTTCATCGCCGCCAACCCGCGGGAGCGGTTCCAGGCGGTGCGTAACGACATCACGATCCAGCACCCCGGCGGGGTCGAGCAGATGCAGGCGGACGACCCGTTGGCCGTCTTGCAGGAGCGACTGGCCAGTTATCGGGCGGTGCACGTACCCGGGCTGCCTCGCTTCGTCGGCGGAGCCGTCGGCTATGCCGCGTACGACATGGTCCGCTACTACGAGCCGCTGCCCGATTCCCCGCACGACGATCGCGGGCTGCCCGATCTGCTGTTCGGCATTTACGACACCATGATCATTTTCGATCATGTACGAAAGACCATCCTGGTGGTCAGTCACGTACACGTCGACGAGGGCGGCGTGGAAGCCGCCTATGACGCGGCATGCCGCCGGATCGACAAGATGGTTGCGGCGCTGGCCGCCCCCCCGGTGGCCATCGGGCCGATCGATGTGGCGGGCCAGCCCGAACTGGAGTTCGAATCGAACGTCCAGCGCGAGGAGTTCGAGAAGGCGGTGGAGGCCTGCCTGGAGTACATCCGGGCAGGCGACATCTTCCAGGTGGTGCTGTCACAGCGGTTGTGCGTGGCTACCAAGGCCGATCCGTTCAACATCTATCGGGCCCTTCGCGTGGTCAACCCATCGCCCTTCATGTTCTACCTCAAGAGCCCCCAGGTGGTGCTGGTGGGGGCGTCGCCGGAGATCATGTGCCGCGTGGAGGATGGAGTGGTGGTCAACCGTCCTCTGGCCGGCACCCGCCGCCGAGGGCGCACCGAGCAGGAGGACCAGGAGCTGGAGAAAGAGCTTCTGGCCGATCCCAAGGAGCGGGCCGAACACGTGATGCTGGTCGATCTGGGGCGCAACGACGTGGGACGAGTGGCCCGGCTCGGGTCAGTCAGGCTCACCGACGTAATGGTCGTCGAACGGTACAGCCACGTGATGCACATCTCGTCAGAGGTGCGCGGCGAGTTGGCCGACGGCAACACGGCGTTCGACGCACTGCGAGCCGCCCTGCCGGTGGGCACGGTAACCGGCGCGCCCAAAGTGCGGGCGATGCAGATCATCGACGAATTCGAGCCTACGCGGCGCGGTCCCTATGCCGGAGCGGTGGGGTATGTGGATTTCGCAGGCAATATGGACACCTGCATTGCCTTGCGAACGATGGTAATTCAGGGGCAGAACGCCTACGTCCAGGTCGGCGCGGGCATCGTGGCCGACTCGGTCCCCGCAAATGAATACGAAGAAACGATCAACAAGGCCCGGGGGCTGCTCAAGGCCATCGAGATCGCCGAAACGGAGTTTGATTGAACCCACGCACCTCCCACGTTACGGCTTTTCGGGCTGACGTCGGCCGAGGTGCGCCTTGACCACGAGGTAGTCGGCGGTCGTGATGCGCCCGGAGCCATCGAGATCCTGGCGGTCGTCCGTGCGGATACCGAGACGTGATTTGACGCAAGTGTAGTCGCCTGTAGTTACACGGCCGCTGCCGTCGCAGTCGCCGCGCAGCGTACACACGTCCAGGACAAAGAACTGTGCGCACAGGTCCGCGCCAGGCGTGACGCGATACCACGTCTGATTGATTAGTTGAGCGCCGTTCTCGATGGCCTTCAGCGTTATTCCGGAAGGATCGTTCGGATCGAGCTGATAGGTGAAGCTGTCGGTCACGTCGGCGGCGCCGATCTCGACAATGGTCAGCGGGTCTACGCCCACTGGAAGCGTGACCGCTCGGTCGAACGTCAGCGAGATGAAGTTGTTCTGCGTCTTGGGCAGCGTACCTTCAGCCGGCGGCTCGCTGGAAACCAGCGTGGGTCCGAGGTCCTGGCAGAGGACCATCTTGGCACCCAGCGCGTCGAGACGCCCGTAGCCGAACACGTCGTCAAAGCCGGTTGGGGGCAGGTCAACAGTCCCGCCGGCAAGGGCATCGGCTATGTCTTGCGGCGTAGCCGCCAGGTCGAGCACGTCCAGCAACAGAGCCGCCACAGCGGCAGCGTGTGGTCCGGCGGCGGAGGTGCCAAAGAACGTGGATGGAAATCCGCCTGCGCCCGTGACCGACACGCCGTCGATCGATGCACAGAACGGGGTCGGTCGGACCAGCGTGCTGGGAAAGGCAATCGTCGACGGTCCCCAACTGCTGAACCACTCGATGTCGTTGTTGCCCGCATCGGCCGAATCGATTGCCCCACAGGAGATCACCTCTGCCACGGCGGGATGGCCAAAGATACTGTCGGTACACGTGGCGTCGTCGTCGCTGAACGGCAACCACGCGAAGGTCTCCAGTGTTTGAGGCGCGGCCAGTCCCAGGTAGTTCCCTACCGCCACGCCGATATTGTGATTTACAGTATCCGTATTTACCCAAACCACGAACTCCTCGGGATCGTCGTCGCCGTCCTGAGCGCTCTGCCCGCCAACAACCTCGTCGCTCAAGAACACCTCATCCGTCCAATCGTACAGCAGAAGGTCGTAGTCTTCGCCGCTGGCCCCGAATGGTTCATCCCACTGCAAGAAGGCGACCAGCAACTCGCCCGGGTATACCACGATGTTGAGGTTGTCGTCGACGTTCGGGTCAGCGTCGAAGTCGTGCAAGTCCCACTCAGGTAAGGCCCCGGCAAACGTGTAGAGGCCCTGGTAATGAAAGCCGCAATCGTTGCCAGCCGCCGAGCAGTAGACGCGTTTGCTGACGGTGACGGCGTTTCGGGCGGCGAGGGCCACCGACCCATCGGCGAAAAACGGCTGGCCGTAGAACCCCAGATCGTCGACGATGACGTCGCAGTTGGCGGTGTTGGCCAGCCAATCGATGGCGCTGACCATCTCGGTCGACGTGGACGGTCCGGCAAAAAACAGGGTCGCGCCGGGGGCCAGGTCATGGACGATCTCGAGCATCGCCGTGCCTTCATCGCCGGATCCACCGAGAGTCGGATGGATGGTGATCGATGCCGGCAGATCGCCGCTGGCCATAGCCGACGCCCGACTGTCTACGCCGTTGGAGATGACACCGACCTTGACACCGGTTCCATCATACCCAAGTGCCCGAAGGTCGTCCGCGTTGAGGATCGCATCACCCTCCGTACACACCGAGCCGGCGCAGCGCGTCACGGCATAGTCCGGAGGTGCGATGCGTCGCACGAACGGCAAGGCCGCGACCCGCTCGAGCTGCTCGGGCGGCAGCCAGCCCTGCACAACGTTCATCTGCTTGACCGCAAGCTCGGGACGGAGACCGGCCTCGGTCAGTCTTTGGATGTTCGCATCGGTGATGCCGTCCGCGTCGACGTACACGTAGCAGTGCATATCGCCCTGCGGGCTGACGCGAAGGACGCGGTCCACAGTCAGCGCAGCCAACTCCTGCGGTTGGAAGCTTCGACTGCGAAGCGAGCGGACCTGCTCGCGAACGCGCAGGAGCATGCCGTGTACTTTCTCCAGAGAACCGACCACTGCCACGTATCCCAGCGCTTTGGCAGGCAGCGTAGCCGGGACGGCGATCCCGGACACGTTCGTGGCATCAGCGACCGCCGCCCTCGCAGCCGTCCTATCGCCACGGATCTGAGCCTGACCGCAGACCGCAGCACAGATGACGAGTACCACACACGTTCCGGCGACCACGCGCCTATCCTGCAACATGCGCCTGCCTCCTGTGTGATGGACTCACATTCGAAGCTTCCTCATCCTACGGATGCGGACCATCCCTTCATATCATATGGGTGCTCGGCCGCTGGGGACAGTAACCGTCATAACACCGGCCCATCCGCCCATCGCAGGAGCCGAGATTCCGCACTGCCGCCTTCGCGGGCCGTCGCGGCGAACAGTTATGAGACCACCGGATAAGCGACGAACGCTACAGCGGACGAGCCTGCCCCACCTGGTTGCTTGGCAATCAGGGTGTGGACCACTGGTGACGGACTGATACGATGGATCCCCAGGCATTTCCCTTCCCCACCAGCGACCGGATGCCGCTCAACGGGTGACAGACTCAGTGTATCGCCTTGCGGGGCAGCAGTCAGCCCGAAGACGCGTTGTCCGTCCCTGAATCACCGCGGTGATCGCAGCCCGTGCGTCACTCCGGCCGCCAGCCAGTGAGGAATGGCCGGCCAAAGCCACACTGAGCACCAAGGCTGCGCAGGGAGATGGGATACAGACCGAGGCCCCCAGAGGGCAGGTTTCACTGGCTTTGCCTGGTTCGTGCGCCCCTGGAGAGACCGCAATTCTCCAGTGGACCGCGCCCATCGCAGGTCGAGCGCACAGCCCGAGCGCCGAGGACCATCCGCCGTCCCGAACGAAGGTCGACCTTCGGTTCGGTCAAAAGTCGATAATCTCGTCGTCGCCGAGAGGGATGACTTTTTCAGGACTGACGGCGTGCTGCCCAATGGCGGCTTTGGTGTTCGTCTCAGCCATAGCCAGGCGCTGCTCGCCTTTTCTGCGCTGGGTGCTGTGGCGTAACATGCTGCGGCCACAATCGGCCAGACCGGCCTCACGGGCGGGTGAGTTCATGGGTTGTGCCCGCGACAGGCCGCGACCATCGCCAGCGGGGTCTGCCGCAACAGCGCCGACGACGACATGGACCAGCACATTGACCATGTCCTGGAGCTGGACGGCCTGAGCCGACAACTGCTTGCTCGCGGACGCCGACTCCTCGGCGTTGGCGGCATTGCTCTGCGTGACATGATCCATTTGGGCCACGGCCGTGTTGATCTGATCGATCCCCTGCGCCTGCTCGTTGCTGCCGGCGGCCACCTCGCCGATCAGGTGCGTAACTTCCTGCACGCTTCCGACGATATGCTCGAGGATCTCGGCCACCTCCTTGGAGACTTGTACGCCGTTCCCGGCGTTGGTCTGCGAGTCTTCAATAAGCGTGGCGGTGTTCCTTGCCGCTTCGGCGCTGCGCCGGGCGAGGTTGCGGACCTCTTCAGCCACCACGGCAAAGCCCTTGCCGGCCTCGCCGGCGCGTGCGGCCTCTACCGCGGCATTGAGCGCCAGCAGATTGGTTTGGAAGGCGATCTCGTCGATGGTCTTGATGATCTTGGCGGTCTCGTCGGATGAGAGCTTGATACGATCGATGGCTTGCGACATGCGAGTCATGGCTTCGCCGCCTCGTTCCGCAGCCTGTCGGGCCTCATCGGCCATCGTGTTGGCGTGCTTGGCGTTGTCGGCGTTCTGTTTGGTCATCGAAGCCATCTCTTCCAGTGACGAACTGGTCTGCTCGAGGCTGGAGGCCTGCTCGCCGGCGCCCTCGGCCATGTGCTGACTGGATTGCGAAACCTGGTGGGAAGCGGCCGCCAAGTGCTCGGACCCCGTGGTCAGGCCTTCGATGATCCGGTTGATCGGCTTGGTGATGCCACGTGTGATGGCAAACGCGAGAATCGATCCGATAAGGACGGCCAACACGCCGCCGCCGATCATCAGACGTTGGGACCGCATAGTGGTCTGCTTGATCTCCGCATTCTGCACCGCACGAAGATCGTCACAGGCCTTCTGGAACTCGCCAACACTGTCGACCATGTTTCGCGCGGCCTGCTGCTGTTCGCCCCACACGCTCGCCCAAGCGTCAAAGGCTGCCTTGTACCGCTGGGCTGCGGCCTTGACCGCGCCGACCCGATCGCTGGTCTGCCGCGATGTTATCTTGGCGGCGAGATCGTCGCAAAGCCCGTAAATCTGCTTCAGGGTGTCGTCGTTTTCCTGCTGAATCTCCTTGTCGCCGCTTAGTATCAGGTTCTTCTCCTGGATCTGACAGTCTTGGGCCCACTTGATCAGGCGATTGGCGGCATCGGTCTGGTAAAGCATGTCAGCCATATCGGCGTGGGCTTGGGGTTGCGCCGTGGCCAATGGCGCCTTCTGGTCGGCAAGCAGGGCCTCACACTCTCGCAAGAACGCTCGCCAGCCCTCACTCATGCGCCGCTCCTGGCCCTTCGACCTCTCCCACAAGGTCGCCCAGGTACTCAATGCCTGCTTGTAGGCGTCGGCCTCGGCGCCGATCCTCGCCAGGACGTCACGGTCGGCATGACGGCTCAGCCTGACGATGGCCTGATCCACCTGCCCAAGGATCTTTGCCAGAACTTGAGTGTTCTCCTGTTGATGTTTCTCCTGCTCGCCCACCGTGAAGTTCATCTCGACTGCGCCACAGCTCTTGGCGTACTCGATCAGGCGATTGGTGTCGTCGGCTGTATCGGCGGTTTTGGCGACGCCGGTCAGACCGTTGTAGCCGACATACCCAACAATACCCGTCAGAATAAAAACGACGCCGAAACCGCCGCCGATCTTCGTGCTCAGCCTCATGTTCCCAAACATTAGTCGTCTCCCACGTCTTTTGACGCGGCGTTGGCCTGCGGTGTGCCTCTCGCTCGCCTGTGCACCATGGGCGCCCCGCCAGGCATGCCGGACGCGGCCAGGACCACCCAGGCGGGACGCAAACTGCCCTATCGCGGCCTGGAGGCCTGGCTGCCCGCTTTATCGACATCAACACGGGTGACGATTAGCCGATTCATCAGCGCGGATATAGGAATCGCCCCTTTCCGCCTTACCAAGTCCTATAGTACGTCGAGGACGTGCCTGGGACGTGCTTATCGGCCCTGCCCAGGACTCGGGTATGCGTCGTAAGGTGCCATGGCGACGGCTCCGGTCACGAGTCAGCCGCTCCGTCGCGGGCGGACCTGACCTTCGCACCAAGCTTACGGTTCAGCGCCGCCGCCACTGCGGGCGGCACCAGATTGGCCTTGCGCCACGAGCCGAAGCCGCCCAACGAGACAATCTCCTTAATCAGCGTACTGCTGGTCAGGGCATGATCGTGGCTGGTAAGCATGAACAACGTTTCCACATTGCCCACGAGCAGATTCGTATTGGCCTGGTGCAGTTCGCCACGCAGGTCCACCATGTCGCGAATGCCCCGCAGGATGACGTTGGCCTTGTTGCGCTTGACAAAATCGTACGTCAGCCCCACATAGGCCTCCACACTGACGTTCCGGAACCCGCTCATCAGCGGTTTGATCATCTCGACGCGCTCATCCTGCGTAAAGATCTCCTCTTTGGCCGGATTCTGGCCCACCGCCACAATGAGATGATCGAAGAACTTGCGGCCACGCTCGATAATGTCCAGGTGACCGTAGGTGATCGGATCGAACGCACCAGGAAACACCGCGATAACCTTCTTGTACCTGCCCATGAAACGCCCTTCCTGATGGTGTATGCCGACGGGCCCATTCTATGGAACGCCCGACCCACTTGGCAAGGCACCGATCTTGACAGGCACCGCCTGTTACGCCAACTTGCCGTCATGTCTGCCCCGCGAACCGCTCAAGCTGTTGACCTGTCTGTGGACTTGGCCGGGCTCAAGCTGGTCAGCCCTCTCATGACCGCCTCGGGGACGTCCGGCTACAGCAATGAGTACGCCCAGTATCTCGACTTCCGCGCTCTGGGCGCGTTCGTGACCAAGTCGATCACCGTTCACCCGCGGGCCGGCAACCCGCCACCGCGGATTGTGGAAACACGTGCGGGCATGCTAAACGCCATCGGACTGGCCAATATCGGCCTGGAGCGCTTCGTAACCGAGAAGGTGCCCGAACTGGCCAAGCTCGGCTGTCCGGTCATCGTGAATGTGGCCGGACATTCGGTGGAGGAGTACGTCGCGCTGTGTGAGCGGCTCGGGGACCTGGCACCGGTCGCCGGCATCGAACTGAATGTCTCTTGCCCCAATGTGGCAGATGGATTGACGTTTGGTACCGACGCGAATCGCCTGGCTGACCTGGTGCGGGCGGTGCGCCCCGTCGTTCGACGCGGCGTGTTGATCGTCAAACTCTCACCTAACGTGACCGACATCACGCTTACGGCAGCGGCCGCAGCCGACGCGGGGGCCGACGCCCTCAGCCTGGTCAACACGTTCCAGGGCATGGCCATCGACGCGGAAACGTGGCGCCCGGTGCTGGCCAACCGTACGGGCGGTCTGTCGGGCCCGGCCATCAAGCCCATGGCGCTGCATATGGTCCATCAGGTATATTCGAAGGTGGCTCGCGATCGACGGCTGCCGTTAATCGCAATGGGCGGGATTCAGACCTGGTCCGATGCGGTGGAGTTTCTGTTGGCGGGTGCTTCGGCCCTGGCCATCGGGACATCGCTGTTTATCGATCCGGGCACCCCACAAAGGATCATCGAGGGCCTGCAAGCATATCTAGGTCGGCGCAATCTGAAGAGCGTCAGGCAACTGATCGGGCAGTTGAAGAGCTAAGGGGCGAAGGAACTGCTTCCGGGGTGCCGCGCGGACCTGACGAAGCAATGCTCAGCCCTGCGTCGCCAGCACTCGGACCAGTTCGACCAAGCCGCGAACCGCAAGACTCAGCAGAAGCAATGCCAACAGCGTAGCGACGGCCAGGCTGAGCACCGGCCACCATCCATGAACCATGTCCACGGCCGCTGGAAGCGCCGTGCCCAGTACCGCCGCCACAACCCCCAACAGCACGATGGCACCGATCGACCCGCGGAGGTTACCCGGAAACGGGGCCATGCGGACCGTGAGACAGACGACCAGATAGACGAAAATGGCCGTCGGGATTTGAAGCAGCTCGGCGGTCCAGACGGCTTCAAAGGCCTGCTGGGCCAGCGTGATCAAGCTGCGCAGCAGATCCCAGAACTGCCCCATAGTCACCGGCAAGCTGACTGCCAGCAGATCGTGCCCGAGTCTGCCCGTGATATTCGCACCGAGACTCCGCGACGCCACATAGAGCGCCAACCCACACGCCCCCAGCGGAAGCATGCCGATCAAGACCGGCCCGATGACGGGAATTCGCGGCTTGGGATTGTCGTCCTGCTGGGGTTCAGCGGTGTCATCGTCCTTGATCACGGTGGTGTTGTTGACCGTGCCGCCACTGACGAGCACACCCATCACGTAGCCAATCTGAGCCACGAGTGTTCCAGGCAACAACAGCAGATTGACCGTGCGAGGCTTGACCAAGCCGCTCCAAATGTGATGCACGCCCCAGGCCGTGAACACAGCCACCAGCAACCAGAACGTAAGTGCGGCGTATAACATAAGTTACACCGACAAGAGCGCGCGGAGCGCAACCACTCGGTCCGGTCTTTTGTATCGGTCGTCGGCGAGCAAACAGTTGAGACGGCGGTCCGGCCCGCTAGCCCACCTCCGCCCGCAGCCGGTCGGCCAAGCCGGCCAACCGCTCCGGGGGAAACAACCCGACGAAGTACTCGCGAGAGTCGGCCAGCCTATTGCTGGCAAGCCGGCGGCGGATCCGCTCGACGTCGCCAGCGAACCGCTCTGGCAGATCGGGCGCCGTATCGAGCAGTTCGCCATTGAGGCGGCGGATCTGGCCGAACGTCTCGCGGCGCGCGTCGTGGTTCGACCAGTCGTGTTCCCGGAGGGCATCCGAACGACGGACGGCTTGGTGCTTCTGTCGGATCAGATGGGCGGCTCGGTTGCCGGGGTCGTCCTTGAGGTACCGCTGAGGGTTATATGCCAAGTCGCGCTGTCGGCGGCGTGCGCGATCGAGATCATCTTGCGCGACGTCGAACCGAGGCAGTCGCAAGCACAACGTGGCTGACACGCAGATCATGCCCGGAGGATCCACGCCGAAGTAGCGCTGAATCAAGCGATCGGTTATCCGATCGTATTGGGCTCCGCCGATACCGTGGACGAAGACGTCACAACCCAGCACCCTGACCCAAGTGGTCAGACTCAGCGCCCGGGGTCGTAACGCGCGAGCGGTCGCATTCCGGATGGCCGCCAAGGCGGTCTCGACCCGATCCAGATCGCCAACCGCCACGTCGCCCATGCGATCGGCACCGGCCAGGAGGGTAACCTTGCCGCGACCGCGGCCGACAAACAGGCGCTGCCTCGCCTCCTGCCGATCGTAGGCCCAAACCGGCAATTCCACCCGGTCGGACCGGCACAAGAGGTCCGGCACGGGCCGTTGCGCGCCCCGGATCCCCTGCTCGCGACGATAGTCGCCTAAAGCGGCATTGTAGCACTGCGCGAACCGCTCGGCGTCGCGGATCATCAAAGCCAGCAACGGTCCGCCCCAGACTTCGCTGACGCGGTGCTCGATCATCTCGGCGCCGAACTTGCGATCGATGGCGCTGCGGCCCGCGATCATCTGGTCCACGAAGTCGCGCGGCTGGTCGACGCGTCCGGCCGCCTCGAGAAACGCAGGCATCAGCGTCTCGTCGAAGCGATGACCCACCACCCGTCTGACGTCCTCTCCCATCTGCCTCAATTCCTGCTGCGACAGGGGGGGCAACTGCTCGAACGCCCAGCCAGCACGGTACCGGCCGAAGCACGCTTCTTCCGTTTCGATATAGTCGTTCTCGTAGGACGGGACGGTAAAGGTCGTCTTGTCCGGAACATCGTTGTCGACGACCAGGTGGAACGCCCGCGCACCTGCAAGTTCGGCCAGGCACCGGGTGACCACATGCTTGGCCCAGACACCGGGATGGATAAACTCCGGCTGATGGCCCGTGCCGACCACAGGCTGCTCCGCCGTGCCGACCAACTCGGTGCGGACGCGGCTCCGCAGATCTTGCACGTCGACATCCAGCACACTGAAGCGATACGAGTCCAGCAGGCGCCGGTTCTGCTCCAGCAGCGCAAGATACTCCCCCGGCGCGGGTTGTAAGAGTGTCTGACCGTCTCTGGCAGGGGTAGCTAGCGCGTTGAAGTCTAAGGCTTGTGGCATGGCCCGCAACAACAGGCGGCGTCCGGCCAGCAGGTCCTGGCGTCGGCCGAAAACGCAGCGTCGCCCAACTCTCGGTAGAACACGTCCAAGTAATGCTGCAGCCGAATGGCGGGATCGTCAAGCTTGCCGCCGAAACTGCGGTGCGGATCGTTGTAGATCAGGCGTACAGGGATCTCCCGAATACGCAGCTTCGCCCGCACGGCCTGCACCCAGAAGGGTATAGGGAAGGCGTAGCCGGTCTCGGTGGGCCTCAAACGACGCAGGGCGGCCACGCGGTACGCCTTGTAGCCGCAGAACCCGTCGCTAATCGGCAAGCCGAGCACTTCATTGATCAGGTGAGTGATCTGGGCATTGATCCGCCGCCGATCGGGTGGCGGCAGATCGTCAGCCGGGGTGTCGCGCATGTACCGCGAGCCGCTGATCACATCGGCGTCGCCGGCGGCTGCTGCGGCCACGAAGTCCGGGATGCGGCAGGGCTCGTGCTGTTCGTCGCAGTCCATCGTGATGATCCAATCGTAGCCACAGCGCGCAGCATACGCGAATGCATCCATCAGACTTTGACCGTAGCCCTGGTTTTGCTCGTGACGAATCACCGCGATGTCAGGTTGCTCGGCGAGGATGTCGGGCGTGCGGTCGGTCGAGCCGTCGTCGACGACCAGGATGTCGTCAATATACTTGCGCACTTCGGACAAGACGCGCCGCAGGTAGCGCTCTTCGTTGTAGACGGGGATAGCCAGCAGCGTCCGCATCGCCACCTTCTGCCCACGTGCGGTAAGAACCCGATTGCCGGCAAAACTTACCGGCCTGCCTGAACCATCCTATGATAGGCCCTGCGCGAGGCAAGTCAAAGGGATACACCGTCTGCCGACCCAGCCGGTGTCCCGTAACCCAGCCTGCAAACCCAGCGTAGAGGGGACAAGCGACGACGCACGCCGATGAGTAGATCTGACGGCGACCCGAGGCCGGCGCGCCCGCTCGCTTGTCAACTGAATCGCCCGAAGGCTTCGACCACGACACGTCGAACGTGCTCGGTTGTGCGAGCGTTGTCGTTGCGCAGCTCGTCGATTGTCTGGCGAGCCCATGCAAGGCGGGCGGGTGCGACCATGTCGGTGTCGTTCGGCGACCAGGATGGCGAGCGCGACTGGAAAACCTGCCGGTGCCCACCGACGCCGTCGCTTACCCACACCGTGTCGATATGACGCGATACATCCCAGCCGCTGCGTCGAACAGCCAGAAAGAACATCAGATGGACGCGACGCAGCGCCGTCTCGGACACTTGGTTCGTCACGCAGATCTGGTGGTGCGCCTGCTCGAACGTGTCGGCGTGCAGGTTCGTGGCCAGCATGTGTCCCTCGCTCGGCAGATCGAAGTACGCCCGCAGGTCCTTGCCCCAAAGGTAAGCGTAGTACGCCCCGTCGCCGATCTCATGGCAGATGTAGCAGCGCCGAGCATGCCGGCCTTGTGCGCCCAGCCCCTCGGCAATAGTCGCGGCGCCGTCGGCGGTGACCAGTTCCACGTCGGGCGGTACGAAGTTCAGCAGCGCGCCCATAACGGTCGTCTTGCCCGCGCCGCCCGGACCAGCGCCCACCAGGAACGAGGCCCCATCACTGATGGCCGCCAACGCGTAGGCTGCGAGTTCCGTCGTAAAAGTGCCCGCCTCAAGCAGATCGACAATCGACAGCATTCGCCCCCCGCGCTGATTGCAGCGATCGATCTGCTCGCAATGCCGGCGGATCTCGTCGGTGGTCATACAGCCCCATCGCGTCTATGTGCAGAAAGGACCAAGCACCTTCTCGCTCGGCTCTGAGCCCTCGCCCCCAACCCCCCCCCCCCGAGGATGCCAGTCCGCGATGCGCCGATCCGCGCCACATGCCTCTACCGACCATAGCGCATGCCCTCGTCGACCATGGCCAGGTAATTATCCAAAGGAATGTAATTGGCCACGCTGTTGCCCGTGCCCAGGCAGTAGCCGCCTCCAGGCTGGCAGACGTCCAGCGTGTCGCGAACCCGTTGGCGAATCGCCGGCTCCTCGCTGCGACACAAGAAGTCCACGTCGATGCCGCCGATCAGCGAGATTCGCTTGCCCCAGGCTCTCTTGACGTCGCGGACGTCTTCGATGGTGTCCTCGAAGCTGTGTTTGCCGTCGATCCCCACGTCGTCAATCAGGTCGTTCATAATTTCGGACAGATTCCCGCAGGAATGCAGCAGGTATGGCCGACCGGCCGCATGGGCCATGGCGGCAAGCTGCTTGTGCCCGCTCAGCACAAGCCGGCGGGTATCGTCCGGTGAGATCAGCAGGCCCGTCTTAAACCCCATATCGTCGCTGCCCCACACGGCCCGCACACGATCGAATTGCAGATACAGGTCCACCTCGGCCCGGTGAAAGGCGAGGACTCGCTGGTAGATAGCCTCCACAAGGTCGCGCTGGTCGTACAAAGCGAAGCAGAGCGACTCGTACCCCATCAGCCAGCTCAGCAGCTCGCAGAAGTGCCCCGTGCCTCCGGCGATGATGCACATGTCTTCGGGCAGGTTTTTTTCGTACCACTCCAGGTCGCAGGTGGCAGAGGGAGTCGATGGGTCGGGCCACGGGTAGGCGTCGAACCCCTCCCAGGTTGCCAGCGGTCCGGTGTGTTCGTTGGTGTAGCGGCGTCCGCCCTGGCGGGCAAGAGCGGCCGTGTCATCAGTAGCCAATTGATCGAACTGCCACGCGACGCCGGACAGGCCGACGTACACATAGTCGAAGCCGCAGAATCGCTGCACGGCGATGTACTTCTTTTTCTCGAAGTCCGGGTCGGTCGGATCCAGGCCCTCGGTCAGGCCGAAACGCGCCGCAATCGCGTCGCGGATCTCAACGTCATGAAACAGCTCCATGAAGTAGACGCGGTCGGGCGTACCGTTCCGCCGGATGTTGTCGAGCCACCCCTGCCAGTTCGGCTGAAAAGATCTGCTCACCAAAGCTTTCAGTTCCACAGGAAAGGTCTCCGATCGTTCACCACGTTCGCCCACAATCCGCTCGACGCCGTAACCTCCGCATCATACCGGCTTCGCTCGCAGCGAGAAAACAGGTACGCCGTCAGACCCACCGGCCCATGAATGGGCCCACGTCACCCGTCGCGCTTGACAGATGGTGCAGTCGGCAGTCTGGTATGCACCCGTCAGCAGACACAGCGTCAACCATCAGACAAAAGGGACAGATCATGGCCTATCCGAACCTACCCGACTTCAAATCGCTGACCAGCGCAATCGAGTTGCACGTACAACTCAAGCATGAATATGGGGCCGACGGCATCGAGCGGATCCTGGCCCGTGCCGAGCGCGATCTAAAGCGTGCTCTCGGCGCCATCAAGAGGCTGCCGATCGACGCCGACCTGGAAGAGAAAGAGCCCAATGCTCTGCGGCCCATCCAGGCGCTGCGACCGCGAGGCCCGCGACGGCTTTGGGCAAGCTTTGATTCTCGTCGCTATGCCGCCAAGCTGGAAGGCGCTTTGCTGGGACGGTTCGCCGGATGCACCCTGGGCGCGCCGGTCGAGTTCTGGTCGATCGACGACATGCGGGAGTTGGCCAAAGAGAACGGTCAGCCCTTCCCACCCACCGAGTACTGGAGCCGCGTGCCCTGGCCGGATCGCAAGCGCTACGGGCTAAGCCCACGCCGCATGTATACCCGCGACGAAATGGACGGCGTGCCGGTCGACGATGATTTGGCGTACACCCTTCTGGGCTTGCTGATCGTCGAGGACTATGGCCCCGACTTCACCGTGGAAGATGTCGGCAAGGCGTGGCTGAAATACCTGCCGTACGCGTGCACGGCTGAGAAGGTTGCCCTGGCCAATCTCAAGAACGGCGTGCCGGCCAGGCGCGCCGCCGCCGTCGATAATCCGTACTGCGAGTGGATCGGAGCCGAC
>DATKUK010000049.1:0-9417 GCA_035530655.1 Phycisphaerae bacterium
ATCAATTCAAACCTATTCAAGAGCCAAGGTCTTCACTACATCGCCCCTGCAGCAGATCATCCCTTCTGACGATCACAAAAACGCCGATCGCACCCCAAAGATTCTTTCAAATTCGACTCAGTTGCGTAACTTGGGCTAACCCGCCCCGCTAACGGGACTTGTCGTCGGAGGATATCGTCTGACGCAATCGGGGTGACTGGATTCGAACCAGCGGCCTCGTGGTCCCAAACCACGCGCTCTAACCAGGCTGAGCTACACCCCGCCGATACAACAGCCTACGAACAGCGTGCCCCCGGATCAAGCCGACCGCGATCCGGCTGGTGGGCAGGCCGCCGGCTGACGGTCCGGCCATCGCTCGCTGCCAAGCCCTGCTTGCCGATGGCCGCCGCTAGTACTTACGGAGCACCCCGACCACGACGCCCCGCACCTGTACCTGATCGGCCGGCACGACGATGGGTTTGTAGGCTGGATTCGCCGCCCGCAGACGCACGCGCCGGCCCTGCCGATAGAACTTCTTCAGCGTCGCCTCGCCGGCCGAGGCAAGGTCCCAGAGTAAGTGTTGCGCCCGCCGAAAACGCCAGCTTAAATGAGGTTAACCAGTCCAGTCCTCCAACTGAAAGTGAGGGTACTCCGCCAGCAATGCCTCGCGAAGATTAGCAAGCTTATCATGTGTCACCAAAACCAGGTTCAGTGTTACCGCCTGAGCCGCGATCCACAGATCGTTTTCGCCGACACCCAACTCCCTCGCGGCCCTCGGGCGCACGAGTTCCTCAGCCCGTTTGGCCTTGGATCGATCGATCCTAGGGGCACGATGATTGAACAGCCACGCCTTCAGCCGCCCGTACGCATCGGCAGTGTGCCTGTCGATCTCGAGCACCTCAAGCTGCTGCGCTTCCATGAACCTGAGATACTCTGCCTGGCGGACCGGATCGGGTTCGGGCGCGACACGGTGGCCGTACTCGATTTCCCCCCGAGTGACCGCGGAGGTGAACAGGCGAGAAGTGTAGTGAGTCTGAGGATCTGGGCGGCGAACGGTGTCAATCCGGGAGAGCACGTTTGCGTGCTCGTCGTACCAATACCGAACGATATTGGTGTCAAGGAGATAATCCGGCATAGATTACTCTTCGTCGAAGGCCTCGGAAGCCACACGGAGCACCGTTCTGACGTAGTCGGACTCTCCCGGCTTGAATCGTTCTGCGGTGCGATCCGCCGCGGCCCGCTGGAAGCGGTCGGAGATCACGAAGTGCAGCGGCAGATAGGACGAGAACCCAGAGGGGTAGTAACCGCTGAATGCACAGCCTACACCCTTACGCTCCACGCCCTGGAACAGGTCGAGCAGCCGTCGCTCCAGACGCGGAGGCAGGTCGTATAGGCGGAGCACTTCTGCGTCGAGTGCGAGCAGCGCGTGCTGAATACGCTGCTCGAGTTCGGGTGAAACAAGTGCAGCATGTGCTGCGGCCTCGGCCGCCGAAAGATAGGTCGACGCCGCCCCCTCGATCGCTTGCGCCCGCTCTGACGTGACAGTCAGCAGGGGGAAGTCGCGCCACTCTTTCACCAGGGTCTCACGTTTGCCGGAGAAGCAGTAGGCGTAGGCGTTGGCCACCGGCGAGTTGAGTACAGCCCAAAGCACGCGCAGGGATGGACCTTCGGGCTTGGGACGAAACGTCAGGAACCGGCTGGAGACGGCCACGCCCGTCTCATCTACGACCGCCTTCAGCCGCCACGGCTCGCGCGAAACTGGGGCGTAATTCAGGATGACCTGGCGAACGCCAAGCACGGCAGCCGCACCGATACGGCGGACGTGCTCCCCATCAAGCTTGACCCACAAAGGCTTAGGTAGCCGCCAGATGTCGTAGTCGTCTGAGGCCCTTAACAGAGCCCGCACATAGCCAAGTTGCCTGGTCTTCGATATGAGCCGCTGGCTCGTCGTTAGGTCTTGCCCAACGAGTTCGAACCCCTTCTGAACGTGCACCGGGCGACCCAACCTAGGCACGTCTCGGAGAAAGTCCCACACCTCAGCAAGGTCAGGCAAAAACAGCGTAGCGTCCGCGTGCCCTGTGAATCGGGCCTGTTCGACTTGCTGCTCCGACGAAAACGCGAGCCGGTCTTTGAATGCCGGCATGCCCTGCTCGCGTACCCGCCGATACACGAGTCTGCCGCTGAACGACTTCGTGCCTCGCCGTCGCCCCATGACCACAGCTACCTCGTGGTCGGCTTGCTCAAATAGGTTGTCTGCAAAGACTGCGATCTCAGAAAGCGCGCATTCGTTCAAGAGGAAATCACGGACTGGCTTGGATTCTTTGTCATGCAAGAATCCCTGCGGCATCACGACCCCGAAAACGCCGTCGGCGGGCAGGTTGGGCAGGGCCCGCTTGAGCATCTCAACGGCCTTCGTTTTCGCCGTCACCGGCTCACCCGCCCTCTTAAAGCGTGTTCGCTCGGCTGGGGTGAACTCTTCGAAGGGCGGGTTCGCCAGAAGCAACGTGCATGCGGACACGGCCTTTTTGAGGACGCCGGGCAAGAACATGTCCCCGTCATCGATCCGCCAGGAGTTCCCGTGCGGGACATCCGCGAGCGTCAGTTGCAGCTTGGCCAATTCCTGCGCGAAGGGGTCAAGCTCTACTCCATGCAGTCGATCACGCAAGTAGCGGTGGCGTATCACGGGATCGTCGAGTTCGGAGAAATCGCGGAGCCATCGCATGCCTGCCACCAGGAACCCCGCGTGGCCGCACGCAGGCTCGAACACCCGGCGAGCGGAGGGCTTGTGGTCTTCGATCATGGGCCAGAGCTGCGCCAGCATATGATCGACCAGCATCGGCGGCGTGCTGTGGATGCCCAACTCCTTGCGAATGTCGCGCCCGCCTTTCGCGCGCTTGGCCGCCCTACCCCTAGGCTTGGTGTCGATCAGGGCCGTTTCGTAAAGGTACGCCAGCGATTCTGCGGACAGATTTCCGAGATGGCCCCAGCCTGCAACGGTGTGAGCTGCTTCATCTATTGCCGGCCGCCAAGCCTTGCCGCCCGGCGGAAGATCGTCCACGTCGGCGTAATGCCTGCCCACGCGAGTGAAGACGTCGTCCACATTGGTCAGTGTGATGCGCTTGAAGTTGTCGACGCCTTTTTCCTTCAGCAGCTTGGCTGCAAGGAGCCAGAACACGGTCTTGTAGAGATCCTTGAAGTTTCTCCCGCTGCGCAGTTGCCCGCCGAGGCGTAAAGCTAAGCCCTGGATGACCTCCTCGACCCAACGATGCAGTGTTTCGCCGGTTCTGCGCTCCGTCGCGGGCATGAGGCCAACGTCGACGAACCACATCTGCTGCGCTGTTAGTCTCGGGCGACGCATTTTGGCCGCATAGATGGCTTCGGGGGCAAGGGCATCCTTGTGCGTGCGAAAGAACTCTTCGATTCGCACAGCGCTGACCCGACGAGATTCAGATGGCCCGTCCGCCGACAGTCGCCACCATTCCAGCTCGTCGGCTCTACACACGAGCGCCGTAGGCGCACCGAGAGCAACACACGTCGCCGCCGCCGCCTCGCCGTCTTCCCGGGCCTCGACCACCGCCAGACAGGCCGAGCGCGCGTCCCACGGCTGACCGTAGAAGCCTGCCAGCGGCAGTGTCACCGTGTCAAACGTGTAGTTGCGGGCCAGCCGCGACTCCGTGTAGCCGCAGTCCCTCAGATAAGGCTCAATCGCTTCGGCAGTGAGAACAGACGGCGGCACGGCAGCGAGTTCCTCCGTAAGTGAGCCGCACGTACTGTGGAGCGCCCAGACTTCGGCTCACCTGTACACCGTATGGCAATCATCGCGGCTCATGGGCGCAGCAAGGCCGAGATGACTCTGTAAGTTCCCGGCTCGATGATCTTACCCCGGCTGTGGCCAGTTAGAAACCCCCTGCATCCAGTCGCCAGAGTGTCAGTCGGCGTCCGGCGACCCAGCGCGGCTCGTTGACAAGGCTTGCTCGCTGATGGCGGCCGTTAGTACTTGCGCAGCACCCCGACCACGACGCCCTGCACCTGCACCTGATCGGCGGGCACGACGATGGGTTTGTAGGCTGGGTTCGCCGCCCGCAGACGCACGCGCCGGCCCTGTCGATAGAACTTCTTCAGCGTCGCCTCGCCGTCGGCCAGCAGCGCGACCACCGTTTGGCCGTTGCGGATCGCGCTGCGCGGTTCGACCACAACGTAATCGCCGTCGCGGATCTGCTCGTCGATCATGCTGTCGCCGCGGACCTGTAGAACGAACCTGGCCGCCCGACCGGCGAAGAATTCGTCGGCGTCGATCGTCTGCGGCTGGGAGACGGCATCAATGGGTTCACCGGCCGCGATCACCCCCGCCAGCGGCAAGCTACCGGCCCGGCGCTGAGGCAGCACTACCCTTTCGGTCAAGGCCATCGACCGGGCCTCATGCCGTCGCCGCTTGACCAGGCCTTTGCGGCGAAGGTGCTCGAGGTGCTCGAACACGGTGACCTTGCTGATGCCCAGTTCGTCGGCCAGCTCCTGCATGGTCGGAGCGTAGCCATGCTCCTGCTCGTGATCGCGGATGAACCGGAGGATCTGCATCTGCCGCGGCGTCACCCGCCGATCTGCCTTGCCGCCCATCGCCATCTGACACACCTCTCAAGCTCGCCGAGCCAGCTCGCAGGCTAAGCTGCTGCCCCCGGGCAGGACATACCGGTCACGCCTGCCGGCATGTCCGCCTTCCTGCCGTAGTCTATCTCTAGCGTAGAATACCCTAACATTTGCCGAACGTCAAGTGTTCTTGGCGGAAACTATGGGTTGAAGGGCGTACGGACGGATGGCCTGCCCTCTGGGGAGTCTGGGCAGCTCGATGGCCGCCGAGAGGGGAGGGCGCCGCCAGCGAGGCCAGCCGAACGGCAGGCAGCACGTCGGACCCGGTCGATCGCCTACTTATAGGTTAACACCAAGGCTTCGCTTGTGACCCAGTACTCCTCGAAAGCGGTCACGTTGCCAAATGTGCGGCCCGTCCGCTCATTGCGCAGGTCCGTGACCGGTCGGGACAGCTCGACGCGTACTTTCATCGGCGTGTCGGCGACGTCGCCGAGCGAGGCGCCCGCACCGGAGATCGAAGCGCTGCGGAAGCGGTTCTTGATCACGCACAGCGCGGTTCGGCCGTCGCGCAGTCGCCAGGACAGGCATTCGGCGATCGGCTCGGCTTTGCCGGTGGCCACGTTGATCACGCGCGCTCTCGGCGTGATGCCGGCGTCGGCCATGAGGGACAGAACCACGCCCGGCCAGGCGGCCGTTTCGGGCTGGTAGCGCTCGACGCAGTGATACACCGGCGAGAGATTCAGGTAGATCGCCCGCCCGTTGCGCACGAGCACGGGCACGCCGTCGACCTCTGCTTTCGCCTTGCTGCCGCCGGTGGTCTGAAGACCCCGCTCGTACACGACCAAGCCGTTCCAACGGGGCGCCCCGTCGTAGGCGGTGGTAACTTTCTTCTCGATCGGCTGGTCGCTATAGAGTTCAGCGTCGATCTCGTAGAGGACCTTGCCGTTGAGCAGTCCCTTGCTCAGGTCGTGGGCGACGCCGAACAGCTCGTCGAGTGCGCCTTGGCTGCGGACCTTGCCGTGCTCGTCGAACACGCCGCAGAGATGATCGGCGATCACCCAGCCACCCTGCGCGACGAACTTCCTGATCGCCTCGGCCTCGGCGCCGCTAAGGGCCAGCGCGCGTCCAAGGACCAGAACCTTGTAGCCTTTTTTGATCAACTCATCCGATGTGATCTGGCCAGGCGAGACGTAGTTGTACTGAAGCCCGCAGTCCTCCAGCAGCTTCATCCAGCCATAGCGATTCCAGTGGGAGCTGTCGTTGCCATTGTTCAGGCTGCTCAAACGGTTGAGCCAGGTGTCCTTATGCGGGATGATGTCGATAAACCACGAGACGCGGACGCTGGGCTGGCCGTAGTACAGCGCAATGCCGTCGTGGACGAAATCGGCGCCCATCAGCAGCTTGCCGATCTTGTCGCCCTGGATCTCGACCAGCATATCGCGCAGGGCGGCGATATCGGAGCGTGGCTTGCCGTCCTGATCGAACCAAGGGTTGTCACTGCCGCTCGAAGGCCAGATGATCTGGCCGCGATTGCCGTGTGCCCAGTAGTACCAGTTGTACCACTTGTTCTTTTGGGATGAGCCGTTGTCGAACCATGTCTGGACGGCCGGTGCCTTGGGCATGAACGATCGCAGGATTTCGTTGGCCCCGCCGATGTCGTAGGCTTCGATCCACTGGATCGACTTGGCGATCTTCTCGTAGTCGTAGCCACCGAAGGCGGTCGGGCCGCCGCCGCCCACGTAGCCGGCCGGACGCGCGGGGTCGAGGCTATTGGTGTACTCGGTCAGCTCCTTGAGGGTGTCGGCGAACAACTGGTCGATATACTCGCGCGAGTCAACCCAGCCGGAGAGATTCCATTTGGACAGCCACTGCGGGTCGTTGGCGATCCTGGCTTTCTCCGTGCCGACGACGGAGATTTGATCGAAACCCTTGTACGCAGTGCCCCATTGGGCGTTGAGGGCGTCGATCGAGCCGTACATCTTCTCGAGAAACGCGCGGAACCTGGGCAGGCACCATTGCGAGGTACACGTGTCGCATGGCGACGTAAACGAGACCGCCGAAATCTCATCATCGTAGGCATACCCGACACAGCGGCCCGCCTTGGCCGCGATCACGTTGCTGCGTATCGCCTTCTTCATCGCAGCCATGGTGGCTGGGTTGCTCAGACAGTGCGGCCGCGGCACCGGATGCAATTGGCGCATGACCTCGTCCTTCTCGGGGCTGGTCAGGTGCAGATAGCCCTTGCCGGCCGTGTGGCCGACATAGTAGGGGAGGCCTTCCTCGGTTACGAAGGCGAGGCGCTGCTTGCTGATTCCGCCGCCTGCACCGTCCAGTTGCGTGCCTCGCAGACCGACCGAGTCCATGGCCGCTTTGTACTTGGGACCCGGCTCGGGCACCTGGAAGGGCCAGAGCATCACGGTGTAGCGGTCCCACACGTTCTCGTACGGCGTTTGCGAGACTGTAGAGCAGCCGGACAGCGCCGACACAGCGCCAAGAATCAGGCCGACAGCAACGTAATGGCACCTCATGTCCATACCTCCCGTATAAGGGGGACAATTCCGTCCCCACGGACAATTGAGTCTACCGTCGAGGGCAGGCAGAACAAGTCGGGCCGCCCTACCCGCTCAGATCGATGCATCGCTTGCGATAGTACCTATAGTTCTCCAGCGACACCTCTTCGGGCACGCCGTGGTCGCACGTGGGGATGTACCCTCCGCGTCGGCGCATGGATGGGATGACGTATTCGAGATGCTCGTCGATCGCCTGCCGACCCTTCGCCAGCACCCGCTTGTCGATACCGCCGAACATCACGAGATCGGGGAACTGTCGGGACATTTCCACGACGTCGCAGCCGGCGGCCACCTCGAAGGGGCTCATCACGTCCATGCCGATCGCACGTTGGTATAGCGGAATCACCGGTGCGACGAAGCCGTCGGTATCGACGTGGACGTAGAGATGCCGGCTCTTGTCGATCTGTCGTGCGCGCGTATTGGCGATGAGCTGCTGATAGTATGGAAACAGGAACGTGTCCATCATCTTCGGCGAGATCAGCGGCCCGTGGTTGTAGCAGATGTCCTCGCCGAAGAAGATCTCGTCGAGTGTAACGTGTTGCTGGTGTCGGGCCGTGACGGCGTCGGCCAGCGCCAGCCAGGTGCGCATGCATTCATGGATCAGCTCCGGCATGTCGTACACCGCCAGCAACAGTTCCGTCGGGCCGATCAGGCTGCGCAGGTACATGTAGCCGCCCACCACACACTGCGAGATCATCAGCCCCTGGCCCGCCGCCTCGCGGGCGGCGGCCATGTCCCGATCGAGGTTGGTCCATCGCTCGGGGGTATCCGGGTTCAGCCGCCACAGGCAGTTTGCTTCCCAGCTGCGCATGTCCTTGACCGGATGGTCCACGTATTCCGGCATGAAGCCGCTGCGCCGACCGCGGAAGACCTTCACGTGTCGGCCGGCTGCGTCGCGGATGACCTCGTGGTCGCCACGTTGCTCGATGACGGCCTCTTCGAAGGCCGGCGTGAAGGCCGCCTCGCACCAGCCCGCACCACCCAGGTGATGATTACCCGGCGGGTCGTAGGCGAACTGCTCGGCCAGATCGGCCTCGCGAGGCAGGCCCTGTTCGTACCATCGGTCCAGACAGAAGTAGCCAAATTCGCGCCGGAACAGACGCAGATCGGGCGTCATGGCGTACGTGTCGCGAAGGAGACGCACCGATTCGGTCATCCTCTCGCGAGGCACCAAGGCCTTGACGCCGTCGGCACCGGCCTTGCTGGTCATACCATTCCTTTCCTTGTCAGCCGCCCACGTGCTTGACCAACCGAAACGCCCGAATGGGCAGTGTCCGCCCTCGCCACACGACGCGATCGCCGATTCGGAAGCCGTCGACCACGCGCTGGTTCCTGATCGAGAGGTACACGCACGCCGCATCGGTTTCAAGCGCGACGCCGTCGCCGGCAACCGTGTGACGGGGCGGGCGTCTGAAATCGCGCTGCACGAACCAGATGTCCTGGAACTTCCCGTCATCGATTCGAACGGCGTGGCATGGGTACTCGCCTCCGGTCAGGGCGCGCCACAGGTGCGCAACGCCGGCTCGGTCACACAAACAATCTGGCCGCCACCTTTTCTGCAAAGCGGCTGCCCATCAGCTTATAGCCTTCCGCGTTGGGGTGAAGCTCGTCGGGCAGAAGGTGGGCGTCCTTGGGCCCGAAGATCTCGAGGCCGTCGATATAGTGAATGTGTTGATCGCCGTGGCGCCGCAGGGTTTGGACGGCTTCGGCCGCCTCTTGCCGCATCGCGCGAAGATCGAAGCCGACGGCGTTGGCAACTGTCTCCCGAGGCGGCGAGAGGATCGGCGACATCACCACAAACGGAATATCCGGGTGCCGGTCGCGAATGACCTGGACAAAGCCGAAGATCGCTGGCTGAAAGCTTCGCATGTTCAGGCTGCTGCCGCCGTAGATGTTGATGCCGACACACATCGACACATAATCCGCCGGCAGGTCACGAATCATCCGGGCGACCATCATGTCAAGATGACACTGTCCGCCGAACCCCAAACACGTCAGGTTCAGCCCGCGAGTGCGGGCGACGACGGCCGGCCACGTCTGCGTCGGTGATTCAGCCACACGACAGTGCGTGATGCTGCTGCCGTACGTGGCCCAATGGGGACGTTTGTCGGCGAACGGCTCTATGGTGGCGCCATCGCTCAGCCTAAGAGCGCCTAACATAATGGATTTTCAAGTATCCGATGGCAGATCAACACGCAGCCGATGATAAGAAACGCCTGGTGGATGTCGAGACGACGTTCGTAACGGATTCGCAGGCGGCGGAACTGATGCAGCCAACTCAAGG
>DATKUK010000050.1:0-42126 GCA_035530655.1 Phycisphaerae bacterium
GCGTAACTACAGTCTGCGCAGAGCCCTACGCCAGGGCGGGCGGATGGACGGGTTCCGCGCCGCTGGGAGACGGTTATCGGACTGTGTTGCACCCAATCGACAAGGAGGCGGCCCCCCGACTGATTGTCCTGGCACCGCCCGTGCGGGGTCCGTGTCAACCCACAGCGGCATGATGCCGTGTCATGTTTTGTCCTCGACGGCTCGCCCTTCCCCATCTGCCCGCCCGAAAGAACAGGCCGGACCCGGCGCACGGTCGGGGCACAAAAGAGATCCTGCCCGGCCGTGGTAAGAGCGACCGGACAGGACCTTCGAATTCTCGGACATCGGCACCTATGGTCCGCACCTAGCCTGGGTCGGCGTGGCCTGGGGCCGATTCACTTGCGTGCCGTACGGCTAGCGCCGACGACGAAGGGCGACCAAACCACCCATCGCCAACAGGGCCAGCGAGACCGGCTCGGGCGTGATCTGCACGCGGATGTCCGCGGCGCCGCCCCACTGGCTCGCACCGTACACCGAGATACCTGAAGAGGTGTTGCCACTAGCGAACAGCATCAAAGCATCGCTGTTGATGTAGTGGCTGACGACATCCTTCGCGTCGATGACCGCGGTGTAACTCGGAACGACGTCGTCCCACAGGAACTGCGTCCAAGCGGGACCCACAGAAACCATCGACTGACCGCCCGGCACACCAGAGAGCACGGCGGCATTGAACCGGGTCTGCGCGACGTCGTTCCAGTCCGTCCAGCTCCCAGTACTCCCTGGCCCGGCATTTCTGTGGGACTGACTCTGACGGGCGTCTTCCAGGTACGAGATCGGGGCAGTGTTTGGATCCCCGTCATTGTCCCAGTCATTCTTCGGGTGCGAACTCATGCCATCGCCCTGATAGGCGATGTAGCCCGTGCTCGAGCCGACATCCGCCGATCCGACGACCGGCACCCAGTCAACGGGGAAAAACACGCCAGCGTTGTTGCTGGTGACCAGAATCTGGGCGTCCCAGCTGCCGTATGTCGCCACCGCAGCGTTGATCGCGTCCTGCAGGTCCGTCTTGCTGAACACTGCAGCAGCCAGCCCTTCGGAATCGGTATTCCAACTCCGAAGCGGCGGCTTGGACCTGCCGTTCCAGCTGTCCCAACCCACACACCACGAGATGACCCAGCCTTCGCCCGGGAACTGGGGATCCTCTAGCGGCGCGTAAGTAGCCGGCAGGTGCCTGACAATGGTACCGGTCTGAGCTGACAATGGCGTGACAATAGCCAGCAGCAGACCAACAATTAGGAGATGCCTCATAGCCACTCCTCCTTCATAAAAGAGACCCAGGTAAAACCCACAAACCTCAACGTTTACACCGACGTAAACGTTTGCTACACCGGACTTACTTGTGGCGATCAGACAGGCCGCCACGCTATCCCGATTTGAAGCCGCCTCTTGGCTCCGGTAATCTCTACCGGGCCGAAAAACAACGAGCCCGCCGCTCCGCCGCCGTGTCCACAAAGCAACAGCGAAGCCTGGCAGGCTCTCTCTTCCTGTCACCCGCGGGCGCACAGCCAACGCGTCTTACCGACGTGTTACCATCTGCACACCCCAGGCGAGTGTTCAAGAGGTGCAAAGCCCATGCCACCCTGCTGGCGAGCGGGCGGGCCGGCGGATGAGCAGCACGTAACCGCTTTCAGAGCAAACACATATGGCGGTATACCCATCCGGAAGCCTCGTCGGCGCCGGCGGCGTGGTGATTGCAGCGGTGTTGCAATCACTCAACACCCCGGCAGCATCATGCATAACTTATTGTCAAGCAAGGGGTTGTGTCGTGCACAATATCAACGGCGCCGAGCGAAATCGCATCAAGCAGGCCTGTGGAAGCCATGCAGACACGCCCATCACATGAAGTTCGGCCGCCGATCTGACCCACCGTGCCGGTGGCCGCTGCATCATCGAGGACTATCGGGAACCCCATCCGCGTCGGCTGGGATCGTCGGCTCAATGCGTCATCACATACACGAAGATGTTCACGCCCAGGCGCAGGGCGTCGCGCTCGGCGTAGCCGCGATCGTAGGGGTACTCCAGCCGCTCCCAGCCGCAGCCTAGCCCGTAGCGGGAGTAGATGACACGCAATGCCCCGTCGATCTCGATGCCTTCCAGCATGGGTCGATCCACCCCGGGCTGCTCCTGCTGCACCAGCAGCGTGTACGACACCCGCGTCACATCCAGTGCGGCCGAGTACAGCGGATGGTCGGCGGCCAGCGCCGTTAACGGTCGATCCGGTAGCACTCGCCCAAGCTCTCGCCGCAGTGACGCGTCGAACGATGCCATCCCGCACGCGGCCTCAGCCAGCAGCACGCCCCCACTGGTCAGATAGGTGCGGAGCTGCTCGACCTCGCCATCCCGCAGCCGAAACTCGCGCAGCCCCGTCAGATAAAGCACGGGATAGCTGAAGATATCGCGATCGGTGAGGTGCAATTCGGCCCGCTTGAACTGCGTGTGCAGCGTCGAATTGTCCTGAAGCGCCCTCAGCAACCCCGCCAGAGCGCCGGGGGTCGGGTCCCAGTCGCCATCGTGCACGATCTGCCCGACCACCAGCTCGTCCCGTGTGGGCTCGCCCTGCTCGTACAGGACCGGCTCGAGCGCCCGCATCCGCCCATAGCGATAGCACGCCAGCACGTACGTGATGATGTTGCCGCCCAGCCGCCGGGCATCCTCCCCGACAATCCACTGACCGGCCTCGTAATTGTCGGGCGGGTCCTGCCCGAACCACCCGTTGGCCAAATCGTACGGGGCAAAGAGCACGGCTGCGCGACACCCGATGTTCAGGCCTTCCAGATGGGGCGGCCCATCGCGGTCGTCGCCCGTGCCCTTGTGGTAGCGCACGCGATCGATGCGGTAGTAGTTGCTGAAGATCGGGTGGTCGGCCGGCAGCGGCGCGAGACGCCGATGCGGAAACAGCCTGCCCACCTGGCGCCGAAACGACGCGGTAAACTCCGGTGCCCCGCAGCACGCGTTGGCAAGGATCGTTCCGCCGTCATAGAGAAACCGTCGCAGCCGAGCCGCCACCTCGTCCGACAGGTCGGGCAACGGCTCGTGACCGGTCAGGTACAGCACCGGGACCTCGGCGGGGTCGTAACTGAGCTTGTCGAACTCGGTCTGGAAGCTGCGGTAGCGAAACCCGAGTTGCCGGCCGGTCCATGTCAGCAGGTTGCGCACGTCGTCGGTAACGTTGAGCCAGTCGCGCTGGCCCACCCGCTTGCCGTCGCGGATCGACCAGTTGACCGAACCATATGCCACCTTGGCTACCAGGGCTGGCGGGGCAGGTTCGCGCTTCTTTTCCGTCCGTCGCAGAGGCGTAACCGGCAGAGGCAATGGCGGGAACGACTCGCCCCCCGCTCGGCGCTGCGGTCTGGCTTGCGGTGGGACGCCGTGCCCTCGCAGACGCAACGGCTCGGCCAGAGCCGACGGCACCAAGGTCGCAGCCGACACCCCAAACATTGCCATGGCCGCCGTGCATCGCTTGCGCATGACCATCACCACCAGGGCGATTGTACGGCTGTCTCAGGTAAGTCGCGACATCGGAGCCCGCGTGGTACGGTTGTAACAGAGGGCAAGGTGTGTCGGATGGGAGCCTGTTGCCAGTACTGGCGGTTCGGTGGGCGCGACGCACGACAGCGAGGCATGCGCGTATCAGTGCTGGCGCAAATCATGACCGGGATGACCGCCGCCCTAGGCAGCCATCCCGGTCTCCGCCTAACCCAGCCTCTTGCCCTAATCCTGTGTGGAGGCCCGGGTCAGTCGAGGACTGCGACCCAAGCCGCTTGGTGAGCCACTCCGCTCGGCGTTCGCCTGATTCGGCTGCGGTCGGCTCCGCCGGCCGCCCAAGCACGCGCGTTGCGCGTCTAAAGCTCTTGCAGCAAGCGCTCGACGGTGATGTCGATCTTCTCGGGAGTGATGTAGGTGCCGGCCTCGATCTGCGCCCTGACGGCTGCGATCTTTTCGGCTCGCACCTCCGGGATCTCCGCCACCTTGCCCAGCAGCCTCGCCACCTGCGAGATCTCAACCGTATCGTTCGCTCTATCAGGAGCTTGCTGCGGTTGCACCGGAGCGGCCCTGTTCGGCTGCGCCGGCTGAATGGGGCGTAGGTCCCCGGGACCTTGGATGCCGTTGATTTCGCTCATGCTATAGGACCCAGCCATTCGGCGACCAATCGCTGCACTGCCCCCAGCGTGGGTCGCGCCAGGGCTTCCAATCAATTAGAGGTATCGACGCGTGGTGTATCCGGACTTGAAGCAAATCGCCTGTTTGTTATACGGCGTTCGCAACATCTTGCGACAGCGGGTTTTGCCCCCAAGCGGCGCTCGTCGAGGCCCCGCCGCGGCTTAATGGATTTAGTCCCATAACCGTCAGCTCGCTAGCACTGTCTGCCAGATTTCCCAGATTAACGCGATGGGATCCGCGTGTTTCGGGGATCGTCAACGACCGATAACCACGAGCCCAACATGTTGGGGTCCGGATTTCATTTGTACCTCACCCGCTGAGGTTGTCGGTCTTGTGTGATGTACGGTGTAACGATCCAAAGGCCTGGTTTGGTTATAACGAATATAGAGGATGAGGTGTGTTTGGCAGCTTTGGGTCGTGTAGGCGTTAGATGGGTTGCCCGGTGAGAATGGCTTGGGCCAAGCGGTCGGCCATCTGGCTGTTCGAGAAGACCAAAGGCAGCAGGAACTGCAGGTCGGTATTGGGTGGTTGGAGATGCCGGGCCATTCCGGTGCGCCATGCCGCGTCGAAGCGCCCCAGTTCATCCTGGGGGTTGTCGCTGTTGAGTGCCTGCGCGGCAACGTCGGCAGCCAGTTGTGCGCTCCACATCTCCGGATATGCGTCGAGGCTGCTGACGGCGGCGACGAATCCGCCCGCGCGGCCAATCAGGATGGCTCGCTTGGCCACGTGCGTTTCCAACTCGACGGCCGCGCCGGCAGGCGTCAGCCACGTGTCGCCCGCTTTGGGTTCCAGCGACAGGTCGGGCGGGATCAGGCCGGACTGCGTGGCCATCCCGCAGAACTGGGCGAACAGCTTGGCCGCCGTCTCGCTGTTGGCCGAGGCGCCCAAGCCGACCGCGAGCCGACCGCTGCCGACAAGAACGTAGGCGCTGGCGTCGGCACGGGGGCAGTTGAAGGCGACGACCGCCAGAGGGGTGGACCCGAAGAAGTCATTTAGCACCTGCGCGGGCGGATGCAATTCAAGCTGATGGCAGACGAGGCATTTTTGCAGCCGCGCATGCGGCAGGTGCTCGACGAGAAGCGATTCGACCTCGTCGGCGGCGATCAGCAACCGGGCTTCGATCGACCGACCGGACTGGAGGGACGCGACGACGAAACTCTCAGCCAACGTAATTTCGACAACGGGGTCGGCGGTAACGAGTTCGGCGCCGTCTCGCTGGGCGCACGCGGTGAGTTGCTTAAGGAGGTGCGCGCGGTCGGTTAGATGCGCGCCGATGCGGGCCACATCGGAAGCGGCATGCTGGGACAGGTCCGGGCTGCGGAAGATGAGGTGCTTCAGCGCCGGGCCGAGCGCATCGCGGGCCGACAGCCCGATGCATTCGAGGATGGCTTCGGCGTCTTTGCCGACCCATGTGGTGCAAGGCAAGTGGGCGGTTGGCTGATCGCGAGCGACCAGGGCCACCGTCCGGTTCTGACGGGCCAGCAGTGCGGCCGCCACGGTGCCGGCCGGCGACACCCCGATGATCAGAACGTCGTACATGGGCGGCAGTATAGGGTGGCCTTGTGCCGGGGTACAGGCGATACGGGACAGACGACGAACAACAGGCCGCTTCGTCCGCTTGTCTGCCCGCGCCCGGGGCGGCAGGGAGCGATCAACGCTTGGAGCCGGAGTCGGGGCGACCCGCAAGGAGGTCGGCCACAGGGGCGGTCAGGTCGCTTTTTTCTAACAGGATCCGGATGACGGCGGTGATCGGTGCGGCCAACAGCATGCCCACCACGCCCCAGAGCATGCCCCAGAAGATCAGGGCGATCAGGATGACGATCGGGTGAAGGTCGAGCGATCGGCCAAGGATTCTCGGCTCGATGAAGTTGCCCAGCGCCATTTGGATGGCGCCGGGGACGGCGATAGCGAGAACGGCGGTGGTGGCCGACACGTCGGGGCTAACCAGCACGACCGGCAGCGGCAGCAGCGTGGCGATAATCGAGCCCAGCGAGGGAACGAAATTCAGCAGGAAGGCGAACAGCCCGAAGACCAGGGCCAGGTCGATGCCGAGCAGGAAGAGCGCAAGCCCGACGAGGACGCCGGTGGCGCCGGAGACGGCGACCTTGGTGACAATGTAGCGGTTGATGCGGGTATCAATGTCGCCCCAGACCCCGGCGCGCGGGGCTCGCCGCGCGGTCCGGCCCATCAACAGGAAGAACAGGAAGACCAAAACGAGTAGGCCTTTCGAGGCGATGTCGACGACGGCGCTGAGTGCTCCCATAAGGGTGGTGCCGATCGACCCTTCGGGCAGGCGAGACAGCGGGCGGGTGACGGCTTCGGGGTCGATGTTCAGTCGGTCGAGCGGCAAGGCGGCGGTGATTCTCTGAAGAAGCTGTTCGATCTGCGCCTGATAGCGGTCGGAATTGGCGGCAAGCTGGCTGATGGACGTGGATACCAGCAGCGACAGCAGCCCGAGTATGGCAAAGGCCAACACCATCGTCGTGAGCACCCCGACGGCCTGAGGCGCGCGCAGATGTCGGACCTGGAAGTCGATGACCGGATTGAGCACGTAGGTCAGAAGAACAGCCAAAACGAGCGGAATCATGATGCCGCGCAGCCAATAAAGCGCCATGGCCGCACCGATCGCGGTGAGAATAAGCAGGCACGCCGTTTGTATCCGCTGCTGGCCCTGCGCTGCATCCACGGCACGTTACCCTCTGCGGACCTGAATCGCAGATTGACCCGTTGCGGGCATTATCCGTGCAACGATACGTATTGTCCACCGAAGGATGCTGCCGGTTCGTAGTGCACCAGCCGGACCCGCCGCAGCCGTGCATCTGGTAGGTGTACAGGGCCAACTCGGTCCTGCGCGAGATCACGCTCTACTGAGTTCGAATCACCACCCTCTCGTCGTCCATCGCCGGCAATCTGACGTCGGCGTGTACTTCCGCCTGCCGCGGACGCGTGAATATGACAGCTTTGCCTCGATACGTGGTCATCAGGGGCTCCGCGAATCGGCAATGGGCCTCATTGGCGTGATCCTCGCCAAATGCCTCGTCGCTGTCTCACCGTTTTGCAGGCGTACAGCCCCGGGTGGTGCGGACGCGGCGTCGTGTGGTCGGTCCCGGATGGCCGCACTTCCCGTACGATCGCGACGTGATAACATGGTTGGACCGACTTTGACAGGTTCCTTGCGTTCAAGACGGGAGGTCTGGCGCGATGCGAAACTGCAACGCAATCGGATGGGCTGGGATGTTGTTGTGGATAACTCATCAGGCTGCCGTGGGCGAAACGGTGGTGCTTCAGCAGGGAGTTGACGGCTACGCCGACTGCACGGCACGAACGATCGTCGACGGCTCGCCGGACAAGGAGGCCCCCGGCGCGATCTTCAAGCTGCGCGGGGCATCCAACGACTTTCATCTCAAGTTTGTCTTGCCCGAGACGTTGTCAGACAAGCGGCTGGCGCGGGCGCGTCTGGCCGTCTTTCTGCCCGAAGCCCGGAATGCTAATCTTTTTACCGAGATTTTCTGCCACGAGGTCGTCAGCGGCGGCCGACAGCCCGCTACAGATACCGTCACCGACTACGACAATGGCGGCCGACCTGGTGCCGTCGATTCGGTGGAACTGTTTGCCCCGGCCGGGCCCGGCTGGCAGCATCAGCCCTTCCTGCCCATCGATGTGCCTACGGACGGCAAATGGATCGAGTTCAACGTCACGCCGCTGGCTGAGAAATGGCTGGCCGACCCCCGCACCAATCACGGCGTTCTGCTCGTGCCGACCGACAGCCCCCGCCACGATATGCCGAGCACGTGGCAGATCGACGTGCCGTCCGTCGACTACGACAAACCCGACCTTCGCCCGAGACTGACGCTCGAGGTTGCTCCGCTTGCCCCTAAGGTCCTGGTGGGCATGACCGATAGCTTGCGGCGCATTTGCGACCGATCAACGCGCTACGGCTATCGAGGCGGTTACGATACCCGCTATGCAATGTCCATGGCCGCCAATGAATACGAGGCGTTTCAGGTTGTTGTGTATCCCCTGCTCGCCGATCTGCTTGGCGCGCGCTTTACCTGGACGGATCTGGTCAGCGAGACCGGTGAGACGATTCCCGCCGATCAGATCGAGTGTTTCGTCGAGGACTGGTACCCACTGCGCGGCAACTGGAAAACGCGGTCTCTGCTCTACGCCGGCAAGCTTTACGAAACGGTTGACCCGCTGATCCCCGCTGCGCCGGTCGCCGTGCGTCGACAGGTCCACACCCCGTTTTACTTCCGCGTCCGCACGGAAACCGACACAGCGTCCGGAACCTATCACGGGACCATCACGCTGCGCAGCGACAACGTCGAGCCCGTCAAGCTGTCGCTGGCCGTCAACGTCTGGCCGTATGCCATCCCGCAACGATGGAACTTCCACACAATGGGCCAGTTGATCTGGGGGAATCTGCGGCGGTTCCACGGCGACGACTTCGACGACGAACTGGCCAAGAGGTACTACGACTTCCTGCTCGAACACCGCTTCAGTCCGACCGAGCAGTATGGCCGCATCCTTTCGCCGCGAACCCTCATGCCATACTGCCTCCAGAACGGTATGAACACCGTGTACCTGTCCGGGAACTTTACGGGTACCGAAGAGGAGATGGCGCGGCTCCAGCAGGACTACCAGACCGTCAAGCGGTTTGGGGCGTTGGACTACGCGCTGGTGTACATCGGTGATGAGACGAGCAAGTGGGACGAGATGCGCCGTCGCGCCGACCTGGTCCACGCCCGTCTGCCCGGTGTCCAGGTCATGATCGGCGGCAGTTTCCCGCGTGATGAACTCATGCGCTACATCGACGTCTACGACCCCCAGATCGGCGGCAAGAGCAAGGTGTACAGCTTGCAGGAGGACAGTGTCTCCCTCATTGCCGAAAGCCAACAGCGCGGTGAGGAATTTTACTGGTACGTCGCGGCAGGGCCCGCCTATCCGTACCCCAACGTCCAGGTCGAGGACCCGTTGATCGCGTCGCGCGTGCTGTTCTGGATGACCTGGAAGTACGGCGTGACCGGCTTCGAGTATTACTGCTACAACATCTGGGAGCGCAATTACGCCGAAGAACCGGCGTTGCGCTACCCGAGGGTGCCGTGGCAGGCCGACGGCTGGAGTCGAGGCTGGCCCAGCAACGGCGACGGCATGCTGTTCTACCCGGGACCCATCTCGTCGCTGCGGTTCGAGGCCATTCGTGACGGCCTCGAGGATTGGGAAAGCCACCTCGTCCTCCGCGACATGACCGAAGCCCTGCGTACGCGCAAACGGGCCGATCGCCACGCGTCGCTTATCGCCCGGGCCGAGAAGCTCTTGGCGATGGATCCGGCCATCGTCTCAGGATTCGATCGGTACACGCTCGGCCCGGCGCGCCTGTTGGCCGAGCGTGAGAAGCTCGGCGCCCTTATCGCGTCGCTTGCTCCGATCGTGTCGCAGACCGAAAAGTGGGACGCCGGGGCCTACACCTACGCGCGGGCGGCCGAGGTGCGCATCGCAAAGCAGACAGCTTTACGACGCGCCATGCTGTATCAACGGCACGTGGCTGCGCGCAAGGCCCTGTCGGTCGAGTGGGTGTCGCCGGAGGCCTGGGCCGAACTGTGGCCGCAACGCGTGCTTTTCAGCCAGGATTTTGAAGGCGCCGGCGACTGGGATGGGCAGCTCGAACTCGACAACGTGCCGGCCGGCAGCAAACGCGCAGTCGCAGGCCACGCCGCTAACAAGTACTTCGCTCGGCACCTGCGCGTGGGCATCCGCTACGACCATGCCCGCGCCGCCACCACGACGTGGATTCGGTTCCAGTATTTCCTGAGCAAGCCGGCTCGCTTCGAGATCAAGCTATTCGACCTGACGCAGGAGGATAACTACGGTTACTGGATGGAAGAGCCCGTCGTGGGCCAGTGGGCCGAGGCTGAGCTTAAGGTCACCGGCCTCTTCAAGCGCAAGGACGGCAGTGATGGGGTGATGGCTGCCGGTGACGCCATCGACGACATCTTCTTTGGTGCCGGTTCGCCCGGGGACAAGGACCTGTCCATGTTGATCGACGACGTGGTGGTGCTGGGACGGGATTGAGCCCGCCACTCGCCCGGACCCAGGTGCCTTGGTCGCCGAGTGGTCTCCGCTTCTGGACGTTCTCAAGAAAGGCGTGCGCAGCACGCGTGGATCCGAAGGGTTTGCGTATCATAAGCCCAGGGCGATAGCCACCAGGATTGACACGCCTAATAGCGCTCCAGCCGCAACGTCGCGACGACCAGCAACCACCTCGTGCAGATGCGTGCGTTTTCGGTGCAGTCCGAACGCTCGACCCTCCATGGACAACGACAGCGCATGGGCAGCGCGCATCGCCGACACCAACAGCGGAAAACACAGATGACGCAGGATAAGCCACCAGCGTCGTGGGCCAAACGTCTCGTACGCCACGCCACGCGCCAGTTGAGCGCGATACACATGATGTGCTTCGAAGCGGAACCGTGGCGCCCAGCGCAGCGCCGTCACTAATGCGAAGCCCCAGCGATAAGGCAGCCCCAGATTCATCAGAGCGCACGACAGCGAAAAGGGCTCGGTGGTGATAACAAACAGCGCGCTGGCCAGGACCACCACGAGGAGCCTACCGGCCGCTCTGCCGCCCGCGGCTGCACCTTCGGTTGTCACTGGCCCCAGCAGCGGCTCGCCGCCGCGAGCAAAAGCAGCCTGCACTGCGAAGATAGCCACTACCAGCGTCAGCCACACTCGCAGTCCGGGAATGTGCCACGGCGGGACTCTTGCCGACCACAATAGCGCCACCAGGCCTACTGCCATCAAGGCCGGCGCGATCGGCGGCGAAAGGAGGAACACGCCCACCGAGAGGGCGATCAGCCAGGTGAGCTTCACGGCTGGGTGAAGGCTATGCATGAGTGTTTGACCGGGGCTATACCGCATCTGGAAGGCCTGCCTGTCGAGTGCTGCGACAACCCGCCCCAACCTTGCAGGCACGGCTGCCTTCAGCGGTAGGTGTCGGGCACATACGCGTCGTGACCCATTTCCCTCAGTCGATCGAAGGCATCCGGCAGGGGAGCGTCAAGCACAATCCTGCCCTGGCAGACGAACAGCACGCGACTGCACGCACGGGCCACCACGCGGGGGTCGTGTGTGACCATCACACACGCACCGGCGTCAGATCGATCGCACACACTCGTTGATGATTCCGCCCAGCCGTCGAGCGCGGTCTTCACGAGTTCGAGCACGAATAGGGCGTTTTGCCAATCCTGCCCAGCAAACGGCTCGTCCAGCAAGAGCAGTCGCGGGCGGTGCAGCAGGACGGATATCAGGTTCAGTCGTCGTTTCTGTCCCCAGCTAAGCCGGAACGGATGGTCGGCAGCCCGATCCGACAGCGTGGCGCGGCGCACCAGTTCGTCGGCTCGACGTTTGGCGCTCGCGTCGAGCAAGCCGAAGGTGCGGCACGCAAAGGTCACTTCTCGCTCAACGCTGTCGGCCACGAGTTGGTGATCGGCGTTCTGGAACACCAGAGCCACGTCCCGCGCCACGCGCGATACGGACAGCGAGGATCGTTCGGTTCCGCACACGCTGATCTTGCCGCCGGTCGGCTGGACCAATCCCATCATGCAGTGAAGCAACGTTGACTTGCCGCCGCCATTGGGACCGAGTACGGCGGCCACCTCGCCGGGGCGAAGCGTGAGCGAGGCCGACTCAAGCACCGACTTGCCCGCGAACTCAACGGTTACATCGCTCATCTCCACAAGCGGACGTCCTGAGTGGATGACTGACTTGCCGATGGGTACGTCCGTCTTGACAGGTCCCCAGACCACCGACGGCACGGTTGTTGTTGCATCGGCGAGGGCATCGTGAACGACACGGCCATCAGACAAGCCTATCAGACGTGGGCGATGCGGCAGCAGTTGCGTAAGCTTGTGCTCGATGATCACCACCGTCAGGCCCGTGCGTCTGCACAGGTTGGCCAGCATGCCAAATAATTCGCGCGAAGCCGCCGGGTCGAGGCTGGCCGTCGGCTCGTCGAGAACGATCGCTTGCGGTTGAGCGGAAACGACAGTGGCCACCGCCACCCGCTGCTGTTCGCCACCACTGAGTGTGGTCAGACTTCGATCGGCCAGATGAGAAATCGACAGAAGGTCCATCGTTTCGGCACAGCGCCGACGGATCTCGTCGGCCGGCCGGCATCGGTTCTCCAAACCGAAGGCGATCTCGTCGGCGACGGTGAGCGTGGCAAACTGCAACTCGGGATTCTGTTGCACGAGTCCGATCGACTCTGACAACTCATGCAGCGGCGTGGTGGCGACGTCGCGACCGTCGACGGATGCGGTTCCCTCCACGTCGCCCGCGTGCCGACCGATCAACAAACCACACATGGCCAAAGCCAGCGTCGACTTGCCCGAGCCGCTGGCGCCAGCCACCGCAACGAACTGGCCGCGGTCAATTCGCAGCGCCACGTGGCGCAACGCCCACGTTGACGAGCCACCGAAGCGCCAGCCGAAACCATCGAAGGCGATCATCTCGAAGACACTCCGTCACCAACGCCGAGCGAACGTCCCCGCACCATCGCCAGCCGGCGTCGCCACAATAGATCTGGTGGTCATCGCTCGGTCTCCTCCGGCGCGGCGATCTGCGACGCAGGCGGTGCGGGCTGATGCTGTGGTGTTCGTTTCATGTTGCCGAAGAAGGCCGCAAAGCCAATCAGCAGTGTCAGGGCCCCGGCCATACCCATGCCGAGCCACGTCCGCCAGCCCGGCGGCCCTGAATCGGTCGGCCGCTGGGCGCCGGCGACCCCGGCGCGGCGAAGCCCATCCAGGAGGGACCACCCCAGCAGGCCCGCCAGTACGGCGCCGCTGACGAATGCGACCATCGCCAACGCCGCCAACGCCGCCCCAACGACCGGCTGAGACGGCAGCGAGAAGACGAGCTTGAAGACGACCAGGTTGCTCGCCGCGCCGGCGCCGCCGGCCAGGATGTATACAGCGAGTCGGTCGCGCCGGCCACATACCAGCCACACCGCATCGACCACAAGCCCGGCCAAGCCGCTCATGAGCAGAACAACCAACCCGTGGGGGTTGCCCGAAAGCAGTTCCACCGCCCCCTTGAGAAGCCCAGTGGCCGTCGCCGCCCCGCTATGGCGCACGAGGCCGGCTGCCAGCACAAGCCACAAGACGTGTATGCCCGCCAGAAACTGCAAGCCGCCCGGAATGCCGCCCAGCACAGCCCGCAGCGACTGACCGGCCAAGCCCAGTGCGGTGCCGGTTACGCCACCCAAGGCCGCCAGCGCCGCCATCATGAGCAGCTCGTGAACGGAAAAGATGTAGTTGCGCTGCTTCATCGTGCGCTTTTGGCTTGGAGACTAGCTCCAGATCGATCGGTGTGAGACTCACCACGCACAAGTTGGCCCGATTGCGCGGAGCGACGCAGCGCAGGCAACGCCCGTGTCGACCTTGGCCAGCCAACGTCTCCGGCCACCTTTTCGTGCAACCGTCGCATCGCCGATCTATGGTCCGGCGAAGATCAGTTGAAAACCGCCGAAGTCGTGGAGGTCGACGTCGCCATCGTAGTCCATGTCCATCATTAAGCCGCGTTCGACCGGCAGCAACAGCGGGGGCTGTGTCCACGCGGGCGGCCAGCAACCGCCGCCGGGTTCGCACATCGGTCCGGTCATGCACTCGACGAACCTTGGCAGATCGCCGAGGTCCACCACCCCGTCGGCGTTGCCATCGCCGCAGATGGCCAGCCCTGCCGTGTCGAGCGTAATGAGCTGGTAGTAATCGTAGGAATCGTAGCCCTCAGCAATCCACGTGTACTGCTCGAAAACGCCCGTCACGGCACAGAAGTGCCGGCCGACGTCTACGAATTCGTGGTATCCCCAATCGCCTACGTCCTGATTCATGTAGTCAGCAGCCCAACACGCGCCGCCCTCGCCGTCTTCGAGCTGATAGTTGTCGACAAAATCGCCCAAGTCCATCTCGGTTACGGTCACGTCGCGGACGGTCAACCTCATCGACTCGTACGGCTCGGCGTCATGATTGGCCACAAACCACTCATCTTCATTCGGGTCGTGGACCGGAGCCGGAATATCACTCACAGAAACGACAATCGCAGCGGGCACCGCATTGCCCTGACTCACCACGCTGTATCCGGGGTTGTAGGCCGTCTGCCGGTGCAGAAACGTAGTCCCCCAAGACTCCTCTACCAGCATGTTGGTAAACTCGATCCAATCGCCGACCTCAGCGTGGTTGAACAGATCGTAGTCCGGCTGGATCCAGTCCTTCACCTGGATACCGCCCCAGCCGTCCGGGAAGTTCGGATCCTGTAGAATCAGCCGCGGCTTACTGCCCGGGAACTTGCCCACCACAATGCCGCCAATGCAGTCAACCACTTGTCCATCGTAGTTGCTGCTGCCGTCGGCATTGGTAGTGTACTGGATCTGGTAGATGCTCAGCGTCGGCGGGTCGGCCCACGCCGCAGTCGTCAGGCCAGCCGCGAACGATAGAGCCCAGATGATTCCCAGGCGAGACAGTTGTGGTTTCGCCGACATTTTGTGAACCCTCCATGCCTCGAACCGGTGGGCGGCGGCCCAGGAAACAATGACCCCGGGCCGCCAAACCCCGGTCTTTCCCCTGACCGCGGGCCGACGTGCTCGACGGCCACGCGGTCGCATCTCGCCCCTCCTACCTTCGGCGTCGGCTTACAGCCACAAGACCAGCTAACGCCAGCAACAGACAAGTCGGCTCGGGCACGACGATGTCGGCCGACGAGCGGGTGAGCACCTGGTAGTAGTCCCACCCGCTATCGACGTTCGTGTACTGCTCGACGATGCCGGTGATGCTCTCCAACGCCGCGCCGGGGTAGATACTGGGATGATAGGGGCCGCCGGCGTCGATGTTCATGTAATCGGCGGCCCAGGCGATATCGCTGTCCTGGAGCAACTCGTAGTTGTCGCCGGCCTTGCCCAGATCCATAAGCCCGACGGCAACGCCCGCCAGCGTGACGAGCATGCTTTCGTACGGCTCGGTAGCTGGGTGATCGGGCGGTACAGCCAAATCCGCTGCGCTCAGCGCAATCGGCGTGGGCAGCGGGTTGCCGCCGCTTTCAACCGTGAACGAAACATCGGGCGCCAGCGACCGACGATATTGCAGGAAGGTCGTGCCGTAGAACTCGTCGATGTAGATATTGTCGAAGCTGACCCAGTCGCCGACGCTGACGTTGTTGGACAGCTCGCCGCTCTCGCCATCTTTGACGACGATCGAACCCCACGTCGGGTGGGCCGGGTCGTACAGGTATAGCCGGTCATTGAACCCGTGCCACACGTGCGTCACGATGCCGCCGGTCACGTTGTGAATCTGCCCGTCGTACGGCGATGCCCCAGCCGGATCCGTCGTGTACTGCACATCATAGACGGACAGATCGGCCGCACGCGCCGCCAGTGGCGTCACACACACCCAGCCAATCCACAGCAACCCAAACCCATACCTCTTCATCACAAGTCTCCTCCTCGAACCACCAAGACCTCAGGACAATTCCATCCAAGCAGCACATCCCCAACGTCCACGCGACCTCGGGCTGCTGCGTTTGTCGCTTCTAGCCACCTCCCCCAGCGGGATAGGGATACCAGTCTCGATCGTCGCGCGGCGGCACCTCCTGGTCCCGATCCCACTGCGGGTCCCACACCGTCGCCCGCCACGCGACATGACCGTCGCAAAAAAGGATATTCCCGCCCAGCGGACCCTGATTACGCGCGTGCCGCGCGGCAAACGCCTTCGGGTAGCTGCCGCAATACTGGCCGGCGCCGCGGTACACGATCTCAGCATCAAACCCCTTGGTGGGGTCGAGCAGTTGGTCGAACAAGAGAATCACGCGATGCGGTTCGGCGATCTGACCGGTGTTCAGAAACGAGGGCATCGGGTAGTCACTCGGCCCGGGCGGGGGCCACGCGTTCAAATCCAGCTCCAGGCATGAGTTCATGGCATAGCTGAAGTACCCGTCGCGTTCAGGTCGGTAGCTATACGCCCGCGTGCCCTGCGCCAGGCGGGCCGAAGGACACTGAAACAGCGTTGTGTGATTCGGGTGCTCGTGCCGCGGGTAGTCGCGCCAGGGCTCGTGGCTGACAAACGGCGGTAACACGTCGACCCAGCCATGCCAGTCGGCCAGATCTGCCTCGCTGATGCGGGGGTCGTCCAACTCTCGGGGGCCTCGGTCCAGTCCGTCACAATGAGGCCACACGTCGGCGTTCTCTGACGCATAGAGCCTGAATGCCATCCCCCACTGCCTCAGCCGCGTTGCGCACGCCACCTGCCTGGCCTGGCCGCGCGCGGCGCTCAGCGCGGGCACCAAGATCGCCACCAGAAGGCCAATAATGGCGACCACGACAAGGAGCTCGACCAGCGTGAAGCCGCGGAAGCCGGCAGGACACCAACGAAAGCGATGTGCTCCGAAAAGCATAACGAAGCCCAAAAAAAAAGAGACGCACGGCTAACCGCCAACCAGACAACACGCCGAAGGAAGCCCCAGCGTGCTCCCATCACGGATTGCCGGAAGATTATCATGGCGATGGTAGACCTGCAAGAGGCTTTCCTGTACTTTCCCGACACTCGGCCGGGGTGGGCGCTTCATGAAGGTCTACATCGTCACGGCGGGTCGGGGCAAGGGCAAAACGAGCTTTGTGCGGGCGTATGCCGCGCGGATGGCCGAGGGGGGGCGATCGGTCGGTGGCATCGTCTGCCCCGCAGTACTCCAGGACGGCCAACGGATCGGTTACGATTTGATGGATTTGCGTTGTGGCCGGCAGCGCCCGCTGGCCCGGGTGGTTGGCGCGCCGGGATCCGGCCCGGTGGTGGGTAGGTACCGATTCGACGAGGCGGCCATTGCGGAGGGAAACGCCGCGATCATGTCGGCTGTGAGCGACGACTTGGACGTGGTTATTGTCGACGAAATCGGCCCCCTGGAGTTCCGCGGACAGGGCTGGGCGCCCGCACTTGAGCGAGTTCTCCAAACTGCCGCAAGAACCCAGGAAATGCTCGTCGTTGCCCGTCCGTCGCTGGTCGATCAACTGCCAAGCCAATTTCCGTCGCCCCTGTGGGGCTCGGCCCGGCGCGTGTGTCCGCCGTGGCCTTGTCTGCCGCTGACGTGGGTGGTTTAGCGCTTGTCGGAGAGAACCCGTGCCCAGAGTCCGACCCGGTCCACGCAGGCACCTCCCGCCGCCTGAGGAGTACTCAACCACACACGGATGGGAGGGGCGGCTGCGATTGTGGGTTGACTTCAATGGACGCAGCGCCCTCGGTCCCGGCAAGGCCCGTCTGTTGGAGGCCATCGACGCGAGCAAGTCTCTGTCGGAGGCGGCCAGGCAACTCCGGATGAGCTATCGGCTCGCATGGAAGCACCTCCGGGTCATCGAGGAGCGGACGGGGATTACGGTGGTGCGTTCACGGCGCGGCGGGCATGCGGGTGGGCAGACCGAGTTGACGCGGGAGGGCAAGGCTTTGCTGCGGGCCTATGGCGATTTCCGTCGCGACGTCGAGAAGTACGTTCAATTGGCTTGCGATCGGCATTTCCGCCCGCCTTCGGAGTCTCGTACCGGACGAGGTCAGCCGTGAGTCCTGACCGCATCTACGCTCTGCAAAAAAAAGGTTCATGGTCGAGCACTGGGCGCGCTTCGGGCAGTCGCCAGTCGCAGACCACAGCCCACACTGCTACGGCGATGTATTGTGTGTAACCAACTGTTATGTAATAAGTTACGGGTGTATGCCTGGCAGCCCCCCGCCCTGCCCCGGTTGATCTCAATGGCGGTTCTGCTGACGGCGGATTCTCAAGCATTTCTCTTGAAAACCGCGACTAATCTCCTATTGTGTTCGGATAATGTGTTCGGAGTGTTTCGTCTGTTTTCTTTAGCCGGGCGCGGTTGGCCGGAGATTCCAGCTTCTTACGAGAAGGATTCGTTTCGGGTCCTGTCCTGTTCGGTCTGGGCCTCGACCCGCAGCAGTGGTTTAGACAATACGGTGTAGAGCCTTCAGAAATCGGTGTCATGTGACGGCGCACTTCTGTCGTTTACCGGATGGCGCGGAGTGGGCGGCTGTGAGTGGGCGACGCTTGAGCGGCGCAGTATTGACAGCCTCAGGAGAGGACAGGGGGGCGCTGGGCCGATTGCTGGACGCAAAAGCCCCACGGGCCTACACGGCGTCACGTCAGTGTTTTTGGTCAACGGCGCGTGTTGTCTAAGCCCATTGTATTCGGGGAGTTCCATAGGGGTGCGTAATACGTAGAGGAGAAACGATCATGGAGATAAGCCGGCGAAGCTTTCTCGCAGCCACTGGTGGGACGGGTGGCGGTGCGCTGCTTGGGTTCCTGGGGCTGGACCTGCGCCCCAGTGTCGCCTACGCATCGCAGGCCGTGCCCAAGCGAGGGAAGATCTACACGACGATCTGCCCGTATTGTGGCGTGGGCTGCGGCCAGATTGTGGAGGTCCGGGACGGAATCGTCGTCAACCTCGAGGGAGATCCCGACCACCCGATCAACGAGGGTTCGCTGTGCAGCAAGGGGGCCTCGCTGTACCAAATCCACCACAACGACCGCCGTCTGCGGACCGTGGGGTACCGCAAGCCCGGGTCGGACCGATGGGAGACGCTCTCATGGGACACGGCGATGAAGATGATCGCCGAGCGGGTCAAGAAGACGCGGGACCAGACGTGGCTGGAGAAGGATGATGCCGGTCGCACGGTCAACCGAGCTGACGGGATCGCATGCCTGGGCGGCGCTGCACTCGATACCGAGGAGTGCTACTTGCTGGTCAAGGCCATGCGTACCATGGGACTCGTCTGGATCGAGCATCAGGCGCGCATTTGTCACAGCTCCACCGTGGCGAGCCTCGCATCATCATTCGGCCGGGGGGCGATGACCAACCACTGGATCGACATGATCAACGCCGATGTGTTGATGATCATGGGCAGTAACGCCGCGGAGACGCACCCGATTGCCGCCCGCTGGATCCAGAGGGCCAAGGAACGAGGCGCGGTGGTGCTTTCAGCCGACCCCCGCTACACCCGCACAAGCTCGTTTGCCGACCATTACTGCAAATTCCGTTCGGGAACGGATATCGCCTTCGTCGGCGGGTTCATCAACTACGCCCTGCAAAATGACCGCGTCAACCACGAGTACTTACGGCACTGCACGAATGCAACATTCATCATCAATCCGGAATTCGGGTTCGAAGCCGGGCTCTTTGCAGGTTACGACGAAAGCCAGCGCGCCTACGACAAATCGAAGTGGGCCTACGAACTCGACGAGAACGCCGTACCGGCGCGTGACCCGTCGATGCAGCACCCACGTTGTGTGTTCCAGTTGCTCAAGAAGCACTTCGCCCGCTACGACGTAGATACCGTCTGTTCCATCACAGGCACGCCGCAGGAAGCCTACAAGAAGGCGTGCGACGTCTACACGTCTACGTGGTCGTCGGACCGAGTGGCGACCTGGCTCTATGCAATGGGAACGACCCAGCATACCCACGCGACCCAGAACATCCGCTCCTACGTCATTCTGCAGTTGCTGCTGGGCAACGTCGGTGTGGCGGGCGGCGGCATCAACGCGCTGCGGGGCGAGTCCAATGTTCAGGGCTCAACCGACATGGCGTTGCTATTTCACATCCTTCCGGGCTATCTGAAGACGCCCCAGGCGGGGCACGAGACTCTGGCAGAGCACCTTGAAACGTTCACCCCCAAATCCAATGACGCGCTCAGCGCCAATTGGTGGCAGCATTACCCCAAGTACATGGTCAGTCTGCTCAAGGCGTTCTGGGGTGATCACGCGACCAAGGACAACGATTTCTGCTATGGCCATTTGGGCAGAATCACCGGCAACCTGTCGCACATCTCAATGTTCGAGGCGATGCATGCCGGCAAGATCAAGGGGCTTTTCTGCTTCGGGCAGAACCCCGCCGTGGGCGGCCCCAACGCCAACAAGGAGCGGGAGGCCCTTGGCAAACTTGACTGGCTGGTTGTGACCGACCTGTTTGAGACCGACACGTCGGTTTTCTGGCGGCGTCCTGGCGTCGATCCCTCGAAGATCAATACCGAGGTCTTTCTGCTTCCGGCGGCGGCTTCGATGGAGAAGGAAGGCAACATCGTCAACAGCGGCCGCTGGGCGCAGTGGCGGTACAAGGCGGCTGCACCACCGGGCGAGGCCATGACGGACGCCTGGGTCGTCACGCGACTGGTGAAGGAACTCAAGGAACTTTACACGCAGCAGGGCGGCAAACTGCCCGAGGCCATCACGAATCTATATTGGGAGTACGGCCAGGAGTTGGACGAACACGGCGAGCCCAATATGCACATGGTCGCCGCCGAGGTGAACGGGTACTACATGTCCGGGCCTGACAAAGGCAAGCAGGTGACCAACTTCACCAAGCTGGCAGACGACGGCAGCACCTGCTCGGGCAACTGGCTGTATTGCGGTGATTATGTTGACCGCAGCGACGGTAAGGGCAAGGAACTCGGTGAGGGACCGCACCTCACCGAGGTGACGCACTACGGAAAGACGTTTAAGACCATCAACCGGATGGCGAAACGCTTCACGGAAGCCCCGGAAGAGGTGCCGGAAGGCCGCTGCGTGGGTCTGCACCCGGACTGGACGTGGTGTTGGCCGATCAACCGCCGCATCCTCTACAATCGGGCCTCGGTCAACCGTGACGGCCAGCCGTGGGATGCCCATCGCTGGGTGATCCGGTGGAACCCGACGCTGAAAGATGGCAAAGGTGGATGGGAAGGGGATATCCCCGACGGCGGCTGGCCTCCGCTGGCCAATGCTGACGGCACGCTCAATCCCAACTCGAAGTACCCGTTCATCATGCGTCCGGAGGGCGTGGCCTGTCTCTTCGCCAGTGCCCTGGTGGACGGGCCCTTCCCGGAGCACTATGAACCCCTTGAAAGCCCTCTCAAGAACCCCATGTCTCCGCAGCAGAACGATCCGGCCATCGTGATCTGGGAGCCGGACATGGTCGGTGATCCGACGGAGTTTCCGGTCGTGGCCACCACCTTCCGTGTTTGCGAGCACTGGCAGGCCGGAGCCATGACACGCAACACTCCCTGGCTGGTGGAATTGATGCCCGATGTGTTTGTCGAGATGTCGACTGATTTGGCGGTCCGCAGTGACATCAAGACGGGCGATTGGGTCCGCGTGACCAGCAAGCGGGGCAGCATGAAAGCCCGAGCGCTGGTGACGAACCGGTTCGAGCCGTTCTTTATCGGCGGCAGGCTTGTGGATCAGATTGGCATTCCCTGGCATTGGGGCTACAACGGCCTGGCGACCGGCGACAGCGCCAACGTGCTGACGCCACACGTCGGAGATGCCAACACGATGATTCCGGAATACAAGGCGTTCCTCTGCCGGGTTGAGAAAGAGGAGGTGGCGTAATGGCCGTCAACGCATTGCTGATCGACACGGTGCGCTGCACCGGCTGCCGGGGCTGCCAGGTGGCATGTAAACAATGGAACAAAAGGGCTGCGGAGAAGACCGAGTTCTTTGGGGGGCCGGGCTACCAGAACCCCGCGGATCTCAGTAAGGACACGTGGTGCCTGGTGACCTACAACGAGGTCCGACTCGGCGACCGATTTGAGTGGGTCTTTGGGAAAAAGCAGTGCATGCACTGCAACATACCGGGGTGCGCCTCGGCTTGTCCGGTTGGCGCACTGGAGAAGCTCGACAGCGGACCGGTGATCTACCACAAGGACAAGTGCATCGGCTGCCGTTACTGCATGCTTGCCTGCCCGTTTGTAGTTCCCCGCTTTGAGTACGGATCGTGGAATCCCTACATCACCAAGTGCACCATGTGTTACGACCGCTTGCAGATGGGTGAGATCCCGGCCTGCGCCAAGACCTGTCCCACCGGCTCGGTGACCTTCGGGGAGCGAGACGCGCTGATCCGTGAGGCCAGGGAGAGGATCGCCAGCAATCCAAGCGAGTACAACCACCACATCTACGGATTGGAGGAAGCGGGCGGGACCTGCGTGCTGCATATCTCGAAGGTGCCGTTCGAGAAGCTCGGGTACATCACCGATGTCCCCCGACGCCCGGTGGCTGCGCAGACCGAGTTGGCGATGAAGTCGATTCCCGCGGTCATGGTCGGGCTGGCGGTGGTGCTTGGTGCCAGTTACAAGCTTCGGACCCGAGCCCATTTGCGTGGCGAAGACGCCGAAAGACCCTCAGGGACGACATAGGAGTCGATCATGGTAACAGAGAGAAAGGGTGCGTTTGGCATTGGCGGTGCCATCCTTTTCGTATTGGCCGGTCTGGGGATCGCCCTGGCCTTATATCGCTTTGCCACCGGCCTCGGCTCGGTGACCAATCTCAATCAGGGCTACCCCTGGGGCATATGGATCGGCTTTGACATCCTGGCCGGCATCGCCCTGGCGGCTGGCGGTTTCGTCGTCGGCGGGCTGATGCACATGTTCGGCGGCGAGAAGTACGAGCCCCTCGTCCGCCCGACGATCTTAACGGCTTTTCTGGGATACCTGCTGTTTATCGTCGCGCTGCTGGTGGACCTGGGTCGGCCTTGGACCATCTGGCACATGATCATTATGTGGCATCACGAGTCACCGATGTTCGAGGTAGGCTGGTGCGTGATGCTCTACACGACGATCCTCCTGCTGGAGTTTATCCCGGTCGTGTTCGAGCGGTTCAACATGACCGGCCTCTATAAGCTGTGGAAGTATTCTGCCTCGTGGATCGCCATTGCGTTGCTGACCCTGTTCGCCATTGCCCTCACCCAGTCCGTCCCCTGGGTAATCGCGATCGCCGCCGTGCTCATCCTGTTTCAGTTGTCGGTTGAGGTCGGCGCCATCTACCGACATCCGAGAATGCCAACGTTGCTGCTCATGGCAGGCATTATCTTCTCCACGCTGCATCAGAGTTCGCTGGGCACACTCTTTTTGATGGTGCCGCATAAGCTCCATGTCATCTGGTACTCGCCGTGGCTACCCGTGTTTTTCTTCGTGTCGGCCGTGGCCACCGGATTGGCCATGGCGGTCTTCGAATCGATTCTGAGTGCGAGGTTCTTCGGGCGAGAGGTTGAAACCGACCTTCTGCGCAGCGTCGGACGATTTCTGTCCTGGGCGATCATCTGTTACCTGGGGCTGCGCGGCATCGACCTGATTGTGCGGGGCGTCGGTTCCGAGCTGCTTGCCTGGACGCCGCAGTGTACGGCGTTTTGGATCGAGATCGTCGTCGGCTCGTTGATCCCGTTGGCGATTCTGCTCACGCCGGAATTGGCCAAATCGACTACATGGCTGTTCTCGGCCAGTCTCATGGTCATCGTCGGCTTGATCGTCAATCGAGTGAATGTCGCGGTGATCGGGATTACGTCTAAATACTCGGTCACCTACTACCCTCACTGGATGGAGATCGCCATCACAGTAGGGATCGTTTCGGCCGGTGTCTTGGTTTTCGTATTCGTATGCCGGCACTTCCCGATATTCTCGGATGAGCGCTCAGCCAAGGGCGCCGGCTAGGAGATACCGAGGCTGATGCCGCGAGTGGCGAATGGGAGTGATTCCATGGACAATCAATATCGTTTCATCCTGGTCTTCCTGGTACTGCTCAACGTGGTGCTGGTTGGCGTGCTCTGCAGCCTGGTCATGGATACCCGGGCGGATGTCAACGAACTGGCGGCTGTGCTCGCCACCAAGCAGGATCTGGTCAACGTGGCTGCGCCCAAGATGACGTTCTTCCACGAGGGCAAGTGCACGAGTTGCCATACAGAACGACGTTTCGCCGGTCCGCACAATGTGCGAGGCGAGATCGAGCAGGCTGTAGCACACATGCGCGCCATGCCGGATGCCAACTTCTCGGATGAGGATATGGCCAAGATCCACGGCTCGCTGACCATGTTGCGATGCGTTCAGTGCCACGGGGCCGACAAGCTGCGACTGCTGGCGATCAAGTCGCCGCAGGAACGGATGCAGATCATTCGCGAGATGATAGCCAAGCCGGGATCGCAGATCAGCCCGGACGAGGCATCGGCCATCCAGCGTTCCTATGAGACGATGATGGGGTTCTAGCAGGTTGAGCGCAGCGCGCGCTCGGGAGCCGCGCCGAAACGCCGTTTTGGAGCCCTGTGATAACGGAGGCAGTTCTGTGTGCGCGCGTGACGAGGGTACGTTGACCCGCGAACCGGATCGGACTCTTGCGCAGTTGGAGGCGCTGATCGGCCGGGATTACGTCTCGACGGAGTACGTTCGCTTTCGCATCGATCTGCTGAAGGGACAATGGGCGGTGCGCCAGGCTTTCGCCCAAGCGTCGTCAGCAGGTGGCAAGCAGGATCGGACGCAAGGCACGGATGACACTCATAGAGTTCAGGCGGCACTCGTTCTCGACGAGGCCGCCCTGGCGCTCGACCCCAGGATGTTGGCCTCCCTGTTCGAAGCGATTTGTCCTGCGATCAGGAAGGATGATCGACAGTCCGCGGACGTCCAGACTCTGCTGGCCGCCGTAGAGAAGAAGCCCGCACTGCTCGGCGAACTCGTGCGGAACAGCGCGTTCGCCCCGGACGGAGAGCACCTTGTCCTGCTCTCCGAGCGGGTGGGGGCTTCGGTAGAGGCCCTGTTGTTTTTCGGGCGTGCCTTGGCGGCGCCTCTTTTGACGGAACTGGCGAGTCGTACCGCTCGAAAGCCAGAATCGGACACAAGTTCGAGCGGACCACCAGGATGCTGCGGCCTATGTGGATCGCCGCCCGGTATGGCCAAGCTCCGACGCGACGACGGGAAACGAATACTCCACTGTTCGCTGTGCGACGGGGCGTGGGCCTTCAGCCGATTGGAGTGTCCCTTCTGCGGCAATCGGGAGCACGGCACATTGAGCTATTTACGGGCCAACGAGACGGATCCCTGGTGGGTCGAGACCTGCGAGAAGTGCAAACAGTATATCAAAGTGGTCGATGACCGCCGTCTTGCCCTCGACGAGGAAACGATCATGCTGGTGGAGGATGTCGCAACCCTGCATCTGGATCTCTTGGCGGAGAGGGAAGGCTATAAGCGCAGAATGCCCTACACCGCTTTGAGCTAGAGCCCGCACATGTGCCTCCCTCGCACATAGGCCACATCGAGCGTCACCGGAGAGCAACGTGTATTGCATCGTTGCGTCCGTGCTTGCGACCGAGTGCTGGGGCACACCTGTACGGCTCGGCGGAGGTACGGCAGGCCCGCAAGGCACGATCCGGTCGAGCCTCGCCCACTGGTCAACCGACTCGCTTGGACCAACCAGCCAAGGAGAGAACGATGACAGCTTCACTTGTTGTTCCGGAAAGCATGGCGACCTCGGTCTGCGAGTTCCTGGCAACCGAATCGATACCTCTGGATGTCGTTACGAGCGGCCAGAGCGCGCTACGAGTTGAGGCCTCAACGACTCGGCAACAGTGCAAGACGGACGTGCTCTACACGGGAGGGTGGATCGCCTGTAGTCAGGCGCTTAAGATAGCAGACGCGTTGGATATCGGCGCCGGCAGTATGGGAAAGCTGCTTAATTTGCTGGATATCAGAGTGCGTCAATGCCAACTGGGATGCTTCCGATGACGTGTACGTGGGTTATCTGCGGTGCGGGTAGTGGAGTCGGCAAGACGCATGTGGCGCAAGAGCTGTGCAAAGTCCTGCCCGACGCTGTATACGCCAAGAGCGGCTGTGGGCAGAAAGATCCAGCCAAGCCGCAGAATTTCTTCTCGACGGAGGAAGAGCTCACGTCCTTCATCCAGGCGTGCCGCGGCCAGCACCGACACATCGTTGTGGAATCGAACGCGCTGGCTCGCAGGGCGATGGGCGACATTATCATCTTTGTCGGCGGCACGGCGGGGCGGACCGACTTCCGCACCGACACAGCCTCGCTGCAATCGAAGGCACATCTCAGCATCATTCCAGGTGGCTCGACAGCGGAGTGGGAACGGGTGTTGCGAGAAAAGCTGCCGAGCATCGAGCCTCGCGACGGCGTGCGCAAAGTACTCCAGGAACACGCGCTTTACCTGAACTCGCTTGCCGCCGCACGGCCCGACTCAGTCCCACATCGCCCGGGCGCTTCTCGGGACGGCGTTGACGAATCAATTGGAACAAGCGGTCTGCGTGAAGTGGATCCGATCCGCATTGCGATCGACAGCCATCGCGCAGTCCAAGACCATTGCGTTGTGGTCGTGGAAGAGTTGGTGACGCTCATGGTCGACCAGGTCGGCAGCTTCGCGATCATGTGCACGCCGTGCGATGTCAAGGCTCTAGCGATCGGCTTTGCCTTCACCGAGGGAATGATCGAGTCCATTGGCGATGTTGCCGGCTATTGCCATCGTCCCAACGACCGAGTGGTAGCCATGCGCGTTGATGATCCGCAGCGCGTCGTGACGCAGCGAAACCTGATCGTCACCAGTTCGTGCGGACTATGTGGCAGCCGCAATATCGACAGCCTTCTGTCGGGACACAGCGCCTGCGGCGATTCACTTCGCGTGCCCTGTTCGCTGCTGCCCGCCGTCGTCGACGAGATGCGCTCACGCCAGGTACTCTTCGAACGGACGGGCGGGACGCATGCGGCGGCCATCTTCGACGGCCACGGCAAGTTGGTGGCGTTCGGCGAGGACATCGGGCGTCACAACGCGTTGGACAAAGCCATCGGCGAGCGTGTGATATGCGACATGCCGCTTGCGGGCCACGGCGTGGTGCTCTCAGGTCGTGTAAGCCTGGAACTCGTAGCGAAGGCTGTGCGGGCCGGCCTTGAGGTCATTCTCGCCGTCTCCGCCCCTTCTTCGCTCGCCATCCAGGCTGCCGATCGATGGAACATTACGCTCTGCGGCTTTGTGCGTGGCCAACGCGCGACGGTGTACACCCATCCCAAGAGGATTGAGGGCGTCGCCAGCGAAACCTAACAGCTTCAGGCGCCGTGCTACAACATATAGGATCATAACGGTCAGCAAAGTCCTTTGCAGGCAAACATGGCGACGAAATCGTGAACAGCGCGGGCCGTACATGCAGATCCGGAGGCGAGATCATCCACACGAGGCCGGGTGCGAAGGAACAGGGCCCGATGAGAGGTGCCGGCGACGATCTTTGGCCCCATACTGGCGCGATACTCTGCGGCGGCGCGGGCCGGCGCATGGGCCAGCCCAAGGCTGGCCTGGTCCTTCCCGACGGCGGCACGATGATCGAACGCGTCTTCGGCGCGATGTCCGCTGTTTGCCGGGAGGTCATCCTCGTAGGAGGCGGCGCAAGCCTCTCGCCCCCGATGCGCGAACTACGCCGCGTTGAAGACCGCTTGCCGCAACTTGGGCCCATAGGAGGTGTCGAGGCACTGCTCGCATCCGGCTTTGACAACGAATACCTGATCGCCCCATGCGACGTCTTTCTGGTCGTGCCGGACGTTTTCCGACTTCTCGTCCAGCCTTCCGTCCACCCGCCTGCTGTCCTTTTCAGACAGGACACGGGGCAGAGCGAGCCCTTGATCGGGCGCTACGACGCGAGCACACACCCCGTGGTGGTGCGTATGATTGCCGAAGGCCAGCTCGCCATGCACGAACTGGCCCGCCGCGCCGGGGCTTCTTACATTCCGGTGCCAGACGCGTTGATCCATGCACTTCGAAACGCTAATACCCCAGCCGATCTGATTTGAACCCGCTCGGGCGTTGAACCATATTTGCCAGAGGCCCCTTGCCATTCGCCGACGTCATGACCCAGACTCGCTTGGTTTCCTGGCGTCGGCCAAAGCCTCGAACGAAGAGAATTTCTGCCAGAGTCTGCCGTCGAGGCCCGGCCTTACGGTCACAGGACTCCTGCGCGACGCCGAAGCGGGCCGAATCAAAGCGCTGTACATCATGGGCGAGAATCCCGTCATAAGTGATCCCAAGTCGGACGCGATCGCCGGCGGCCTGGGAGCACTCTTGCTTAGTGCGAGCATAGTGCTTGATCGGGGTCTTGGTGTCGGCGTGACCCATCCACCTCTGCACCGTCTGCGGCGGGTGCTCATCCAGCCAATGGGCACAGCGAGCAGCTCGTAGGTCGTGCAGACTAACCAACGGTTTCTTGACCACCTTGCCTGTGTCCGGACCGGTCAGCTTCGTGCCAAGCCCCGTCGCTTCACCGTCGCATCGAAGTCACGCCAGAGGTTCGACGGGGGCAACGGCTCGGCGCACACGAAACGATCATCCACGAGTCGGCCCACGTTAGGGCCGCGTCGCCATCACCCCTCAAACCAGCACAATAGCTCAAATCTGCTCCTGTCAGACTTTTCGGGACTATGCGGCGAAGATTGTGGCGATCTCACGAAGTCGCTTGCATAATACCCGGCCAATAGCCGTGCAGGAGGAGAACTGTATGCCATCGGCCGTAACTGCCAGCCTTGCGATTGTGGAGATCCCAACGTACGCCCTGGGCCCGGACAGCCCGTATCTGTCCTTCGCCTGGAGGCGCCGTCAGGGGCATTACCCCTACTCGGTGCGACTCGACCTGTCCACGGAGCCCCGTCCGGTCAAGCACCGGGTCATTGTCCTGGAGAACCGGTACCTCCGGGCTGAGATCCTCCCAGACATGGGCGGGCGGCTCTACCGCCTCTATGACAAGGTAGCCAGGCAGGAAACCTTCATGGTCCCGCCGACCGTGAAGTACCAGAACATCGCCCTGCGCGGGGCGTGGATCGCGGGCGGCATCGAGTGGAACTTCGGGCAGACGGGTCATACGGTCCACACCGTCGATCCGGTGTCCTGGACGATCCGAAACGAACCGGACGGCAGCGCGTCGGTCTTCGTCGGCAGCATCGTACGACCCGCCGAGTCGCGCTGGTCGGTTCGCATCAGTCTTAAGCCGGACCGGGCGGCCATGGACGTGGACATCCAGACTATGGGCCCGCGAACGCTGCCCGGATTGATGTACTGGTGGTCGAACGCTGCCGTCGAAGTCTCCGACGACAGCAAGTTCTTCTACTACGGGCTGTACGCCGGCGACGAGGCACCGCATTCCTGGCCCATGACCGACGGTTTGGACTTCCGGTGGTACCGCAACCGGGTCATCAAGGCTGACATGTTCCTCATGGAACCACAACGGGACTACCTTGCCTTCTACGATTACGGGCGTCAGCACGGCCTGGCCCAGATCGTCAATCGGTTCATCGCGCCGGGGCAGAAGTACTTCACGTGGGGCTCCGACGAGCGAGGTCATTACTGGGATCACCAGTTGTCCGATAGCGGGCAGACCTACTGCGAGATCCAGCGAGGCCGCCTGCCCACGCAGGGCATGACCGAGCCGATCCCCCCGATGTCGACCGACAAGTGGCAGGAGACGTGGATGCCGCTTAACGACACGAGGGGCTTCGACCACCTCGAAAATGATGTGGCTCTTGCGGTCAGCAGAGCGTCCGATCGGACCGAGATCCGGCTGCTCAGCGCTGTCGAACGGTCGCACTTGAAGATGGAGGCCTTCAGCGGGGATCACCCGCTCGGCAGTTGGGATATCGACCGGATCGAGCCCGGATCGCCGCTGGTCCTCACCACGGCCGAGGGGGATGACCGCAGGTGCAACCGCATCCGGATCATCGATGCTTGCAGCCAGGTACTGGTGGACTGGGAGGAGTTCGTCTTTGCCGATACGGATTGGACCAGCTACAAACCGCCGTTCGATCAGACCAAGGCGAGCTTGGAGGAGCTTTTCCACGAGGCCCAGCGCCGGCGGTTTCTCTACTGGCCGGCTGTCGATCCCGACTGCGTTTCCATGTACGACCGCATCCTCCACCAGGACCCCGGGCACACCGGTGCCCTGCGGGCCCTGGCGGAGATCAATCTGTTCAACGGATTCTTCGAAGAGGCCGCCGCACAGCTTCGCAAGGCGACCAAGCGCTGTCCCAACGACCCGACGCTATTGACCCTGCTGGGCTGGACGCTATTGCGGATGGACAGGCCCCTCGATGCCGTCAAGCCGTTCACCGTTGCGTCTCGCTTTGAGCCCGGCCGACGAGACGCGTTGGTCGGGCTGGCGTGGGCGTACGTGAAGGTGTCCGATCTGGCCGCGGCTGAGAACGTCGTGGACCAGTTGCTCGCCGATCGGCCCAACGACCGCTGGGCATCGTTGCTGAAGGTCATCATTCTCCGCAGGAACAACCACGCCGACCAGGCTGTTGAGCGGCTGTCGACATTGCTCAGGATCGATCCGCTGTGGGTCGCCGCCAACGCCGAAGCAGCCTTGCTCGACATGCCCAAGCACCTGGCCAACGGGCAGCGACGGCTGGCCGACGACCGTGTTTCGGCAGCGATGGTCTACCTGGAGTTAGGTCTGTGGGACGACGCACAGGTGATCCTGCGGATCGACGAATCGGACGAGCCCTGGAGCCCGATGGTCCGCCTGGCGCACTTGGCGTACGCGCAGCTCAAGGCCGGCGACACGTCCGGCGCTCTTGCTGCGATTCAAGACCTCCACAAAGCCCCGCTGGAGCACGCGTCGGCCTCGACGACAACATCGATCGTGGTGCTGTCGGAACTGACGCGGGCCTATCCGGATGAGGCCAATCTCTTCGCCATGCTGGGCAATGTTCTAGCCAGCCGGTCGCGCCTGGAAGACGCGCTCGCGGCGTGGAAGACCGCCCTCGACTTGGGTGCCGATCACACCGTGGTCCACGGCAATCTGGCCGCCGTTAAGAGCCACTTGGGCCACAATGAGCGAGCCCTCGAGCACTACCGCAGGGCCTGGCGACTCTCAAACGCCAACATCAATCTGTTCAGCGAATTTGACAGAGCCCTATCACAAATGGGCCTGCACGACGAACGAGAGTCGATCTACAACGAACTGCCAGAGTCTGTCCATCACCGGCCGATCGTGGCTCTGCGCCGGGTACCACAGTTGCTGGATCTCGAGCGCTACGACGATGCGTTACGCGAACTGTCGGCTCGCCAGTACTTCAGCGGCGAGACGGCCGAGTACACGATTCGCCGGGCGTTTCATGAGGCCCTGCTGGGCAAAGCCGTCAACTTGATGAACTCCTGCCATTTCGCCGAAGCCCACGAGGTGCTCAAGCAAGGGCTGACCTACCCGCGCAACCAAAACGTCGGGAGGCAGTGGAGCCTGCCGACGGAGGCGATGATCAACTACATGCTCGGCTTGACTGCTGAGTCGCTCGGTCGACCGCAAGAAGCCCAGGATTACTGGCTGGCCGCCGCACGCGAGTATAATTCCGACGGTGAAGTATTCCAGGCCTACGAAATGCTCGCCTGGCTGGCTCTGGGCGATGTCCCACGAGTAATCGCAATGTCCCATCAATTCGAGGCCTTGGGCCGTGGTGAGAAGGAACCAACGTGGTGGTTCTCGTACCTGAACACCAAGAGCATGCTAACACTGGTCCATGGCCTCGGGCAGTTGGCCAAGCAACGCGTTGGCGAAGCCCAGGCTATGTGGGCCCGCGCTCTGACGGATGAGCCGGCTGGACGGTTTCTGCGGCCGCACGTGAATATGTCCACAGCCGTCTTAGAGCGGATGTGCCGCAAAGTCACTGGTGCTGCTTAGGTGTAGGGTTGCCCCACGTGTCGATATCGGAGAGATTGGGCGGGGTGGAGGCCGTAGTAAGGCGCAAGCAGGTGACCCAACACCGTGTCCCACCAGAACGAAGCCCGACGGCGCGACGACCCTACACGGTGTCGCGATATGTGGAGACGTTCATCACTAACCTACTTTGCCGGAGTGACAGCGACTCCGGACGACACGTTACGGCTGGTGTGAAATCAAGCCGTGCCCTGACGCTACTAAGGGATTCCTGTAATTGATGGGAAGGAGACCCCCCATGGTCAGTCGTGCATATTCAAGCGTGTTTGCCGGTGCCCTTGTGGCTTTGGCGTGCCAAACGGTCCTGGCCGATGCGCCGGCGCGCCAGGCGACACTGACTCTTTCGGCACCGGCTTACGAGCGCACCGATGCGGTGCGGGCGACGCTACAGTTGCCGGAGCCCATCGCGGCCAAGGATGCACGGGTTGCCTGCGAGGTGCACGATTCGTTCGGCCGTCTGCTTGTTCGCACGAGCGAGCCGGTGGCTGCAACGGAGGCATCGCCGACGACCGTTAGTGTCCAGGTAGAGGTACCCAACGTCGTCGTGATGCGGCACCACCTGGGCGTGAGCGTCCGGGACGCCAAGGGGCAAACCTACTTCGGCCAAGCGTCGTTCGTGTTCAAGCCGCCGGCAGGCTGGGATGATTACGAGCCGTTTATCTACCAGAAACATCCACCGCATCGCCTGGGCTTCATCCGTGAGGCGTATGTCACCAACAATCTCTGGTATGGCTCGAACCCCAGCGTGCCCGAGTACATGGTCGACGCCAACTTCCGCTGGTACGTCGAGAACGTTTCGGTGCCGGTACTGGCGCCCTATCATCGCTGGCACGAGGATCACATAGGCGACGTAGAGTACCTGTTCAAACGAGCCCGAAGCCGTTTCAATGCCGACCGCAGTCTGCTGAATCTACAGCGCACGCCCTGCCTGTCGCAGGAAACCACGCTGGAACTGCTGGAGCGCTGCGCCATGTTCCCGGCTCGCAACATGGCCGCCTACCGCCCGGTCTGGTACAGCCTGACGGATGAGCCGGGCATCGGTGGCCAAGCGGCCGAGAGCGGCTTCTGCTTCTCGCCGGAGTGCCGCGAGGCCTTTGTCGAGTGGCTTCAGAAGCGCTACCCGAGCCTGGAGGCCCTGAACTCCGAGTGGGGCACCGACTATAAGGATTGGCGGGACGTACGCGGCTGGACGCCCGATGAGATCTTTACCCGCCAGACCGACAACTTCGCCCCATGGTGCGATCACACCGACTTCATGGACGACGTGCTGATGAACGCCTATGCGGTTGGCATGAAAAAGATCCAGCAGTTCGATCCTGGTGCCTACGTGGGCTTCGGCGGCGGCCAGGGGCCCGTGGCTGTCGGCGGCTGGGATTATTGGAAGATCACCCAGACGCTCAATTGCGCCGAACCCTATTACATCGCAAGCAACTGGGAACTGATGCGAAGCTTCAACCCGGACTTCCGCGTCGTGTCGATCACCGGCGGCGGCGACACCATGAGCAAACACCATCGCTGGTTCGGATTCGTTCACAACGACTACGGCTCGTTGATGTGGGACAACGACATGACGTTCGTCGATGACGACGGCAAGTACGACCAGCAGGGCACCGAGTCGGCCAAGTGGCACAAGGAGTTGACCGGCGGACTCGCTCGCCAGTATCTTCCCGCCCCGCGTATCGACGACCCGATCGCCATCTACGAATCGCAATCCGCCATGCGCGTTCACTGGGTTCTGCACGTTCGGCAGTACGGCCAGAAGTGGACCGACCGCCGCAGCTACCACGAGCGTACGGACAACCCGTTCGGGCGTGTTCGCGAAGCCTGGGTCAAGCTCGTCGAAGACGCCGGGCTGCAATACAAGATGCTCGCCCCTCAGCAGGTCGTGGCCAATGGCCTGCAGTTTTATGACCCGCAGACCCACAAGGGCTTCAAGCTGCTGATTCTCCCACGAGTCGTCGCCCTGTCGGCTGACGAGGCCGAGGCCATCCGCCGGTTCGTTCAGGCAGGTGGCACCGTTATCGCCGACGCCATGCCGGGCCTGTTCGACGAGCATGGCAAGCGCCTACCCGCCGGCCAGCTCGACGAGCTGTTCGGCGTGTCTCGCTCGGCCGATCAGCCAATCACCATGGTCGGCGACGTCCCATCCGGTTTGGGCGATTTCAAGCTGCTCGAGCCGACGCTCCAGGTTGGCGAGGGCAAACCGATGCAGCCGGACGCCCCGCTCGCGATGGTTCAGCGCGAGGTGGGCAAAGGGCGAACCTGCTACATGAACCTGGACATCATTGACTACCATCGCTGGCGGCTGCATCCAGGAGAGGAGGCCGCCACACGTGACCTGATGAATCCGATCCTTTACCAGGTACTCGGCAAGGACCGTCGCACGCCTCGCTTCACCGCGACAGACGGCACGCTGCCCACCGGCCTGGAGGTGACGGTCAAGGACCTCGGCGACGTTCGCATCGTAGCCCTACAGCGCAACCCGCAGTTGATGATCAGCGAACTCGGACCCATGGAGTACCAGTCGAACGAAGGGTTCGAAAAACCGCTCGAGGTCGACCTCGACGTCAATCTGCCGGGCGAGCAACGAACGTTCTTCTACCGCGACATGCGCACCGGCGGGAAACTTGACGAAGGCGAAACCGTCAAACTCACCGTCATCCCGTTCGAGCCACGGATCCTGTCCGTCTGGCCGAATGATCCTGGCGAGTTCGCCTGCCATGCCCCGGCCAACATCCAGCGAGGTCAACCGTTGAACATTGCGGTCACGCCCGGTTCGACGCAGGCCAAAGAGTACGTCTACAACCTGGAGGCAACCGGCCCCGACGGCAAACAGCGCATGCTCTACCGGTCAAACCACGCGTTGGACGGCCATGGCGGCCAGATCACCGTCCCGCTGGCAGTGAACGATCCACCCGGCAAGTGGACCTTCGCCATCCGAGAAGCGTTGACGGGCACCACGAAAACGGTCAGTGTCCAGGTCGATTAGGGCATCGTGAGGAGTCCGCCGACCGTCGGGTGCCCACGAGACGGACGGACCATCCTTCGGACTGATACCAAGGATGGGGCAGGTCGTCGCTACATGAGCCGGCTCTACAGTCGTTGTAGGAGGGTACGAGCGTGCACATTCCGCTGACGGTTCGTTACATACCGGATCATACAGGGCGCGACGGCGCGTGGCGGGGCGATCCTTTCCCGCAATGGCAACAATCACAGTCTCGGCCCGAGATCCCCGTGTGGACGGGCGTCCCCCTGCGCCGGTCGGAGGTGGCCGACTCGGCAAGTCTGCGGCTCCTCGATGCGCAGGGCAGGCCCGTGCCGGCGCAGTTCGACACGGAGGCGACTTGGTCGGACGGCAGCCTTCAATGGGTGCTGGTCTCGTTCGTGGCCAACGGCGGCGGCGAAAAGGGACAGGGCTTCACGCTCACCAGCGATGCCTCCTTGCAGGCTGCCAAGGTCGATTCCCCGGTGAAGGTGTTGGATGACACCAATACCTGCCGCCTGGACACGGGTCCTATGCGGGTCCGCATAAACAAGCAAGCGATGCACGGGCTATCGCAGGTCTGGCTGGACATCGACGGAGACGGCGCGTTCTCCAATGAAGAGCTGATTTCGACCGAAAGCCCCATGGGCGGGATTCTCGCCGTCGATGCACAGGGCCGCACATACGGCAGCGGGTCGGGCCGCGTCCGCCGCGTCCGGGTCGAGCGATCTGGGCCGATCCACGCGGTGATCTGCGTCGAGGGCGATCTTCGCAGCCAGGAAGACACCGGACCGCTGTTGGACTACGCCATGCGACTTCACGCCTTCGTCGGCTCCTCGCTGGTGCGGGTGGTGCTTACGGTCCGAAACCCGCAAGCGGCGGGCCGGGCGGAGGACGGCTCGCGATTCGTGCTGGGCCAATCGGGCAGTGCGATGTTCAAGAGCCTTGACTTCGTCGTGCCGGTACGACTGACGGAGGGACGCAAGCAGGTAACTTTCTCGGCAGAGCCCGGCAGGATGTTAGACCGCATCCCGCTCACGGAGCCGATGAGCGTTTATCAGGATTCGAGCGGCGGCGAGAACTGGTTCCACCGGTCGCACGTGAACCGTGACAACGTGATCCCGCAGCAATTCCGCGGCTATAGGTTCTCCTACCACAATCGGGTGGTCGAGACTGGGCTGCGGGCCTGTCCCTGGATCGACGTAGCGGATATGCGCTGGGCGGTCGCGGCGGCGATGCCGCTGTTCTGGCAGAACTTCCCGAAGGCACTGTCGGTGGACGACGAGGGTGCGATCCACATAGGGCTCTGGCCCGGGCAGTTTGATGACCTACACGAGATCCAGGGCGGCGAGCAGAAGACACACGAGTTCTGGCTCTACTTTCGGCACCGGCGAACCGCCCGAAACGTTGAACCCATGCCGCTGGCGCGCGATCTCATGCCGGTGTGCCTGGAGCGGCCTGTCGTCTTGGCATCCGCTGGAACCTACACGAATGAGGCTGGCGGGTTGGAGCCGATGCTGCCCGTGCAGCCGGGACGTTTCCCCAAGTACGAGGCGATCATCGCCGCAGCGGTGCGCGACGAACAGAACCTGTTTACCCACCGCGAGGAGGCAGACGAGTACGGCTGGCGGGACTTCGGCGATACGTGGGCGGCCAACGAGTTCAACCAGACGCGCGGGCCGCACAACGACCTGCGCGTCGTCAGCCACTTCAACAACGAGTACGACCTTGGCCTGGGCATGCTGATGCAGGCCATGCGGAATGTGGATGCCGACCCGCTCTTGGCGAAGGCCTGGTGGACCTTGGGGCTAGAGGCTTTGTGGCACGAGGCCGACATCGACATCTATCACACCAGGACCGATCCATCGATGATCTACAATGGAGGAACGTTTACCCACACCGCCCACGGGGTGGAAGCTGGGCGCAGCACGCACCGTGGTTCCCCGCGGGATGAACTGTGGGGGTTGCTGGAGTGGCCTTGGCCCAGGGGCAGCTCGCCGGAGGCCGGTCACCTCCGCACGCGCGGCATGCTGACGGCGTACCTGCTGACAGGTGACCGTCACCTGCGTGACGCAGCGTGGGACGTAACGGACCTCGTCGAGTGGAAGATCCTGAACGATCGATTTGCGCAAATCGACGTACCCGACCGCACGAACGGCAACAACCTGCAAATCCTGCTGGACGCCTACCTGCTGACATGGGACCCCCGCTACCTCGAGCCGATCCGGACGCTGACCGAGAACCTGGACTTCGATGTCGTGACCAAGCGGTCGGGCGAGCCCAACCCGTCATCGGCCTGGCAACCGGCCCTTTATCTCAGGAGTCTGGCCCGGTTGATCCATGTGATGAATGACAAGGCTCTGCCGTCCGACCATCTGGTGACCTCCTATCTCAAGTACGTCCGTGCGCTGTACCAACATGTGTACGCCGACCACGGCGGGTGGCACGAGGGATCCAGCTCTTACCTGGCGTCGGAAGTGATGATGGAGGCCGCTCAGATCACACAGGACCCGGCGGAGCGGGCGAAGTTCATCGAGGCCGGCAAGGCAGCCTTCCACGCCCTCGATGACAAGGTCAGGGCAGACGGTGGGGGCCAGTTCTGGACGAGCAAGAACACAACCTTTCTTCTGCTGGGCGGCGCCCGGTACGAGATCTACGCGGCGAAGCAAGGGCTCGAGCCGGTGGAATAGTGTGTGCTGCGGGCAGCTCTCTGCCGGCGCACCGGCCGTCACCTCTTCCCAAGGATACTACCGGCGCCCTTCAAAGGATCGATGTCCGAGCCTTCTAGCCGTGATAGTGGCGATCGATCTGCTCGCGGGCAATCTCGATGCAGCGCCGCGGGTTGTTCAGGTTGTCGTGGACGGTGTACACGTCGCGAACGATGAACTCCACGAACACGCCGCGCGTGGCCTCCAGGGTCTCGCGGATGTGGGCTGCCCACGCCTCCTCGTTGAGCGTCTGATCCACACTGAGGAAATTGGGGTCGGGCTTTCGCGAGAAGACAATGTTGGTGCCTCGCAAGGCCTCCGCCATCGCTCGCTGATCGCACCAGCGCGAGATCGACACCTTCTTGAGGTGCGGCAGTTGGCGGATGTCGTCCCAGAACGGATGGGCCGGCTCACAACAGCCGTAATAGAGAAGCCCGTATGGCTGGCAGGTGTCGCGGTAATGGGGGAAGACAAACTCGTGGTACATCTGCGGTGAGATGCCGACGGTTTCCTGGCTGTTGGCGGCACCCCACATGTCGCACAACCTGACGGTTTGGCCGTTGTGGTTGGGCGCCGGCAGTTGGGTCGTGAAGTTGTAACTGGAACCGAAACTGGCCTGGTTCTCATTATTGACCCGCAGCAGTTGGTTGGCTTCAGCCCAGCGCATCACCCGCAGGGCGTTGTCGCGCAGATACGCCATGAGTTGGTGAAGCTCGTCCGGGCAGTCGTACATGGCCATGAAGAAGGCTTCCATGCCCATCAACTCAATGACGCGGCTGGTGAGCATGCATGGGGCATACGTTCCGCTCCGTATGCAGATCGGCAGAATCCCGCCGAACAGGTCCTCCAGGAAGGCCTTGTAGTCGAGCGTCCGCTGGACATCTACGGTGCAGACGGCCGGCTTGAGCATGTGCAGGTCGCGCCTCAGGTCGTGGATCGGGTGGGTCCAGTTGAAGCCCGTCTCGACGCCCTCGGCGTCCTTGACCGTATGCCGCTTGACCGTGACGCCGCCGTAGTAGTCGACATCGGCGAAAAAACCGATGTCGAAGGTCTCCTGCATGACCTTGTCGTCGTCGAGCAACTCGTGGTTGCGGATGTTCCGCAGCAGTTGGCGCTCGATGCTCTGGCCGACTTGGCTCGTACAGCGGTAGACGCTGGCAGGCATGAAGTCGCGGTCAAAGGTGCCGGTCTCGACAATGACCGGCGGACGGGCGCCCGGCTTGCCATCGTTCAGGTCATACCACATTTGCTTTCGCCTCGCCATCACGGGCAGTGAGGCGTAGTCGGCCTGCTTGCTGGCCATGTCGCGCAGATAGGTTCGCTCGCTTTGAGGGATTGACCATTCCATGGCGTACTGATGTCTCCCAGCTACCGTCACCCTCGGCGCACGGCCTTGCCCATCCACCGACCCGCCCAACCATGACGCCAGCCTCCATGTTAATCCATCTTCCCTACACGGCAAGATCATGGACTCGACCGACCCGCTCTGCTCGACAGTAAGCTACTCGATAGACTAATCCGGCGCCTCAAGGAACCGCTGGTAGCTGTAGGGCGCGAAGATTCGCGGCGCGGGCCTCCGGCAAAAAGCCTATCTCAGTGATACCTCGAGCCCTTCCGGATCGAAGACGACGTTGACACTCCATCGCATATTCTTCGGGCTGCGGACGAACTCAAGGTAGTGCTTCAGCCGTCCTGCTGCGTTCACGCTGTTGTGGGCTAACACGACAGTTCCAGGGCGCACTTTGTCCCATGCTGCTTTCAGGATATCCAGATAGACGCCCTTTCCCTTCTCGGGCGTGGCGTCCGCATCGAGGTACAGCAGATCGATACTCGCGTCGAACTGCCCAGCCACGTCGATCGCATCAGCCGCCCGGACGCTCGCCACACCAGTGGAATCGATTCGCCTGACGTTCCGTTCGGCGCGGGCCGCTTCTTCGGGCTGAATCTCGACGCCCAAAAGTCCGCTCGCCTCATAGCACGCGCCAGGGCCTACGGCCGCGCCGGCGCTCGAGATGAACGTGTTGCCGCAGAAGACACCGGCCGCCAGCAGATGGGCGGGCTGATGAATAGCGCAGATGGCGTACAGAAGCCGCTGCATGCGAGGCGTGATGGCTGTCCAAGGAATCTCGAAATGCTCCGCAACGGCCTGTCGATGGGCGAGGAAGCGTTGTCCGTCGTACCGCGTATGCGGCAGGATCTGCGCGTCGCGCAGCGCCGTCAACGCCTCATCCACGACTGCAATCTCCCGCTCCAACGGTTCCAGCTCTCTGTGCGGGTTCCGGTAGTCCATTCGATAGCGATCCCAGTCTTCGCTTCGATAGGTCGCACTCAAAGCGATGCTCCTCCACCGTACCGGCTGCGTGCATTATCCATGCTGGCGAGCCCGGCCTACACACCGACAGGTGCTCACCTCAGTAGCCGCCGAACTCATGTGCGGCCTCCAGCATGGCTACCACATTGTCGACCGGAACGTCCTGCTGGATGTTGTGCACCTGGCAGAAAACGTACCCACCGTCACCACCGCCAAAGACCTTTATATTTTCGTGAACGTGGTCCTTGACGGCCTGCGGGCTCACCGACGGTAGGACATTCTGTGTATCACAGCCGCCGCCCCAGAACACCACTTTGCCTCCGAACTCCTCGTATAGACGCCGCGGCTCCATTTGCGCCGCCGAAATCTGAACCGGGTTGAGGATGTCGATGCCGGCCTCGATCCAGTGATCAATGTAAGGGTATACCGAGCCACAGGAATGCAGGAAGGTCTTCCAGTTGGTGTTGGCATGCACCCAATCACACAGCCGCCGGTAATGCGGCGCTATCATTTCGGCAAACAGATCGGGCGCAACCAGGCCGCCTCGCTGCGTGCCGGCATCGTCCGACGCCACCCCCCAGATCATGCAACGATCGCCCAACGCCTGGTGATACAGCTTGGTCCGCGCGATGACCGCGTCGACATAGCGGCCCATCATCTCATGGGCCGTTTCCTTTTCCGTCATGAGCATGATCAGCCACTCATCGAGCGAGCCCTGGGTGATGTTGTCCGAAAGTAGCCAACTCAGCCCGAGCATCGAGATCGACGCACCCCAGCCCAGCAACGCCTTGTCCGTATTCTCGTAGAGGTACTGCGCCCGATCGGCCGCCGCCTGGAGTTCCTCGTCGCTGACCGTATCGTCAGGCCGGAACGCGTCGGGATCGATGCGCCCCGCCATGGTCGGGCGGATAAAGTCGAAGTAGTACCCGTCCTTCGGCATGCGGGCATACGCCCGGCCGCCGGCGTCCCGCAACACCCAACTTCCATCCGGCTGCTCGGCGATGTCCGCATTAGGCGGGAAGTAGACCTGCTCGCCGCAGAACAGCTTCTTTCGCACACCGCGGGTGGCGTCCGCAGAGGCCCAGGCCGCACCCGGCCCCTCAATCGGCATCACGTCCACGTGAAGCCGCTGCACCACGTCCAACTCGACCTCTGCCAGGATCTGCATGGAGTCGGCAAGCTTGGTAGGTGATTCGACACCCAACCGCTGCTTTAGCTTGCCGTACACGACAGCATTGATCCCCGAGGCCCGGGTGGCTCCCAGGTCGATCGGCACTCGGTCGGGCTTCTCGAAATGGATGGCTCGACGAACGCGCTGCCTGGATGTCATGCCCACATACTCCTTCCCATGCGGACGCCGGTCCCACGTTACCGCGTCACTAAGAGCGAAGCGTTCTTTTTCTTACAGCTCTACACCCCAGCTCTGCCCGGCGAGCAACGACCACCAGCGATCGACGAGTTCAACCTGCCATTCGCGGCAGCCTGTGGTTAACACTTTATCCGGACGGATCATTGGACGGCAAACTTTCAACGCTAGTGCTCGCGCCCCTCCGGCCCGCATTCGGCAAGCGGTGGCCGACGTGATCCTCGCGGCGGCGGCAGGCGGAGGTTTCGTTCTCTCGCCGGGCGGAAGTCTGTATGACCGCCGGAAGCACGAGAACGTTATGGCTTTCATCGACGCGGCGCTTGACCTCGGCCGGTATCCGATCGACACGGCACGTCTAGGGGCGGCTTCGGGGCAGATCGAAAACAGCCATTGAAACCAATGGTGAACCAGAGGGTTCAGACGATGCTCAACATCGCGGGTGCCCCATAGTCGTGTCAGCCAGGGCGGACAATTGGCAGCCGGATCGAGGACGAACGCCATGAGTGTGCTTGGCGGGCGGTGATTTCTCGGGCGGTCTGCCCGGGTGCATGTGCAAAAGATGTAAAGCCACACAGGCCCGGAATTCTCCCAGGTGCCCGCAGAACCTACCAAGCGCCCCCCGACAAGTTCAAGCATGAATCGTAAGTCCGTTGTCTACTGGGCGATACTGGACTCGAACCAGTGACCTCTTCCTTGTAAGGGAAGCGCTCTAGCCGTCTGAGCTAAACGCCCATCTGCATAGTTGCATTATAAAATAAAGGCGGTCGATTTCAAGACATGCCTGTGGGTCCGGAGGGCCTGACGACTGCTCCGTCCGGGCCGACCCGCTCGTTCATCGCGCATGGGCTGGCTTCCATCCTAGTTCGTAGTTCGCGGGAGATCATTACTTAGCTCTTCACGTCCGGCGTTCGGTTGCTTGCGGTTTGGGGATGCCGAGGGCGGTGAATCAATTACCGCGGTCAGGCCCCCTTGGCGCGAAACGCCCGCGTATAGACAAACGCCCCGCCCAGCAGCAGCAGGCCCAGGCCGATGAACGA
>DATKUK010000051.1:0-14105 GCA_035530655.1 Phycisphaerae bacterium
CGCTTCCCGCAGCTTGCGAATGATCTGCTCCGGACTGTGTCGCTTCCGCTTCATCGAGAGCCTCCTTCACCGGCAGCGGCCACGCCCCTGCCGGGCCAAAGACTCTCATAACACATGGATCCGTTCTTGGGGAGCAGGCCAGTCGATCGAGATACCCCTCGACCGGCCAGGACGTCGTCGAACGTCGTCTCGATGTCCCGTGTGCTCATGCCCGTCACGTACATCCGACTGATCAACTCATCCAGCGTCTCGGTGCGTGTGGCGTAGGCCTCCAGGATCTTCGAGCTGAACTTCGGTGCCTCATCCGGCAGATCCCGTACCTGGGGCACCGCAACCTCGATCGGCCCTTCCCCGGTCAACACCGTGTGCTTCTCGTAGCCGTTACGACGGCCTCGCTCTGCCGTGACCGCCGGGGCATGGCGGTAGTAGTCGCGCCCCAGGAACCCCGACATCTCCAGCTCTACCGCGTGTTGAAGCATCAGCTGGGCTCCTGCACGCACCACCTCGGACAGGCTTACATCACCCAGGACAATCCGCTGCTCGAACTGCTTGAACAAACGGTGACTCGGTAGTACCTTCGTCGCCATGGCGTGTGGCTCCTTTCTGCCCAGCGTGGGCTTTCAAGTACACCTTCGGAACCATACGCCATTCTTTATTTGACAGGAACTCTAAGACTTCACCCCCGCCACCAACGACATTCGCTTATAACTCCTTGCGGGAGGTGCACGCGACGGACTAACATAGCCATTGGTATCATGGACGAAGGACAGGTGGGCATCGTGCTCTCATCCTAGGAGTTGCCATGGAAAAATCTAACAAGAGTATGACAGTATCTGTTCATACTTCCTCCAGTCAGTCTGAAGTGGCCAGCAAAGGCCGCATTCGATTCATTGTTAAGGTCCTACCTTTTGCGATTCGTACAGCCTTCAAAGCCGGGCCTTTTCTTCTCATTCTTCTTGTGTTGATAACCATTCTATCCGGATTTGTGCCAGCAACGGCGGTATATGTAGGCAAGCTTGTCCTTGATGCTATTGTTACTGTCGTACAGTCTGGGCCTGGTTCTCAGGCGATTGGCATTGTGGCGTGTGTACTCGGTCTTCAGTTTGCGATTCTGGTGGTTGGTGGAATACTGGACGCGGCCGGAATGTATGTGAACTTCCTGACAGGCAAACGCTTATCACTACGTATGAACGCTGATATCATCAAAAAAGTAGCCAGGCTTGATTACGCCTATTTTGACAATCCACACTTCTATGACATGATGACCCGTGCCCAGCGGGAATCGGCCGGCAAGCCTCTTATACTGCTTTTAAAAGCAACCTCTGTCACTAGAGGCATTATCATGTTCCTCTCAATGGGTGGCATGGTTGCTGCCTTTAGTGTGCCACTGTTTACTGCAATGCTGATCATCTGCGTGCCTCTGCTGGTGGTGCAGGTGAGATATGGTGAACAGCGATATTCGTTGGACTTCGAACGTACTGAAGATATGCGACTGTCCGCATATGCCTCTAATTTAATGATGACAAGGCAATATATACCCGAAATATTAAGTTTTGGGTTATGGGAATATCTGTATACAAAGTGGCATGACGCAGCACACAGGTTTCTTCTCCAGGACATGCACCTTCAGCGACGACAGACTCTTGCCGAGACACTTGTAATGGTTTTGACAGCTGCCAGTACAGTGGGGGCCACAGGTTACATCATTTATGTTTGTGTTACCCAAACACTATCACTGTCTGTTGGTGACATCATAATGTACTCGGGTGCTTTTGCCGGGGGGTTAACTGGTTTGAAAGTGACAATGGATGGGATTTCAGGTATTTATGAGAATGCCTTATTCCTACACGATCTTGTCGAATTCAACAAGCTGACGCCAGCTATCGAGCTCAGGGGCACAGGCAGACCCGTACCTTCTGGAATAGAATCAATCGAGTTGCAGGATGTGAGCTTTAAGTATCCTGGCAGCAGCCAATATGCGTTGAGAAACGTATCTGTAACTTTTGGTCGTTCAGAAAGCACACTTATAGCGGGGAGTAATGGTGCAGGCAAGACAACCTTAATCAGGTTGCTGACTAGGTTGTATGACCCAGATGAGGGGCGCATCTTACTCAACGGTGTAGATATAAGGGAATACGAAATACAATCTCTTCGCGCAGCAATAGGTATTATCTTTCAAGAGTTTATTCGGTATGCATTTTCTGCGAAAGAGAACATTGCGTGTGGGAGTATAGGTGACGCGGAAGATACTGAAAGAATTGTTACCGCAGCAAAGCGTGCGAGAGCTCATTCGTTGATAGAGAACCTCCCGCAAGCGTATGATACTATACTGAGCATGCTATTTAGACATGGGCAGGAGCTATCACTTGGCCAATGGCAAAGGATATGTCTAGCACGATTGTTCATGAAAGATGCACCCGTTATGGTTCTTGACGAACCAACAGCGAGTTTGGATATTGAAACAGAAGCTCATGTACTGAGAGAAGTCAGTGAGATGAAAGGGGATAAGATATGCATACTCGTATCGCATCGCATGTTCCGGCAGGATATTGCTGATCGAATCATAGTACTATCCAATGGCAGGATCGTCGAAGCTGGGGACTATGAAAGTCTTATAGCCAGAGAAGGCGAATTTGCAAGACTGTGGAAACTATATAGCAACAGAACGGGGGTAAAGCCAGGAAGGTTGTCGAGGCTTTCACGCCAGACTGAAGGCGATCATGAGTGACCCACTTTTGACCCACTCGGCCGAAAACCGCCGGTTTGGGGCGATATCAAGGCGACCGAAAAGAAAGACACAGGTCTGCAAACCTGTGTCCTACAAGCACTTGCGAAAACAGCGGGCGATGGGATTCGAACCCACGACGTCCAGCTTGGGAAGCCTGTCATCGGCGCATAAGTACCACGTTGACAGACACTTATGGGCCTTTTTCTGGGTCAAAACGAGGTTCACAAGTGGTCAACAAGTTGCTGACCAGTCAATTGCAGGTCCGTACCACGTGGCGACTGACCCACTTTGTGACCCACTCTTGGGGTCGAACCAGATCCAGGTAGGCGTGTGGCTCCTTTCTGCCCATCGTGGGCTCTGAAATACATCACTGGAACCATACGCCGTTCTTCATTTGACAGGAACTCTAAGACTTCACCGAGAAGGTTGCAGGATGAATCTTGTGGGGCTCTGCTGAGCCCGCTCACATGCGGCACAGAACGGCCATACCCCACCCTTTGCTTCGCAAAAGGTCTGGCACCCGCCAGGGGCACACGGCCAGGCAGATTGTCAGCGCGTGTGCAGCATGCGGGCCTCACGGGGCGGCGGACCGGTGGTGGTGCCTCGAGCCAGGCGTGAGCCGATGGCCATCCTTACGGTTTGCCTGCGTTGCCCGCGGATCCTCTCGAGCAGCAGCCGGACGGCTAACTGGCCCATGAATTCCGGGTCGCATCGAAGATGCGTGACCTGGTGTCCGTCACAGCCCGTGTTGTCCTGAGCGCGACTGATGACGGACATGTTCTCCGGGCATCGCCGGGCGCCCTCCGCCAGCAGCCTAAGCAGAGGCAGCGCGACATCGTTGTTGAAGCACAACAAGGCCGTCGGCAGGTCTCGCATCGCCAGGAATGTACGAATCGCCTGCTCAACCGACTCCCCGGTTGCCCTGGCCACCGTGACCCACTCGTCGCGGATCTGCACGTGATTCTGCTGTGCAGCACGCCGAAGATGGTCCAGTAGTCGCCAGACGTCGGGGTCGAAGCCACACAGATCCGTGCCCGGGTGTCGGCGACCTGATGCCAGGAACCCAAGCGACGTGTGTCCCAGGTTGGCCAGATACCTGATCGCCAGATACGCCTCACCCTCCACGTCCACAGCCACGCTGTCGATCTGTCGCTCGTGTGTCCAGTAGTCCACCACCACCGCCGGGATGCGTTCGCTGTCGAACATCCCGATATATTGTTCGTCAAATGTGCCGATCAGTACCGCGCCGCTGATCTCGTCCGAGGGCGGGGGCGTGTACCGCGCCAGGGGCACCTTGACCGGGCTGTAGATCCTGACCAGCCTGACGGCCAGCCCCAGCGCGCCGGCCGCTCGGGTCACCCCCTTGTATATGTGACCGTAGAACGTCTCCTCCTCGATGGGGCCGCGGCCAAGCGAGCCAAGCTGGATGAGGGCAATCGTCCGCGCCGTGCTGAACCACATCGTCTGCCCCGACTCACCTGGGGTTACGTACGTCCCGTGCCGAGGTACACGGTAGATCAGGCCTCGCCGCTCCAACACCGCCAGTGCAGCCCGCACCGTCTGCCGACTCACCCGGAACTGCTCGCACAACTGGCGCTCATGGGGCAGTTTGCCATTTGGTGGGTCTTGGCTGCCCGTCACTTCACAGGCGAGCGTCCGGGCCAATTGTACGTAAAGTGGCTCGGATCCCCGGCGGTCTAGCTGGTGGCCGTCCCGGCTACCGGTACGTATCTCCCTCTGCCAAGACATGCTTAGCCCGTGCTGGCCCCGTGCGGGCATTGTAGCCGGCGCAAAGAAAGTGGACAACCACACACTCGTCTCTGGAACTCAGTGTGCTCCCGCATGCCGCAGTGCAACCGCCGCGCGCTCCGCTTATCCCCCGCAAAGGCGAGTCTTCAACGTGGCGGCAGGTGGGCGCATCGTGGCGTCTTAGGGTTTGGACGCAACGCGTCAGCTTTTCATGCAAGTATTTGTCAGCCAAGCCGTTGGGACAGTCAACGCTGGTGGTACGGACCAGGGCGCTGCATTCGCCGCTAGCCGCACCGACGCAACGCGGTAACCGGCGGTCGAGGCCGTACAGCTTGGACCATCTCTAAGTGCCTGCTCCGTAGTGAGTTGCGATCGTCGATGCCCGATCGGAGCCGCTCGTCTGAGTGGGTGATTCCCCATGGCACAGCGTTTGCGTGCTGTCAAATCGGCGAGAGTGACCGCAGGGCGCCCGTGGCGCGTCTAGGGCGCCCTGACTACTACGGCACATCCAGTGCATTTTCTGGTGGGAGGTTCAATGATGGCAGCTCCAAGGATGACTCTACGAGCGGCGGCGGCTTGCATAGTGGCCCTTGCAGTCGGGGTCCAGGCGATGGCGGGGGATTTCCGCGTGGACTTCAATGACGCGGCCGCCAATCCCGCAGGAAACTGGAACATCATCGACGCCGAGGTAACCGGTCTTGCGCTGGCCGACTATGCCACCGGCTCGACCGCCGAGGGGGTCACCCTGACCCTGGAAGCGGGGGTTGCCACTTGGTCTTTCGGCACGGGCACCGACGGGTGGAACCCAGGCATGACCGGTCCCCACTGGTTGGACGCCAACAGGAACGCGGCGGTGGACTACGCCTACCTTTCGTGGAACTACAACGGCCGCATTCACGTGGATGGGCTGGATCCCGGCCAGGTGTACACCGTCGAGCTGGTTGCCAGCCGCAACACCAGCCAGGTCGACGTGCTGTACGACGTAGGCGGCGATACACGGTACTTCAACGTCCAGGACGACGGCTATCTGGCCGGCCAGTGGCTGACCTGGGTGGGCGCCAGTCCCGACGGGACCGGCAGGATCAGCGTGCAGTGTGGCGTGGCCGGCGGCCACAGTTACGGCACCTACATCAACACGGTGCGGGTGACCGCGTCGGAAGCTCCCGACGCGATCGACGACTTGGCGGTGGGCGACGTGGACTGGTTCAAGGTGGAGCTGACCTGGACGGCCCCCAGCGACAACAGCGGGCCCAACGGCGGGGCAGCCGCCTACGACATCCGTTACTCGACCGCCTTGATCACCGAGGCCAACTGGGACGCGGCCACCCCCTGCACGGGCGTGCCCACCCCGGCGTCGCCGGGTGTGGCCGAGAGCTTCGAGGTGACCGGGCTGAACGCCGACACGCTCTACTACTTCGCCATCAAGAGCAGCGACGAGGTAGCGCTGGTCAGCGACCTGTCGAACGTCGCCAGCGTAACGCTGCCGCCGGTTGACAGCGTGCCTCCGGCAGCGGTGAACGATCTTGCGGTGGTGGAGATCCGACCGACGCGCGTCACGCTGGAGTGGACGGCGACTGGCGACGACGGCACGACCGGCCAGGCCAGCAGTTACGACGTGCGCTACGCGACGAGTCCGATCGCCGACGAGGGTGACTTTGCCGCCGCCACGCAGGCGACGGGCGAGCCGACGCCTTCCGGACCCGGTACCGTCGAGCAGTTCGAGGTCACCGGCCTGAGTTCGCTGACGACCTACTACTTCGCCATGAAGGTGGGCGACGAGGTGCCGAACTTCTCGGCCATGTCGAACGTGGCTGGCCCGATCCAGACCGACCAGGACGTGGACCCGCCGGATGCGATTACCGACCTGACCAAGATCGACGTGCAGGCGACGTCGGTGCAGTTGCAGTGGACCGCACCAGCGGATACGGGCACGGCCGGCATGGGCACCTATGACGTTCGGTACGCCGGCGAGTTAATCACCGAAGCCAACTGGAACGTCGCGGTGCAGGCGCTCGGCGAGCCCAACGCCGCCGCCGCCGGGCAGACCGAGCAGTTCACGGTCATGGGCCTGGATCCCAACACGCACTACTACTTCGCCGTCAAATCGGCCGACTTGGCCGACCCGCCCAACGTCTCGCCGCTTTCCAATGTGATCGAGGTCCATACCTGCCTTCCGGTCACGCCCGTGGTGGTGGTGAACCCGTGGATCGCCAACGACCGCGTGGCCGACTGCCGCACCTTGGCGACGATGGCGGCCACCTTCGACAACGCCTACACGCCGGACGGGGTCGTGCCACCCGCCGACGATCAGGAACGCGCCATCAACGAATACAACAACTACAAGCGGCGTGTGTACCACTGGGCCGATCAGCCGCCGGACATGTTAGACACGGTCAACGTGATCAACTTATTCGGCTGGGTGTTGTGCGGACGTCACGCGGCCCACAACTGCACCATTCTGGATGCGATGGGGATGGGCCAGCGGCAGATCGCCCTGCCGGGTCACTGGATCTACGAGGCCTACTACGACAATGCGTGGCACGCGTTCTGCACGATGACCACGATGTACACCTACAACCGTGCCAACCCGCCGACGGTCACCAGCTGCGCCGAATACGACGCGGATGAGTCGCTGATGCTCGACGCGGTGGCCGAAGGGCGCGCGTGTCCGGGCTTCCTGTTGTGTAACGACTCGCCCGAGTGGTACGCCAGTGTCATGCACAGTTGGTACACGATCGGCTCGGGCGTGCAGCCGACCGACCACACCATGGACATGACCTTGCGGATCGGCGAGACGCTTAGTCGCACCTGGGAGGCCTGGCCGGACCAGCACACGCCGTCGGTAACCAACGCGGACACCGTGCCGGGCGCCGACCCGCCGTACCATCACGACGCCCAGCACGACTGGAAGGACTACGTCAACTGGCCGTACTGGGAGCCGTACGGCCTGGTCGACCTGAACATCGCGGGGACCAAGGCGACGTACAGGCGATGGGCCAACGGCAAGCTCATTCTGGAGCCGGACTTCCGCACCGCCGGCTATCAGGCCTGCCTGGAAGACAGCAACAACATCGCCACGTATCACGACGACGGGCTCACGCCCGATCTGCATCTGGCCGCGACCGGTTCGGGCTACGTGGTGTTCAAGCTGGACTGCCCGTTCTACCTGACCGACGCGATCATCGACGGGACGTTCGTACGCAACGACAGCGGCGACGCCAACCGGATCTACTTCTCGACGGTGGGCACGGGCTGGTCGCTGGTCTGGGAGAACACGGCCACCGGCACGACCGAGCTGGAGGGTCTGAGCCTGCGCAACTACGTGTACGAGCGGTTCCGCGACTACTGGATCAAGATCGAGTTTGACGCCGACGGCTCGATCAACGACGCGGGGGTGAGCGACCTGGTCATCACCACGATCTTCGAGCACAACAAGGGTGCGCTGGCCTACCTGGACAAGGGCGAGAACAACCTGTCCGTCACGCTGGACAATCCGCAGGATCTGGTCGGCACGGGGGTGGCGCTGATCGTACGCTACCGGTGGAAGGAGTACGACGGGGCCGATTGGACGATCGACCAGGAGTGGGAGGAGTTGGTCACCGACAGCCCGCACGAGTTCACGATCGACGTGGGCGGCTCGAAGGTGCCGCGGACCGAGTCGATCACGCTGGAGGTAGCGTCGGTCGAGCCGGACTTCGTGGCCCCGGCGGCCATCACGGACCTGGCGGCCGGCAATCCCGATTCCACCACCGTCGATCTGTCGTGGACCGCTACGGGTGACGACGGGATGACCGGCCGGGCCCGGGAGTACGACATCCGCTACAGCCAGTCGCCCATCGATGAGGGCGACTGGGACGCGGCCACGGCGGTGGCCGATCCGCCCCGACCGAAGGATCCCGGTACGGCCGAGCAGTTCACGGTGGAGGGGCTGAGTTCCTCGACGACCTACTACTTTGCGATCAAGGTCAGCGATGAGGCGCCCAACACTTCGGCGCTGTCCAACGTGGTCAGCGAGACGACCGCGCCGCCGGACGTGACGGCGCCGGCGGCGATTACGGATCTGGCGGCCGCGACCGGGACGCAGTCGGGGACGGTCGAGCTTACCTGGACCGCGCCGGGCGACGATGGGATGACCGGGACGGCCAAGACCTACGACATTCGTTACTCCACGTCGTCGATCAACGAAGGCAACTGGGCCGGCGCTACGCAGGTGGACGGCGAGCCGGCGCCACAGGCCGGCGGATCGGCCGAGCAGTTTGTGGTGGCGGGTCTGACGATCGGGCAGACGTATTATTTTGCGATCAAGACCTCGGATGAAGTGCCCAACCAATCGGGCCTGTCGAACGTGGCTTCGGCAGAGGCCAAGCTGGGCGAGATGACCCTTCAGGACGGCGTGAACGGCTACAGCGGCACGCGCGACAACTACATGCAATCCGTCACGCCGGACGTGAACTTCGGCACGTACGAGCGCCTGCGGGTGACCGGCTATGCCGACCAAGGCGACATCCAGCGAGGGCTGGTGCGCTTCGATCTGTCGGGCATCCCGACGGCCACGCCGATTACGTCGGCTACTCTGTGGCTGTACAGCTACGACCCGGCCAAGTGCCTCGGCAGCACGGGCTTCTACGGGGCGTATCGCCTGACCACGGATTGGTCCGAGACGGCCAGCACGTGGAACAGCCCGTGGACGACGGCCGGCGGCGATTTCGAGGCCACCGCGGACGGGACCGCTGCCAAGCAGCCGGCCAGCGCCGTGCCGTGCTGGTATTCGTTCAACGTCACGACCCGCGTGCAGCAATGGATCAACAACCCGTCGGGCAACTACGGGTGGGTGATCAAGTGCCTGGATGAGGAATCGCACAACCAGGACGAGTTCTATCAATCCGACACGGCCGATGCGGCCCATCGACCGAAGCTGTTTATCACCGATCTTTCGCCCGATACGACGCCGCCGGCCGCCATCACCGACCTGGCTGCCCAGACGGGCGCGCAGTCGGGCTCGGTGGACCTGACCTGGACCGCAACGGGCGACGACGGTGCGACCGGCACGGCCAGCAGCTACGACGTGCGCTACTCGACCTCGCCCATCGACTCGAACAACTGGGCCGGCGCAACGCAGGTCTCGGGCGAGCCCCATCCCCTGCTTGCCGGCTCGCCCGAGCAGTTAACCGTTACCGGTCTGGTGACGGGGCAGACCCTGTACTTCGCCGTCACGGCCTTGGACGAGGCGCTCAATGAGTCGGATCTGTCAAACGTCGCATCGGCTGAGGCCGTCCTCGGGACGTTGGTGCTCCAAGACGGCCAGGACGGTTACGCCGGCACGATCGACAACTATGTATCGCTTTCGGCGCCGGACACGAACTACGGAACCTTCGAGCGAATGACCGTGGCCGGCTATGGCGACCTCAACGACATTCAGCGCGGATTGGTGCGCTTTGATCTGACGGGCATCTCGCCGGGTTCGGTGATCAGCAGCGCCAAGCTATGCCTGTACAGCTACGACGAGGCGGCGGTCAAAGGCAGTAGCGGCTCCTACGGCGCACACCGCGTAACGACCGATTGGACCGAGAACGGCAGCACGTGGAACACCTACGACGGCACCAATCCCTGGACGACGGCGGGCGGCGATTTCGAGGCCACTGCGGATGCGAATGCGCCCAAGCAGGCGGTCGCGCTGGTCTGGTACGAGTTCGACGTGACCTCACGCGTGCAGGGCTGGATCGACAACCCCGCCAACAACCTTGGGTGGGTGGTAAGGTGCACCGACGAGACGTCGCACAACCAGGATCGCTTCTATCAGTCCGACGCAGCCGACGCCGACCATCGGCCGAAGCTCATCGTTCAGGACGTGCAGCAATACGTGGTTTCGACGGCTGCCAGCCCGCTCTGCACCGGCGAGGTAACCGGCGGCGGAGCCTACGGCGACGGCCAGCCGTGTACCGTCGAGGCCATCGCGTATGAACACAACAGCTTCGTGAACTGGAGCGGCGGGCCGATTGACGGATCGACCAATCCCATCGAAACGTTCACGGTGACCGGCGATGTGTCGGTGACGGCCAACTTCCAGACCGATGCGGGCTACATCAGCGTGTGCGATTACGGCAGCTTGAAGCAAGCCATCACCACCGACGCCCAGCCGGGCGACGTCATCGTCGTTCAGCCCGGCGTCTACCAGATGAACGAGTCGCGCCTGAGCTTCTACAACGCCGGCGAGCCGGGCAACCCGATCACCATCCGCGGCGTCATGAACGGCAGCCAGCGGCCCATCTGCGAGCCGGCCCCCGGACAGGAGGTCGACCGCGCATTCCTCTACATCTGGAGCGTGGATCACGACTGGGTCATCGAGAACCTGGAGTTCCGCAACTCGCGGGGATTGGATGTTCTCTACTCGCCGAACGCGGCGGGTATGTACGTCTGCGGCGACAACATCACCATCCGCAACTGCTACTTCCATGACAACGACATGGGCCTGACCGGCTCGACGGGAGCGACGAACATCCTGGTCGAGAACTGCGAGTTCAATTACAACGGCACGGATCTGTTTTACGCTTACGCACACGCCCTGTACATGTCGTGCGACGACCTGACGGTCCGTGGCTGTTACTTCCACGACGCCTACGGCGGGATGCTGTTTAAGAGCCGCTGTGTGCATCACGTGCTCGAATATAGCTGGCTGGAAAACGACGGTTCGGAGCAGTGTGTCATCAACGCCGCCTCCGCCAACCAGGACAACGCCCTGTGGCGGGGCAACGTGTTCATCAAACGGAGCGCGCCGGGCGGCCAGCGGCGGATCATCAGCTTGGACGACGGCACCGGCCTGTTCGGCACGGTGACAATGGTCAATAACACGGTCATCAGCGCCTTGACCGAAGACATCTACCTTGCATCGGCGGGCACCAATGCAGCCGATCTGGTGCTGAGGAACAACATCTTCGCCGGACCGAGCAGCGACCTGATCGCCTGGGACGGCGGCGGTACGATCACCGGCAACAACAACTGCTTCAGGACGGCGATGGCCCCTGAAGTGCCGGCCGGTGTTATCGACAGCGTCTTCAGCGACGATCCAGGCTTTGTGAACCTCGCCGGACGCGACCTGCGTCTGCTGGATACGTCGGCTTGCCGCAATGCCGGCCTGAACAACCCAACCTACCTCAACGCGTTGGATCAATGGGTCGACGGTACGCCGCAGTACGAGCCGACCAAGACCCTCTCGATCGATGTCCGGGCCAGCGATGCGACGTTGGATATCGGTGCGTACGAGTACTATGTGCCGGGCCAGGTCACTGTCGCATTCGGCCTGACGGCCTCCAACGGTGCCGAGTCGGTCACACCGGCCAGCCTGAGCGTCTCACTGAGTGAGGCGTCGGCGCAGACGGTTACGGTGGACTACGCGGTCACCGGCGGCGATGCGACCGGCGGCGGGGTGGACTACACCTTGGCGGCCGGCACGCTGACGTTTGATCCGAATGACGTGAGCGAGACGATCGACATTACCATCGTGGACGACGGCGACGTCGAGTCGGATGAGACCATTGAGGTGACGCTCAGCAATCCCAGCAACGCCACGCTCGGCGCCAACACGGTGCACACCTACACGATCAATGACAACGATGCCTATCCGAGTGTGGAGTTTGATCTGGTCAGTTCCAGCGGTGACGAGTCGGTCACTCCGGCCAGCCTGAGCGTCTCGCTCAGCACGGGCTATGTGCAGACGGTAACGGTCGACTATGCGGTCACCGGCGGCGACGCCACCGGCGGCGGGGTCGATTACACCCTGGCGGCCGGCACGTTGACGTTCGATCCGAATGACGTCGCCAAGACGATCGACATTGCGGTGGTCGACGATGGCCTGGTCGAGGCCGACGAGACCATCGAGGTAACGCTGAGCAACCCGAGTAACGCTACCCTCGGTGCCAATACGGTCCACACGTATACCATCCAGGACAATGACGCGGCGCCGCCGGCAGTGGATCTACGAGTCGACTTTAACGACGCAGCGGCGGATCCGGCGGGCAACTGGAACGTCGTGCCCGCCGAGGTTACCGATCTTGCGCTGGTTGATTACGTAACGGGCCTCAGCGACCACGGGATCACGCTGACCGTAAATGCGGCTTCGTCTAGCTGGAAATTCCGTTCGGGTACCGATGGGTGGGACGCGGGCGTGCCCGGCCCGTCTTGGCTCGATGCAAGCAAGGACGCGGCGATGGATTATGCCTATTTGAACTGGAACCTTTACGGTTTCATCCACCTGGACGGGCTTAATCCGGGCGCGGAGTATACGATCGAGTTGGTTGCCAGTCGTGATTCCAGCCAGCAGGATGTGCCGTACACGGTGGCTGGTGATACGCGTTACTTCAACGTGCAAGAGGATGGTTATGTGGGCGGACAGTGGCTCAGTTGGGCGGACGTCAGTCCCGACGGGACAGGCAGGATCACGGTGCAGTGTGCAGAGCCCGGTGGCCACAACTACAACACCTACATCAACGCGCTGCGTGTGACGACGACTCAGGCCGCGTCGCCCACCGTCCAGTTCGACCTGACGGCGTCGGCGGGCGCCGAGTCGGTCACGCCGGCCAGCCTCGCGGTGTCGCTCAGCGCGGCGTCGGCGCAGACGGTGACGGTCGATTATGCGGTCACCGGCGGCGATGCCACCGGCGGCGGGGTCGATTACACCCTGGCAGCCGGCACGCTGACGTTCGACCCGAACGACGTGAGCGAGACCATCGACATCAGCATCGTCGACGACGGCGATGTGGAGTCCGACGAGACGATCGAGGTGACACTGAGCAGTCCGTCCAACGCCACGTTGGGCGCCAACACGGTGCACACCTACACGATCAACGACAACGACGTGTATCCGACGGTGGTGTTCGATCTGACGGCCTCCAACGGTGACGAATCGGCCACTCCGGCCTCTCTGTCGGTCTCGCTCAGCGCGGCCTACGTGCAGACGGTAACGGTCGATTACGCGGTGACCGGGGGCGATGCGACCGGCGGTGGGGTGGACTACACCCTAGCCGCGGGCACGCTGACGTTCGACCCGAACGACGTCGCCGAGACGATCGATATCACCATCGTCGACGACGGGCTGGTTGAGTCGGCTGAGACCATCGAGGTGACGTTGAGCAACCCCAGTAATGCCACGCTCGGCGCCAACACGGTCCATACCTACACGATCAACGACAACGATGCGTATCCGACGGTGGCGTTCGATCTGACGGCGTCGGCGGGTGACGAATCGGTTACGCCGGCGAGCTTGTCGGTTTCACTGAGTGCGGCGTACGTCCAGACGGTAACGGTCGATTACGCGGTGACCGGGGGCGATGCGACCGGCGGTGGGGTGGACTACACCCTAGCCGCGGGCACGCTGACGTTCGACCCGAACGACGTTACGAAGACCGTCGATATTGCCATCGTTGACGACGGGCTGGTTGAGGCCGACGAGACGATCGAGGTGACGTTGAGCAACCCCAGTAATGCCACGCTCGGCGCCAACACGGTTCATACATATACCATCCAGGATGATGACGCGGCGCCGCCGGCGGTGGATTTGCGGGTCGACTTCAACGACGCGGCGGCAGATCCGGCGGGGAACTGGAACCTCGTGGATGCTGAGGTCACGGATCTT
>DATKUK010000052.1:0-22622 GCA_035530655.1 Phycisphaerae bacterium
AGCTCCGCAGGTGCTCTCGGGGTTCACTGCGCCCGAAACAATCGTCCACCTCAACCAAGAAATCCATCAGCCGGTTCCCCAGCGCACTGATCTGTTCTGCGTCCATGCCGTAAGTCCTCCAGTAATAGTTACTTGGAAGACTTCATCGGCGCACGCCGCCCAATCACTTGAGCCTAAGCGGCGCTGTAGTGCTAGACGTGCGGGCCGTTGTCATCAGGCGTGATCCGCAGGCACCCAACCTGCGTGTCCACCTCGATTCGCCCGCGGCGAACCTGCATTGGCTCTGGAATCAGAAACGACGCGGGCACCATCACGCCGCACACGCTGGCACTTACCACGTCCTTGATCGTGCGGACCGTCGGGTCCTGCCCCTTCTTGTAGCGCTTCATGTGTACGACTAGGTCGAGCAGCACCGCAGCCGACTCGAGCCCGCTGGCCCCAAGCGCATGAAACGGCGCCCGCTAAAGGCCGTTGCGCACGCCCATCACGTCGCCGCCGACGGACTACGCCGTCGAAGATGCGGCCGTTTGCGAGTGGGCCCTGGCCGCTCTGGAGCGGGGCTCTGGGGTCGATCTGCACTATGGGTCGGCCCGCCCGCAAATCGTCCGCGCCGAGAGCCGACGCCTGCGCGACGCGCTCAAGCTGACCGGCCCGCTGCCGGCCAGCGCGCATTGGCTACAGTCCAGCGGTCTTACGCTTTGCACGCTCGGCGAGTTGGGCTTTGGCTGGGACTTCTCGCTGATGGATTATCTCTCGTATGCAGCCGAGCCGATCCCGGCGGGTCAGCCGCGGCACCCGGGGTTTTTCACCGACACGACGCGGTTCGGAGGGAGGGGGACGGAAACCCCGTCCTTCCTACCCCTGCCACCCGCCAATTAGCGCAGCACAATCATCTGATACGTCTCGAAGTCGCGTAAGTCGATCACGATGTTGTCGCCGTCGCGGGCATACTCGATCGGTGCGGGGTCCTGCCGCAAACCGGCGGCGAGAACCTGGCGAACGGGGCGCTGCGGGCACACGGTAACCGTGGCTGAGGCCCTCTTGGCCGGTGCCTCCACGTGCAGCAAGTGGATCAGCTCCTCGTCGCCGACCCGCGTGTGCTCGACGACGACGCGCTGGGCGCTCTCGACCCGCAGGCGACGCTGGCCGTCCAGACACCACTCGATGGCCGACAGGATCCGGTCGGCATTTTTCGCCATGGCGTAGTGCTGGGGGAACACCGCCCAGAACTCCGGCCCGCGGGGCGGCCAGACCGCATACTCGATCTTCGGCAGGTAACACACGCGCCCGCCGCCGTCGAAGCCGCGCCGCAGATCGTCGCCGTGGCCGCACGGGTCGGCCCCGAACAGCTCGTGCAGCGCGTTGAGCGGCCCCTGTGCGGCCTCATACTCGTCGAAGGTCTTGATTGCGCCGTCGAGGGTCACCTGTCGCTGTCGCCGCCAGTTGTCGAACACGCCCGTCTGCTCGGTAGCCAGCACGGCCCCTCCGGCCCGCACGAACGAAACAATGCGGGCAGCCTCGTCGTCCGACAGACACTCCACGTGCGGCAGAATCAGCAGTCGATACTTGCTCAAATCGCCCAGGTGCGACGCCCACACCATGTCCCACGCGATGCGGTTGTCGATCAGCACCTGCTCGACTGTGATCGCCGACAGGTACGGCTCGACGCTGTTGTACGTCAGTGTTTGCCAATGCCGCAGCACAGCCACCTCCGACAGCGTACGGGCCTCGAGCTGATAGCGCTTGTACTTGTGATACCACGCGTTCAGTTCGGCGTCGCCGCCGTTGGCGAACGAGCCGGGGTTAAACGCGAACGTCTCGGCCAGCGTCGGGTCGTCGCTGGAGTAGAGGATCGCGGGCTTGTCTGCCGCGCGGGCCTGCTTGTGCTCGCGGATTCGCGTAAGGGTCTGCCCATTGGGCCCCACGCCGATGGTGCGAGCGCTTTCGTTAAAGAGCAGATCGACCTGCCGGAAGTTCACCTCGGCGTTTCGGCTGCTGTGATAGCCGCTGTTGGCGCCGGTGGCTCCGCCGCAGTTGGCCTCGACCAGTGCGTCGGGTTTGAGCGAGTAAATGTGATCGGCCATCTGCCGGAGCGCACCCGCCAGTGAGTCGGTCCTGAACTGCACCCACTCCTGGTGCAACGCCACCTGGATCTTGCGTTGAAGCACAGCCTGATTGAAGCGATTGAACCACGGCGGGCGGGTCTGCGAGAAGTCGTTGTGGCCGAAGCGGGCCAGACCGGCCGCTCGCGTTTCGGGTGTCTGCGGGCCGTAGCGATCGGTAAGGTGTTGCCGAAACTTCTCGACGCACGTGCGGCAGCGGCACTTGTCGGGCTCGGCGTTGTCGTGCACGTTGTCGAAGTGGATGCCGTCGCAGCCGATCTCCAGCGCCATCGCGACGACCTTCTTCATGTAGTCCAGCCAACCCTGCGAATTGTAGCACGGCTTGCCCCGAAAGCACTGAAACGACCCCGCCCCGTACGACGCCCACTGCCCGTGCTCGCCCACCTGAAGCCAGCCCTCCGCCTCGGGCTCTTCCAGCAGCAGCGTCTCGGGCGTGACCGAGCCCAACGTGCAGTAGGCGATCAGTCGCATGCCGCGGTCGTGGCACCAGCGGGCCAGGTCGCGATTGCGCTCGATCTGCTCGCGCTCGAACTTCAGGCCATAGCCCTTCCAGAAGTGCGTCCAGAGATGGTTCACGCCTCGCCGGTGCAGCGCGTCGACGAAGGCCTCGCTGTGGCGAAACGCGTCGAGCGCGTCGATATTCGTGCCGCCGTTGCCGGTTTGCTTGAGGAAGTAGATCGGCTCCCACATGCCGACGTAAATGAGACCTTCTTTCCACAACCATTCGGGGGTACGACTCATTACCTCTTCGCCCTTTCAGTTCGTCTGCCAGTAGAGAGGACTTGCACGTAACGTATCAGCCGCCGTCCGACCGCGCGCGTAGCCACCGCGCGAACTGCTCAAGCCGGTGGCTGTACAAGTGCTGGCGCGTGAGTCTGTCGTGGGCAGCTTGGCCGATGCGGCCTCTCGCGTCACCGTCGGTCAGCAGCCGCCCTACCTGTGCGACAAGCTGCCCCCGGTCGGCAAAGCCGATTACCTCGCCGCCCAACTCGAACAACGCCGCAACACTGTCGAAGTCGCTTCGATGCACCGGCACGTGCGTCAACACAGCCGCACGACAGGCCACCGCGTCGAACAGCTCCTGACCTGCCCGCCCGCCCGGCTCGATCACCAACGCCAAGCCGGCGGCTCGATAGATAGCCAAGCGATGCGCGTCGCTGACCACCGAGCCGTGATAGACGTCCTCAAGCTGCTTGCACCATCCCCACCCCGCACCCCACAGCCCGACGCGAACGCCCGCCTCGCGCAACGCCTGGATCATCACCAGTCGCAACAGCGTCGGCGCCAGCGCCGCCCCGGCCATTTCCATCAATCGACTGCGCACCTGCTGGTCGGACAGCTTCACGCTGCTGCGCCGTTCGGCCTGTTTGAACAGCTCCTCCAGAAGCGCGTCGTGGTAGCGATCGACGTTGTGGCGGATCAGTTCGTCCAGCGCCCGCCAGAGCGCCTGATGAGTGGTAAGCTTCAGCCCGCACGCCTCCGGATCGACGTTGGCCGCCTCGGCGATCATGGCCACGTCACAATCCGTCGCTTCGAACTGCCCGGGCTCGGGCGGTGCGTCGCCGAATCGCCCGAGGTTGGCTGCCGGCGGCAGCGCGAGGATTCGGTCGTCGCTCAAGCCGCCGTCGATCAGCCGCCGCCTCGTCAGCGACGTCATGACAACGCAGCCGTCGTCGGGGCCCAGCGATTCGATCATCTTGCCGTCGGGCGCCGCGCCGGGTGCAAGCCACGTTATCGCCGGCACGCCGTCGGGCATGACGGGCAGGTTGCGTCGCGTGTGGCCAAGCAGAACGGCCAGGTCCGGCACCGGTTCGGTGACGGCTCGGATATGAGGCAGCATGTTGGCCACCATCGGCGTGTTCATCAGCACAGCCGTGCATGGCCAGGCCAACTGCTCAGCCGCCGCGAGCAGGTCCTCGCCGAGGCGCGAGACTCGCCAATTCGGCGTCACCGAGAGCACAGCCAGGCGCGGCGACTCCGGCAGCGGGCAGCGCCCGCGGCAATCGGCTGCCTTTTTACGCAGAACGACCAACGCTTCGTTCCGCGCGGGGGTAATCGCCTTGCCCGCGCGCGACAGCATGTCGCTAAAGTGCTGCTGGACGGCGGGCTCCTGCCAGGGCCAGCCCAGCATGCGGCTGGGTGGATGGAACCCCTCGTGCCGATGGCAGAACTCGATCAGTTTGCTCTCGGCGTCGTCGCCGCAGATGAGCACCACGCGACGATTCACCAACGGGCCTGTCAAATCGTGCAGTCGCAGTGCCAATTTCAGTTGCACCGGGTCGGCTTCGAGCACGAAGATCGCCTGGTGAGGCCCGAGCCACCTCGCCAGCAGGCGTAGCTCCTGGCCACTGCCGATCCCGGGCAGTGCGACGTTGGCGTCGCCCGGATCGAAGCTGGCCAGGATCCCCCTCGCCGAAACCGTAGGCATGCTGGTGCGGCCGAACCACTGCTCGGCGCCGTCCGGGCCCTGCAATCGATACGTCGCCGCCCCGTCGCGCCCGGTGGCGAGTTTTACGTGATCGGGAAGCGGCAGTTCGGTCAGCGTCGCCGACAGGTGCGGGTCGACCTGACGCAGCGCGTCGATGTTGCGGGCGAACGTCTGTTCGTGCTGGGCGAGGATGTCGTCAGGGTGCATGCGTTACAAAGACCTCGCGCCACCGGTCGGCGCGATCGGCGTGCCTGCGGCCCGCGGCCGCCCCGCAAGCCCGCGACAGCAGGCTAGCTGCTCATGGACCCATGTAATGCGGGTCGGTCGTGCGGACCCAGACCATCGCCAGCAGGAAGACCAGCCAGGCGACGTAGACCACGCCCGCCAGAATCAGCGACCAGCGAGGCATGGGCCGCTCGACGTAGCCGGCCACGTCGCCGCCGGCCTGCTGGGGATCGCCTTGTGCGTGAACGACTTGTGTGTTGACCTCAGCCATGGAACTCCCGTCGCGTATCAACGACCCGCCAGCATAGGCCCGGCGCCGGGCACCTGCAAGCCCAGCCGGCCAATCCGGCGCGGGCGGCACACCCGAACTGACGACGCGCCACCCACAGACGACAGAATCGTAAGTGAGGGCGCCAACTGATGTTTTACGCGGATTGGGCGGCGCCGACACCCACGCCAGGTCGAATTCTCTCGGTTTTCCGTTTGCATCTTCCGGATCATCGGTTATACTTGTAAACGCTTGGTTATCCCTTTGTCCAAACGGAGGTGGATCATGTCGCGACGGCAGCCGGAGACGCTAAGCCCCGCCGAGTGGAAGGTCATGAGGATCGTCTGGCAGCACGGAAGCTGCGCCGCCCGTGACGTGTACGAGGAGGCGGGCCGGCTGCATGGCTGGGCGGTCAGCACGGTCAAGACGATGCTTCGTCGGCTCGTGGCCAAGGGCTACCTGCGGACCACCCGCGTGGGCAACAGCTTTCTGTATCGTCCGGCCCGTCCGGCTCTGAGACCTCTTTTGGCTGCGGCCGACGACCTGCTCGCCAACGCCGTGGAGGGCACGACCGGCCCGCTTTTGGTTCACATGGTTAAGAGGAGCCGGCTCTCGGCCGAGGACTTGGCCAAGCTGAGAGCCCTGCTGGACCAAGGCGCGGGGGGGTGATGGAGTTTGCTTATGAACGTCATCGAAATGCTCAATGCCTGGGGCGGGGTATGGGCCGACTTCGCGTGGGCCCGCCTCATCGACGGCGCGGTGGTGCTGGCGGTGGTAGCCACATTGTGGCTGCTGATCCGTCGATGGGCTTCGCCGCAACTTGGCTACTGTCTGTTCCTTCTGGTGCTGGTCAAGCTTGTCATACCCATCAAGCTGACGGTGCCGCAGCGTCTGGCTGATTGGTGGCCTCACCGGATGGCCGATCGTGCGGCCGCATGGGTGACTGCCGAAGCTCAGGCGCCGGCGGTTGGGTACGAACATCGGGCGACGATGGCTCGCGCCATGCCCCCAGTTGATTCAGATCGCGGCATGGCGTCGGTGTCGGTCATGCCGGCTCGGCCACCCTCGTCCGACCCGCCCGCGGCGGAACAGCCGGCCGTGTCGATCCAGGCCTTGCTGATGTCGGGATGGGCAGCAGCCGTCGCGGCGCTGTTGCTGCGTTTCGCTTGGGTCCAGTGGCGTACGCACCGGCTATTGCGCCGAGCCAAAGTCGTCGACCCGCGCAGTTTGCCGATCGATCCGGAGCTGTTATGCCGATCGGCCGGTGTGCGCCGGTCGGTCCGCGTCCTGTCCAGCGACGCGGTGCATTCGCCGGCGGCCTGGGGGCTGCTTCGATCTTGCCTGATCGTGCCGCCCGACTTCCTGGTGACGTTTACGCCCAACCAGATGCGATGGATCCTACTGCACGAGCTGGCTCACATCCGCCGCGCCGATGTTCTGGTGGTCACGTTGCAGAGGCTGCTGCAGATCGCGTACTTCTTCAACCCGGTTGTGTGGGTGGCCAACTGGGCGATCGATCTGCTGCGCGAGTACGCCTGCGATGATGCGGCGCTGGTTGCGTCCAAGTCGCCCTGTCGGGATTGCGGCGAGGGGTTCCTTTCGGTCGTGCAGTGCGCCAACAAGCTTCCGGCTCTCGCCGGCACGCCCGTGGGACTGCTGAATCGGGGGATTCTGATAAGGAGACGACTCATGCGGATCCTGGATACACATCGCAAAGTGCGGACGGGGCTTTCGGTAGGGACTGCTGTCCTGCTGCTGGCAGCCGCCGCCATCCTGCTGCCATCGGTACAGGCGGCAGACAGCGAGGCGCCCGACAAGCCGAACCTGAGCTTCGAGAAGTTCCCCATCGAACAGGCCAACTACTACGTGACTCAGGGACTGGGCCCGCCGCCAACGGTCGGCAAGCCCTTCGACTTCTGCCAGTCCGACAAGTGTCTCTACTGGCCCTGCCGCAAGGGCGTCATGGTTCAGTCCAGCCTGCTGTTCGATGAGTCCGGCGGCGCGGGAACCGGATACGACAAGCTGTACGTCGACTTCAACGGCGACGGCGACTTCGAAGATGAGGACGACGCCGTCTATGAAGCTACACCATGCGGGGTAACCGCGGCGACGGATGGTGTTGGCAGGGTCGCAGCGTATTTCGAGAACGTGCACTTCACCCAGAACCCCGTGCACGAGCGCTACGCGCATGCGCAGGTCTTTCTGAACTGCGTGGAGACACATCGCGGCGGGATACTCGGCTTCGGCGGTCAGATGGTTACGACCTACAATTGCCTGCTCATTCCACAGCAATGGGCGGTCGGCGCCGTCACGATCGGCGGCAGGGCGGTGCATGCCGCTCTGATCGACCGCGACTGGAACGACAAGGTCACCGACCTGATCGGCCTGAACATCAACGAGTACGCCAAGCGTACGCCGCGCGGGGATTATCTCGTGCTCGACATCGAGGGTGTCGGCGAACTGAAGCCCGGCCGCCTGAAGGACAGTGGGTACTTCGCGCACGGTGTCGGCGGAACTCCGCGAGTCATCCTGGCGCCTTACCTCGCGCTCGATTCCGGGACATACGAGGTGCAGGTCGAGCAGGTCGACAACGGGGTAAAGCTCAAGCTCGTCGAGCTAAGCGACGTTCCCGTCGGCCGGCTGGCAGTCGACGGCCTGGCCAATTCGGAGGGGCTGCTGAATCTTGTGGGCAGGCAGTACAGCGTGCTGATGCACACCGGCGGCCAGGAGGAGGTAACCGTGCCCGCGGACGTGTACCTGCTGCCGCGCTACGAGCGCTCGATGCGGATCTTCGAGGTGCTCGCGGGCAAGACAACCGTCCTGGCCTCGCCGCCGCAGCAGAGCGGCGCAAGCGGCCGCGCAAGTTATGGCACATAGCCTCGCCTGACCTTCGGCGCCCGGGTGCCATCTATGAGCAAGCCGTTGTCAAGTCGTTAGCGAGACGTTCTCGGGATTGTCCAACCATCTATTCGGCATCACCGGCCTGGCCGGGCGCCATGCAGACGTTTCAATGTCTCCAGTACTCCCTCCAAGTCTCCGCCCAGCGTCTCTCGGTAGACGTCCGGATCAAAGCTCTTGAGATCGATGTTCGCGGCGTCGACCCATGGAAGCAGGAGGTTAAGGGCTTCGGGGGTCATGTTGCCGTTGGACACGATGCAGACGGAGAGGCCCTCGGCCCGGGCAAGGCGCGCGACATCGAGTAAATACTCGAAGAAGACCGTCGGTTCGGTCCACGTCGCCGAGACACTCAAGCAGTTGCTCCGCAGGGCGTCCTCAACGATGTGCTCAGGTGTAACTTCTTCTCCGGGCGGATCAGTCACATCCGAATCCCTGAGATACTGGGATGACTTGTGGTTCTGGCAGAACGGGCATCTGAAGTTGCAGCGGGCTGTGCAGAACGACAACGTCCGTGAGCCCGGAAGGAAGTGGTTAAGTGGCTTGCTCTCGATCGGGGTGGCCTTGTGGGACATGCAGCGACCGTAGACCAATGTCAGGAGCCGGCCGTCGTCGTTCTTCCTTGCGCGGCAAAGCCCACGCCGACCAGCCGCGACTTTGCAGCGGTGGTGGCACAAGTCGCAAACGACCGATCCTGCTACAGTATCGTCCCTGTGGTACAGCAGAGCTTCCCTGACAATGCCCGTCGTGCCCTTTCCTGCGCGAACGTCAGGGCTGAGCCGCGCGCTCTTCCGTGTCGGCTCCAGCGCTTTGCTCGGCGATCCATTTCAATCGTGGCCCGATCTCCGCAAAGCCCGCCCGTACGTAGAAGTCTTTGGTTCTGGACCATTTCGGGTATGGTGGTGCGCCAACCTCCAAACGCACCCAACCCCTCTGCCGACAGATAATCTTTGCCTCCTTCAGCAGAGAGTTTCCAATCCCGGCTGATCTGCACTGTGGGGACACATGGAGTTCGTGGATGACACCGAACCGCCCGCCGGCGTACGCCGCGACCACTTCGCCAAGCGTCAAGACGCCGACGATCTCCGCGTCGTCATCCCTTGCCACCAGCACGGTGTAGCGGCCGTCCCCAATGGCCGCTTGAATGACCGGGACAAGTCCCGACCAATCAAGGGAGTACGGCTTACCGCCCAGCTCTGTGAGGAGTTGCTCCACCTTCTGGACAACCTGGACTGCGTCTTTCGTGCCTGCGCGCTCGATTCTCATCTTCTTACCCGCCGAACGTCATCCATCAGGGCTGCCACTTGGGGTCGCCTGCAGCGCTTTACTGGACGCTCTCGCCTTCCAATCGCTGCGGAAGATGGGGCCACATCTCCGTGCGATTGGAAAAACGCCTCAATGTGAAAACGACTTCTCGCGCCGGGGAGGCGAAAACCGTGTCGTAACTGAACTCACCACTTGCCGTATCCGTCGGGAATGCAAGTTGTTCCTTCTCAATCCCGAATTGGGCGTTGATTGGTCCTGTGTTGCCTCGCGGATCGACGCGAAGCCACTGACCCAGGGTGGGCAGCAAAACGCCGTTGAGACCGTGAAGAACGAACCCTTTGAAAGGGGCGTCCCGCATGAGCACTTGGTAGCAGAATCCGGCCGGGATCCCGATTGCACGCAGCAGCGCAGCCAGAAGGTGGCTCTTGGCAAAGCAGATTCCTGTCCCTGCTCGCAGCACCTCGCTGGCGGAACACGCGACCACATCAGCGTTGATGTCCTTTGAGTGGGGGATCTCATCCCGGACCCACTCGAAGAGACGCCGAGCCTTCTCCACTTCCGACTGCAGGCCGTGCGTGAGCTCCTGCGCCTTTGCCGACACGGACGGAGCCGACCAGTCAATGACGTCGTCGCTGACCAGATATTGCTGTACGTCTGTCGTTTCTGGTCTGATCATACTGGCGCACCCAACTACGTCCTATACGAGTTCCCGATAAAACCTATGAGCGCCAAGGCTGCCGCGTAAAACGTCATGTCGACACCGATGCAGGCGTAGCTGAGCCCGTCCCGAACGTAAGGGAGTCTCGGCCCAGTGTTGCCATCGAGTTGTCCCCAGTCCCAACCAGCCCCATCCTCGAACTGCTCGCCCGGCGCCTATCGCCGACCTCGCAAATGTACCCCGTCCGAGAGCCCGATGCAATGGGCTTGCCTGGTCTAAAGACCCGGGCCACCCATCGAACACGCACCCACAACCTTCGCTTCGCTGCGGTTGAGGGTGCCACCCGAAGAATCATCGAGTTCCCCATCCCTGAAGGGCTGGGCCACACAGCCTGAACAAGATTTCGCGGGACGGGCCGCCCAACCACCCGTCACGCCGGGATTGGGAAGGCCACTCGGGAGGTCAGGAAAGACACTGTTCGAGAACCCGCCGCGGCGGGGCACACGACGTCAGTCCCCCGCTCCTGGAAGGGACGGGGCACCCGTCTTCATGCGAAATCATGTGAAGGGATGGGCCACCCAAGAAAACCAGACCGGAAGTGTCGGACACAGCCTACGTGGCCGGCGCGGTGAGCGGCTCGTGGCGGCGCGGGAACTCGCCCAGGTGCTCGCTGCCGCAGATCTGGTGCAGGAGGGTCATGCAGCGGCAGAGCTCGTCGAAGCCCACGGTGGTCGGCAGGCCGTGATCGAACGTAGGGAAGTAGCCGCCCGCTTCCAGCATCTTGGGCACCTTGGGCACGAGTTCCGATTCGATGCGGTGCCCGTTGCCGGTGCAGGCGACCTGCTTTTCGATGCCGCCGGCAAAGATGAACCGCGGCTGGCGGCGGCGGTAGTCCAGCAGATCGTTGCCGCACACCTGCTCCATGGGCCAGCAGCCGTTGAAGCCCATTTCCTCGAGCAGGAGCGTGTACTCGTCGACCTTGCCGTCGCAGTCGATCATGAGCAGCTCGGCGCCGCAGCTTCGGGCCACCTCGGCCACGTGGCGGTAGTGCGGGGCGCAGAACTCGCGGAAGGCGGACGGACTGATGAGCATGCCGTGGTTGTAGCAGAAGTCCTCCCAGCCGAGGATGGCCTCGGGTCGATAGCGCTCGATGGCGGGAGCGACGAACTGATCGAACGTCCACGTCTGCCAGTCGATCATGTCGCGGATAAGGTGGGGGTCGTCGTAGACGGCCAGCAGAGCGCGCTCGGGCCCCATCCAGTTGCGGATCGTGCCCCAGGTGGTGCAGGCGCTGATCGCGGCGGGTCGCGTGCGGCTGTCGAGTCGCTGGGCCTGCTCTTCGACGTCGGCCTTGCCTCGGGGCGTGATGCGATCGCGGAACGTCTCCCACGATTGCCGGTCGCGGACGTCGAACTCGATGAAGTCGGGCATGCTGTAAATCAGGTCGTTGTCGAGGACCTGTCGCGTGAGGGCGCCGGTCTCGCTGCGGACGCATTCGAACCCGCCCTCGATCCACGATTCGGTCTTGATGCCCGGGGCGTCGCGGCCTATCGATTGGATGCTCTCGAAGGTGCACTGGCCCCAGTAGCGGCACCAGCTCTCCAGCTCGTTTACGTGTTCGGGCAGTCCCTCGCGGTGCAGTTTGAGCAAGCCGCCGTCATGCACGCCGCCCACGCCCCAGGCGGTCAGCGAGGGCCAATAGTCGGGCTTTTCGAAACGAACGACAGCAAGGAATCGTTCGAGTTCAGTCATCGGGTATTTGTCCTTTCCGTGTGGTGGGAGTGGTCCCGGGCGGCAAGCGCCGTTGCAGGCCCCTGGTGGGGGGGGCGTGTCCTGACCGTGGGCACTACACTCGGTTGAGCCGCAGCAAGAGGTCGCATCAGCCGGGCTTGCCGGGTCCGGCGGTTCGGCGCTGTGTCAGCTCGTTCATCGTCTCCAATTGGATTTCCTGTATCTCCAGCAGTCTGTGCCATTGTTGGGTCATCAGTTCGTCGAGTTTGGCGTTGAGGTGGCGCACCTCCAGCTCGGCCTTGAGGTTAACGCGATAGTCATGCTCGGCGCGCAGACGATCTTTGGACTCCTGTCGTTTCTGGCTCATCATGATAACCGGCGCCTGGATGGCAGCCAGACAGGACAGGAGCAAATTCAGGAAAATAAAGGGGTATGGGTCGAAGGGTCTGGTGCTGAGCACGTAGGAGTTCAGCCCGATCCAGAAGACCAGGGCACCGCCGAAGCAGATGATGAAGGGCCAGCTCCCGCCGAACTCGGCCACCCTATCGGCCAGGCGTTCGCCCAACGTGCGAAGCCGCTCGAATTCCACGTTGACGTTCTGCGAGAGCATCTCCTGCTGTCGAAGGCTTTCGACGACCTCCGCTTCGAGGGCGGAAAGTTCGCCCTTTTCCTGTTCGAGTGCTTCCTCAATATATTGCGCCCGGAACCTTCTCAGATCGTCCGAGCAGATGTACCCGCTGGGCGACCAATCGGGATGCGATCGCCGAATGGTCTCAACGATCGTCTCACGCACGAGTTCTGCCGGAACCAGCGTTCTGACGCTCTTTTGGGCCTTGCAGATTTGGCAGGCGGCCCGTTTTTCCGATCGATTGGCCACGTCGTCCTCCCGGGATCAGGTGTTTGGCACAGCGCCGGCAGCGAGAACCCGACGTTTGCCGGCTCGTGTCGTGGGGACCGCGTTTGCAGGGTCCAGATCGTTCTCCTCAGTCAAAGTATGCCTTCAATACGTACTGTTGAATCATGCGTTGGGTGTTAAAGAACGAGCCGTTCAGCGCGATGGTGTGGCGCATGATATCGAGGAAGCGATCTCGGCTGTGATAGAATGTTGGCAGGACGACAGTTTCCAGCTTGGCGTAGAGGGAAGCCGCATCCTTTGTCGGGTCGGAGTCGGCGCCGGTAGCGCGACGATCTTCACCCACGCCCCAGCCGGTCACACCCTCTATGCAGCCTTCGAGCCACCAGCCATCCAGCACGCTGAGAGAGGGCACGCCGTTTAGTGCCGCCTTCATCCCGCTGGTGCCCGATGCCTCCATGGGCGGCAGCGGCGTGTTGAGCCAGGTGTCGACGCCCGCCGTCATCAGCCGGGCCAATTGCATGTCGTAGTTGGGCAGGTAGACGACCTTGACGTCGGGTTTGAGCGCCGCGGCGAAGCCGAAGATTCGCTTGATCAGCTCTTTGCCCTCCTGGTCGTGCGGGTGGGCCTTGCCGGCGTAGACGACCTGGAGCGGGCCGGCGCCGGCGTGGATCTTCCTGATCCTGTCGACATCGGTGAACAGCAGGTCGGCCCGCTTATAGGAGGCGGCGCGGCGGCCGAAACCGAGCGTGAAGACCCCGGAGTCCAGTCCGACATTGGTCTGCCGGTTTACGTATTGAATCAGGTCTTGTTTGCTCCTGGTGTGGGCGTCCCAGATGGCCTGAGGCCCGATGCCCAAGGCGTAGCGCAGGTTGAAATTGTCCTCGCGCCAGCCGGGGATGTAGCGGTCGAACAGGTCCTGGAAGGGCTCGGACGCCCAGTTGGCTGCGTCCACGCCGTTCGTGATCGAGTCGATGGCGTAGTTGCCCAACATCTGTCGAGACACCTCGCCGTGACGCTTGGCCACACCGTTTACGTAGTGGCTGAGGTTGAGGGCGAGATAGGTCATGTTGAGTTTTTCCAGGAAACAGCAGAACTCCTGGATCTCGGAAACGGCGCGATGACCCAGCACGCGGTCGACCATCTCCAAAGGGAACTGGTCGTGTCCGGCGGGGACAGGTGTATGGGTGGTGAAAACGCAGCATCGCCTGACAGCTTCGACGGCTTCGACGTCGATGGAGGGGCGGCCCTGCTGCTTGCCCCACTCGTCCAGCAGCTCGAACGCCAACAACGCGGCATGACCCTCGTTCATGTGATAGCGCTCGATCTGATCGTGCCCCAGCGCACGGAGCATACGGACGCCGCCGATGCCGAGGATGATTTCCTGGCAGAGGCGATAGCGATTGTCGCCGCCGTAGAGGAAGTGCGTGAACGTCCGATCGGCTTCGGCGTTGGCGGGCAGGTCGCAGTCGAGCAGGTAGACCGGCACGGTGAAGCCGTGTGCCCCGGCGACGTCGTAGCGCCAGGCCCGAAGGTGGACCTGGCGGCCCTCGATGGTCACCGACGCTTCTGCATCGCATTCGATCAGCGAGTCGTCGACGACCCAGTTGACGGGCGACTCGGTCTGCCATCCGTCAGGGCCGAGGCCCTGATAAAAATAACCCTTCCGGTGGACAAGGGTAACCGCGACCATCGGCACCTTCAGGCTTGCCGCGGCGCGAATGGTGTCGCCGGCGAGGATGCCGAGTCCTCCGCTATAGGTCGGGATGCCGGGCTCCAGGCCGATCTCCATCGAGAAGTAGGCGACGGTGCGCTTGATGTCCATGATTCAGGTCTTCTCCTGCGGTCTGCCTTTGGGGGGCGTGCTTGCGATCAGGGCGGCCAGATCGGCCAGCACACCCGGCAGGTCCAGACCGCCGGGCGAGGCGAGGTACTTCGGCGACCAGAGCGGATCGAATTTTTCCTTGTATTGCCGCACACCTTCGAAATTGTAGAAATGCTCGCCGTGTCGGTAGAACCAGGCTCCGACGCGATTCCACAGCGGCGAGAGAGCCCTATCCTGCAGCCCGGACAGCGGTGCCATGCCGAGGTTGAACCACGCATAGCCCTCTTGCTTGCCCCAGAGCATCAACTGGACGAACAAGTAGGTCATCGCGCCGCGAGGGCCGCCGGACACGTACCGCATCAAATCCAATGACAGTTCGTTGTGGTCGGCACCAGGCCATATATTGGCGAAGGCGACGATGCTATCGCCAACCCGCACGATGGCTGCGGGAAACCTTCGCAGGTAGTCCTCGTTAAAGAATCCAATAGAGAAGGATCTCTCCTTGTTCTGCTTGCTTGCGAGCCACCCGTCAGAGATCCGGCGGAATTCGCCCAGCAGCTTCGCCGCCGAATCGGGTGGCACGATCTCGAATAGGAAGCCTTCGGTTTCGCCCCGGCGAACCTCGTGGCGCAGGCTCTTGCGCGCGCCGCCCTCCAGGGTAAACGTATCCAGGCGTACCCGGGCCTCCTCACCCAGCTTGAGCGGGGCCAATCCAAGGTCGATGTATTGGGGCAGGCGGTCGGCTTCGACCTGATAGAACGCGCAACGCCCTGCGTACCGGTCGCACAGGGCGCGGAAACGCCAAACCAGTTCCACCTGCTGATCGTCGGGACCTACCGGGTCGCCCAACGCCACCCAGCTTCGGCCGTGTACGCCGTACATGATGAACGCGTTCTGCTGCTCGTTGAACAGAAGCTGCTTGTCGCCCAACAGCGCGAGATACGCCTGGGTCCTGGGAGACTGCCGCACGATTGAATCGACGCGGGCCAGCGCTGGGGGGTCCGGGCGCACGGGGAGCGGCGCCGCCGGCCTGATCAGTCTTGCCGCGGCGATCACGACAACAGCGGTCACCGTGGCGAGCGACGCGCGAAGGAATCGCGGCGCGTGGGCAAACAGCCCGAACTGCCACCACAGGTCGTTGGTGTACTCCACGTGCTTATGGGCGAACACCCCCAGCCAGATGGATCCAATCAACACCATGGCTATGGACGCGACCCAGCCGGGCGTGAATCGTTCATCGAGCAAGGATGCCTGCCGGTAGAACTGCTCGCGGCAGGGCACCAAGGCCAGCGCCATGGCGGCCAGGATGAGGGCCTCTTCGTAGTCCAGGCCCTTGAGCAAGGAAGCGACGATTCCCACTATCAACAGGAGCAAAGTTGTCCAGTAGGCCGCGTTGATGCGTCGCTGAAGGCCGCGGCCTAGCAGTATGAGTCCTGTGCCGGCCAGGCTGCCAAGCAGATGGGACAACTCGATCGCCGGCAGGGGCACGAAGTCGGCCAGCCACTGCAGGCGCCCCGTCAGCGCCGGAGTGGCGCCGGACAGCAGAAGGATGGCTCCCGCTGCAAACGTGGTGAAGGCGAAGACATGAGGCACCAATACTCGAATCCGTCGGTCGTACGCCTGCCCCACGCGCCTCAGCAGCAGACGGTGCTGCCGCAGCTCGTAGCCGCCCATCATAAGAACGCCGACAGCCAGCGGCAGCAGATAGTAAATCAACCTGTACGCCAGCAAAGCAGCGACCAACGACCCGGTCGGAGTGTTTGTTTTCAACAGCATCAGGAAAGTCGTTTCAAACACACCCAGTCCGCCCGGAACGTGGCTGGCGAGCCCGACCACCTGGGCCAGTAGGTAGGCGCCCAAGAACACAGGGAAAGCAAGCTCGGTGGATGCCGGAAGCAGCACATAGAGCGTCGTCGCCGCCAATGTCCAGTCGAGCAGCCCGACGGCGGTTTGGGCCAGTGCCAGGCGCACGGCCGGCAGAGGAAACTCCCACGACCGAACCCGAAGCGGCCTTCTTCGTTTCGCACAGAGCGCCAAATAGGCCGCGACGATCCCGAGCAAAACCACGCCGAGCGGACGGACCGAGCCCAGTGGCACGTGCCAACTGTCCGGAAGGCAGAGCGGTTGCACTGTCAGTACGACGCCCGCCAAGGCGTGCACCCCGACCCAGAACCCCGTGCTGGTGAACGCGATCAGCCGGACCACGTCCACGGGTGAGATACCCCAGGCGGTGTACATGCGGAGTCGGACGGTGCTGGCCCCGACGATCGACAGACCCACATTGTTGCTGAACGTGTAGCTGAGGAACGAGGCGAACATCACGCTCCGCAGTGACAGCGTCTGACCGATGTACTTCATCCCGAGCATGTCGTAACCGGTCAGCACCAGGTAACCCAGCACGGTCAGCAGTAGGGCAATCCCGAGGCGGGCGGAAGGCAGCTTCCTGAGTTGATCCGCAATGTCACAGTAATGGAGTGTTTTCAGCTCGTGGTGGAGCAGCCAAAGGGCAAGGGCGAATACCAGCAAACCCAGGAAGGGGGCGAGCCGATGCAAGAGCCCGCGTCGCATTTGGTTTCCCGCCGTTGGCCCGCAGGGCCAACCTACCTGACCATCTTGCCGCGCCGGGGAGCCGTTTGCCTGTTTGCATGACGGCCCGTGGCATCTATCACCTGAATCTTAGCGAACATGCCGGTCGGCCGGTAGCCCATACGGCGCGAGTGGCGCCGGGCTTGGGGGGGGCAAGGCAAAACGACGACCGCCGCGAGTTGCTGGGAACCCGCGGCGGTCGTACATGCTGCTTTGCACTGCCCGGGCTGGCTGCGTGCGTCGCAACCAGCGCCGGTCCGGCAGGTGCGTCACCACCGGCTACGGCATGCTGTGGAAGTACATCTCATCGATGTAGATCGTGTCCAAGCTGGTGTTGCCGTTGGTGCGGTCGCTGTCCTGCACCCGCACGTAAACCGTGCCCTGCGTACCACCTGGCATGGTGTAGGTCTGGAACGTGCCGTCATCGGTGCTCCTGCTGACGGTGACCATGTTGGTCCAGTCCGTGCCGTTGGTGGAGTAGGCGAACACAAAGTCGTCGCCGTCGCCGTTGGCGGGGCGATAGCCCTTAACGTTGAAGACCACACTCGAGCCGCTGGTGACGTCGAACGTCCACTCATGCTCCAACTGGCTGGTGGAACCCACAATGACTTCCTGGATCGACTCGTAGATGCCGTCCTTGGTTTCCGTGTTGGCGCGGCTGCCGGTGACCGTGCCGGTGACGGGCGTTTCGTCCACGGCTACGTCGTTGACCGGCGAGGCGCCCTGGTCGACGTCGTACACCAGGATGTACGAATTGAAGTTGTTGCCCGAGATGCAATACACGTAGAGCGTCTGGGTGGTTGCGTCATAGCTCGCACCGGCAGGTCCGCCGTCGGGGCCGTTGCCCGACCGCCCGCCCAAAAAGCCCAGAGGCAGCAACTCATCGCTGATCTGCCACCGGTAGGTCGGGTAGGTGTTCCAACTGGCGCGGGTCCCCAGGACAACCTCACCCAGCATGTTGGGATCAAAGACCTGAATCTCGGCTGTCTGACGCTCGCAGTGCAGGGTCGACGTTTCATACCAGGTCCTGCCGCTGCACAGCTTGGGAATCAGGATAAAGCCCTCCTTGTTGGGAGTCTCGATCCAGACCCCCGTGTCCCAATTGCTGTCGCCCCAGGTCCAGCGCCCCAACCCGTCCGGGGCCGGTGACTGCCAATACGGGGTGTCGTAGTCGTTCTTCACGTCGCAGTTGCGGACACCACGATCGAACGACGTCGGCGTGCCGCTCGGGTACCAGTCGGCCCCCAGTGTGCCGCCGCTGTGATCCATGATCGTGTCGAAGGCCGAGGTGGGGATATCGCCCGCGGCGTAGCCGGTGGGCTCGGGAATGGCGTAGAACGTGGGTCCGAGAGAAACCGGACCGATACCCATACGGCTGGCGTAGCCACCCCAGCCACAGGCGTAGGGTCCAACGCCGTAGGCGGTCTGGAACCACTGCGGAATGGCGGTCACGCCGCCGTAGATCCGCCGTTGCTGCACACCCTCGAGGCCCCACGGGCCACCCACGTTGGACACCGTGCCGTCGGTATTGAGAGTGCGGACGACGAGGGATATCGTCCAATCAAGTTGGGTGTCATCGGGATAGTCAATCGCCCATGTCGTCCACAGCCGCTCCTGTGCCTGGTCATACCACAGGCCCGTCCAGACGCCGTTGCCGGCCGTAAGGGTGGTCCCTGTCCAGATGTCGGGCCAGTGGTTGGTCCTGCTCGTCACCGTGCCGCCCAGAGACGCGGGCGGGGCAAACTCCACCACTTGATGGCCGCCGCCGGGGACGTTGCCGAAGAACGCATAGGTAAGGAATCGCAGTTGCCCGCCGACGTAGCGGTGCGTGAAGCCCTGTCCGTAGTTCAGGTCGGGGAAGTCTCCGTTTCTCTCGACGATGTAATAGCCCTTGTACAGGAAGTCTCTCCCAGACAGCAGCGACACGCTCCCCGGCGAGTCGTCGTCGGTGATCGTCGTGCTGACCTGTTGCACGCCGTCCTCCGTGCCGTTGGTCACACCGCTGATGTCCACCACCACCGTTTCGTCACCTTCCACAGCCGCGTCGTCCAGCGCCGTGATCGTGACGCCGTCACTGATCGAGCCCGCACCGATCACGATCTGCAACGCGGCCGTGTAGTCGGTGTTGCGAGCGGCCGATCCGCTGTACGCCAGATCGACCGTCACCGCCTGCGTCGAAGTATTCGACAGCGTCGCCGTCACCGTCGCCGTCCCGCCGTTCTCGGCGATGGTGGCGTTATCGATGCTCAGCGTCACCGTCGGCGCCTGCGCCGCGGCCGGATAGAGCTGGCTCTGCGGGATGATCTGCTTGGCCTGGCTGGCGCTCGACCAGCGCAGCTCGGCGACCGCCCCACCGCCGTTCTCGTAGTACTCCATCTCGATGTCGTACTTGACACCCGCCGACAGCGCGATCGTGCCGCTGACCTCGGTCGGGGCCTGATCGACCCACTGGTCGATGACCAGTTGACTATTCACCCACAGCCGCACGCCGTCGTCCGTGTTCGTGTAGAAGGTATACGTCTCCGAATACAGCGGCTGAACCTGACCCGTCCACCGCACCGAGAAGGTGTCGGCTCCGATCGACGGATCGGGTGAGCCGCTGCCCCAGTTGAAGTTCACCGTCGCGTCCACGCGGCTCAGCGCGAAGGCCGTGAAGTCGATGTTGTCGTAGTAGGCACCGGTCAGACCCGTGCCGTCGCCGCCCGCGACATCGTTGTCCTGGATTGTGTATGTATGCACGGTGTTCGCGCCGAGCGTGGCGTTCGTCGGGTTGCTCAGCGTTACTTCGATCGTCTCGTCCGACTCGATCAGCCCATCGTCGACGACCGTGATCGCCACGTTCTGCAGTGTGACGCCCGGATTGAACGTCAGCGGACTGGCTGCGATCGTGTAGTCGTCCGGATTTACAGCCGTGCCGCCCGTGACGGCGAAGTCCACCGTGACCGTCTGGGCCGACGACGCACTCAGTGAGACACTCAGGTTGACCGCGGCGCTCGACTCGGCACCGCTCGAGCCGGTCAGGTCGAACTGAACGGTGGGAACCGCTGCCCCAGTCGTGCCTATGATCTCCACGTCATCCACGTAGCCGTACTCGCGAGTGCTGCTGGCGTTCAGGCGGTACCTGAACCGAAAGTTGGGGTTGTTGTTGGCTCCGCTCGGACACGTGAAGTCCTCCTGCGCCCACGACGTACTCCGCGTGCTGCCCAGGAGGTACCAGCTCTGGCCGCCGTCATCCGACCACTCGCAATACAGGTATTCGTTGGAATCCAAACCCTGAGTCCTACGGTAGAACGTGACGTGGATGTCGGTGTAGCCGACGGTGCTGAGGGCCTTCGTGATCGAAGAGACGCTGCGGAGCCTCGCGCCGTAGATGCCGTTGTAGTCCGCGGAAGTGCTCACGGAGGGGCTTCCGCTGGTCGTCCAGCCGCCGGCTGTGAAACTGCCGCTCTCGAAGTCGTCGAAGAATAGCGTCTCCGGCTCGCCCGCGGCGTCGTTGTCGAGAATCGTATAGGTGTGCACCGTGTTGGCGCCCAGTGTGGCGTTACTCGGATTGCTGAGGGTTACCTCGATGGTCTCGTCCGACTCCACCAGGCCGTCGTCCACGATGGTGATGACCATGTCCTGCTGCGTGACGCCCACGTTGAACGTCAGCGGCGAGGCCGCAATCGTGAAGTCGTCGGGATCCACAGCCGTGCCGCCGGTGACCGCGAAGTCGACCGTGACCGCCTCGGCGTAGGCCGCCGACAACGAGACGCTCAGGTTCGCCGTCGCCACCGACTCGTCGCCGCTGGAGGCCGTCAGATCGAACTCGACGCTCGGGGTCGGCAGCGACACACCCTCGTACGCACCGATATCCAGCGAACCATCATCGTTGCGAAGGTCGGGAGCCAGGTCCGTGTCCGGCTCGTACGCGGGCGTGCCGTCTACCCACTGGGCCAACTCGTTCAGATACGTCGGATTGTTGATGCCCGCATCGATACACACCGAACTCGACAGCAGATGCAGGTCACGACCGGACAGGTCCACCAGGCCCGGATTGTCACTGAAAACGCTGTCCACCACACCCGCCGGCACGTCGGGTGACATTGCCGTCCGGAAACAGTTGTCACTGCCCGTGATGCTTCCCCCACCGTTCCAGTCCAGCAGCACGTCGCTCGGGCCGGCAAACAGGTTGTTCTTCAGCACCAGATCGCACGCGTTGCTCGACGCCGAGGTTAGATAGATATCACTCGTCGTCGCGCTGATGATCGTGTTGTTGATCAACGTGGCCGTGCCGATCAGCCCCGTGCCGTCGTCGAAGCTTAGCATCCGACGCTGACCGCCCGGCGTGCTCCGCTTGATGAACACGTTGCCACGCCACAAGGCGTTGTTCGCATTGCCCGAGGCCGCGTTGGCGATGCACTGCTCCGATCCGTCGTTCTCCAGCCAGCAGTACTCCAGAACACAATGCTCGCTGCGGACCTTGAACAGCATGCCGCCATACGCATCGTGCGAGTAGCAGCCTCGAACCGTCAGACTCGCATCGTTCATGTACATGTTGTGGGCGTAGCCCAGGTTCAGACTCGAGCCGTTACTGTAAAACTCGCAGTTCTCCAGCAGCGTACCCTCCGCCAGACTCGCGCTGGAAATGCCCTGGTCGCAGTCGTGGAACGTGCAGTTGCGGACCGTCACGTCGTCACCGAGGATAAACATGCCGCCCGCGTTCGGCGAGTATAGAACGTTGGACCCCCGCAGGTCGCGGAACTCCAGATTCTCGAAAACCCAGTGGCTGTCGTCCTCCCACATGTAGAAGAAGCCCCGATCGACCTCCTGGCCAACGGCCGGCTCGAGGATCGGTCGCTGGCTGCCGTCCATCACGCCCCGAACCGTAATCGGGCTGCCGGGCGTGCCCGCGTTGTAGATACTCAGACGCGACTCGTTCATCTGGTACACGCCGGGGTGAACCAGAATGATGTCACCCGGACCCGCCTGGCTCTTCACCGCGTCCCGAAGCTCGGCATAGGTGTACACATTGATGATGCCGGCATCGTTGTCCAGAATCGTGTACGTGTGCACCGTATTGACGCCCAGCGTGGCATTCGTCGGATTGCTGAGCGTCACCTGGATCGTCTCATCCGACTCGACCAGACCGTCATTGACGATGGTGATGGCGACGGTCTCGCTTATGTCGTTCGGGTCGAACGTCAGCGTGCCGGCCGCCAGGGTGTAATCGACCCCGCCGCCGGTGGCCGTGCCGCCGGTCACCGCATAGTCCACCGTTACCGTCTGCACGTAGGCCGCACTGAGTGAGACCGCCAGGCTGGCGGGCGTAGTCGACTCATCACCGGCTGACGCTGTCAGATCGAACGCCACCGTCGGATACACGTCGTTGTCGTTGATTGTGTAGGTATGGACGGTGTTAACGCCCAGTGTGGCGTTCGTCGGATTGCTCAACGTCACCTGGATCGTCTCATCCGACTCAACCAGACCGTCGTTGACGATGGTGATGGCGATGGTCTCGCTCACGTCGTTTGGATCGAACGTGAGCGTGCCGGCTGCCAAGGTGTAGTCCACCCCGCCGCCGGTGGCCGTGCCACCGGTAACCGCGTAGTCCACTGTCACCGTCTGCACGTACGCCGCACTCAGCGAGACCGCTAGAGAAGCCGGCGTCAACGATTCATCGCCACTGGAACTGATCAGATCAAACTCTACACTCGGCAGCGCGTCGTTGTCGTTGATTGTGTAGGTGTGGACGGTGTTGGCGCCCAGTGTGGCGTTGGATGGA
>DATKUK010000053.1:0-47572 GCA_035530655.1 Phycisphaerae bacterium
ACCAAGAAATCCATCAGCCGGTTCCCCAGCGCACTGATCTGTTCTGCGTCCATGCCGTAAGTCCTCCAGTAATAGTTACTTGGAAGACTTCATCGGCGCACGCCGCCCAATCACTTGAGCCTAAGCGGCGCTGCAGTGCTAAGAGGCTTCACCCGCAAGTCACGCAGACCGAGTTGCCAGGGCAGCCCTTGTCGCATGATGACGATCATCCACTTGATGCCCACCGGCGGCTTGATGGTACGCCTCAAATCCGTATCGCCCTGCACGAACCGCTCGCCGACCGTCGGCACGCGAAAGGTACGCCAGCCCTCCCAGACCGTATCGTTGGGACAGAACCCGATCTCGAAGCAGTCGGCATCCTGATCTGTCGCGTCGACCACGATTCTCAACGGCACGCCGGGGTTCCAAGCCTCCAGCTCCATCCACTCGATCCCATCGGCGAAATCCACTTGTGGTAGACCAATGATCGTAGTGATCCACTTGGACATGCCGGGGCGAGGTGTAAACTGAATGAAGCTATACGCACCATCGGCGTCCTTGCGTTGCTCGACGGCAAGGTCGGCCGTACCCATGAAATCGTCACCCAGGCGCATGTCTTGCAGGCTTAAAGAACCCAGGTCGATGCTGACCACAGCGTCGGACGTAGGCGTAGGCATTTCCTCCATCTTTTGACCCACCGGCTTGACAGTCTTCAAATCCGCCTCGGGGGACAGAGTGCTGCAGCCGGCAATAGCCATTGCAGCCAAAACAAGACCACTTGTATGGCGCATGGAGCACCTCCTGAAACAGCCAACCGTGATTGGATTGACCCGCCTAAGACGCGCAGTCTCATTCTCCTGGACGTATAAGACGCCACCGACGCGCCCATGGCGGAAGACATCACTCTGTCGCCAGCAGTCTCTTGCGGTTCTTGACGAAGTCTCCGCGCTAACCGCCATCGGTTGTCCCCAGTTCGAACCAGCCCCATCCTCGAACTGACCTGCCCGGCTCTATGAGCGACCTCGCAAATGTATGCCGTCCAAAAGCCAAATGCAATGCCCCCAAAAGACCCCACCCATCGCCCTCGGCGACAAGCGGGCCATCCAAGCGAATCACGCACCGCGAGGCGAGAGAACGACGCCTAGTCGTGTCGGTTTCGGCGCAGGTTGAGGATGAGTTCAACCTCCCCGGTGGTTCGGCCGAGTTGCCGGGCGATCTCGGGCGGGGGTTTGCCCTCATCGGCCAGCCTGTAGATCTCCTGATGCATCGGATCGATCCTGATGCTATTGCGGTCCCCAGTCTGGCCGGGTGAAGGCGTGGGATGGTCGGATACCGTCACGTCGACGCCCTCGTAACCACCGGCGCGCCGCAGCAGACGCTCCAGCCGTTCGATTCGCTGGTCGGCGTCGGCGATGCACGACTCGAGCTTGGCGAAGCGGGTATCGATCTGACTGTTGATCTGGCGGGCCACCTGCTGAAGCTGCACGGCAAGCTCCTCCATATCCTGCTTGAGGTGCTGCTGGTCGCGGAGCCGACCCCGCTGCTGCCGGGTGTAGTCCTTGAGCGACGGCTGACGTTCGCGCAGGCGGCGGCGGGTGGCGATCAGCACCAGCGTGGTGACGGCCACGACCACCGCAATGATGATCAGGTGCTGCGGATCGGTCTGCGCGAAGATGATGGCTGACGGTTGCATGGGCCGTTCATTCAGAGCCAGCGATCTGCAGCCAGGCCTGCGTGGCCGCAGCGACCACGACTCGTAACGCGACGCCGTGCTGTCGAGCCGCGGCGCGGCAGTCCTCGTACTCGGCGGTTGCCGTGAGCAGTTGCTCGCCGCTGTGGCCCAACTTGATGCGAATCGCCCCGTACAGGGTCTGCACCTGTCGGTGTGACCGCTGGAGCTTCGTTCGGTCACAGCTCCAGCGTCGGATGCCGAAGGTGGTCGTTTCGGCAAAGAGGACGCGCTCGACGTGGTCGACCCGGTCAGCGGGAGCGATGACCGACAGCTTGGTGGCCGGTCGGTTCTTCTTCATCACGATGGGCGTGGCGTAAACGTCCAGGGCGCCGGCTTCGAGGAGCTGATCGAAGGCGTAGGCGATCTGGCGTGGGTCCTGGTCGTCAATGTTGGCTTCGAGCACGACCACCTGGTCCTGGTTGGGGTGATCGGCGTGTTGGCCGATCAGCAGGCGCATGACGTTGGGTCGCGTCACTCCGTCGCGAGCGCCGGCCCCGACACCGATGCGATTGAGGGTCATCTGCGGCAGCGGGCCGAACGACTCGCTGAGGGTGGTGAGGATGGCGGCACCGGTAGGGGTGGTCAACTCGGCAGGCTCGTCGGCCTGGGCCAGGGGCACGCCGCGCAGCAGTTGGGCGGTGGCCGGCGCGGGGACGGGCATGATCCCGTGGTCGCACTGGACGGTTCCGCACCCGGTCGGGATGGGCGAGCAGACGACGCGATCGATGCCCAGCAACTCGATGCCCAGCGAGGCGCCGACGACGTCGACGACGGCGTCGACGGCACCGACCTCGTGGAAGTGGACACGGTCGGGCGTGGTGCCGTGGACGGCGGCCTCGGCCTCGGCGAGTTGGACGAAGATGCGGACGGCGCGTGCTTTGACCGATGCCGGCAGCTCACTGGCTTCGATCAGATCACGGAGATGGGACAAATGACGATGGGGCTGGGAGTGCTGTGGATCAAGGTCGACATGGCATCGGGTGGCCGCGAAGCCCTGCTTGGTGAGCTTCTCGGCGTGGAGGGCAAAGCCGGAGACGGGCAGTTTGTCGAGGTGGCGGCGCAGGTCGTCGAGGGGCAGACCGGCGTCGAGCATGGCGCCGAGAATCATGTCTCCGCTGGCGCCGCTGAAACAGTCGAAGTATCCGATTCTCATTTTCTGAATACACCCGTCCAGGAGCAGGAACGCCTGACGAGAGTCTAGGCCACGCGCGCGGGCGATGCAATACTGACCGGGCCGAAGCGATTGGCCGCTGACCGGGGGGCCGGACGCGAGGCGTGTGGGCCGTTTGGGCACGATGGGGCGGTTCTTGAAGGCTCCCCAACAGGCCCGTAGAATAGTGGCGGGTGGCAGGAGTATTGAGCCTGACGCGGTCGGCAGCACAGCGACTGGCCGGCGGAGCGGCCTCGGGGGTCGACAGCGTCCGGACGTAGCAGACGACTGGCTGTGTGCTGAGCCGTTACGGCGCTCGTGGGTGAAACGAGGCTTGATCGATGGCGCGACGTCAGAAGAAACTCGGGGAAATCCTGATAAGCTGGAAGATGCTGAGCGACAGCCAGCTTGAGGAGGCGTTGACGTACGCCCAGGAGCATGGCAAGCGTTTGGGAGAAGCCCTGACCGAACTTCAGTTGGTCAGCGAGGAGGACGTAACCAAGGCGTTGGCGACGCAGCAGGATATGGAGTATGTGGACCTGGACAAGAATGTGGTTTCGTCGGAGGCGTTGGAGGCGGTACCTCGCGACCTGATTCGTCAGCACCAGGTTCTGCCGATGCGTTACGACAACGGTCGGCTCAAGGTGATCGTGACCGACCCGTTAGATCTGGACACGCCGGATCTTTTACGCTTTCGGCTGAACTGTGATGTGGAGTGCGCGCTGGCACCGCCGAGCAAGGTGGCCACGTTCATCGACAAGTATCTCTCTGCGCTGGAAGGTCAGATCGAAGAGACCGTGCACAGCATGGACACGATCGACGAGGAGAGCACGCTGGAGACGGAGGGGGATTTGAGCGTGGCCGGCGGCAGCGTCGACAGGAGCGACGCGCCGATTATTCGACTGATCAACCTGATGATATCGGAGGCGGTCAACACCCGGGCCAGCGACATTCACGTCGAGCCGATGGTCGATCGCGTGCGCGTTCGGTACCGGATCGATGGGGTGTGCGTGGAGCGCGACAACGTCCCGAAGAACATGCAGGGGGCCGTGCTGACGCGTCTGAAGATCATGGCGGGCATCGACATCGCCGAGAAGCGTTTGCCGCAGGACGGGCGAATCAAGATGCGGATCGGGGGCGAGGATATCGACTTCCGCGTCAGTTCACTGCCGAGCTATCACGGGGAAAGTGTGGTGTTGCGTATTCTGCGTCCGGAAGGCGCGAGCACCGGCGTTCGGAGTCTCGGGTTTGAGGAAGATAATTATCAGGTTTTCCAGCAGATCATTCGCCGCCCGAACGGAATTTTCCTGGTGACCGGGCCGACCGGTTCGGGCAAGACCACGACGCTGTATGCGGCGCTTCAGGAACTGAATCGTCCCGACCGCAAGATCATCACGGCCGAGGACCCGATCGAGTACAACTTCACGGGGATGAACCAGTGTCAGGTTCGTGAGGAGATCGGTCTTTCGTTCGCGCGGATTCTGCGGGCCATGCTGCGTCAGGCGCCGAACATCATTCTGGTCGGCGAAATTCGCGACCTGGAGGTGGCCGACGTGGCGATCCAGGCGGCGCTGACGGGGCACTTGGTGTTCAGTACGCTGCACACCAACGACGCGCCGTCGGCGCTGACCCGCTTGATCGACATGGGTGTCAAGCCGTTTTTGGTGGCCAGTTCGATCCAGGCGGTGATGGCGCAGCGGCTGATTCGCGTGATATGCAGCCAGTGCAAGGAGGTCGATCCGAATCCCAACCCGCACATTCTGCGGCTTCTGAATTTGGGCGAGGAGCGGCTTCGCGGCAAGCAGGTTTATCGAGGCCGGGGCTGCAAGAACTGTAGCAACACGGGGTATCGAGGGCGACTCGGCATTTTTGAGATGATGGTAATGAATAGCGAACTGCGGGAGCTGGCGTTTAATCGGGCGCCGGTCAGTCAGATCCGCAAGGCCGCTCAGGTGAGCGGTATGAAGAACTTGCTGGAAGACGGGAAGATCAAGATTCTCAATGGTGTAACGACGCCGGATGAGATCGTGCGCATCACTCAGGCGGAGGGTGTGCTGACTGCGGACGCGTAATGGGCCGGCGTTTCTCCGCTGAACGAGGACGAGCAGGTGGCCACGCTGCATATTGATCGGTTGTTGGAAACATGCGTGAAGCGCAACGCGTCGGATCTGCATTTGCACGTCGGGCGACCTCCGGTGATTCGGCTGCACGGCAGGTTGCGGTCGCTGGAAACGAAGGTGCTGGAGCCGGACGACACGGTAGCCTTGATGAAGCAGATCGCGCCCGATCGCTATCAGCAGGAGCTTCAGGAGGAGGGCGGGGCGGACTTTGGCTTTGCCTTCGGGAAGGAGGCGCGCTTCCGTGTGTCGGTCTTCCGACAGAAGGGCAACGTCTCGATCGTTCTGCGGCTGATTCCCACCAAGATCCTCACGTTCGAGGAGATCGGGCTGCCGGCGATCGTCCGCGCCCTATGTCGTCGGCCGCGTGGAATCTTCCTGGTAACCGGGCCGACCGGATCGGGCAAGACGACGACGCTGGCCACGATGATCGACTATATCAATGCCAATTTCGACCGGCATATTGTGACGGTCGAGGACCCCATCGAGTACTACCACGACCACAAGAAGAGCGTGATCAGCCAGCGCGAGGTGGGGGCCGATGTGCCGAGTTTTTCCGAGGCGCTGCGGCGCGTCCTGCGTATGGATCCGGACGTGATCCTGGTGGGCGAGATGCGCGACCTTGAGACGATGGAGTCGGCCATTCGTGCAGCCGAGACGGGTCACCTGGTCTTTGCAACGGTGCACACCACGGGTGCCCAGGGCACGATCAACCGTATCATTGACGCCTTCCCAGTCGATCAGCAGAACCAGATCCGTGTTCAGCTTTCGACGAACATGATTGCGGTGCTCAGTCAGGTACTGATGCCTCAGCTGGGCGTCCCGGGACGGATTGCCGGCTATGAGTTCATGGTCGTGACGCCGGCGATTGCCAACCTGGTGCGTGAGAACAAGACGTACCGAATCGACTCCAGCATTCAGACGGGCAAGAAGTTCGGCATGCAGTTGCTGGACGACCACCTCTGGCAGCTCTATCAGAGTGGGACGATTTCAGGCGAGGAGGCGCTGGACAAGGCGCGTCATCCAGGCGACTTGAAGGAGAAGATCGACGGTTTGAGGCGCGCCGGCGAGGACGAGGAGGACCTCGGCCCGCAGGTTGGCGGGGTGATCGACGACACGTAGGCCGCCAGTCGGCGTTGAGTGGGCTCGAAGCCTGTGGGAGGTTGACGCGGGCGAGGACGCGGTGACGGCGCGTTCGGAATCGACGGGCGTTGATGCCCGTTTTGTTTTGCCGACGAGAGGCAACGGGCAAGTCGTACGGGGACCACGGTAGTGGATCAGCGGCACAGCGACGAGGAACTGGCGGCACTCATCGAGACCCGTTTGCGCACAGCCCTGTTGTGTGATGCGATGGACGAACTGGGGCTGCTCAGCCAGGCGATGGCCGAGTGGATCCGTCCGCTGGCGCCGAAGGTGGATCAGGTAATCGCGGGCCGGGCTGCCACGGCACTGTTCGTGGACGTACACCAGCGACGTGACAATCCGTACGAGCAGGAGATTGCGTTTGTGGATTCGTTGCAGCCAGGCGATGTGGCCGTCGTGGCTACGAATTGCAGTCGATCCAACGGCGTGTGGGGGGAGTTGATGTCGACGGCTGCCCGGACGCGTGGGGCCAAGGCTACGGTTACCGACGGCCTTTGCCGGGACATGCGTCAGATCGTCGAACTCGATTATGCGGTGTACTGCGCGGGCCTGAAGCCCGTCGACTCGGCGCCGCGCGGGCTTCTGATCGAGCATGACACGACGGTGATGTGTGGGCAGGTAAGGGTCCATCCCGGCGACTGGGTGGTGCTGGACATCGACGGGGTGTGCGTGATTCCTCAAGAGGCGGCGGACAAAGTGATTCGCTCGGCCCTGGATAAGGCCTCGCGCGAGCAGCACACGAAGCGGGAACTGGCCGAAGGGGCGTACCTGCGGGACGTGTACGATAAGTACGGGGTGCTGTAGAGGCCGGGGGGCACTTCCATTCCAGAAGCTGTCGCTCGGCATGAAGCGCCTCTCCGCGCGCCCGGCTGATCATACCCACCTGCCTGTGAGTGTCAGGCCCGCTGTCCTGCGTAGTGCCGAACAGCCCAGCCCGATTGACACCGTTTTCCCGACTGTCGTTTATTACCCCGGCGATCGCGTGCATGCCGGCAGGCCCCAGACATCGAAGGACATCGTGGGCTAGCCCGATACAGCCTCGATCAGACGGCGCAAAGGATCGGTTCGACCACGGAAGAACGAGAAGATCCATGGCCCAAAGACGAGTATGGCGACATTGACTGCAGCCACCAAGTCGAAGGGGAGCGAGCCGCGGGGATATCGCCAGGGGTGAAGCAGTCGCATTCTGCCGGTTGGCGGCCCTTTGGCCGGCGAGGGCAGCCCACGCTCTTTTGCGCCCAGGGCCTTGCGTGTGTAGTCGAGCCGGCGGAAAACGGTGAGCATGGGCAGCGTGGCCTGTTGCCAAAGGAACATGGGAACGTGGCAGGTGAAGCAGGCAATTAGCAGGGCCACATGTCGCTCGCCGCGCTGCCACCACCCAACGGTGCAGTCCTCGATCAGATCCTCGGCACGGGCCTTGACGTAGCTGATTAGAAAGGTGTTTGCCAGGGCGACCGCGGCCAGGACGGTGTAGGTGAGATTGCCGCGCCGGCAGAAGTGGCCGACCAGGGCCAGAAAGATGGCCACGTCGCTGAAGCGGTCGAGCGAGCTGTCGAGCACCGCGCCGAACGACGTGCTCTTGCGCCCAATGCGTGCGACCGCCCCGTCGAGCATGTCGCAGGCGCCGGCAGCGATGAGCAAGGCGCCCGCCCACACGGGCCAGCAGCTTTGGCCTGGGGCGGAAGATGGGCCGAAGGCGTCGCCCGCGCCAAGGGAGAGACATGCGGCCGATCCGAGCGTGACAAGGAAGCCTGCGCCGGTCAGAGCGTTAGGGGTAACTCGCGCGGCCACCAAGCCCCCAGCCAGTCCGTCCCGCGCGGAGGCGAAGGCCATCCCGATGGCCTTGGTGACCCCCGGCTGCTCACCCGAAGCGGCGAGGTCCCGAAAGTCGCCCGACCCGGTCTCAAGCCCAGCCATGGCCACAGTATAACAGGCGTTGGGCCACTTGCACGGAGCTGATCGCTGCGCGGACCGACAGCCCCGCCCTTGCGCAACCGACAAACGGAGGACCGCTCACCAACAGGGTGCGACCACACCTCAGCGGGCGATGGCCCCTGCGATGAACTGCTCGACTAACTCCCGCGCGGCATCGTCCGGAAGTTGCTCGGGCGGGTGCTTCATGGCGTAGGCGGCAATCGACTTGAGCGGGCCGCCGATTCCCCGATCCCGGGCAACCTTGCAGCAACGAATCGCGTCGATGGCCACCCCTGCCGAATTGGGCGAGTCTTCAACGCTGAGTCTCAACTCGAGGTTCATGGGAACCCCGCCAAAACCGCGCCCCTCGATTCGCAGAAAGCAGATCTTATTGTCATACTGCCAGGGAACGTAGTCGGACGGACCGATGTGGATCTGCTCCTCGGGAAGGGGATGATCGAGGGCGGACTGAACCGCCTCGGTCTTGGAGATCTTCTTCGAGCCAAGGCGCTGGCGGTTGAGCATGTTCAGGAAGTCTGTATTGCCGCCGGTGTTGAGCTGATAGGTGGCGTCGATCTTCACGCCTCGATTGCGGAAGAGGCTGGCCAACGTACGGTGCACGATCGTAGCCCCGATCTGGGCTTTGATGTCGTCCCCGATGCACGGGATGTTCTTGCGGGTGAACTTGGCCGCCCAAGCTTGGTCGCTGACGATAAACACCGGCATGCAGTTGATCAGGCTTACCCCTGTGTTGAGGCAACACTGGGCGTAGAACTCGGTGGCCAACTGCGATCCGACCGGCAGGTAGTTCAGCACGATGTCGGCCCCGCTGTCAGCCAGGACCTTCTCCACGTCGGCGGCGTGCTTGCTAACCGGCACGAAGCGCCGGTCCTCCGGGTATTCGCTGAGATGGTCGCTGACCCCATCGAGCAGCTCCCCCATGTGAACGATGGTTCCATCAGAAGGAACCCGATCGAAGAAGACCTTCGTGCAGTTCGGTCTGGCGAAGATGGCCTCCCCGATCGGGCGGCCTACCTTGCGCCGGTCGACATCGAAGGCGGCCACGACCTCGATGTCACCAGGTCGATAGCCCTCAATCTGATCGTGCATCAGGCCGATCGTTTCACCCAGTCGGCGATGTTCCTGCCACATGTTGCGGTAGAAATAAATGCCCTGGATCAACGAGCTTGCACAGTTCCCGACCCCAACTATGGCGATGCGAATTGTCTCACCCATCTCGGCTCACCCAACCATGCCTCTTGCCGCCAGTCAGCCCCGCCCAGCGCTGGGCCCAGCACCGACCAGCCCTGCCGCCGCGCTCACCCGCGAGCCCGGTACGGCTTAGGTGGAAATGCAACAAGATTGTAAAGGGGCTCCAGCCGCGGCGTCAATCGAAATATCGCGGACGCTGGCTGGCGTAAGCTTTGTGCCAGTCGGGCTTTGCGAGTCGCAGGGCCTCCCTGCCTCGGCAGGCACGTCGGGCACCGGCCGCAGCCGCCTGGGACGTTGATGGCAGTTGAGGGCGGCACTACCATCCGGCTGATATGAGTGTTACTCCCTCGTGGCGCTCGCCTCGGCCGTGGCTGGCTGTGGCGATCACGGCGGCATCGCTGGGTTTGGTGTTGCTGGCGGCGTGGCAGGTGTCGCAAAGCCGGACGGGGCGAGACCAGCTCGGCCCGCCTGAAGCGGCACCGAACTGGCCTGTCGTATGGCGCCCGCCGCAGCGATGGGGCGAGCTGCCCGAAGAGTGGCTGGGAGAAACGGTGGCGGCGGGCCGTCTCGACCGGGACGGGCGGGCAGCCCTACTGCTTCTTCGCCATATGCCGAGTTTCGTGCCCCCGAAAGCGGTGACCTCCCAGATGTTGAAGCCTGTTCTGGATCGCCAGTTCCGGCGGTACCGATTGGTGCGCGAGGCGCGGGAACCGGCATCGCTGGGCCCATTGGCGGCCAGCGAATCGCTCTGGACGGTGAGAGGGGCGCAAGACCTTACCTTCCTGCTGGCGCGCCAAGCGGTGGATCCGAACGGCCGTGCGCTGGCCGTGGTGTTGGCGTCGCGGTACATGCCGCGCAAGAAGGATCTGCGGCTGCTGGACGCGATGGCTGATTCGTTGCAGGTGACTGACCTGGTGTTTCGCCAGAGCGCCCAGGGAACCGCCAGCGCCGGCGCGTTGCACGTGGACTTGCCGGCGGGCGCCCGCTTGGTGCAAGTGCAGGGGCGGACGCTGGTCGCCTGCCCTCGCGATGCCTCGCAGCCCTGGAACGTGGAGCTTTGGCCGGTCTCGCTGGGACGCGAGCAGACGTTGGACGATCTACTGCGCGAACGCCTGAAGAGTGCCTCACCGGGACGTTTTGATGTTCAGTGGGGGCAGCGGGAGAACGTCGCCGGTAGGCAGATAATCTGGGCCGTCTTGGGGCGTCGCAGTCAAGGGGACGTGGCGGAGGTGGTGGCGGCCGTCGGGCTTGGCCAAAGTCGGGCGGTCGCCATCGAAGCGGTGGGTGAGCTTGGCGGGGTGGACGAGCTGGTCGCCCTATGTCGGCGTATCGCCGCGACCGTCACGTTTGCGGACGACCCATCATAACGGCCCAAGACGGGGGTACTTGTCGGTGCGGTCAGGCGGTCATGAGTCTGGCCAGGCGTTCGATGATGGGGGGTAGGATCTCGAGCGTGGCATCGATTTCGTCCGGCGTGGTATACCGCGATAGACTGAAGCGGATGGCCCCGTGGGCATGCCGGCGGTCGATACCCATGGCGGCCAAGACGTGGGAGGGCTCAACCGACCCGCTCGAACAGGCTGACCCGCTCGAGGCACACACCCCCTGTTCGCTCAGTGAGAGCAGGACGGCTTCGGCCATCAGGGCCTCGAAGCTGATGTTGCTGGTATTGGGCAATCGGTTCAGAGGGTCGCCGTTGACCTGAGCGATCGGGACACGACGACAGATGCCCTCTTCCAGGCGATCGCGCAGCCTAGCCGTAGCTGGCCAGGTGTCCATCGCCTCGGCCGCCGACTGCGCCGCAGCACCAAACCCCACGATGCCGGCGACATTCTCCGTTCCAGGCCGCATATCTCGCTCCTGGCGACCGCCGAAAAAGAGAGGGCGCATGAGTCGGCTGTTGCGGACGAATAGCGCCCCAACACCCTTGGGTCCGTGCAGTTTATGGGCCGATACGCTCAGCATATCGACGGGGATCCGGTCGAGGTCGATGGGTACCTTGCCGACAGCATTGACAGCGTCGACGTGGAGCGGCACGCCGCGTTCGGACGTGATGCGGGCAATTTCCTCAATTGGAGAGATGACGCCCGTTTCGTTGTTCGCCCACATGACCGATGCCAACGCCGTCCGTTCGGTGATTTCGCTCTCGAACTGGTCGAGGTCAAGTCGTCCCTGGCTATCGACGCGGGCAAAGGTTACGGCATCACCGCCGTCAGCCAGGTGCTGGCATACCTCGAGCACGGCAGGGTGCTCGACGGCGGTGGTGACCAGATGTCGCGACCCGATGCCGTCGGCCAACACGCCTTGGATGGCAAGGTTGTTGCTCTCGGTGCCGCCGCTGGTGAAGACGATCTGGCTCGGCTTGGCACCGATCAGCGAGGCGACTTGCTCGCGCGCGTGGTCGATCGCGTGGGCGGCCCGTTGACCGAGGCCATGCACGCTGGAAGGGTTGCCGAAGTGGTCGCGCAGGTAAGGCTGCATGGCATCGAGCACTTCGGGTGCCGGCTGGGTGGTGGCGTTGTTGTCCAGATATATGGTTTTCATGTCTGCTAATGCTCCGGCGGGGACTGAACGAACGATGCGGCGCTACGGTCGCCAGCAGTTCTCCGTTCGGGGATCCAGGTCCCAGTCGTCGGCGAGGTCGTCGCGCAGGGTGGTGCTGCGCTCGGCGTGCCCGTCGCCGAAGAGGAAGTTGACACCGCCGAAGTGGCGGTCGTCAAAGCGGTTACCGGCTCCTTCCGAGCCGTAATCACCTTCCTTCACCTCCATGCCGCCTATATAACTGGTGGGCGAGGACGACAGGGGGCCCAAGTGTGACCGGGGATGCGAATCTCCCATCAGCGGGAGCAGCAAAGGGATGGCCTCAAGGTTTCCCTGCATCCACCCGCGGTGCTCGCAATGGTCCTGCGGAAACGGCTCGTACACCCGATAGTGTCCACTGTGCCGCTCTATAGGCTTGGCGGTGCGGCAGAGGAAATAGCCCTGTGGGTCGCGAGCGAACCCGAACAGGACAGGAAAGGACCGGTCGGTCACCGAAGGCGGCGTGCGAAACAGGTCGGCATACAACGCCTCGGCCCAGCCGTGTCTGGTTTCCGGATACCCGTTGGGGTCTGGATGAAACTCGACGGGCGGCAGGACACCGTACCCGTTGTAGTAGGCGTGAATCGCCTTGCCGAACTCGCTCAGCCTGGCGAGGCAATGGACGGACTTGGCCTGCTCGCGTGCGCGCCCGAGGCTGGGCATCATGATGGATATAAGCAGGCTGATGATCGCCACCACCACCAGCAGTTCAATGAGCGTGAACCCGCAAGCAAGTTGACGCCGCATACCGTCCCTGCCAACGTTCGGCGATGCCCGTGGTATATCGTACCGATCAGGCAGCCGCTTTTCAAAGAGTCGACACGGGTTTGCCTAGCGCGTGGCCGAAGTGCTCTGCGAGCACAAGAGGTTGCCGAGGCTTTGCGTGTTATACACGTGACGGGCGGCGCCAGCCCAACTGGAATACTCGCCCAGTCGAGCCTGAAAGCGTGCGACATTGAATCCCCAGACGGGTTCAGCCAAGGCGGCTGCATCAAAAGCGGGCAGCGGAATCGCCGCCTCCACGATCCATCGATCGGGTAGAGCCGAGACGGCCGCTCGTACCTCGACCGCCCAAACACGGCGCGCCCCGATGGGAGGGTCGGTTCCCACACCTCTCTCCACCATCACCACGCCGTTGGGCTTGATCACTACATGATAAAGGTCCTCGCTGGCACCTGTCCCGGCGCCGCCGGGATCGAGCAGGATCTCCAACATATCGTCGCCGGCGGGAATCAGCCCTTCGTACCGCACGACATTGCTGCGCTCGGGCTGGATGCGGTCCATGCGCTGTTCAAAACAGTGTGCCAGCAGGTAGAGATTCTGCTGGTCCCGCAGCACAAAGGCGATCGTCTGTTGGGTAGGTCGGGCCGGCTCGGCAAGGTCCGTGCCCGCTCCGCCAAACAGGGCGAAGTTGCCGGCTGCGTTGCGCAGGCCCACCGGCCAGTCGCTACCGTCGCCGTCAATCGTGATCGTGTTGTCGACTCGAGGTAAGGTCAGGACGGCAAGGCGTCCGCGCGCACGGGCCAGCCCGGCCAGACCCGCATCGAAAACGACGTCAAGGGGCATAAGTCCATGCTGATCGGTCGGCAATACTGGGGCCTCAACCGTCAAGCTGGCGCGGACCGAACCCATTGGGCGCACGGGCCCGATATGTACCTGGCCGCCTTCTTGCCCCCAACGGTCGGGCATGGACTCGAGGCGCAGCACGCCCTCGACCGGTTGCGGAAGATCGTTACGGATGCTGGTCAGAATTCGCACGCGCCAGGGGCCGCCCGGCTCAGCCGGTGGGTGAAGCCGTACGCCGTCGACAGCGAGATGGATTCTGCGCGTGGCGGACAGCAGACGACGCCAGTCGAGCCGCTGGGCAAATTGCTGCACCGGCTCAGGTTGTGCGCCGCCGACGGCGCGAGTCAACTCCTCGCCCATCAGACGGCGGGCGCGGGCCCACATGTCCGCGTCGAGTTCGATGGTATCCGTACGTCCGTCCAGGTGGTTGTCGGCGTACGCCTCGGTGCCGACGGCTCTCACCAGGCATTCGGCTACCAGCTCAGCCAGTTCGGGCCGACCGTGTCGCTGTAGGAGCGACAGATACTCATAGTCATAGAGGCCCCGCCGCAACTGCTTCAGTCGGATAGAGCCGACCGGCACGTCGAGCCCGGCCAAGGTTCCCGGCCACAGCAGCCAACTGGCTGGACCCGTGGCGACTTGCTCAAACAGGCTGCCGTCTTCTGAGACAGGCCAGCCCACCCCGCCGTCTGCCAGCAGAGCGTCGGCCCTGCACTGAAATGCCTGCCACGGCAAGGCCCGGGCCATGGTCAGAGGCGCCTGGACGGCAAGCGAGCCGGTGTAGGGCGGCCGATCCACACGTAGGTGGGTGCGGGCCAGCTTTCCCTGCAGCTCCTGTGACCGCGTACGGTCATAGTACCGTCCGGGCATCGTCCAGATATCGACCAGGTCAGTAACGTCCTCGTAGTAGCACCCCGGCCAGCCGTACGGGCTCATCGACTGCGGCAGGCACGACGCGCCCACGCGTGGTAGGTACTCGGCCTCGCCAGCCTGCCGAGTGAGTTGCCGAAGACGTCGATAGTCGGATGGCGTGTTGGGAGCGGGGGCGTCGCACCACAGGAAGCTGCGCGTCAGCCAGCCGCGCTGCTGGAAGTGGCGGACACACTCAGCCACGTAGGACCCGATGAATCGCCAGTAGGCCGGTGCATCCGGCCCGCCGTATCTGGACGGATCCGGGAAATCGGTCGTCAGCGGCAAAGGCCACAACGGCGCGGGCAGAAGGTCGTCAGAGGCTCCACCATCAAGATAGCGCTCGACCAAGGCGTCATAGTCGGACCAATTGACTTGAGCTTGACCCGGTCGTTGTTGCCGCACGACCGGCCAACAGCCGGTGAAAAACCCCGCGCAGCGATGTTCGTGCAGCAGTTCCATGGCCGCGGCGATGACCTGCTCTGCACGCGGACGCTCGGGGCTTTCCGGCGTCAGACGGACCGGCAGATAGGGCCCCGCTCCGGTCCGCAAGTGCCACGCCAACAACCGCTGAACATCCAGTTCCACCAATAGAGGAAGTAGCGGGCTGGTGGGCAAGGCGAAAGGCCACACGGTCAGCATCACATCCGTCTCGGCGATTCGACCAAGGCGCGATCGGACCTCAACTCGGGTGCGGTAGAGGCCCGGCTCGGTGCCCGGCGGTATGGCGACGTCCATCCAGATGGGATGGCTGCGGTTCGGGGCGAGGGAGAATGGTCCGTCCAGTGGGGCGAGCACATCGGCAAAGTCGCGCGGACGTGGCGGACCGGAGCCGTGCAGCAGATACCACGGGGGATAGCGCTCCACGTGGACGAACTGCTCTCGATAGAAGCGAACCTGACCGGCTGGGATTCGGTGCTCGCCGCTGACCAAATCGCCGATTCTCAGGTCCAGCCCGGCTAATTCGACGCGCCCGCAGGTCAGCACGATCTGGCAGGCAACCGTTTCGTTGACGGCGCCGAACAGTTCGATGCGCTTACGCCGAGCGTCGAAGCATTCGGTATGCTCAGCCGGCTGGCTGTCAGGAGATACGCGATGGGACTCACCTGTAGCCCACAGTGTCAGCTCGCGGCCGGACGGCATGGCGCCGCAGCCCATCGCCATGGCCCACCCGGCGCACGCTACCCAACACCCCAAGGTCCTCGGTCGCGCCCTCCGCGTCGGTGTGGCCATGACCAATGAGCATTCTAACGGGCCGGCGCCTAAGAGCCATGCTGCCGCCACGTCGGATGGGTGTCGGCAGGCCGCGCTGGCGGTTCGCATGCGGCCGCTCTACAATCCGGCCCGTGTTGCCGGCTGCCGCCGAGCGCGGCCGAGAAAGGAAAGTCACCATGCGTATTGGATTCATGACGCCCTTCGATACGGAGCGCATCGAGTTTGCCCGTGAGAGCGGATTTGGCTGTGTCGAGCTTATGACCCCGGGAGGGACAGATTATCTGCCCGGCGTGGCCGGCTGGAAGGACAAGGCGGACCGCGTAAAGGCCGCCTTTGACCAGGCGGGCGTTCGTATCAGTTGCGTAGCGGGCTTTTACGTGAATCACATGGACCCGGGCAAGGCGGACCAGGCAAAGCAGCACACCCGGGCGGTGATGGACCTGGCGGTGCATCTGGGCGTGTCGGTGGTGGCCGGCTTTGCCGGACGCGTGATGGACAGGCCTCTGGACGACTCGGTCGAGCCGTTCAAGAAGCTGTGGTCGGAGCACGCACGGTATGCAGCCGATCGTGGTCTGAAGATCGCCTTTGAGCATTGCCCGATGGGTCAGCACCACCTGCCGCCGGGGGGCATCAACTGCGTTTGCACGCCGGACATGTGGGGCAAGTGCTTCGATGCAGCCGGCTCGGATGCTCTGGGTCTGGAGTGGGATGCGTCGCATCTGGTATGCATGCTTGTCGACCCGGTGCTCAATCTGCGCGAATGGGGGCACAGGGTCTATCACGTACACGCCAAGGACGCCAAGGTGTATCCCGAGGTCATGGCCCGATACGGCATCTTCCATCCGGGCTCGATCGAGCATTGTTTCCCGGGCCTGGGGGACAGCGACTGGGCTGCGATCGTCAAGGAACTGCATCGGGCCGGATACTACGGCGACCTGAACATCGAGGGATGGCACGACGCGGTATTCCGCGATCCGCGTCCCGAGCGGGGCCAGACCGGGCCCGCCTTGGAGGACGCAGGGCTTCTGATCGCTCTGCGGCATCTGAACCAGTTTGTCGACGGGCGATAAACCGTTCCGTAGGGTGGGACGAACTCTGCCCGAACAGCATCGTCTCGCCGGCGCGATGGTGACATGTAGAGTCATATAGCGTCTATCAGGGGGCTTGGAAACAAGTTGCGCGGCCATCGCCACGGCAGGCGAACCTATTCGGACTCGCAGATTCTATGTAACCGATACAGGCGGTAACCGTTCACCCACCTTCCAATTCCCACTCGCCTTGCCGTGGACGCTCTTTCTTCCTATGAACAAGCAATGGAATGCCCGTCCGGCCACGGCCGGAGCCGAGTGTCCGCAGTAACAGGAACGTCCCGCTGAACGAGGTGAGAAAAAGCTATGGATCCGACCATGATCGAAACCGATGGAGGCCAGCGAGAAGATATGGTGGTTGCGCAGCTTCGCGCACACATCCGTGAGCGAGGCGGTCTGATCGGCCATGAGGCGATAGAGCAAATGAGGTTCTTGCGGCAGCTTTTGCACCGCATACGCGGTCAGATGCACTTCTGAAAGCCGTTGCAGCTCGGCTCGTCCGACGCGTCCAATCGTTCGCGTACAGGCCCTCGGTGTATCGATTGAACGACACGCCGCGGGCCTGCCTGGTCTCACATCCAGATCGCGTTTGTCGCCCCCAAACATGTGTTGCTTTGACGCGAGTTTTTCCCGCCCGTATCCTGGCCGCCCGACTATGCGACGTTACGTCGTTGGGCAACAGGAGGACAGTCTCATGGCTTCTCTGACGTGTTGGCTGCTGCTGACATCTCTGTGTGTACCGCTCTGTGCGGCGACGGCCGAGCCGTTCGGTCGCGATTTCGTACGCGCGTCGGTTTCGTTGACCGGACCATGGGAATGGCTCGCCGAGCGCGGCGACCAGGAGGTCTTTCGAGCCGAGGTCGCCGAGCGCCTCGGTGAGTGGAAGGCGGTGACCGTGCCGGGCGCGCTGACGCCCGGCCTGAACCGGCAAGAGACTGAGAAACTGCGGTCCGTGTGGGTTCGCAAGCGGTTCTCGTTGGACGCTGAGCAGGCTGCCCGCGACGCCGTCCTGAAATGGGCTAACATCCGTCACGGGGCGACGGTGTGGATCAACGGCCAGTATGTAACCTCGCATCCGGTGATCGGTCCCCACACAATTCTGCTGGGTAGGCGACTGTTGCGGGAAGGCGAGAACGAATTGCTGTTGAAGGTGCAGGGCTGGTCGGGGATTCCCAAGAGCGAGTCGGGCTACCCGCTGATTCCGACCGGGTCGGGCACGCAACCGTGGGGAGCCAAGCGCGCTGCCATCCACGAGGACATCTGGCTGGAGTTCTACAGCCGTGCGTACCTCAAGTGGATCCTGGCGATGCCGGACGTGAGGGGCGGCCGCGTCACGTTTCGCATTTGGGTTGACGGGGCAGGCGCGCTGCCGGACCGCATCCATCTGGCCGCGACGGTGCGTGCCTGGCCAAGTCAGGACGTTGCGGGCAGGGCGAGCGGCGAATTCGCCACCTCCAAAACGCCGATTGAAATCAGCGTGCCGGTCAAGGGCGCGAAGCTCTGGACACCCGAGACGCGTCATCTGTACGTCGCATCGCTTCGGGCCGACGCCGACGGGCAGCCCTGTGACGAGGTGCAGTTTCGCTTCGGCATGCGGCAGATCGAGATCGTCGACGGGCACTTCCGGCTGAACGGCAAGCCGCTTTGGTTTCGCGGATCAAACCTTGTCAACGAGTGGCTGTGGGGTCAAAGCTTCAGCGATAACGCCAAAGAGTACATCGTCGATGAGGCGCGAGCGATGAACCTCAACAGCTTCCGCACGCACACGCTGCCGCCGCCAAACTCGTGGCTGAACGTGTGCGACGAGCACGGCACGATGATTCTGGCGGAGCTGCCGGTGCTGTACAACAACCGCGACTTTCAGTTCACGCCCGACGAGTGGAAGGTCTTCCACGAGAACGCTCTTGCCGACGCGGTGGGCTGGGTCACAAAGCTGTGGAACCATCCCTCGCTGGTGATCTGGGTGCTCAGCAACGAATCGCCGAACGACGTCGAGTGGGAGGCGGGTGAGTACTGGCGGCACGTCAAGGCGCTGGACCCGACGCGGCCGGCGATGCGAGCCGGCGACTACCCGGACAGAATGCACGGCACACCCGACATCGCCGACATGCACACCTGCGGCAATTACAGTTGGGGAGCCGAGGGTCGCGCGATGGTCCATTTCGCCCAGGCCGCGGCAGCGAAGGACCCGAAACGCCCGCTGATGAACACTGAATACATGAACCGACTGGCCACGCCCGAGGAACAGGCCACGCACTGGCTCGGTCGGCCCGACCATCCCTATGCCGACCTCAGCTTCGCTGAATCAGCGATGGAGCACACCGAGGCCATGCGGCGGGACAACTTCGACGGCATCTTACCCTACATGTTTGCCGGGTGGACGCGAGCCCGCGGCCACAATTGGCGCCCCGATTTTCCCACGCCCATGGCCGCCGCCCTGCACAGCGCCATGTCGCCGGTACTGGCCAGCATAGACCTGTTCGACCGCAACTTCGTAGCCGGCACCGAGGTGACCACGCGTCTGGCGATGATCAACGAGAAGGACGGAGACGTCCGCGCGGAGGTCGACATCTACCTGACGTCCGACGATCCAATGTTCGTACCTGTGGCCGAGGCGTTGCAGTCGCCTGTGTGGCACAACCGTCTTGAGTGGGTGTTCAAAGCCTACAGCATCGGTGAGAAATTGGTCCATTGGCGGGTGCCCGACAAGCCGGGCCTGTACTACCTTGCCGCTATAGTGCGGCGAGAGGGTACCCAGCCGGTGGTCAGCCAGCGGGTGGTGCGTTCGTTTTCCCAGAGAGGGCTCTACGACAAACTGCAAGATCGCAAGGCGGTGGTGTTAGGTGCCGACCAGGACGCCCGGTCGTGGCTGAAGCTTCGGAAAGTGGCCTTCTCGGAGACGGTCGGGCAGGGCAAGATCGCCGGCGACGTGATTGTGGTCTGGGATGCAGGCGCGATTGGCGCCGACCAGCGGTCGGCGGCGCCGGCGATACGCAGCTTCGTCGAAGCGGGGGGCAGGCTGGTGATCCTGGCCCAGCCGGAATGGACGTGGCGCGAACTGATCGACTTTGAGCCCGCGCGAGAGTTCTCCTCGCGCGCCTTCCCGTACCCGGGCGCGCAACATTGGATGCTGGACGGGATCGACCCGGAACACCTGAAACGCTGGAACGGTCTGCCGGGCCGAATCGCCGACAACGCGATCGAAGGTGACGTGCTCAAACAGGGCCGCAAGCTGCTATGGATCGAGACGCCCGAGCACGTGGTCGCTCACGCCCTGCCGCTGGGTCGGGGCGAGATCGTGATTTGCTATCTCAAGCTCAAGCCGCGCATCCTGCCGGAGGCAGACGCATATGATCCGGTGGCGGAGGCGATTCTGGTAAACCTGCTGGCGGACTGATGCTGCCACAATGCCCGTTGCAGGCGATCGGCTTGCACCCGGCAGGGCCGATAGTTGGGAATTGTCTGATTGACAAAGACGCGCAGCAGGAAGAACGGCATGAAGGTTGCGGTATTACCTGGTGACGGCATTGGTGCAGAGGTCACCAACCAGGCGGTCAAGGCGTTGCGGGCGGTGGGGCGGCGCCTGGGTCTGGCGTTCGAGACGACGGAGATGCCGGTCGGCTGGTCGGCTATCGACGAATGTGGCCAGGCGCTTCCACCGTTCGTCCGCGAAGCCTGCCGCCAGCACGACGCGATTTTCCTGGGGGCGGTCGGGCTGCCCGACCGTGACCGGACGCTCCCGCAGGAGCAGCGCCCCGAGCGGGCGGCCCTGCTGGCCCTGCGCGAGGGCAACTTCGCCAATCTGCGGCCCATCTGGCTGCCGCCTTGCATGGCGCAGCCGGGCCATCCCGCTGCCGACATGCTCATCTTCCGTGAACTCAACGCCGGCATCTACATGGGCGGCGACCGCGGGCGACGGCAGACCGACGGAATCGTCGAGGCGTTCGACACGATGCGCTATTCCGTGCCGGAGATCGAGCGGATCGCTCACCTGGCCTTCCAGGCCGCGATGGAGCGCCGCAAACAACTCTGCTCGATCGACAAGGCCAACATCCTGGCGACGTCGGCCCTGTGGCGCGAAACGGTTGAGACTGTCAGCACACAGTACCCCGAAGTGTCCGTTCGGCATCACCTCGTGGACTCGGCCGCGCCGGCCATGATTCAACATCCAGAGCAGTTCGACGTTCTGCTGACCGAGAATCTGTTCGGCGACATTCTTTCCGACTTGGGCGGTGTCTTGGCCGGATCGCTGGGAATGCTGCCGACCGCATCGATCGGCGGCGACGTCGGGCTGTTCGAGCCGGCCCACGGATCGGCGCCGGACATCATGGGGCGAGATATCGCCAACCCCATCGCAGCCATCCTGACGATGGCCATGCTGCTGGAGTACGGTCTTGACCTCGGCCCAGCCGCACACGCCGTGCGAAGAGGCGTGCTTGCTGTGCTCGAAGCCGGTTCCCGAACGGTGGACATCATGGCTGATGGCTGCACGCAGGTAGGCACTACGCAGTTCGGCGACCTGGTCGTAGAGCAGATTGAGAGGTCGTAGCGAAAATGTCTGGTTGACGTGGGCTTTGCGCTACGGGACGATCATTGCAGGTCGCACGTGGTGCGGGAGGACTGTATGCCCTTGCCCTCAACCGCCATGTCAGAGGGCAGTGGGAAAAACGCTCAGGGCATTTCTGTAGGGGCAGAGTAACTGGAGGTGCTTGGGCCGTCATGAGTATTCTGGCCGACAAGAACACCCGAGTCATCTGTCAGGGAATTACCGGCAAGGCGGGCGCGTTTCACACAGCCCAGTGTTTGGAGTACGGCACGAAGATGGTCGGCGGGGTCGTGCCGGGCAAGGGAGGCGGCAAAAGCGAACACGGACTGCCGATCTTCAACACGTGCCACGAGGCCGTCAAGGCGACCGGGGCGGACGCGACCATGGTCTTCGTGCCCGCGCCGTTCGCGGCCGATGCGGCAGCCGAGGCGGCCGACGCGGGTATCAAGCTCATCGTGCTCATCACCGAGGGGATCCCCACGCTCGAGATGGTCCGCCTTCGAAAGTACCTCGACGAATTGGGCGTGAAGTTGATCGGACCGAACTGCCCGGGAATCATTACGCCCGGTGCGTGCAAAATCGGGATCATGCCCGGATATATCCACCGCCCGCCGAGCAACGGCGACAAGGTGGTGGGGATCATCTCCCGCAGCGGGACGTTGACGTACGAGGCCGTCTGGCAGTGCACGACGCGATCGATCGCTCAATCGACGTGCATCGGGATCGGCGGCGACCCGGTGCGAGGTATGGGCTTTATCGATCTGCTGACGATGTTTGAGGCCGACCCGGAGACCGACGCGGTCATTCTGATCGGTGAGATCGGCGGCAGCGACGAGGAACTCGCCGCCGAGTACATACGCGACGAGATGACCAAGCCGGTGGTGGCGTTTGTGGCCGGTCAGACGGCTCCGCCGGGCCGCCGTATGGGTCACGCCGGCGCCATCATCACCGGCGGACAGGGGACGGCAGCCTCGAAGATCCAAGCCTTCCAAGACGCCCGGGTGGCCGTGGCCGACAGCCCGGCTACGATTGGTCAGACCCTCGCCGAAAGGCTGGGGGTAAGGTGACGCGATTGGTTTTGCCTTCCTGAAGTAGTGTTATAGTGCCAATGTCCGATCCGCCCCGCGATCCGCTCGAAGCCAGACGTTTGCTGACCGACGCTCAGGCCCAGGCTGAGGCCGGCCGCTGCCAGGGGTGTGTCGACGGAGCGTGCACTCGGCACTGCCCGCTGGATGTGGACGTCGGTGCGTTTATTCGGCACATCCGCAAAGAAAATGCCGCCGGTGCGTTTCGCGTTCTTCGCAGTCGCAACCCCATGCCCGAAACGACGGCCCTGATCTGCCCGCTGGAGCAGATCTGCCAGGGACACTGCAGCAACGCGCAGGTCAGTGAGGCGGTGAACATCGGCCTGCTCCAGCGCTATGCAGCCCATCATGGGTGCCGCGTGCGCCCGCCGCGGCAGCGCAGCAAGCGAGCCAACGACTGCAAGGTGGCGGTTGTCGGGGGTGGTCCGGCGGGATTGGCCTGCGTCGATCGACTGGTTGAGCGCGGCATCGGCGCCGAGGTCTTTGAGTCTTGCGACGAGCCCGGCGGGGCGCTGGTGCGATGGATCCCGCCACATCGCCTGCCGCGTGACGTGGTGGCCCGCGAGGTGGCTGACATCCTCGGCGCCGATGTGCCGGTACGCACGGGTCAGGCGCTGGGGCGCGATTTCTCGCTTGACGACCTGCTCGCCCGCGGCTTTGAGGCGGTGTTTCTGGCTACAGGTTTGCCGAGCGGTGTCGACGGCTCGCTGCCCGGCAGCGACGGTCCGCAGGTTGTTCAGGCGCTGGCGTACCTCGAGCAGCACGCGCTGGGGGGCGCGCCGGTGGCCGGGCCGAACGCAGTGGTCGTCGGAGGTGGCAACACAGCCGTGGACGCGGCTGTGTGCGCCAAGCTGGCCGGGGCGCGCGACGTGTATCTGGTGTATCGTCGCAGTTTCGGGCAGATGCCGGCCTGGTATGAAGACAGGCAGCGCGCGGTGGATGCGGGCGTACACGTCCTGATCCTGGTCCGCCCGGTGGAGTGCGTTCGCCATCAGGACGGGGCACTGGCCGGCGTAAGATGTGTCCGGACCGAGTTGGCAGATCCCGTCGGCCAGCAGCGACGCAAGCCGATGGATCTGCCGGAAACCGAGTTCGTTCTGCCGGCCAATCTTGTGATCTTGGCGCTCGGCCAGCACCTGGGAGCCCACCTGCAAGCGGCGCTGGCACCGCTGCGCTTCAATCCCGACGGCACGCTCTGGACCGATCCGGAGACTCGTGCCACCAGCAGGCCCAACGTGTATGCCGGAGGCGACTTGGCCAACACCGATCACACCGTCGTGCATGCCCTGGCCGACGGTCTTCGAGCAGCCGATGCGATCGCCAAGTCGTTGCGATCAGAGGCCCGCGCGCGGTAAACCGCCGTCGAGCTTTCCTTTTTGGAGGGGTCCTGATAGCTCTGGGGCTGCCTTTCGGACACTCACTGGCCGGCGGGCCGAACTCGCCTTCCATCGCATCGGGTGGCACCCGCCCCGAGAACAGCTACACCTCGTTCGACACGCGGACCCAGGTGTCCAGCGTCTGCTGGGCGGCGCCGCTGTCGATCGACTCAGCCGCTTTGCCGACCCCGTCCTTCAGGTCATCCGCCAGGCCGGCCACAACCAACGCGGCCGCCGTATTGAGCAGCACAATGTTGCGACGGGGGCCGCCCTCGCCGGCCAGGACCGCCCGGACCGCATCGGCGCTGGCCTGCGGCGAGTCGATCATCAGCTCGTCCAGCCGACCCGCTTGCAGGCCGACGTCGGCGGGCTCTAGCTGGTAAGTCCGAATCGCCCCTCCCGACAGTTCGCTGACGCGACTGGGTCCGCTGATGGTCAGATCGCACAGGCCGTCCATACCGTGCACGACCATGGCGCGTTCGGCGCCGAGCCGTTGGAGCACGCCCGCAATCTTCTCGGTCAACTCCGGCCGATTCACGCCCAGCACCTGCCGCCGGACGCCGGCTGGGTTGGTGAGCGGCCCGAGCAGATTGAAGATCGTCCGGATGCCCAACTGCTTGCGGACCGGCGCAGCGTACTTCATGGCTGGGTGCAGCTTGATGGCGAACAGAAACCCGATCCGCGCCTCAGCCAGACACCGCTCGGCGGTCGGCACGTCGGCGTCGATGTTCACACCCAACGCCGCCAGCACCTCGGCGCTGCCGCTGGCCCGCGTGTTGGTGCGATTGCCGTGCTTACCCACCGTGGCGCCCGCGCCGGCAGCCACAATGGCCGACGCCGTCGAAACGTTGAACGTGCTGATCCCGTCGCCGCCCGTGCCGCACGTGTCGATCGCCTCCATCCCCGCCGCCAGGCGGACGGGCGTGACCTTCTCACGCATGGCGCGGGCCGCGCCGGCGAGTTCCTCAACCGTCTCGCCCTTGGACGCCAGCGCCGTCAGCACGGCGGCGATGTCCATTTCGGTAAGTTGGCCACCCATGATCTGCCCGAACAGTTCGTGCGCCTCGTCCTCGGACAGGTCGACCTGCTTGACCAACTTATCGAGCATCGGTGTCATAGCGTCTCCAATCCCGCGCCGGCGGCCGCCAGGGTTGTAAGGATTCTCGCTGGTTCCGGATATACCCGATTGTAACGACTCTCTATAGCCTCTGTCAGCAACTTCACGGCATCCTCGCGGGCCAACACCACCGCACACCCGCCGAAGCCCCCGCCGGTCATCCTGGCCCCGTAGACCCCCTCCACGCCCGCAACCACCTCCACCGCGCTGTCGAGTTCGGCGCACGACACCTCGTAACGATCCCGCAGTGACTCGTGCGACGCCAGCAGAAGCTTGCCTACCTGGCCCAAATCGCCCTTTTTGAACGCAGTCGCGGCGAGCAACACACGCTCGTTCTCGGTCACGACGTGGTGACAGCGGGCGGCTACCACCGGGTCGAGCTGCGAGAGGTGCCGACCGACCATTTCGGGGCTCACGTCGCGCAGGGCCTGCACTTTCGGGTCCATTTGGCGGAAGTACTCGACCCCCTGACGGCACTGCTGCTGGCGGAGGGGATACTCGCTGCGCCCCAGGGCGTGCTTGACCTGCGTGTCGACGATCACAAAGCACGCTCCCGGCAACTGCACCCGCACGTGCTCGTAGTGCTGCGTGCGGCAGTCCAGCAGTAGCGCCTCGCCCTTGCGACAGAGCAGGCAGGCAAATTGGTCCATGATGCCGCACGGCACGCCGGCATAGCGGTTCTCGGCCTGCCGGCAGATCAGGGCCAGCTCCACCGTCTCGACGATGTCGCCCGAGATGCCCAGCAGGGCCTTGGCCACCCCCACCTCCAGCGCGGCTGAGCTGCTCATGCCGCCCCCGACCGGCACGTCGCTGTCGACCAGCAGATCGGCCCCGGCCAGCCGGCACCCCGACGAGATCAGGCACGCCGCGACGCCCCGGACGTAATCGACCCATCGCTGGCTGCCGCCGGGAGGACCCGGGTTGTCCAAGTCGATCTGGGCGGTCTCGTCGAGGGCGACCGAATGGGCACGGACGGTTCGGCCATGCCCCGGCGCGGCAGCCACCCAGGTAGCCTGCTGCGTGGCGATGGGCAGAACGAACCCGTCGTTGTAGTCGGTGTGCTCGCCGATCAGGTTCACCCGGCCCGGCGCGCGGACCAGCAACTCCGGCTTGGCGCCGTCAAAGTGCTGACCGAACTGCTGCACGACGTTCTGCGGATTGACCACGATTGCTGTCCGGCGGATAATCGGACGAGCCACGATACGTGTGGCTCCGGGCCAGTGTCAACCCCGTTATCAGGAGCCGTTGACCTTGGGCCTGCCCGTCCTGATCGATACCGACATGGGAGCAGACGACGCCTTGGCGGTCGGCTTGGCCTTGTGCGCGGCACGTTTACAGGTTGAAGCGCTGGTCTCGGTCGCCGGCAACGTGGACCTCGACCAGGCTACCACCAACGCCGGACGGCTGCTTGCGGCCGTCGATCCGCCAAACTGGCCCGTCGTGGGCAAGGGACTGAGCCAGACCGAGCCCGACCTGATCGATGCACGGAGCGTCTTCGGCGAAGACGGTTTCGGCCAGGCCGCCTTGCCGGCGAGTGAAAACCTCAAGACGAAAACGCACCGCGCGGTCTACCGCGATCTGCTCAAGCGCCACCAGGGGCAACTGCACATCGTCGCCATCGGGCCGCTGACCAACGTGGCCGACGTGCTGAGCGAGCAACCCGAGCTGCTGCGTCGGGCCGCGCGACTGACGATCATGGGCGGGGCGATCTGGGTTCGCGGCAACGTCGACGGTCTGGCCGAGTTCAATTTCTATCGCGATCCGCCCGCCGCCCGGGCGGTCCTCTCGTCGGGCCTGCCGATCACGGTGATTCCGCTGGACCTTACGCGGCAGGTGGTTTTTGACGAGTCGCACCTGGCCCACCTGGAAGGCAGCGGCACGCGCGTGGGTCAGTTTCTTGCGCAGGTGCTGCCCTACGCGATGCAGCACGGGCGCGAGCTGCCGCCGGGCCAGATGCTTATCCACGACGCCCTGGCGATCGGCAGCATCCTGTGGCCCGAGCTGTTCCTCAAGTCCGAACTTGCCCTCGAGATCGAGACGACCGGCAAGGCCCGCGGACGCTCCAGACCCACCGTCGGCGAGCGCGGCAAGCGCGTGTCGGTACTCACCGGCGTCCGGACGGTCGACTTCCTCCAAAACATGCTCGAGCAGTTTTGTCAGGAAACGTTCGTGGTTTGAGCCGGCTGGCATCGTCAGGCTTACGGTGAGACTCAGCGTCCGCGCAAAATGAGAGGCGAACATGCTCACCAAATACGAACCAGTCTGTTACGAACTCCTTCGACCCGAGCAGATCAAGACGCGACGCGACCAATGCCCGATCGCCTACATCGTGGCGGGCTCGCTGGAGTGGCACTCGTTTCAGAACCCGCTGGGCACCGACAGCCTTAAGGCCCACGCGATCTGCTGCGAGGCGGCGATCAAGTACGGCGGGGTGGTGCTGCCGCCGTTCTATCAAGGACTGCTGGGCGAGAACAACTGGGGTCCGGCCGGCTGGGACGGCTACACGCTCAGCTTCAATACCGAGCAGATGTTCGAGGCCGCCATCCTGGGAATCGCCCGGGCACTGGTCTTCGGGAAATGGAAGGTGCTGGTGGGCGTGACCGGCCACGACGTTGCCCCGCAGCGCGACGCCATGCAACGGGCCATCGACGCAGCCACCGACGGCCAGGGAGCGGGCGGTTTTGCCCTGATGGAGGGCGAACTCCACGAGCCGGACGACGAGATACCCCTCAGCATGGACCACGCCGGCGCGTGGGAGACCTCATGCATGCTGTACGCCTATCCCGGCAAGGCCGACCTGGAGACACTCAGGAAACGACCGCTTTCATCGGACGAGGACTTCCAGATGTCCGGTCCGGAGGGCATCGGCGGAAGGAACCCGCTCAAATACGCCTCGGTCGACATGGGCCGCAAGATCATCGAGAAGATGGGCGACCTGATCGGTACCAAAGCCCAGGCCATGCTGCGGGAGCTAGCCGATTCCTGACGACCGGATCGGCCACGCCGATCATGGGCAAGCCACAGTGCGGCCGATATGATGCAGCGAGAGGCGAGTTGCCGCCGGTCGAGACAAGCCCCATGAACGAACTCAGACAGACATTGTTGGCACGCGGCGCGTCGCTGGTCGGATTTGCCGACCTGCGTCCGTTGCCGGCCGACGTCCGCGACGATCTGCCGTTCGGTGTGTCGATCGCCGTGGCGCTGTTTACAGACGTCGTCGAGAAGATCGGCGACGGGCCGACCCAACAGTACCTGACCGAGTATCGTCGCGTGAACGAACTGCTCGACCGCCTCGGCAGGATCGCGACAGAGTATCTTCGCCAGCGAGGCTACCGGGCCGAACCACTCGCGGCGACCATCACCGACCACGATGCAGTCAAGTACTTCGCGCCGCTACCGCATAAGACGGTTGCCACACGGGCGGGACTGGGATGGGTAGGCCGGTGCGCCCTTGTCGTCACGGAGCAGTTCGGATCGGCCGTTCGTTTCGCGTCGGTGCTCACCGATGCGCCGCTGCCGACCGGCACGCCGATCGAGACGTCGCGCTGCGGCGACTGCACCGCCTGCGTCGACAAATGCCCGGGCCACGCGCCGACGGGCCGCGACTGGCAGGCCCAACTGCCGCCCGCTGACATGTTCGACCGATACGCCTGTTACCGCAGCATTCGCAGCGTGTCGGCCAAGGCGCAGATCGACGGCACCATCTGCGGAATGTGCATTGCCGCATGCCCGTGGACGCAGCGATACCTTCAGCACGCGTGCGGACGCGTCAGTCGGGCAAGGCAGCCATGACGCTGACCCCCGGAAGGATCCTCTCTACCATCCCGATCCGTTTGCGCGTATTTACACTCGCATGACCGAAAACCTCGTACAGAATCGCATCGCCGACGACCTGCTGGCGAGCGGCCTTCGCCGCGGCGGCATCGTCCTGGTCCACTCGTCGTTGAAATCGATGGGATACGTGCCGGGCGGGTGCGAGACGGTCGTCCGCGGACTCATCGATGCGCTCGGACCGGGCGGTACGCTGCTCATGCCCGCCCTGAGTTACGCCACCGTTGGCGCCGAGCATCCGATCTTCGACGTGGCCAACACGCCGTCCTGCGTCGGCGCCATCACCGAGCACTTCCGCACCCGCAACGGGACGATTCGCAGCGTGCATCCCACGCACTCGGTGTGCGGCGTGGGCCCCGAGGCCGAGCAGATGCTCAAGGACCATCATCGCGACCACACGCCGTGCGGCGCCAACTCGCCCTATCGCAGGCTGCGCGATCGCGGCGGGCAGGTACTCATGCTGGGCTGCGGGCTCAAACCCAACACGTCGATGCACGGGGTGGAGGAACTCGTCGAGCCGCCCTACCTGTTCGGCCAGACCATTACCTATCGAATCATCCTGTCCGACGGCAGCGAAAGCGAAATGGCCTGCCGACGCCACAGCTTCGCCGGCTTTCGTCAGCGCTACGACCGACTCGGCCCACTGCTCGAAGGCGACGGCATGCGAACCGGCGAGGTCCTCGAAGCCGCAGTCCATATTCTTGAGTGCGCACGACTATGGGAGGTGGGCGCGTCGGCACTCCGGCGCGATCCATTGTTCTTCGTGGAAAGCCGGGTTTGATAGGGGACCCATCGATGAGTGACGTTGCCCGACTCTATGACCAGGACCCCGAAGCGGAGTGGCGACGGCAGGTTCCCAACGTGTATCACTCGACGTGCTGCTCGTCACGGCGTAATCCATCCATAAGTACTTGGCCCGCATCAGCATCGTGGCCGGGCAGTAGTCTCTGAAGGAACCGATCGTGTTCATCGACATTCACGTCCACACGCGCAAGGTTCCCGGCCTACCGCGCGACGGCAAACCCGCCTACGCCACGCCCGAACAGCTCATCGAGCGTTTCGACGCGGTCGGCATCGAGCGCGCCGTGTTGCTGCCCAGCGTCAGCCCCGAGTGTGCCCGCGCGCCGCAGTCGCTGGAGGAGATCCTCGCTATCTGCCGCGAGCACCCGGACCGGTTCATCCCTTTCTGCAACGTCGATCCGCGAATGCTGAGCAACTCGCCCGACGCGCCGCTGAACGAAATCATCGAGTTCTACAAGAACACCGGCTGCAAGGGCGTGGGCGAGATCACCGCCAACCTGCCGTTCGACCATCCCATGGTCGAGAACCTCTTTCGCCACTGCCAGGCCCTGAAGATGCCGGTCACGTTTCACATGGCCTCTTCGATCGGCGGCGATTACGGCCTGTTCGATGAGCCAGGCATGCCGCTGCTGGAACGGGCGCTGAGCAAGTTCCCCGACCTGGTCTTTCTCGGTCATTCGCAGGCCTTCTGGGCCGAGATCGGGCCGCTCGACGATCCGCAGGCGCGGCGAGGCTACCCCGAGGGACCCGTCGTGCGCCCGGGCCGGGTGGTCGAGCTGATGCGCCGCTATCCGAACCTGCACGGCGACCTGTCGGCCCGCAGCGGCTTCAACGCCGTCAGCCGCGACGAGCAATTTGGCCTGGCGTTTCTCGACGAGTTTCAGGACCGTCTCTACTTCGGTACCGACATCTGCGCGCCCGACACGCCGACGTGGCTGACCGACTACCTGCCCCGGCTCCGCAGCGAAGGCAAAATCTCTGAGGACGTGTTCGACAAAATCGCCCGCACCAACGCCACGCGCCTGCTCGGGCTGTAGGCACCATAGGCAACCGTTGCCATCGAAACATCGCACGAAGTCGCGCGCAACGCTCACTCGCACCCGACGCGCCGGCCGGTTATCCTCGCGTCTGCCGTGCCACGACAGGGCGAAACGTACGGGGCGGAAACCATGACTACGTACACACTCACGCGAGAGATCGACGTCGAGGAAGGATACGACCTGGTCGTCGCCGGCGGCGGACCGGCCGGGTCAGCCGCGGCCATCTGCGCCGCGCGCCTGGGGGCGAGGGTCCTACTGATCGAGGCGACCGGATGTCTGGGGGGCATGGGCACGTCCGGGCTGGTCACCGCGTTCGACCCGATGGCCAACGGCGAGCAGATGCTGGTCGGCGGGCTCATGCGCGAAATCGTCGAAACGCTCCACCAACGCGGCCTGCTGCAGCCGGGCATCGATCCGGATACGTGGCGACGACACTACATGTGCTGGACGCCGTTTCAGGTCGAAGGGCTCAAGCTGCTGCTGGACGAGCTGGCCGCGCAGGCGGGTGTCGAGGTGCGATTCTTCACCCGCGTCATCGACGCCGACGCCGAGCCCGATCGCGGCACGGTCAAAGGCCTGATCGTCCACAACATCGAGGGCTATCGTTGCGTCCGGGCCCGGACGTTCATCGACGCGACCGGCGACGCGGTGTCGGCCCATCTATGCGGCGTGCCCTGTCGCCAGGCCGGCCGCGATACGCCTCAGATCATGCCCGCCACGCTGACGTCGCTGTTCGCCGGCATCGACTTCGACCGCTTCGACAAGAAGGCCCAGCGCCCCGCACTCGAACGGGCCATTGCCGACGGACACTTCACCCAGCCCGACCGGCACCTGCCCGGCATGTCGCCGGTAGACCGCACCGTCGGCTACCTCAACGGCGGGCACGTGTTCGACCTCGACGCCGTCCGCGTGCGGTCGCTGAGCGACGGCATGATGCTTGGCCGCCGCCTGGCCCGCGAATACCTGGAGTTCTATCGCAAGTATGTGCCCGGCTGCGAGAACATCGAACACGTCACCACCGCACCCCTGATGGGCGTGCGCGAGTCGCGTCGCATCGTCGGCGAGTACGAGCTGAACATCGACGACTACCTCGCCCGCCGCCAGTTCCCCGACCAGATCGGCGTGTTCAACAAGTACGTCGACATCCACCCGTACGACACGTCCGAGCAGCAGTGGCAGCGGTTCCTCGACGAGGTGCACAAGACCGCTCACCTCGAGCCGGGCGAATGCTACGGCATCCCGTACGGCATGCTCGTGCCACGCGGGTTCGCCAACCTGTGGGTGGCCGGTCGCTGCGCCTCCAGCGACGTGATGGTGCACGGGTCGGTTCGCGTCCAGCCTGCTGCTGCGATGATGGGTCAGGCCGCCGGCACGGCAGCCGTCCAGTCGATCCGCACCGGGCAAGCGGCCGGCGATCTGGATACCGAACAGTTGGTCGTCACCCTCCGCGGCCAAGGCGCCAACCTGCCCCAGCGCACGCTCAGCAAGGCCATGACGCGCGCCGATGTCGGCAACGCTTGAAGCAGGTCGTTCGGCCACGATCTGATCGGGTGAAACGGGACGACGCGCGCTTCGTCGTCGAGGCGCCGCAGGCACTACTGTGGGAACGCCGTCCAGTCGCTTTCGAGCCAGCCGTCGTAGCCGTCCACGTATACCCGAAGGCTGCCCAGCCCAATGTCCTGCGTGCTGAAGCCAAGCCCCGGGAACCCGGAGATCCAGTAGGCCAGCACACCGCTCAGTTCCACGTTGGGGTCGGATACCTCGAAAGACCGATCCTCCTGGATTTCGATCAGCGTGTCGGCCGGAAGTTCGACCGTACCCTCATAGTACGTTCCGCCGACCGCGCCCCGCACGCGCCGATAGGTTACGGTGACGTTGCGCATGAACGCCTGCTCGCCGGCGGCGTCGTGAACCACCTCAAAACTCAGCGTTCCACAATCCTCGCACTCACCTGCCGTCTGCTCACCCGCATCCCACGCGCCGAGCCACTGCCCTTCCCGCGGCACCGACGGCACATCAATGTCGCCCAGGCCGCAACCGGCAGACAACAGCGACACAACACTCAGCAGTAGCAATCTCGCAGAAAGGGTCTTGCTGGCCATCATAGGCTCCCTGACATGAATACGGGTTTCGGCTGTCTCGCTTTTGCCCACCATCCTAGAATGACGTACCATGCGCGCAATTGTGGCCGACAGCAAGACTACCGACTGTGAACTGACCCTCCGCGTGGAAGGGATGACCTGCGCCGGCTGCGCCGCCCGCGTGCGGCAGGCGATCTGCGGTGTGCCGGGTGTCGGCGATGCCACCGTCAACCTGGCCACCGCGACGGCCCGCGTGCGGCTCACCGACCGGGCCGTGCCGACCGACGCGCTCGTCGAAGCTGTCCGGGCCGCCGGCTACGACGCCAAACCCGCCGACCAGACGCCGGCCGCAGCGTCGGTGCAGGCCCGATCGGACCAGGAGGCCACCCAAAGCCGCAAGCTCTTCCTGCGGGCGTTGGCATGGACGGTGCCCATCATCGCTCTGGACCACTTCGCCGGTCGACTGATCGAGGCGGGAATCGGCTCAACATTGTTTTGGCGGGCGGTGCAAATGGTCCTGCTGGCCCTGCTTTTGGGTACGGCTGCCAAGCCGATCCTGATTAGCGGCGCCCGCGCCGCGGCGCACCGCAGCCCCACCATGGACGTGCTGATTGCCCTGGGGATCACGGTGGCGTCGGTCAGCAGCCTCGTCTCGACGGTGGCCATTGGCTGGGCGCGCAGCGGCGAACTGGCCCATTTCATGCCCGCCTCCATGATCGCCACGCTGGTCCTGCTGGGCCGATGGCTCGAGGCCCGCGCCCGAGGCCGATCCAGCCAAGCTGTCGCCGCCCTGGCCAGTCGGGCGCCTGTTACCGCCACCGTCATCCGCAACGGAGAGGCGATCGAACTCCCCGTCGACCAAGTCCAGTTAGGCGAGAAGGTCCGTGTGGCGAGCGATCAGGTAATTTCCGTCGACGGGCGGGTGGTCTCGGGCGAGGCGGCGGTCGACGAATCGATGATGACAGGCGAGCCCGTGCCGGTGCATCGCGGCGTGGACCAGAAGGTGGCCGCCGGCTGTATCGTCGTCGACGGCGTGATCACCATCGAGGCCACCGCGGTGGGCGCCGACACCGCCCTGGCGCAAATCGTCCGCCTGGTCGAGCAAGCCCAAACCGGGCAGACGCGAATGCAGCGTCTGGCCGACCGGGTAGCCGCCGTTTTCGTCCCGATCGTGGTGCTCCTGGCGGCGGCCACGCTGGTGGCGTGGCTGCTGTGGCCGGGCGCGACGTTGGGGGTGGCTATCAGCCGATGCATAGCCGTCCTCGTGATCGCCTGCCCCTGCGCATTGGGGTTGGCCACCCCCGTGGCAGTGCTGGTGGCGACCGGGCAGGCAGCCCTGCACGGCATTCTCGTTCGCGACGCCGCCGCATTGGAGGCGGCCGGTCAGGCCGACGTGCTGCTACTGGATAAGACCGGCACAGCCACCACCGGTCACGTCACGGTGTCCGATGTGGTCCTCAATGAAGCCGAGCACTCCGAGATGGACGCCAAGCAGATGCTCCAACTGGCCGCATCCGTCGAGCAACTCTCGCAACATCCTCTGGCTAAAGCAGTTGTGACCAAGGCACGCCAGTGGAGTCTCGTTCTGTCCGAGCCCGCCAAGTACGTCAGCCACCCCGGTCTCGGGGCCGAGGGCACCATCGACGGCAAGGCCGTCGTTGTCGGCAGCCTCCAATTGCTGCAGAAGAAACAGGTCGACACCGACCGCCTGACCGAGCTGGCCGCTGCTCGCAGCGCAAGTGGCCAGACGGTGGTGGCGGTGGCGGCCGACGGTGAGCCTCTGGGAGTTATCGGACTCACTGATACCATCCGTCCCGGCATGGCCGACGCTGTCCAGGAGCTGGCCGGCTTGGGCATTGCGGTGGAGTTGATCACCGGCGATCAGCCCGCCAGTGCGGCAGCGGTGGCCGCCCAGATGGGTGTGTCTACCGTGCACGCCCAGGTGACCCCCGAAGGGAAGATCGACCAGGTGAGGAAACTCCAGGCCCGGGGGCGGCGGGTGGTGATGGTAGGTGATGGCGTGAACGACGCGCCGGCGTTGGCGGCGGCCGACGCGGGGGTGGCGTTCGCGGCCGGCACGGATGTAGCCCGTCACGCAGCCGACATCACCCTGGTGGGTGACAACCCCGCCTGCCTGGCTGAGGCGATTCGCCTGGCCCGCCGTAGCGTCCGGATCATCAAGCAGAACCTATTCTGGGCGTTCTTCTACAACCTGGCGGCGCTGCCGGCAGCGGCGGTCGGATGGGTACCCGCCTGGCTGGCGGCTGGGGCCATGATGCTTAGCTCTCTAACGGTCGTGGGCAACTCGCTGCGCCTCGCGCTCGGCAGGGCGAGCGGCGGCCGGCCAACGGCGGCGTCTGAGGATCCGGCCGGCGCCGCATAAAGCGACTTTCCAAATTGTGAAGTTGTCGTTTCATTGACCCTTCCGCACCGGCGTTCTATAGTCGCCGCGTGCTCGCTTCGGCGGGTATGTTGATCACCGTCGGGACGCAGACGGCGGTATCGGTTACCCAAGAGCCAAGCCAGGACGGAACACATGATTGACCTGTGTGTGATGACCAGCGTGTGCCCGGACATGACAGTGGATCAGACCATCGGCGCGATGAAAAAACACGGGTACAAGAGTCTCGAACCCCGCGTCGAGTGGGAACACCGTCAGGGCATTGAGTTGACCATGTCCGCGCGACAGCGCACCGAGTTGAAGGCACGATTCAAGGACGAAGGGCTGGTCATCGCGTGCGTGGCTACCGGCGTGGGTATGGGGGTCGTCGACTCGGCTGCGCGCGACGAGCAGATCCGCCTGCTCCACGATTACATCGATCTGGCAGGCGATCTGGGCTGTCGCTACGTCCGAACGTTCGGGCGCGAAGTGCTGGAAGGCGTGGAGATGAAGGCCGTCGTCGACTACGTAGCCGCCGGGTACCGGCAGGTGACCGACCACGCAGCTGACCGAGACGTCATCGTGCTGATGGAGACGCACGACCGATGGTGCAACTCGTCCCACGTGGCCGCCGTGGTCGAGCAGGTTCGCCATCCCAACATGGGCGTGCTGTGGGATTTCATGCACCCTCAGCGGTTCTGCGAGAAGGTGGAGTACACGTTCGGCCACATCGGTCACCTGACGCGCCACATCCACGCCCATGACGCCCGCTACGTCGAGAACAACCGTCGCACCGAGATCTGCGATCTTGGCGAAGGTGTATTCGACCACGCCACGCCGCTGGGCCTGCTCGAGCGAGCAGGCTTTGAGGGTTTCTTTTCGGTCGAGGTGATCCACAATCCCGGCAGCGATCACGATGCCAAAGCCGTGATGGCGCAATATGCGCAAGCCTTTGCCGAGATCATGTCGCACGTTCGAGGCACGTCGGGCTAACCTTGCAATCGATGTAGCCGCGCCCTACTCTGTGTTATTCGTTTGGCCGGCCGGGCTTTCAGATCGATACCGGCCTGGAGGTGGATCGTTGTCGCTGTTTGAGCAACTCGAGCAGATCGGTCAGCAGGCCCGTCAGGCCGTCGAGCGGGCCGACGACCCGCAACAGCTCGCCCAGGCCCAGTCGGCTGTGCTCGGCCGAAAGGGCTCGCTCACACAACTCCTGCGCGCGCTGGGGACGCTCGATCCTTCACAGCGGGTCGAGGTCGGCAAGGTCGCCAATCAACTCAAGCAGGAGCTGACCGAGCTTTTCGCCGCGCGCCGGCAGGCGCTCCAGTCGGCGGTTGACCGTCGCCGGCAGCAGGAAACGGCTGCCTACGACCCGACCACGCCCGCTCAACGTGGCCAGATCGGAAGCGTTCACCCCGTTACCGCCGTGCAGTGGGAGATCGAGGACGTGTTCACCCGGCTGGGCTTTACGGTCGAAGCCGGCCCGGAGATGGACAGCGAGTACTACAACTTCGACGCGCTGAACACGCCGGCCACGCACCCGGCGCGGGACATCCAGGATACGTTCTGGCTGAGCAACGGGATGCTACTGCGGACGCAGACGTCAGCCGTGCAGGTTCGAGCGATGGAAAAGTTCGGCCCGCCGCTGCGCGTCGTCGTGCCGGGCCGCTGCTTCCGCAGCGAGACGGTGGACGCCTCGCACAGCAACACGTTCCATCAGCTCGAGGGGCTGGTGGTCGACTACGACATCTCGATCGCAAATTTGATTGCGACGATGAAGCTGCTGCTTCGCGAGGTGATCGGCCGCGACCTGCCCGTACGGCTTCGCCCGGGCTACTTCCCGTTCGTCGAGCCTGGTTTCGAGCTGGATATGGCCTGCCAGATCTGTGGCGGGAAAGGCTGTCGAACCTGCAAGAACACCGGGTGGATCGAAATGTTGCCGTGCGGCATGGTGCATCCGAACGTGCTGCGCGCCGGCAACGTCGATCCCCGCGAGTACACGGGCTTTGCGTTCGGGCTGGGTCTTACGCGTCTGGCGATGATGAAGTATGGCATCAGCGATATTCGCACACTCACCTCGCCGGATCTTCGCGGACTCCTGCGCCCGGAGCTTCTATACGGGCCGCCCGTGGTCTCACCGGACGACCGCCAGAAAGGTTGATACGGACGCATGCTGCTGTCTCTCAACTGGCTGCGTGACTTCGTCGATCTGCCGGACGAGTTGGACCCGCACCGCCTGGCCGAGCGGCTCACCATGGTGACCTGCGAGGTGGAGGGCGTCGAGCGGGTTCGCGTTGACGCCGACGGGCTGGTGGTCGCCGAGGTGCTGACCTGCGAGCCGATCGCCGGCACGCGCGATCTGTGCTGCGTCGAGCTGGACGCGGGGGCCAAGAGGCTGACGACGATCTCCGCGGCGCCGGATCTGGCGGTGGGCAAGAAGCTGATCTACGCCCCGCCTGGGGCAACACTGCCGCAGATCGGCAAGGTAGGTCGCACCGAAGTGGCCGGTCGGCAGAGCGAGGGCATGATCGTGCCCGGCGAGGCGGTGGGCATCGAGCAGGCCGCCCACCATGCGATCTTCCTTCCGCCGTCGACGCCCGCCGGCGGCCCGATTAACGTCGGGCAGCTCGACGACTGGATCGTCGAGATCGACAACAAGACGATCACGCATCGGCCCGATTTGTGGGGTCACTACGGGCTGGCCCGAGAGATAGCCGCGTTCGCCGGCGCAACGCTCAAGCCGTATACAGAATTCATCTCGCCAATCGAGCGGTTGCAGGACGCGTCGCTGCCCGAGATTCCCATCGTGATCGACGATGCGGACAAGTGCCCTCGCTATACGGGCTTGATGATGGACGGGTTGGCCCCACAGCCCTCGCCGCTGCTCATGCAGGCGCGACTGAGCCACGTGGGGATCCGCCCGATCGATCTGATCGTGGATTTGACCAACTACATCATGGCCGAGATCGGTCAGCCCATGCACGCGTTCGACGGCGAGAAGGTGGCGTGCATCGAGGTGGCGGTGACCCATCCGGGCGATCGTTTCACGACGCTGGACGGCGTCGATCGCGTGATGCCCGCCGGGGCGTTGATGATCCAGTCCGGGCGGCGCAACGTCGCGCTGGCAGGCATTATGGGCGGAGCCGACAGTGAGGTGACCGCCCGGACCACGCGCGTGCTGCTGGAGTCGGCCAACTTCGACGCACCGACCATCCGGCGATGCGCCGCCGCCCTCGGTCATCGCACCGAGGCCAGCGCCCGCTTCGAAAAGGCCCTCGACCCGAACAACACGGTTCTCAGCATCGCGCGATTCGTGAAGCTCGCCGAGCAGGAGCTGCCCGATCTCAAGCTGGCCAGCCGCCTCAGCGACGCCTATCCCAAGCCGCTGCCCCCGGTGAGCATCGACGTCGACCTGGGGTTCGTGAATCGGCTCATGGGCCGCGATGTCGAGGCTTCGCGTGTCGAGCAAATCCTGCAGGCGTTGGCGTTCGAGGTGGCGCGGGCGGGCGAGGGCAAGCTTCGCGTGCAGGTCCCCAGCTTCCGCGCGACGCGCGACGTGACGATCGAGGCCGACGTCATTGAGGAGGTCGCTCGCTTTGTCGGTTACGAAAATATCGAACCCCAACTGCCGGCGGTGCGCCTGCGGCGATTCGAGCCCAACGCACTGCATCGGATCGAGCGGCGAAGCCTGGAGGTGCTCTGCCGGTCGGAGGGCTTTGCCGAGATTCAGACGTTCCTGTGGGACGACGAGTCGTGGCTGGCAGCGCTGGGCTGCGATCCGGGGCAGCGCATCGGCGTGAGGAACCCCCCCGCCGCAGGAACGGACAAGCTTCGCCGGACGCTGCTGCCCGGGTTGCTGGCGGCCGTCGAGCGGAACCGACATTACCTCGACGACTTCAGCCTGCTCGAGCTCGGCAGCGTGTTCCTGCCGAAAGGCATCGAAGGCTGTAAGCAAGAGACCGAGTTCAGGCACCTGGGTCTGGCCTGCGTGTTGCGAGGCGGCAGAAAGACCGAGGATCGTTGCGTCGATCGCGTGCGGCAGGCAATCGAGAATTGGGCGCGTCACGCGCTGAATCGACCGGTCGAGTTCGCCCTGCCGGACGACGGACCTCGCTTCGTGTGGGAACATCCGCACAAAAGGGCGGTCGTGATGGTGTCGCAGCGCTGCGTCGGTCGCGTGACCGCGGTGCCCGAAGCGCTCAAAGCCCGCATTCACGAGCATCTGGGGCGCTGGTCGATCGCGCTGGCCGAACTGCGTTTGGACGGGCTGCTCGACCTTCCTGCCGTCGAGGTGAAGCTTCGTCCCGTGCCCGCTTACCCTCAGGTGCAGCTCGACTTCAGCGTGCTTGGCGCAACGGAACGAAGTTTCGCGCAGATTCGGCAACTGTTGGAAACGTTCGAGCACCCGCTGCTGCGGCGCGTGACGTTTCTGGACAGTTACCAGGGCTCAGCCCTGCCGCAGGGCAAGCGAAGCCTGACGCTGCGAGCCTGGATCGGCCACGGACAGCGCACCTTGACCGACCAGGATCGTCGCCACTTCGAACAGGCGTTTACGCAATTCCTGGCTCAGAACGATTTGCCCCTGCGCTCCTGACGCGGACGAGTTGGCCATGTGCAGACTGCTGCCGGTCGTAGCGGCGATTGGTTTGGGTTGCTGTGCCGCGACGGATGTGGCGGCGGGCACTACGCTTTCCGGCCCGGTGGTGGACGACCAGACCTGGAGCGGCTCGGTCGTCATCACAGACGATGTAACAATTGAGGCCACCGTCACGGTGCAGCCGGGCACCGCAATTCTCTTCGCACCCGATCCCAAGGGTCGGCAGATCACTTTGCGCGTCGGCCGACCCGGCGCCGACGGCCGTTTGGCCCTGGCTGGGACACAGCAATCCCCCATCACCGTGCAGACAGCACCCGACGCACCGCCCGGCGGTCTGGTGGTAGCCGGCAAGGACCCAGCGCCGCTGACCGCACGATGGGCGCTGCTCACGCGAATGGGCACCCAGGACGAGCCGGCGGTGGACGTCCTGTGCGGGCCTGGCGAGGCGCACGTGCGCATCGGGCAGTGCCGTTTCGATAGGTGCGGGGCGCTACAGGCCCGGCTTCGCGGTCAGGCGGCTTTGACGATCGAGGACTGTCGTCTGGAGACAACCATCGGCCGCACCGCCGTGCGCTGTCTGGGCAGCGGATCGGCCGCCAAGACCATCCGCTCGAATCGGATCGACGCCGCGTTGGCGCTATCCGGTCAGAACCTGACGGTGGAAGGCAACATCATCGTCGGACCCCGTGCGGCTATCGGGGTGCCCACGCACGACCAGGCGCCGGTGATCATCCGCGACAATTTCGTACACAACACAACGGATACCGACGACGGGCGTTTTGTGCTGAGCTGCTACGAGCCCGAAGCCGACATCGCCGGCAACATCCTGGTGGGGGGAAGCTTCGTGGTGGAAATGGCGAGCAGGCACTTCCACGATAACGTGCTGGTTGGAGTGCCTGGGCTGAAGAGCAAGCTCGTCCCATCGGCGATGACGCACCAGCTCGTGGCCAACCTGCCGCCCGACGCGGTGTTCGAGCGAAACCTGCTGCTCGGCCCGGCCTACGCCATGCTCGCGACGTCGATCGGCGCTCGCAACGTGCAGATACGGCAAAACACGTTCGACGGATCGGGCCAAGCTGTCCGCGGACTACACCTGAACATGCTGGCGCGCGAGCCGGTAGCCGCCGTGATCCGCAACAACGTGTTCATGCGACTGGCAGGCCCGGCTGTCGCGGTCGACCCCGGCTCGCCGCCACCCATCGCCGAATGGTCCGAGAACGTGCTGTGCGACGTCGCCCAGGCAGCAGCCAATGGTTTGACGCTGCCGACCACCCAGCCAATCCTGCCAGGCATCACGCGGCTCGGGTTGGCCGGGCCGGCGGAAGGTTGGCCCGAGGCCTTCGAACGACAGTTGCTCGACGGGCAAATCAGCGTGGCGCAACTGCGGCAGCACCTGGCGACCGGTTACCGCCCGCTACCCCGCTCGCCTCTGGTCGTATCAGCCGGCGAGGGTGGGTCGGGGCGTTACATCGGCGCGGTCCCCCCCGCCCTCACAAGCCAGCCATAGCGGCCCGCGCCGCAACCCGTATGCACGCGACCCGACCGTCCTAGAACTCCTTCCGTCCGCGGGCGCCGGGCGACCGGGCCGACACTCACAAGCGACCTGTCGCTCTTCTTGACAGTTCCGTAGGCGATGAAGTAGCATAAGGTTACAAGTGTCCATGCGGCACCCGGCCCGTCGGGGATGGCGAGGGTACCGCGGGAAGGAAGCGGCTCAAAATGTCGTCTTTTCTCGTCCAGAATCTGGTTGGGAAATACTGCCTTTTCCCCTCATATTGAAGGAGGAGTAGCTATGAGACATCTCGTAGCGATCGGTTTGCTGCTGGCAATCACGATGCCGGCGTCAGCTCAGACCATTGTGCAGCACCTGCCGACAGGACCTGATCCACAGGATCCCAATGTCAGCATCACTTGGTGTCTTGGGTGGAGCGGCGCCAACGCCCGGAACCAGCCCACCCTCATGGGCTGGGGGGAGGCATCGGAAGGGGTGGCAGCTGCGGTGTTCGACAAGGCCGCGTTGCAGACGGCGATCGACAACAGTTTGGCCAGCTACGGCGGCTGGGACGCCCACATCATCGTCACGCAACTGGACTGGATTCCAACGGAGCCCCCGGCGGGGTTCAGCCCGATTGTCGGCTCGGCGGACGTCGGGTCGAGCAACGGGATATTCGCGTACCAGCCCGACGGGCAGAGCAGTCACCCGGTCTTCGGTGACGCCGCCAACTGGAACACCAATAGCCAGGGCGGCCGATGGTCGGACGACCAGGGCACCGTCTACGACCGCGGTTGGAATGGCCCGTCCTTCCACGACGCCGTATTGGCCGGCGTGACCCGCCGCGCGTCCCAGGTGGAGTATCCGTCCTGGTCGTACTACTGGTGGACTGACATCGTTGGTTGCTACAACGTCGTCATGGACTGTCGCGAAGAGCTGATCGAGCATTACATCAACAGCAATGCTCTGCTGCTGTTTGCCGGTGGCGTGGGTGACGCGTGGGTGGAAGTCTTCGGCGCGGCCCAGTGGGGCGGCGCCGCCGACATTCGCGTGAGAATCAGCCAGCCTCCACAAACGGCGCCGTGGATCTACGCCTCGCCGAATTCGTTCGATCTGATGATGTCGCTGGACGATCCGGTCTCGGCGCCGCAGACGGTTACCGTGACCAACCCCGGCACGGGCGCCCTGTCGTGGACGGCCGCCGAGGCACCCGACCAGACGTGGATAAGCCTGACCAACGCGTCCGGCAGCGACGGCGATTCGTTCCAGATTACGCTCGACGTGTCCACGCTCACCCCGGGCGATTATGCGGGCAAGATCGAGGTCTCCGACGCGGCGGCGAGCAACAGCCCCGTCGACGTATGGGTTGACGTGTCGGTGTTCGCAACGCAGTCACCTCAGATCGAACTCGTACCGGATGCGCTGGCAATTCAGGCTCCCGCCAGCGATCCGATCCCACCGTCTCAGGCGGTGACCGTAAACAACGTCTCGTTCGGCACGTTGGCCTGGACGGCGACGCCCGACCCGAACGCTGCGTGGCTCTCTGTTACAAACGGCAGCGGCAGCGACGGCGACAGCTTCGACGTGCATGTCGACGCGACCGGCCTGTCGCTGGGCGTGTACTCCAGCAGCGTTGCGGTCACCGACCCGAACGCGTCGAATTCACCTCAGACCCTGCCCGTCACCCTGTACGTGCAGGATCAGGACGCCGACATCGACAAGGCCAACAGCTACGACGATGGATGGGAGACCGGCCCGGACGGCTGGGTGACCAACTGCAAGGCGATCCACGCGGCCTGGGTGGCGGGCGGCATTGGCTCGGACGGGTTCCTGGTGCGACTGGGTGACTCGATCACCTACGCCAATCCCTCCGGTCAGTGGGCTCGCTACGGCGCCGGCAAGACGGCCGACGATATCGCCATCTGCAACTGGACGCACGCCGGTGCGGGCGGCACGGGAAATGTCAGCGTCGATGGCTGGTATCTGGCGTACGTCGACATGCCCGGCGGGCGCAGCTATACAGCCGAGAGCGGCATCACCACGGGGCAGTACCTGACCGGCGGGGCCGACCTGCCCAGCATGGACGAGATGTACACTGCAGGCTTCACCAACCCCGACGGCAAGCAGTATCGCGACGCCGAGATCGCCACCATTCTGCTGGGCACCAACGACGCCAGCGGGAACCGCCCGATCTCGGAGGTGGAGACGAACCTCGAGGCGATCGCCGACAAGCTGCTGGCCAACAACATCATTCCGATCCTGATCGCGCTTCCGCCCAAGCGGAGCGACATGACCGACGTGAACAACTACAACGCGGCGATCTACAGCCTGGCCGAAAGGCGCAAGTGGCCGTTGATCGACTTCTGCGAGGAGGTCTTGCGTCGCCGACCCGGTACGACTTGGGACGGCACGTTGATCAGCGGCGACGGCGTCCATCCCAGCGCCAGTTATGATGGATTCACGCCGACCAGCAACCCGTATGCGAACAACGGCGAAGCTCTTAGTAATTCGGGCTACCTGCTGTATTGCTGGCTGACGGTGCAGAAGATCAAGGAGGTCAAGGCCAAGGTGATCGACGCGGGCGCGGCGCAGTTGTTCTCCAGCGAGCCGACGGCCGACGGCACGCTGCCCAAGACGCAGAACAACGTCATATTGCTGACGTTTGACGGGCCGATCACCATGCCGGCCGGTCAGCCGATCAGCATCTTCGGAGGCGGCTTTGAGGAAGGCGCCGCGTTTACCTACTCCATCGAGCCGGACGGGGTGACCCTCAAGGCCGTGGAGCAAGGGCCGATGCTCACCGACCTGACGTGGTACCAAATCACGCCTGCGGAGCTGGACGTCGACTGGTTCACACTGGACGTGTGCACGCTTCAGGGCGACGCCAACGGCAACGCCCGAGTGACGACGGCGGATTACGTAACGGTCAAGGATCACATGGGCGTGTACACCGACGCCCGCTACGACCTCAACGGCAACGGCCGGGTGACCACGGCCGACTACATCGTGGTGAAGGACAACATGGGCAAGCGACAGCCGCTCAAGCCGTAACCGGCCCATTCGCTGTCTGACGACAAAAGGGGTCCGGATCGGGTTGAGTTTTGCCCCTCTGGACCCCTTCCTGTTGCGCCCGTACGGCGGTCTGTACGGCAGGGCACGGGCTGGGTATACAATCATCCAAGTCAGGCAAATCGACCGTTTTTGGGAGAACATACGATGAAAGCGACCGAGTTTGTGGCCGCGGCGTTGACGGGCGGCAAGGCGTGGATGGGCGGGCTGCTGGCCGATCTGGAGAAAGGTGACCTGGTGGCTGCGCCCACAGCCAGGGGAGGGAATCACCCGCTGTGGGTGATCGGGCACCTGACGGTTTCCGAGGCGTCAATCGTCAGCGGCATGATCAAGGGCGAAGAGCCCGGACTGCCCGCGGGGTGGGGCACGCTGTTCGGCATGGGCAGCCAGCCCGTATCCGACGCATCCAGGTACCCCTCCAAGGCGGAACTGCTCGAGGCCTTCGAGACGGTGCGAACTCAGACACTCGATCTGCTGGCCCGGCTCGACGACACCAACCTGGACAAGCCCTCGGCGACCTCACCCAATCAGGAGCTGTTCGGCACCGTCGGCCGATGTCTGGCGACGCTGTTGAACCACCAGACGTTCCACGTTGGCCAGATCGCCGACGCACGGCGCGCACTGAGGCGCAAGCCGGCCTTCGCTTAAGCGCGGCTCGCGCGCAACCGGCAAAGCTGTCGTGACCGAGCAATGTGCCCGCGCGACAGCTTACCTGGTCAGTTCGAGAATCCTGGCGATCACCCGCTCGCGCATCTGGTCTATGGCGCCCAGGTCCTTGGGCTGGGCGTAGAAGTCGTACACCGTGTCGTGCCCGCCCGGGCCGCGGAGTTCGATGGCATCGGCTGAAAGCTCGTCGATAAAGTCCGAAATATCCGCGCCCTTGCTCTTGGCGACATGCTTGAGCGTTTCGACGTAGCGGCGATCGTCCCACGCCTCGCGCACCGCCTCGAAGTAAGCTGAGGGAATCACGTCGAACGGCGTCCGCCACGCGATCATCCAGTTTGCACCTTGCGTGGTGTCGAACCCCGGACCCCAGTCGTAGGCCCACAGCAGCGAGCCACGCGAGTTGAACGCAGCGAAGAAGAATCCGAATGCAAAACGTCCGCGGTCGGGTTCGCCGGCCGAGCCCCCACCGCTGTACTGCCAGAAATCCTTGTCGACTGCCCGCACCTTGTTGCCCAGGTTGGGGTCTTCGTGGATGGCGTTGGTGCAGAAGACATCAACGTCTTCCAGGAAGATCTCACCTTCATGGGTCGCCGGGAACTCCGACCGCGGCGGCGCGCCGTCGGGGCCGGGAACGTGGTTGTGGTGGATCGAGCCGTACACGCGGATGCCCGGCGCCGACTCGTGCAGAATCCGGCAGGCATACTTGAAGTGATCCTTGATCCATGGGCCGGCGCCAATCACATCCGGGTGATTCTCGCCCGGCTTGCGATAGGGGCCCTGCACCCACTTGGCCGGCTCGTCGAACGGCGTCATGATCAACTCGGGCCAGCCGTTCTGACGGGCGTACTTCCACACGCGCGATACCCACTGCCGGTAGTAGGGCTCGACCTCGGCCAGCGTCTTGCCCCGGTTGCCCTCACTGGCTGCGGTCTTGATGAAGTCGTCAGCCAGCTCGTTGCGTGGCTTCTTGTCGCCCTGGAGGGCGATGTAGATCTCGCGCTCGATGCTGAGCGTCCGCGGGTAGCCGTATGGATTGCCGCCGAGGAACCACACCATCGCTTTAAGCCCGTGCCTGGCGGCTGTCTTCATCCAGTGATCCAGACGGGCGAAATCGAGGTCCATCTTGCCGTTCTCGATCTTCATTTCGGGCGATATGGACCACCAGATGTTGTACATGTTGAAGTTGTGCTCGCGCAGCACGTCTATCTCATGCGCGGGAACCAGCGCCGGATGACACCCACCCATCAGGAGCCCCGCCTCGTCCATCGTTTGCAGGCGTATGGGCAGCACTTTGACACTCAGCGGCAGCTTGGCCTGGCCTTGATCGGCGCGGATCGTCACCTCGCCCTGGTAGAAGCCGGGCTTCGACTTGCCCGGATCGGTCTTCAAGGTGATCCAGAACCAGTGCGACTCACCGGCGGCCACGTCGACCGGGTAGGCTGGCCACAGGCGTTGTGGAAACATGGCCAGCGTCGTTCTGCGGGCCCGGCGGTCCTGATGCTGGACCAGGCAGTACTCGGCCGTGCGCCGCTCGACGTCGACGACCAGAGCCCCGTCAGGTCCTGTCAGCGGGCCTACCTCGAACACGACGTTCGTCAGCTTTTGACTCGGTGCGTAGACGGCGAAGGCGGCCGGCTCGTACTCGTTCGTCGCCATGCGAACCGACAAAGGTCTGGCCACCTCGTCCGCCTGCGGCGCCGAGTTGCGGTAGATTACACTCATGTAGGATCGCACGTACGGCACAATCGGCTGAGCGGCCAGCTCGGGCGCCAACTGCGACTCTTGCGGGTCAGCAATCTGGCCGATCGGGTCCGGTCGCTTGACCTGTACGCGGGCGACCCACTGGCGGGTCTGCTCGTTATAGCGCTTTTCCGAATCGGAATCGAGCGGTCCGACGGCAATCGAGGCCACCGGCAGGTCGCCCCCGGGCGACTGGATCGCCAGCCGCGTCTGCCTGGTGTGCGGGACGAGCATGACCATGTCCCACGGCAAGGGTATGCGAGCCGTTTTCCACTGCCCGTCGGCCAAGCCGCCGAAGCGGTGCAGCTCGGTCAGGCCGTCGTAGCGATCCAGCCCGGCAAACGCCAGGAAGCGAGCCGGCTCGTCCACCGTATCCTTGTAGCGGACGTTCACCTGATACATCTGCCCTTGCCCGGGCTGTGGTGACCAGCCCCACCAGCCGTCTACACCGATGGCCGCCGGCGCGCCCTTGCGGACGAGACGACATGCCACGCCGTCCACGGTCTGGGCATCCGACAACTCGCCCCCGACGATGCGGTCGGCAGCAAGCTGCGCCAGTTGGATATCCGGCCCCGGGCTGATTGCAGCACACCCCGCCAAGCCAAGAGCGGCAAGAAGCATAGTCCATCGAGCGACAACGGCAGACATCACAGCACCTCCTCCAGGAAAGGATCCGTACCACGCATGCCCCTAGGCTGCTGGCAACAAGACACCCCGGTTACCCTCAGTCGAGGCCCGCGTCAAGATTGGAGTACGTAGCACGCTGCGCGCGTGTCGCAAGACGGACAAGCCGCTGTTCGGCCCGAGAGCACGCCAGACGTCCTGGAGCGCAGCGGGAACCCGCGGAGTTTGGGCCGAACAGACTGCCTCTTTTGGTCGTTCGTCTCTGCCTGCCCCTCGATACCCGTAGCCAACTGCGACGCTCCCATACGACGCTGGCGCATAAGCAGGCAGGGCCCGGCCGCAGTAAGAGCGACCGGACAGGACCTTCGAATTCTCGGACACCGGCACCTATGGTCCGCACCTAGCCTGGGTCGGCGTGGCCTGGGGCCGATTCACTTGCGTGCCGTACGGCTAGCGCCGACGACGAAGGGCGACCAAGCCACCCATCGCCAACAGGGCCAGCGAGACCGGCTCGGGCGTGAT